>CAJFQC010000020.1 GCA_904418845.1 uncultured Ruminococcus sp. | reverse complement strand
TTTAGGAGGCCGTGAGGAAGTATCTTTAAGCCCCCATGCAGTCACCGCGACCCGAAGTGCCACCTCCGGGTTTCAGGCTTGCGTTGATCGCTCAGGACAACCGGTTCATCACCTCCTTGGCTTGTCCTTCTTGGCGGCGCGCCTGATTCGCTCGTACATGGGCTATGTACCAGAAATGCCGTCTATTCGGTTGTCAATGTACCAATGAAGGTGAAAAGTTGTCCTTCTAATGGTAGTGAAGAAAACGCCGACATTTTGGCCATGTTAATTAAAGTTTTTGAAATTTTTTCCCAGGCGCTTCAAACCGCGCTTAATGCTCTTATACACCCAGCTGAGATCAACACTTTCCGCCTGGGCAATTTCCTTGACGGTCATGCCCAGGTAAAACCGGGCATAAATCCACTTGGCCTGCTTGTCCGGCAGCTCCATCACCGCAGCGTAGAGCTGATCGCGGAGCTGCTGGTTCTCCAGGATTTCTTCCGGGGTCGGCGGGTGCTGCACAATGGCCTTTTCAATTCCGTTGTCGCAGTTCAGGGAGTAGTGCGCTTTGTAGTTATACATCTGCCGCAGGTAGCGTGCTTCCGCTCGTTTGTCGGCCAAGAACACCGCCTGCACTTCATCGGTTACTTCCAGATAAGTGTCCGTTTTATAAATATCGGGATATAGTTCCCGAAGATTGATTTTCTGCATTATGTACCTCCATTTTGGTTCACGGGTCCAGTTGACGGGTGAGCCGAAATGGGGTGGAGAACGGCACCGGCACAGTTCGGGGCCATTCCACAAAAAACGACAAACAAAAACGCCAGTCTCCCGAAGGGGGAAACTGGCGTCAAGTTCATTTCTTTTGTGACTGCCGATTAACCGGCAGGATAATACCGGTGGAGGAGCGGAAAGAGCCGAGGCGCAAGCAAGGCTTTTTTTGATAAACTACATCTTACTGCTCTCACGGCGGCTCCCTCCCTGGGCCGCCGGTCCTGGTATCACTCTCCTTCAGGCATGAAGAAAGCGGCGGCCTTGATCGTTCAAAGCCGCCGCTGGTCGTATGGGCGTGTCAAAGAGCTGCTGCACGACGGCTTTTTTTCTTTTGCCGTCGTCCGGCAGATAATCAGTTTTTTGTTTTATCTTCCTATGTATAAATATTTTATGGCATAGATTTTGTAAACATATAAATCGCCAAAGTAAAAAGAGCTATCAGCAAAAACAAACAACATATCCATACTCTCCAACTTTTGTAAATAGGGCGTTCTGATTTTTTAGTGCAAACTATTTCTACTATTAGCCATATAACATTAACAATACACCATAGCATAGATAACGCAATATTATTTCCTGTATTATTAACAAACCAAAGATATGCCCATACCATGCTATTTACTAAAAAAGCGCCCAAAATGCCACACCGCATTATTTTCCCCATTCTTCATCCTCCTATCGGTTATTTTGACGACTTTTTTCTTTTGCCGTTATCCGGCAGATTGCTGAAACATTATTGGTACGAATCTATATTGAGCCATTACAACTCATTGATTGTTTCGGTGATTGCCATGCTCTGTATACGTTTGGCGGGGCCATGGACTGCAACGATACACGAAAACATAACCAGCAAGATTATAATTCCAATAGTGCTAAACGGGATGTTCCAGCCACCGCCAAAATGAGTGATGATGATTTTGACATAAATCAAATAGTGGAATAACAGACCAAATGCAATTCCAGCAACCGTTCCACAAGCAGCGTATGTGATCGTTTCCGCTGTTATCATCTTTGTAACCTGTTGATTACCCATTCCCACAGCACGCATTACCCCGTATTGCTTGATTCTTGCAGATACGCTCATAGAAATGCTGTTCATAATATTCAACACGGTTATTAAGGAAATAATGGCCAGAAAACCGTATGCGGCAATTCGGAACACCCAATAAGAACCACTGGTTTCGTTGTTTGATTCCCGATTATCTGACACAAGATTCCCCTCTGCCAAATCATAGATTTCCCTTACGGCTGCTTCGGACGCATCTTTTTGCAATACAACCCCTAATGTGACAAATCCGTTGTCTCCTGTCAGACGGGCAAATGTTTCTTCAGAACATACCACAGTTGCTGCATCACTGACACTTCCAATCCCTTCCGATGTGACGCAAGCGATCTCGACCTCTTGTTCTCCGATTTTGATTTTATCTCCCACACTCAGCCGATTGCTTTGATTGTATACCGCCATCGCATAGTTTTTGTCTCCATACACCTTTTCTATATCGCCACTTACTACCGAATTTTTGAACTTATCGAGCAACTGCTCATCATGGGAGAACAAATCAATGGTAGTCTCGTTGCCGTTTACTTCCACGGGATATGCTGCATATAAACCAAAGCCAAAAGCCCAGTCCACACCTTCCACCTGTTCAATGGCATTCAAAAGGTCCCTGTCTATGGAATTTGTGTCATTCTCACTTGCAATCGTAATATCTGGTGTAAATTCGCTCACTGCCGATGGAAGCAGCTTATTTACCACATCAAGGCAGGCGGAAAATGTCAAGAACAATATGATTGTAAGGGCAAAGGAGCCTGTCATCAGGAATAGGTTTTTCTTCCTTCTTGTTGCATGGTTGATTCCAAGAGAGGTTTCCACCTTGAAAAGTTTTGTGTTGGCTGCATGGACAATCTTTTTGGCTTCATCCGTATTTCCGGTTACTGCCGCTGCCGGAGAAACCTTTGCCGCCTGTTTTGCAGGGGAATGAGCAGCGATCAAAACGGTAATTATACCAACCACTGCTCCGCAGAGGATACCCGCTGGACTAACTGCAAAGAGCGGCATATCCGCCCATTCTCCTTTTACAAAGAACCGTAGAATCGCGCAACATATCCAACAAATCGCAGTACCGAGCGCACACCCAATCGGGATTGCTGACTTACACCAGTTTAACGCCTCAAGCCTAACATAATTTACAATCTGCTGTTTGCTTGCGCCTATACAACGCAGCATACCAAAAAAACTTGTCCGCTGAGCCACATTGCTGTTCATGCAGCCTGAGATCATTAACACTCCTGCCGCCAGTATGATGACCATACAAGCTGCTGCGAGTGGATACAGCCCATTAAAGGTTTCGCTGCTACTGGCCCCCAAAAGGCCCAGAACTCCTGTATTCTCATGTATATTTTCATCCGTAAGATGATACTGCTCTTTTAGATCGGCAATTAGCTTCTTTAATCCGCTTTCTTTTTGAAAACGGATATAAAACTGCGAAATTGTATCGGCCTCATTTTTGCTGCTGATTTCATCAAAGGCCGTTCGGTTTATATACGCACAACATCCCTGGATTATATTATTAAACTCCATATCATCTTCATAAAATCCAGAAACGGTATATGCAAAATCTCCAGCAGGTGTATTTATGACAACCTGATCGCCAATATTGATGCCAAAAAGTTCTTTTGCCTCTGCGCTTAAAGCGACTTCGCTTTCCGTCTGTGGATAAGAACCTTCGGGCAGGTAATTCATCATGCCAGTAAGGTATGTTTCCTCGACGCCATAGATAACCACATTTTTACCACCTACATAATAGCCCTGGTCCGCATTTTCGTTTATCTCACTATACCAGGAGGAGTAGGCAACATCGGAACTGCTTATGATTTCCTCTATTTCATTTTCCGGTAGATTTTGCAGGGCAATGTGCCAATCTCCATGATTTCTGCGCATTGCTGTCAATTCCGATTGGGTCCACATCTCCGCCATTGAAATGATGGAAGTTACCAAAAATACTGCCAGAACAATACATATCCATGTCATGCGGCTCTGGCGTTTGTGTACCTTTGCGGAAATAGGCACCAAACTTAGATAGCTTTTCATTCCCGGCACCTCCCAAAATCAGTCACCACGCCATCCGATACCCGCAGGATACGGTCAGCGGTCTGAGCGATACTCTGGCTGTGCGTAATCATCACGATGGTCTGCTCATACAGCCGGGAGGCTTCTTTCAGCAGGGCAATCACTTCGCTGGTATTCTGGGTGTCCAGGTTGCCGGTGGGTTCGTCAGCCAGGATCAGAGCCGGGCGGGTAATCAGCGCACGGCCAATCGCCACACGCTGCTGCTGGCCGCCGGAAAGCTGGCTGGGCAGATGGTTGCGCCGTTCTTTCAAGCCCAGCACCGTCAGCAGTTCTTCCAGATACTTTTTGTTGGGCTTTTGGTAGTCCAGCAGCACCGGGAAGATAATGTTTTGCTCCACCGTTAGCTCCGGGATCAGGTTGAAACTCTGGAAGATAAAGCCGATGTTCCGCCGCCGGAATACCGTCAGGTTGCGTTCCTTCATCGAGAAAATATCCTTGCCGTCGATGAACACTTTTCCAGAAGTGGGGGTATCCAGCGCGCCGATCATGTTCAGCAGCGTACTTTTACCGGAGCCAGACTCACCGACAATCGCAACGAACTCGCCCTTTGGAACGGAGAAAGTCGCCTGTTTCAAAGCGTGGACCGTAGCTTCGCCGGTCCCGTATGTTTTAGAGATATTCTTGACCTCTAACAAATTCATATCAGATTACACCTCTTTCTGTCTTGGTATAGAAAGAGTAGCACGTCAACCCTACTGCATTATGACAGCGACCCTACAATTTTGTAGGAATCAAAAAGTTGATCGTAAAGGTTGTTCCAACCCCAAGTGTGCTATCCACCTCAATCGTTCCATTGTGTGCTTCTATAATGGCCTTTGCCAGCGGCAGGCCCAACCCAATCCCTTGCGTATCTTTTGAAAACCGGCTGCGGTAAAACCGCTTGAAAATGTGGGGCAGATCTTCCGGGTGAATGCCGCTGCCGTTGTCGCTTACAATGATTTGAATGAAAGACGCAAAGGCTCTCCATGAAATGGAGATTGTTGCGCCTGCCTTTGTATGGTCAATGGCATTCTTCACCAAGTTGCTGACTGCCTCTATTAACCAGGTTTGGTCACAGAAAAGGGTGATTTCGTCATCACCAGAGAGTATGAGTGTTTTTTCCTGTTGCTGTGCTTGATAGGAAAAATGCCTTTTAACATATTCCATCATATCTGCAACATATTGGATGGATTTTTCCAGAGTGATCGTCCCTGCATCCAGCTTGGTGATTTTCAAAAGATTTTGCACAAGATTTTCAATCCGATCCAGTTCCTGCTCAGATAGGGAGGCAAATTTCCTCAGTTCCGGGTTATCGCTCACTTCCTGTTGAATCAAACCATTGTAAATATTAAGTGCAGCAAGAGGCGTCTTTAACTGATGGGAAATATCGGAGATGGTATTCTTCATAAAGGTTTTGTCGCGGCCTTCATTCTCGGCATGAGCGTTCAAAATCGCAACCAGGGAATTGACCTCATGGAACAGCCGATATAAGTCGCCTTCATCATCACACTCGATACGCGCATTTCTGTTGCCTGCAATGTATTCCCGAATTTGCTCTATGGCTTCATTCATAATTTTGCTTTGTTCTCGAAAATACAAATACAGGGCGATAAGAACAAACTGTATCATCAGCACGGCGGCGACTGACACATAAAGGACTGTATTCTCCAAGTCCAGAGTAATAAAGATGATTGCAGTTGCGGTGAAAACTGCCATTATCAGTAATAGACACAGAAAAAGGCGGTTGATTTTTCGATTGACCAGTATTTTCATAACACACCCCTATCTGTTTCATTCCACTTGTATCCCATGCGGCGAACCGTCACTATTTTTTGAGGATCGGCAGGATTATCTTCGATTTTCGTGCGAAGCCGCCGGATATATACAGTCAGGGTGTTGTTATCAATGTATTTTTCATCGCAATCCCACAGCTTGCTCAAAATCTGTTCAGGTGAAAGGACGATATTAGGATTTTCCATGAACAGACACAGCAGCTTATATTCGCTGGCAGTCAAGCTAATTGTGACACCGTCTTTAGTTACTTCCTGTTTGAGAAGCTGAACCTCTATACCATTCGATTTCAAGGCAGTGTTGTTATCTTGTGCCTGATTATAGTTTTCGCTGCGACGGAGAAGGGCATTGACCCTCGAAAGAAAAACGGCCAGCTTGAACGGTTTAGTAATATAGTCATCACCGCCAATATCAAGGCCCATAATAATATTTGTTTCCTCGTCGGCAGCAGTCAAAAACATAATCGGGACTTTAGAAGATGCCCGGATTTTTTGGCAAAGATCGAAGCCGGAACCATCCGGCAAAGTTACATCCAAAACCGCCAAGTCATAATTACCGTTTGCCCATAGCTGTTCCGCCTCCGCGATTGTACGAGCAATCGTCAACTCATATCCCTGTTTTTGGATTGCGAATGACAATCCGTTGATTAAACTTAGATCATCTTCTACAAAGAAAATGTGCTTCATTTGCCTTCACCCTCCTTACTGCGAGTGCTTTTATATCTTTTGTCAGCTGGTTTTTGAGAATCTTTGGGTATCAGCCAGACAGTTCCCATTTTTACAGCACCGGGAATGCGGCCATCGGTACAATAGTAATTTACCTGTCGAACTGAAATTTTCCATTTTTCACTCGCCTCTTTGAGCATCATGTAATCCATCTTCACACCTCCTGATTTCTATTGCTCGAAGAATACAAGTCTGCAACCATGCTTACAAAGAGAAAATCGGTATAATCGTACTGGTAAACCGGAACGATAAGGTTATTCCTCAAATTAAACCGGAACGATACAATATTATTGAGGTGAACGATAATGCCGATTGATGATTTGACTGCCTTGGGGGAGGCACTCCGAGCAGCAAGAAAAGAGAAAAATCTGACGCAGGAACAGCTGGCTGATGAAGCCCATGTTTCTACCAAACAGATTGCCGATATTGAAAAAGCCAAGAGAAATCCTTCCTATGTGATTTTGAAAGCATTGGCAAAAGTGGTCCATCTTTCACTGGACTCGCTTATTTTCTCAGACCTCTCGCCGGACGAAGCAGGACAGAACGAGATGAAGCTGCTGTATATGAAGTGTCCGCCGGAGATGCGAGAAACCTTGTTACAACATACGCGGGGATTTACCGAGGAACTAAAGGAACTTTCCAAGAAACTTGAAACAAAGTAGGCCAGTGAACGAAATCTGAAGGTTTCGCCACTGGCTTATTTTATTCCTGCGGGAAAGAGGCAAGCAATGCCCCTGGATAGCCATTCGGCTTCCGGCGCTGCTTGTTGAGGGTATCCCCCAAGCCCCCATAAACGCAGAATTTCATTCTGCGGCTGCGCGTCCGATGGACGCTTTTGACCATGACCAGCTCACCGCTGGTCGTGGTCTTTTTCTCTTTCGGTATCGTGTTCCGCCTCCATGTTTAAGAGCCGATCCACATTGGCCTTTGCCGCCAGCAGCTCCCGCATTTCCTCACGGGAGCGCCGGTACTCGGCATAGGTCTTTTTCTTTTCCTCCAGCAGCCGGGCATACTCGGCTTGCAGCTCTTTGACCTTGGGCAACTTCTTGACACCCATATCGTCAAAGGCATTTTTGGCCGCTTGATGGAGCAGGATTTCTTCCTCATGTTCCTGGCGAAATTTCTTGGAGTAACCGGCGTGTCTGTAAGCGACATAGGTGTCGCGGGTCTTGGCATAGTTGATGATATGGGTCCGCAGGACGGCGATTTCCGCCATGCGTTTCTCCGCCGCCTTAATTTTTGCAGATAGCTCATTGTGGTGGGCCGTAGCTGCCGCAGCCTTTTCCTCCAGAACCGCATACTCCAACAGGTTATGCTCCGTGAGATAGTTTACGGTCTGTGCCATCTGTTTCAGATTAAAGACCTTGGCCCATCTCGCATATCCGGCACCTTTTCCGGCCTGGAGCTTTGCCTGGATGTCAACCAGCAGATTGACCTTCGGCGGATCTGCTTGCTTGACCGGCTTCCGACGGGGCGTATGCTCCTTTTGTCCGGCGAGGACAGCCAGCAGGTCCTCCAGGGTGTAGCCGTCGCCCAAACTGTCCAGGCGGGACACTTTGCCCCAGCCGGGGAACTTCAAACGGTAGGATTTGCCGCGCTTGGATACTTCGCAGCCGGATTCCCGGAGCAGCTTCAGCAGCTCGTCCAGATCAGCAGGTTTTTGCGCCAGGGCGTTGTCAATGGCAGCACGGAGCAATTCCCGATGGGAGGGCTTCGCCTGATCGCCCAGCCATTGGTCGTAACTTTTGCCGTGGGGCTGTGGGTTCTCGACAATGGACAGTCCGTTCTCAATGCAGATGGTGTCGCTCAATCGGCGGACGGCTTTTGTGCTGCCCCAAAAGTTGCGGAATTTCCGGTCACAGTCCAAGTTGACCGAACTCCAAATGATATGATTATGGACATGGGCCTTATCAATGTGGGTACAGACGATAAAGGCGTGTTTGCCCTTGGTGAACCGCTTGGCAAATTCTACGCCCAGCCGGTTGGCTTCCTCCGGGGTGATCTCCCCAGGGCAGAAGGACTGGCGGACATGGTAGGCGATTACATCGTCCGCGCCACGGACCCGCCCGGTAGCGGCAATGTACTGGCGCTTTGCCAGCATGAACTCGGCATCGGCCACGCGGCTGTCGCACTCATAGCCGGTGATGAGCCTGCCGTGGTCTGTCTTTTGTGGATTTGCCACATAGTCAATAATCGCGCTGATGGCACGGCTCTCGGTCCGGCCCTTGCCTCGTGGAGATGGGAGCGGCATGGGCGATGAGCAAACAGTTTTTCCCGATGCTGACAGTACCTTATTCGAGATTAAACGGGACGCCGCTGCAGAATATGCAGATGAGAAAGATGTCTGATATTGAAGATATGAGCGTTATCTATGACGAACTACATTTCTGTGGAGTGCTGAAGGAATATCAGACCGCAGAATTTAATAAGCGTGTCTCAGAGTTCACGCAGGGGGTAGAGTGTCTGAACAGAGGACAGTATGTATTACAGAAGGATAAGCAGGGATACTATGAGACGACAATTGAAAGTGTCCGTCAGCTGCGCGACAAGCAATATCGCTGCTATGGAATCAGAGGACATATCGCAGATCCGCCGGACGGCGGGACCGCTGACAGCGATTGGCTATTTTATTATGGCGGCGCTTTTCAGGATCTGACGGTGGGAGACAGGGTACGGTTTAAAACCACAAAATCAAAGGTCAACACTTTTCCGGATCTGGGAAAAGCGAGAAATATATACCCGGATGATTTGAAAAAGATCCAGTAAGTTATAGTGTGCATACAAGGGACGGCAAAAGGAGTTGCCGCACATGCAAGAGAGATCAAAGCAGCAGGTGCGAAGTATTGTGACTGCCCGGCATGTGCTGACGTAGAGGCGATTCTTGCAAAGAAGGAAGACATGTTAGGATAATGTATGATAAGCACTGATAGTGCCGGTCGTATTATATGATGAATAAAGACATAAGAAAATCCACTGTATCGTTTTTTGCGTACAGTGGATTTTCAGCTTATTCCATCCATTGGTTCAGCCTCCTTATTTAATTGATATCTATTCTGAAACTATTTTTACAAATAGTGTTTTTGATTTTGTTTTACTTAGTATCCCATTGGACTATACCTCTCTTTCTTAGTTTATGGATTTAAGATTAAGTTTTCGGTGGATCGTCCTCCTCTTCTTTTGATGAGTTAATAATAACTCATAATAATCAAAATGTCAATATAAAATCAGAAAAAAATAATATTAAATATAAATAAACTAAAAATAATAAAAACGAGGGTATATATAAAGAACATATTATTTTTTAATAGTGGCGGACCTGCATGCCGCAGCGGATGAATTTCATCAGCTGTTTGTGCGCGGCAGGAGCGGACAGGAGTCGGACAGCGCGGGAATTCTTGCCGGTGTCCTCCTACTGTCCGGAATCAGAAAGGCACAAAACTCTGTCATCAAGGGGAAAAGATGTATGGAGAAGCAGGTGCCGCTCCGGTCTGCCGTCTTGCTTCATCGATGACTTTGATCGTATCCAGAGAATATTGCAGATACTTGTGCTCGACTTCGCTGTTCTCGATCAGTTTTATAAATTCTCTCAACTCGTACACCATATTATTTTCTGCCGGAGTGAACGAGAGTTTTTCGATCTGTCCACTATCCAATGTATCCCTGGAACCTTTCCTTAAGCGGAGCTCCAGTTTCTCCGGTTTGCTGATATAGTCGATCAGGAGGGAGCCGTCTTCTCCTTGTATTACACTGGGACTTACGGAGACAGTGATCTTGGAGTACACAGTTTCCGCAATCATATCATTGTACTCCATGAGTACGATCCCGCTGCCGTCAAATCCGTTTTCAAGCTTTGTGGAAAGAACTTTTATGCTCTTTGGCATTCCGAAGAGGCGCACGAGGGAATGGATACAGTACACCCCGATATCCATGATTGCCGCGTTGCCGATTCCGGGATCAAAGGCATTTTGGACAATGCCTTGGCGGAAATTATCGTACCGGCTGGAGTACTGACAGAATTCGAAAGAGGCACGACGGAGCTTCCCGATTCGCGGCAGTGTTTTTTCAATGATTTCAAACGCGGGATCAAAATCCGGGCGCATGGCCTCCAGGAGAATCCGGTTGTTTTTCTGAGCGCAGTCGATCATAGAGCGGACTTCTTGTTCATTCATTGCCATAACTTTCTCACAGAGGACGTGCTTACCGCTTTCCAGTGCTTTGACTGTCTGGCTGCAGTGCGCGAAGTTCGGGGACGCTACATAAACCGCGTCCAGCCCAGAGCCGAGAAATGCGTCATAATCCGTGTAAACATGGGGGACGGAGTGTTTTCTGGCGAAAGCATCCCCTGTTTCCTTTTTTCTGGAATAGACGGCGTACAGTTCGATTTCCGGTACATACCCAGCCGCATCGCAAAAAGTATCACTGATGAAATTTGTTCCTACGATACCGATTTTAAGCTTCACTTTCGTTCTCCTCATCTGCTGAAAAATAATTGTGCTGCCTTGATCAGATACTCTGTATCTAAGATGCCTGCTGTCTCATAGGGTGAGTGCATGGCAAGCTGGGGAAGTCCGATATCTACTGTGCTAAGAGCTACCTGTGTGTTAGAGATGCTGCCAAGGGTGGAACCGCCGGCCATATCCGAGCGGTTTGTAAATGTCTGCACCGGAACGTCTGCCTCCTGGCAGATATCCCGGAACATAGCGGCGGATATTCCGTCTGTGCAGTATTTCTGATTGGCGTTGAATTTGAGCACAATGCCGCCGTTTATATACGGGCGGTTGGAAGGATCTGCCTTATCAGTGTGATTTGGGTGGACTGCGTGGGCGTTATCAGCTGAGATCATAAAGCTGTCTGCCAGATGGATCAGATAATCTTCCCGTGCATATCCCAGACTGTCGTGTATCCGGGTGAGCGTGTCGTATAGAAAAGTCGATCCCGCCCCCTGTTTAGTATTGCTTCCGACTTCTTCATTATCCAGAACACATAAAACCGGCATATGCGGTCCGGCAGCGCCGGCGCCGAGAAATCCTCTGAGGGAGGAGAACACGCATTGAAGATCGTCCAGTCTCCCGCAGGAGATAAACTCATTGGAAGCGCCCCATATACTTGCTTTTTCTCTATTATAAAGGAAGAGATCATGTCCGAGTATATCTTTCTCGTTTACAGATGCGGCATTGGCGATAGTTTTCATGAAGGTGCCTTTTGCCGACAGATTTCCGTAAAGGGGGAGCATATCCTTTTGCGCATTGTATTTATAACCGCTGTTTGCCTCACGATTCATGTGGATGGCAAGGTTGGGGATCAGAACAAGATCCCGGTCTACATTCACAAGTATTGAGATATAACCGCCATGTCCATCTTTTGCAACGACCCGTCCCGCGACAGAGAGCGGACGGTCCAGCCAGGGGGCGAAGAGCATGCCGCCGTAGCGCTCGACATTGAGTCGGATATAATGTCCGTTGGATTCTAGTTCAGGGCTCTCTTTGATCTTAAAAGTAGGGGAATCACTGTGGGCTGCTATGATGCGCATACACGTTATGCCGCTCTCTGGGATGGCGAAAGCGATAATAGAAGAACCATTCCTGGCGACAAAATATCTGCCGCCCTTTTTGATCTGCCATTTTTGGTTTTCTTGTAATTGGGTAAAGTTTTCCTTAAGCAAAATATCTGTAATATTTTGAACGGTGTGGAAACTTGTCGGGCTCTGTTCCAGAAAATGTGAGAGTTCTTTTATAGTCGTCTGGTCCATGAAGAGAAATTCACTCCTTTATGAGATATTTTATCTATGGGCGGCTGCCTGTATAAGTCTGTCAGCCGGCACCTTTATTTTCAGAATATATTTCTATCATCCTTCTGTCAAGATAGCAGCCTGTTTTTCCCGTGGTAATCCTGCTCTTTACATTTGAAGATTTCGTCCGTATACTGGAAGGCAGAAGGAGTTGATAATATGCGGATACTGGTAGCGGAGGATGAACGAGATCTCAACAGGATTATAACGACATGCCTGGAAGGAGAACATTACAGTGTAGATTCCTGTTATGACGGGCAGGAAGCTCTGAATTATCTGGAATGCGCGGAGTACGACGCGGTCATACTGGATATTATGATGCCTGTGATGGATGGACTTGGGGTCCTTAGGAAAATGCGCCGTAGGAATGACAGTACCCCCGTTTTGCTGCTGACGGCAAAAGACAGTATTGAGGATCGGGTGACGGGGCTGGACGCCGGGGCGAATGATTATCTTGTCAAGCCGTTTGCTTTTGAGGAATTGCTGGCGCGTATCCGGGTGCTTTTAAGAAAGCCCGCGCAGACGCCGAAGACTTGTTATAAAGTGGCTGATCTGGAAGTACATATGGATACGCAGAGGGTTTTAAGGGGCGGCCTTGAGGTGAAGCTTTCGGGCAAGGAGTTCGCGCTGCTTAGATATATGGTGCAGAATGAAGGCATCGTGTTGTCAAGAGACAGGCTGGAAGAACATTTATGGAATTTTGACTATGCCGGCGGCTCTAATGTGATCGACGTGTATATCCGGTACCTTCGAAAAAAACTGGATGAAGGCCATGAGCAAAAACTTATCCATACAGTGCGTGGATCAGGCTATGTGCTCAAAGCGGAGTAGAAATTATGAAACGATTATCTCTGAAATTAAAACTGACAGTGCTCTATACATTTTTTATGGCATTGCTTACATGTGCGGCTTTAGCGATCCTTTTTTCTCTGAGCAACAGGGAAATCCTTTCTTCTGCGCAGAACAAACTAGAGCGCAGGGTACAGGAGAGTGTGGAGGATGTGGAGTACCGCAGCGGACGGCTGCGTCTGAATTCGGATTTTTATTCCGTGGCAAAGGATGTATATCTGTCCCTGTATGAGGAAGATCTGTATTTCCTGTATGGAAAGATCCCTTACGGCTTTGACCAGCAGCCAGAGCTTTTGGACGGCGTAGTGCGGACGATCCGTGACAAGGAACAGGAATGGTATGTATACGATATGTCCTATCAGATGACAGAAGAATACACGGTATATATCAGGGGAATCACATCGGTGACTGACGCGGAAGAAAGCTTTACAGTTACTCTTCGTTTTGCCCTTATTCTTTTGCCATTAATGGTCCTTGCGACAGCGGTGATCGGGTATCGTTTTACACGGCATACGCTTCTGCCGGTGCGCAGGATCACGGACACCGTGAAAAAAATACGCGAGGATGCGGACTTGTCCAGAAGGATCGGGCTGACAGGCTCGCTGACGAAAGCCGGAGGGAGCGGGAACGATGGCCAGGAGGATATGAAGAAACGTGCAGGAATGAGAAGAAAAGAACGCGATGAAATCTATGTTTTGGCGGGGACATTTGACGATATGCTTTCTGAGCTTGAGACAGCGTTCGAGCGGGAAAAGCAGTTTACCTCTGATGTGTCCCATGAGCTGCGCACTCCGGTCAGCGTGATCCTTGCACAGTGCAATGCGATCCTTGCGGGGGATTCCTATACAAATGAACAGAAAAAGGAGATCCGCCTGATTGAGAGAAAAGCGAGAGGAATGTCGGACATGATCTCCCAGCTTCTTTTCCTGTCCCGTGCAGATCAGGGAAGGCAGCCGCTGAATACAGAAGAGATCGATCTGAGCGAACTTACAGGGATGATCGTGGAGGAGGAACAGATGCTGGCGGACGAAGAGGGCCGCGGCGTCCGTATTGAAACCCAGATCGAGCCGCATATACTGGCGCAGGCCGACGAGACATTCTATATTCGCATGTTGGTGAATCTGATCTCAAACGCTCTGAGATACAGCAGGAACGGAGGTATTGTAGAAGTGTCTCTGGAGAAAAAAGAGGGAGAGGTGATCGGAAGAGTGACCGACCACGGTACCGGCATTTCTGGAGAGGCGCTGCCGCATATATGGGAACGGTTCTTCCGGGCAGATATCTCGCGGACAGAGGCGGGGCATTCCGGTCTGGGGCTTTCCATGGTGAAATGGATCGCGGAAGCACATGGGGGAAGCGTGTCTGCAGAAAGCGTGGAAGGCGAGGGAAGCACATTTACATTCCGATTCCCAGAGAAGCAGGAGAAGGAAGGGAAATAAGAATATATACTGCAACACATAACAGAAACGACACAAGATGTTGATAATTGTCAGAATATGGTATATTATCTAGATGAATGTGGCGTGTACTTGGGATTGGTTCGTATAGGAGAAAAATATGAGCAATGTGAGAGAATTTGTGAAGTGTTGCAAATACGGCATTGAAAAAGTAGAAAAAGAGCTGGATGAAAAGGATAGAAGTGAGATCCTTGAACTTAAAGCAGAAATAGCCCGGATTATAGGCAGAAAAGAAGGGTGGAGTGCATACGCCTTCTTTATTCCGTTTGCGGGCTGTGCAGTGGGAACATTAGCGTCTTTTTTTACGGGCATGCCGCTTGGGGCAGAGTTTATCCAATACATATTGATTTTTTTACTGTTATTGATCTTGGCAGGCGGAGGCGTTGCGCTGTATGTTGGGAATAAAGGTCAGTATAGCAAGGCGTTGGATTATATTGAATCTTATTTGCAATATATGGTGAAAGATCAACAGGAAAAAGAAGATAGCAAGCTTTGCATTCAGATAGAGTGTAAAAAAGTAAATATTGAGAAAAAGAAATAGCCTGCAGCCAGAGGCCTGTCGGAAAACAGACAACTTAAAACAGATGAAAGTGCGGCCGATGCGGTTCACGTTCCTATTCGCTTTATCCCGAAAAACAAATACAGTAATTTTGTTGTTGACCTTTAATGTTTCTTTAATCTTTATGATCTATATTGATAACAACAGAAAAAGAACTGCATGTGTATAAAGGCAGGATCTGTTGTATATCAAAATCAAGAATCATATATTCACAGGAAAGCGAGGGATAAAGGTGAGTATGAAGAGAACTGTATCAATAGCATTGCTGTCGCTCATGGCTACAGGCGTACTTGCTGGATGCGCGGGTGGACAGCTTCCGCAGAATCAACAGCAGAATAGCACAGTACAGACAGATACAAGTTCTGCTGACAGAGAAGCGGAACTCCAGGCAGAGGTGGATGCGCTTCGGGAAGAAATAGACGCCATGAAGAACAGTCAGACAGCTGACTCCCAGAGTGGGGATACAGCCGGACAGACAGCCCAGGGCGAGGCGTCGCAGCAGGAAGGAACATCACAGCAAGGGGAGACATCGCAGCAGGGAGGAACATCACAGCAAGGAGGAACATCACAGCAAGGAGGAACATCACAGCAAGGAGGAACATCTCAGGGACAGACCTCACAGAATGCAACAACGAATAACAGCACGACCTCACCAACACGGGGGAATATTGCTTCGGCAAATGTTGCCATCAGTATAGAAGAAGCGAAGAGTATCGCGCTTGCGAGAGTCCAGGGCGCGACGGAGCAGAACATGTCCATCAAGTTGGATTATGACGACGGATGGTATGTGTATGAGGGTGAGATCATGTATGATGGAATGGAATACGAGTTTGATATCGATGCAAACTCGGGAACGATTCTTAAATGGGAATCTGAAAGATGGTAAGAAACAGTGAAAGAGTAATTATTAAGAAAGATGAGGAAAAGAACATGAAAAAAATTGGGAAAAAAGCAATTATCGGAATTTGCGCAGGAGCGGCGCTGCTTGTGGCAGTAGTAGCAGTTATTGCAATCATGGTGTTCAGGATTGATGCGGTTCGGGCACAGAATATCGCACTCTCGCAGACAGGCGGAGGAGAGATTGTAGAACAGGATATCAGCCAGGAAGGACTTTGGAATGAATATAGCTATACGATTGTAAACGGAGATAAATGGTACGAGGTCGAGATCGGTGGATTCGGCGGAGTTGAGGGATTTGAATCAGGTACAGGAAACGGATATATGTATTAGTGAAATCTTCGAAATCTCCGACTCGGAAACTTAAATGATTTTAACTTGACGGATGCGCCGCGTTTTGGTATAATGCAGAAGATATCTGCATATAGATAGTATGAAAGCGTTCAAAGGATGGACGCTAAGTGCTCATACCAAGGCGCAGTAGCCAAGTGGTAAGGCGTGGGACTGCAACTCCCTGATCACCGGTTCAAATCCGATCTGCGCCTCTTAAAAAGACTGGGAAAATTTGACTTTCCCGGTCTTTTCTTGATATTCTGGAAAGGAAGACATTATTCAGGCAGTGGAATGGAGGGTGATATGAAGTTTTTATTTGCATCGGATTCTTTTAAAGGAACCCTTTCCTCCCGGCAGACAGCCAGGCTTCTGACACAGGCAGCGCGGGAGATATTTCCAGACTGCGAGTGCGACAGCATTGGAGTGGCCGACGGTGGAGAGGGAACAACAGATGCAGTGGTGGCGGCCGCAGGAGGAAGCCGCATTGAAGCGAACGTGCATGGGCCTTTGTGGGAAAAGCGGACTGCGTCCTATGGCAAGCTGGAGGAAAACCGGGCTGTCATGGAGATGGCGGCAGCTTCCGGACTTCCCTTCGTGCCTGAGGAGCAGAGAGATCCGAGAAAGACAACGAGTTACGGGACAGGAGAGATGATACGTGACGCTCTCGACAAAGGGTTCCGGGATATTTCCATCGCCATCGGAGGATCTGCCACGAACGACGGCGGTATGGGCTGTATCCGGGCGCTGGGGGTACGTTTTCTTGATGAAAACGCAGAAGAGCTTTCCGGCTGCGGCAAAGATCTGATCCGGGTTCGCAAGATTGATATGTCCGGTATGGATCCGCGGGTGAAGGATTGTAAATTTACCGTGATGTGTGATGTGACAAACCCGCTCTGCGGAGAGCAGGGGGCAACATATACCTTTGGCAAACAGAAAGGCGGCACGCTGGAGATTTTAAAAGCACTGGAAGCCGGAATGTGCAATTACCGGGATATCCTGAAACAGCAGTTCGGCGTGGATATGGATACTGTTGCGGGAGCAGGAGCGGCAGGCGGACTGGGCGCAGCGCTCATGGTATTCTTAGGCGGCGGTTTGAAGTCCGGGATCGAGACTGTTCTGGATCTGGTTGGATTTGACAAAAGGCTTGAGGACGTGTCTCTTGTGGTGACAGGAGAAGGCGCTGCGGACTGGCAGTCCGTGTACGGCAAGGTTATGCGGGGCGTGGGTATGCGGTGCAAAGCAAGAGATATCCCTGTGGCTGCGATTGTAGGCTGCATGGGACAGGGCGCGGAAGATATCTTTGATTACGGTATTGATTCGATCATCACTACTGTAAACCGTCCAATGCCGCTCAGCGAGGCGATTGATAAGGCTGAGGAGCTGTATCTGGGCGCGGCAAGACGGATGTTCCGAATGTTGCGGGCCGGAAAAAGAATGAAATAGAATAACAGAACAGGGAGAGCGTTCCAGGGGGCATAAGACGGTTTGCGGGACGTTCTTTTTGGTGAAAGACCAATAGACGAAAGGGGTGTTCTGTTCTATAATGAAAATGTTCTATTATCTTATCAGCCAGAAAGGGGACAGGCGGTGCGCTGTATGAGGCAGACCGCACAACATTTGATATGATGACGAGAAAACAGATGAAGAAACAAGGGCGGAGCTCCTTGAAAAAGCACTATGTGATTTTTGTGGCCGCATGCCTGATCGCGGCATTCCTTGCTGCTGAATTCAAAAGTTCAGTGAATTTTTCCACCGCGCAGTCATACGAACAGACATATGGGCAGATCCAGGCAGATATGAACGACGCCGGTGATTCTGAAACATATATGATCAAAACAAGCATGCGCAGTATCGGCTGGGAAGAGGTTATGCGCACAATTGTTGAAGGGAATACCGATGCTGGAAAGAGCATGTCAGAACAGATCAGACAGAACGCTATTGAACATGCAGAAGATGGTAATCCGGCTTTTGGGAGGACAAGAGGTGTGTTCGCCGGGATTGTAAATCAGGTTAGCTCAGGTTCCATTATTGTGACGGCGGTGGCGGCGATTGCCTCGATCACCGGATCAGAGAATCTCGGTGTAATGGTCATGATCGTACTGGGCGCCCTGCTTATGTTCGCGTTTTGGTTCCTTATTCAAAATGTATTCCCCGTGGTTACTCGCAGGGTATTTCTGGAGGGGATGAACTACAAGAGGATCACTCCGCAGCGGTTTGTATTTCTGCTGCGTATCAGGAAATGGCTAAAAGCGTCATGGATCATGTTTGTGAAATATATCTTTTATTCACTCTGGTGTCTTACTGTTGTAGGAATTGCCGTGAAACGCTATTCTTATTACATGGTACCATTCATTGTGGCTGAGAACCCGGGCATGACGGCAAGACAGGCAATCGCTTTGTCCCGGAAAATGATGAAAGGACATAAGTGGGAATGCTTTGTCTTTGAACTGTCATTTGCCGGGTGGGAAATCCTCAGTATAGTGACGTTCGGGCTGTTCGGGGTGCTCTATACAAACCCTTATAAAACGGCAGTGTTTACACGGTATTACGCCGCACTACGTGCTCTTGCGAAAGAGAAAGAGATTCCCGGCTCAGAACTTCTGTATGATACATACCTGTATGAAACGGCAGACCCACAGCTTATAAAAGAGACATATCACGATGTGCTGGCTGTTGTAGAAAATACTCCGGAAAAAGAGACCGGACTGACCGGCTGGAGAGGAGTGCTTGCAAGGAATTTCGGTATCCTTCTTTTCCGGCGAAAAGAGGACAGGGAGTATGAGCAGCGCCAGGCGGAAATGGTAGAGATCTATGGTCTGATCGATGATACACAAGGTGAAGCGTATCCCGTAAGACTGTATCCTGTTCCTGAGGAGCGGCGGCGCAAGCTGGTGCAGTCTTTGAACTATATGCGTCATTATTCGGTATGGTCTTTGATCGTAGTTTTCCTGGGCCTGTCTTTCTGCGGGTGGCTCTGGGAAGTGGGAATGCACCTTGTCAGTTACGGAAATTTTGTAAACCGCGGCGCACTTCATGGCCCATGGCTTCCAATCTACGGGACAGGAGCGATCCTGATTCTGACAGTTCTGTACCGGTTCAGGCGGAATCCGGCGCTGGAATTTGCGGCTACGATCGTGGTGTGCGGATTTCTTGAGTATATGACCTCTCTCATCATGGAGATCGCCACAGGCGGAATGAAATGGTGGGATTACAGCGGGTATTTCCTGAACTTAAACGGAAGGATCTGCGCAGAAGGGCTTCTTGTGTTCGGTATAGGCGGACTGGCGATCGTATATGTGATCGCTCCCATTGTGGATGATATTGTAAGCAGGGTCAGTGAGAAAAAATTAAAAGTTATTTGCGTTGGATTGACAGCGGTATTTTTGTTCGATGCCGGATACTCTCAGTTCCATCCTAATGTGGGAAAAGGTGTGACGGATATTCAGGCGCGTGAGGCATCGGAAGCCCCGGCGCATTCTGAACAGAGGAGCATTTCGTGAAAAAATGTAATATAAAATGGGGACAGGACTGTTCATAGTCCTGTCCTTTTTCTTGTAGCTATATCCTGGAATCGGAAATAATCAGGATGATGTCTTGACTGTGTGTACTCAAACTGGATGCCGTTATCGTCAAAGGTCTGGCTGGTGATGACGGCCATACAGTTGTAATCCTTTAGATCAATGTATTTTTCATCTGCCTGCGTGACGTGTTCAACGGTCATTGTTCGTTTGCTGGTAGCGATAGTAAGGCCAAGTTCTCCTTCTAAGTATTCGTAGACAGACTGTGAGGCAATCTCAGGCGTCAGACCGTGGGCGATCTCTTTAAAGAAATAGTTGTGGTCAAGGATAAGGGGGATACCGTTCAAGAAACGCAGCCTTTGGATATAGTAGAGGGGGGTTCCGTTTCTGAAACCGGTTTGTTTCCCGATCTTCTCATCAGCTGTGATCTCAGTAAACTGCAGAACATGTGTTTTGCTCTCGCGTTTATTGCGGATGGCGGATTCTTTAAACGATTCAATTCCACCCACAGTAAACGAGGCTTGTTCTACCGGCTGGTAAATGTTGCGCACTCCTTTTCCGTGCATGGGCTGCACATAACCGTCTGCCGTCAGTTCTGCCAGCGCCCGGCGCACGGTATTGCGGGAACAGCCATATTTGAGGATAAGTGTGTGCTCTGACGGGAGCATTTCCTGATAGGCATATACTTCTGTCTCGATCTTTTCTTTTAAGTCTTTGTAAATAGTGTCATACTTTGCTTTCGGCATAATAGTCATCCTGTTGTTTAAACATCTTCTTTATATTATAGAACCCACCCGTATAAAATCAAGAAAAAATTTACCTTTTAATCATGTTCTGACTGGTTTCACAAAAAATGGGGCATGATTTTGTCAAGATTTACTGAATTGGTCTTATTATCATTAATGCGATTGACATGTTTGAACAAGAGTGATAAATTAAAGTTGTTCAAACAAGTGTAGTGAAAAACTTGGGAGGGAGCGGCGTTTTTCGCGCGAGCAGCCCGCCTGTGAAGTAAGAAGATCAGGAAAGGAAGAGAAGCGATGGGAAAGTATGAAAATGATGTAAAACGTCTACTGGATCTCGTCGGAGGCAAGGGAAACATCCAGGCAGTCTCCCACTGCATGACAAGGATGCGCTTTGTGCTCGTGGATCCGAAAAAGGCAAATGAAAAAGAGATTGAGGATCTGCCGAGTGTAAAAGGAACATTTACACAGGCAGGACAGTATCAGGTCATCATCGGTAATGATGTGGCGAATTTCTACAATGAATTTACTGCTTATGCAGGCATCGAAGGCGTGAGCAAGGACGCGGTAAACGCAGCGGCAAAGGCAAATCAGAATCCGGCTCAGAAGATCGTCGGCACACTGGGGGAGATCTTTGCGCCCCTGATCCCCGCTCTTATCTGCGGTGGTCTTGTGCTTGGCTTCAGAAACGTGATCGGTGAAATCAACTTCTTTGCCGACGGTACACAGAGTCTGGCAGATGTGTCCCAGTTCTGGTCAGGTATGTATAATTTCCTCTGGCTCATCGGTGAGGCGGTATTCCATCTGCTCCCGGTTGGCATCGTGTGGTCAATCACAAAGAAGATGGGAACAACGCAGATCCTTGGTATTGTTCTTGGACTGACGCTGGTATCTTCACAGCTTCTGAACGGATTCAGCGTGTCGTCCACCGCATCAGAGGATATCCCGGTGTGGGATTTTGGGTTTGCAAAAGTAGAGATGATCGGTTATCAGGGACAGGTCATCGCGGCAATGATGGCGGGATTCGTCCTTGTATATCTCGAGAAGTTTTTTAAGAAGATATGCCCGGAGGTGGTTAGTATGATCGTCGTTCCATTCTGTTCACTCCTCCCGGCAGTTATCATCGCTCATACGGTCGTGGGACCGATCGGGTGGAAGATCGGTGACGCCATTGGTACAGTGGTGTATTCGGGATTGACGTCTGACTTTAGATTTGTATTCGCGGCAATCTTTGGCCTGTTATATGCTCCGCTCGTTATGACAGGTCTGCACCATATGACAAACGCTGTTGACTCACAGCTTTTGGCGATCCCGCCGAAGACGACGATTCTCTGGCCGATGATTGCTCTGTCAAATATCGCCCAGGGATCAAGCGTACTGGCAATGTCTGTTCTCCAGAAGAAGAATGAACGTGCGCAGCAGGTCAACGTACCGGCATGCATTTCCTGTTACTTAGGTGTTACAGAACCGGCGCTTTTTGGTGTAAACTTAAAATATGTATTCCCACTCGTATGTGGTATGATCGGGTCCTGTGCCGCAGCAATGATTTCAGTAGGCTTCGGCGTGCAGGCGCTGAGTATCGGTGTCGGCGGACTTCCGGGAATACTGTCCATCGTTCCTCAGTATTACCTGACATTCCTTCTTGCAATGGCAGTGGCAATCGTGATCCCCTTTGTGCTTACATTTATCGTAGGAAAGATTAAATTGTCCGCAGAGGACAGATTTGGAAAGAACCATGGAAATACATCGGCTGCGGCAGGGATGGGAGAATCTGGAGAGCCTGATTCTGCGGCAGTTTCAGAAGATGTAAAAGAATTAAAATCTATTCTGGACGGAAAGGTAATTCAGATTACAGAAGTAGAAGATGAAGTATTCTCACAGAAAGTAATGGGTGACGGCGTTGCAATTGAGCCGTCGAACACTGTGGTGACTGCTCCGGCAGACTGCGATGTATCTGTTGTCATGGCCGACACATGCCACGCATGCGGACTTACGCTGGCAAACGGTCTTGAGCTTTTGATACATGTAGGTGTTGATACCGTGGATATGGGCGGAGACGGATTTAAGCTTTTTGTAAATGAAGGCGATCATGTGAAAGCGGGACAGCCGCTGATCGAGTTTGATCCGGAGAAGATTAAAGCGGCAGGCCATCCGTGCACAACCATGTTTATCGTGACAGGCGAAGGAAGCGCCACAGGCGTTACCATGCACACAGGTATGGACGCGAAAGCAGGAGAGACGGCAGTCATATCCTGGGACTAGTTTGAAAAAGGTTTATCATGGCAGGGCGGTTCTTTTTCGGGAGCCGCCTGTTATAGAAGGGCAGGTAGTATAAGATGGCAGACAAAGATTTTAGAAAGAGTGTAATATATCAGATCTATCCTAAGTCATTTTGTGATTCGAATAAGGACGGACTTGGAGATATAAGAGGCGTGATCGGCAAACTGGATTATATAAAAGAACTGGGCGCAGATTATATCTGGTCTACTCCGTTCTTTGTATCCCCGCAGAATGACAACGGGTATGATGTGGAAGATTATTACAACATCGATCCTCGTTACGGGACTATGGCTGATGTAGAAGAACTGATTGCCGAAGCAGAGAAAAGAGGCATTGGACTGATGTTCGATATGGTGTTTAATCATGTATCCACCCGCCATGAGTGGTTCAGAAAAGCAATGGAGGGAGACGAGTATTATAAGGATTTTTTCTTTTTCCGCAAAGGAAAGCCGGACGGAAGCGCGCCGACAAACTGGGAGAGCAAGTTCGGCGGAACCGCCTGGGAGTATGTTGAGAAGTTCGACGAGTATTATCTGCATCTCTTTGACGTGACCCAGGCGGACTTAAACTGGGACAATGAAAACGTAAGAAAAGAGATACAGAAGATCGTGCGCTTCTGGATGGAAAAAGGTGTAAAGGGATTCCGCTTTGACGTGGTAAATCTGATCAGCAAGAGTACGTTTGAGGATGATCTGACGGGCGACGGACGCAGGTATTACACGGACGGTCCGAACATCCATAAATATCTAAAAGAACTCAATGAGATGACATTTGGAACTGACCGGCAGATCGTGACTGTGGGAGAGATGTCCAGCACATCTATCGAGAACTGTTTCCGGTACGCGGGGCGCGACACGAACGAGCTGTCCATGGTATTCAGTTTCCACCATCTGAAGGTAGATTTTATGGGAAATGAGAAATGGGTGCTTGTGCCGGCTGATTTCCAGAAATTAAAAGATATTATTTTCGAGTGGCAGACAAAGATGGCGGAGCACAATGCATGGAATGCGGTATTCTGGTGCAATCATGACCAGCCGCGCGTGGTATCGCGTTTTGGAGATGAAGAAAAATATTGGAAAGAGTCCGCGAAGATGCTCGGTACGATCATCCATTGTCTGCGTGGCACGCCGTATGTATACCAGGGCGAGGAGATCGGCATGATGAATACGGACTTTACCGATATCAGCCAGTTCCGCGATGTGGAGAGCTTAAACCACTATCGGATCCTTCAGGACAAGGGACTGAGCGCCTCCGACGCCCTGCGTATCATCCAGATCCATTCCCGTGATAACGGACGTACGCCGATGCAGTGGGATGATACGAAGTGCGCGGGATTTTCCGCAGAGGACAGCAAAGAGCCGTGGATCGCAGTGAACGGAAACCATACAAAGGTGAATGCGGCGGCCCAGTTAAAGGAGGAGGATTCGATTTTCCATTATTATCAGAAGCTGATCGCTATGAGAAAGGAATTGGACGTGATCGCTTACGGCGATATCGAGCCCCTGACTCAGCGTGATCCGTCTGTGTTCGCTTACCGCAGGACTTATGAAGGTCATGAGCTGATCGTGGCGGCAAACTTTTATGGCAGAGAGTGTGAGTGGAAGGGCGCGCCGGACGTGACCGGATACGAGCGCGTGCTCGGGAACTATGCCGATACGGCTGCGCAGGAAAACAGTGCGGTCACACTGAAACCGTACGAGGTGGTTGTGTGGTATAAATAGCGTATAGATGATATATGGTCATTTTCAAACCGAGGTCAATATTTTTGATATAATTGAAAATGCAGGGAGAACTGTCATTCATAATCAGTGTGGCAGTTCTTTTCCTTTGCAGATACTTTTCGTTTTTTTCATAAGGAGCTTTTCCGTTTCTCGTTGTTGACGTGTTTTTGCATGGAAGATATAATTAGAAAAGACTAAGGAGGATCACATATATGAAACTGATGATCGCATCGGATATCCACGGCTCTGCGCTGTACTGCTCCCGTATGCTGGAGGCATATGACCGGGAAGGGGCGGACCGCCTTATCCTGCTGGGGGATATCCTTTATCACGGCCCTCGCAACGATCTCCCGGAAGGGTACGCTCCGAAGGAAGTGGTCGGCATGCTCAATGAAATAAAGACGGAATTGCTCTGTGTGCGGGGCAACTGTGACACAGAGGTGGACCAGATGGTACTGGAATTTCCCATTATGGCAGAGTATTGTCTGCTGGAACTGCCCTGCGGAAACAGAAAGGATACGGTTACGGTGTTTGCTACTCATGGACATGTATATAACACTTATAATCTGCCGCCTTTTAAAAATGGGGATATCCTGTTGAACGGGCATACTCACATCCCGGCGAGTGAGGACATATTGTGTTTTGACGGCAGGAAGTACCAATATCTGAATCCGGGATCAGTCTCCATTCCAAAAGAAGGATCGGCGCACAGCTATATGGTCTTTGAGGACGGAAGATTTGCATGGAAAAATCTTGAGGGGGAGGAATATATGACATGGACGACAGATTCGCACTTCTGATCGACGCGGACAATGTATCCGCAAAATACATCAAGCCTATATTGGACGAGCTGTCCAAGTACGGAAATGTAACGTATAAAAGGATCTACGGGGACTGGACAAAGACCAACAACGCAAGCTGGAAGGAGGAGCTGTTGCAGAACTCCATCACACCGATCCAGCAGTTCAGCTATACACATGGAAAGAACGCTACAGATTCCGCTATGATCATCGATGCGATGGATATGCTCTACACAAGTGAGCTGGAGGGTTTCTGCCTTGTATCCAGCGACAGTGATTTTACGAAGCTGGCAAGCCGTTTAAGAGAGAGCGGAAAGACGGTCATCGGAATGGGAGAGGACAAGACGCCTTCCCCGTTCCGAAAAGCATGTGACATTTTCACGGTTTTAGAGATTCTTCTTGAGGACAGCACCATGGATAAGGATGAGAAGGAAGAGAAGAATACAGCGCCTCAGAATCACGGAAAACAGCAGAAGAAAGTAAATGCTGTATCCAAGGAGAAAATCGAGGAAGCAGTGGTTAAGATTATCACGGAGAATCAGAACAACGACAGGGAGACCGGACTTGGCGAGGTGGGAAGCCGTCTTGTTAAGCTGTATCCTGATTTCGATGTGAGGCAGTATGGTTACAGTCTGCTGTCAAAGTTTCTGGAGACGCTTCCTAAACTGAAGCTTATCCAGGAGGGGACGAAGGTATCCGTTGCTCTCTACGAGGATAAGAGTAAAAAGGAACGTATCGAGGAATATATCCTGAGACAGATACAGAGCAACGGAAGATACGGCATCTCGTTAGGATCGCTTGGAAACCGTATCCGTATGCGATTCGGGGATTTTAAAGTCAGGGATTACGGTTATTCGCAGTTTAAACAGTACATCGAGAGTTTCCCGAATGTGGAGATCGTAGAGGACGGCGAGAGAACAAGAGCTGTGTATATGAAGAGCGAGTAGAAGGCGAAAGAGATTTATGGAAGAAATTTCAATATTATTGACAGACATTTTAAATAAAGGACTTATTCGTGTGGTTATGAGCGGTCCTAAAAATAAAGAGGGCATCCTAAAGGTGAAAGTGCGCCCTGTAGAGAAGAGGGGAACACTTTTCTTCCAGCTGGAATCTTTTACAAAGACGCAGGTGTTCCATGAGAATCTGGGAGCAGACGAGGCGAGAGAGAGGATTCTTTCGTACATGGCGGATTTCCGGCAGCTACAGGCGGAGACTGTGAGGGAGACGGCTTCCGTTCTGATCAGCAAGAAAGGAAAGGCGACGGTCAAGAGGAAAAGACGAACACAGCAGGTCTGTCCGGTGGATCATTCGCATGACAGGAAGAAGCGCTATATCATTGAAGAGGGAACTCCGGTTCCGTTTTTGAGAGACTTAGGCGTGATGACAGGGGACGGGAAGATTGTGCGGACAAAAGCAGATAAGTTCCGGCAGATCAACCGTTTTCTGGAATTTATTGAGGATATCCTTTCGCAGCTTGATAAGGGCAGGGAGCTTACGATCATTGACTTTGGATGTGGAAAATCTTACCTTACCTTTGCCATGTATTATTATCTTCATGAACTCAAAGGATATGATATACGTATTATCGGGCTGGATCTGAAAGGAGAAGTGATCGCACATTGTGCTTCTTTGGCAGAAAAGTACGGCTATGATAAGCTGACCTTTTTAAAATCGGATATTGCGGACTATGACGGTGTGGAACAGGTGGATATGGTTGTCACTCTGCATGCCTGTGATACAGCGACGGACTACGCACTGGCAAAAGCGGTCGGATGGGATGCGAAAGTCATTTTGTCTGTCCCGTGCTGTCAGCATGAGCTGAACGGTCAGATGACAGCGGGCACGGAATATCTTGCTCCGGTTATGGATTACGGACTTTTAAAAGAGCGTTTCGCCGCGCTGGTTACAGATGGGCTCCGCGCCAAATATCTGGAAAGCGTGGGATATGAGACGCAGGTTCTGGAATTCATAGATATGGAGCATACGCCGAAAAACATTTTGCTGCGTGCGATAAAGAAAGGGAAAAAAGACGAAAGAGTACTGGGAGAGATCAGAAAATGCGAACAGTTCCTGGGAGTAATGCCGACGCTGGGACGCTGCATGAAAGCAGTCCCATCCGGCGAGGGGGATCCACGGACGGAACTTATTTAAAGAAAGATAAAGGGGAGAACAGATCAGGATGAAGAGACGGCTTATCAAGATAGGAGTGCTGACCGTTGTATTTTTTACAGCGCTTGTGGTCGGCAGTCTTGTGATAAATAGAGGAACAGATGATAAGATCGTAGATATGGGGGCGCCATCGCTTCCGAGGATATCATTTCTTTTAGGGGATCAGACAGTGAACCCACTGTGCGGTTATGTGAGGGATATGGATATCACGACAATGCGTGATACGATCACGCCTCTGGAGCAGAATGGTTCTCTTTCCATGAACATTGAAGGAGATGCCGGGCAGGTCCGGGACATCCGCTATGAGGTTTCCTCTCTGGACGGGAAGGAAACGTACATGGAAGGAAAAGAAGAGGTTCCGGAGAATGGCGATGCCGTGGTTCTGGATCTGGGGAAGGCACTGCCGGGTGCGCTGCAAGAGGGGGTGCTCAAGGTTATTCTTGATATGGAAGGCGGGGAAGCTGTCAACTATTATACGAGGATTATCCTGCCGGAGGAACTGGTTGTCTCAGAGTGCTTTTCCTTTGCACAGGACTTTCATACAAAAGCGTTGGCGCAGGATAAGTCGGCCGGTCTTGAGCGTTACCTTGAGCCTGGGGAGGCAAGTGACAATACGACATACCAAACGGTAAATATCCACTCGGATATCACCCATATCCTGTGGGGAGCTCTCTCGCCGCAGGTAATCGGCGATGTGGAGTGGGATATACAGGAGAGCAATTCGGTATACACCTCTCTTCTGGCAAAATATCAGACTGTCTGCAAAGACGAAAACGGAGAAAGCGGCGTTTATAATGTCCGCGAGTTTTTCCGCGTGCGTTCAGTGAAGGGGACGATCTATCTTCTGGATTATAACAGGGATATGGAGAAGGTATTTACGGGAAACGATCAATCGCTGAGTCAGAGCGGCATTGTTTTAGGGATTGCTTCCGGGGATATACAGTATGAAACAGATCAGGACGAGACAATGGTCGCGTTTGTCCAGGAGCGTGATCTCTGGCTTTACGATACAGAGGCTTCTGAGTTTACACAGATATTCAGTTTTGCAGATCAAGAGGGCTCGGATGTGCGCAGCAGAAATGGCAGCCACACCGTACGTATTACGGGGGTGGATAACGAGGGGAATGTCTCCTTTATCGTGTGCGGCTATATGAACAGGGGAACTCATGAGGGTGAATCCGGCGTCGGGGTTTATTATTTCGACAAGGCAGAGACCCTTGTTACGGAGAAGGCATTTATCTCCAGTACGAGCGCTCCTGCCATAACGACGGAAACATTCGCGCAGATGGTGTATTATGCCCAAAGCAGGGATATTCTCTATACTCTTGTCGATGGAACACTGTATGAGATCAATGTGGCAGATGATAAGCAGACTGTCCTTGCGAAAGACATGGAAGAGAAAGACTATGTTCTGTCGGAGGATGGGGGTATGCTGGCATATAGGACCGCAGGAGAAGAGAAAGACGCGGCGGAGATACAGGTGATGGATCTGGAGAGCGGAGAAGGATATACTGTGGCGGCGAAAGACGGAGAAGACGTGCGTCCGCTGGGATTTATAAGCGGGGACTTTATCTATGGGAAGATTAAGTCGGAGGATAAAGGACAGGATGTTTCCGGCAAAAAGATCGAGCCCATGTACGAGGTGGAGATCCGTAATTCCCAAAATAAGGTGGAAGCAAGTTATTCATTTACGGATCAGGGACTGTATACGACGGACATTTTGATTGAGGATAATCTGCTGACCTTGAACCGGGTTGAAAAGTCTGGGAATCGTTATCAGAGCACGTCTCAGGAATATATTACCAACAATACGGAGCGAAAAGAAACAAAAGTGACGGCGGAGTTCTACAGTACCGATGTAATGGGAAGGCAGATACGACTTACACTGTCCGATGGGGTGCGGGACTTAGAACCTGGAGTGGAAAAAGCAGGCTTTGCGGCGGAGGGTAAGACGCTCCAGCTCACGCTTGACAAAGACAGCGAGGAGACGCGATTCTATGTGTATGGTATGGGAGGCTTTGCCGGGATGTATGACCGCGCGGGCGATGCTGTGCGGGCAGCAGAGGAAATATCAGGAGTCGTGGTATCCTCAGATCAGATCTATGTATGGGAAAGAGGGAACCGTGATCTGTCCTATTTTATAGATGCTTCGGCTTTTGCGAGAGAAGGGGAGGAAACTTCTCTGGAAGCGTGCGAGCGGTATATGCAGTCCTACGAGGCGCAGAAGATCGATTTGACAGGCTGTATGCTGGAACAGGTGCTGTATGTGATTAATCAGGGATGCCCGGTAACCGCGCTTGTATCGGCTGATCATGCTGTACTGCTGACCGGATATACGACTACGGATATCACCTATATCGATCCTGATACAGGGGAAGAAAGTACGGTTGGTATGAGCACAATGCAGGAAATGACAGAGGCAGGCGGAAATGTGTTCATAGGATATATCAAATAGAAACGATCATATTATAGAAAGATAAGAAAACGCCCGGTAAAGCGCATTCTGCTCTGCCGGGCGTTGTATTGTGTTCAGGGATATTTTTGTGAGTGATGTCTTTTTAGAGGGAATCAGGCATCATGAACGGGATCGGAAGCGGAACGAGATATTTACTCCTATTTCTCAGTGTCTATGTAAATACCGCATCGATCAGTGTGACCACCACATAGATTGCGGCAATTATGCCGCCTGTGCCATGAAGAGTACGTTGAGATGTTTTAATACTTTCACTTAGCTTTGTTTTACGAGTGGAAGGTCTCCAACACACAGTGGTTTTTCGTCGCAAATGTCGGAAATACAGTTATGTGATTTTGTCACGGTAATTGCCATATCGTTATGGTAGGATAATAACATCGAAATCAAGGAGGTTTTTATGAATCCAGTCAGAAAACGGCGAAGAGCCATTGTTGATCAGGCGGTCTGCGTGGCCTGCGGTTGTTGTGTGAAGGTGTGCCCGCTGGGGGCGATTGAGATTGTGAATGGAATTGCCGCGCGTGTCAATCAAGATAAATGTGTTGGCTGCGGGAAGTGTGCAAGGGAATGTCCTGCCAGTGTGATTGTGATCCAAGAGGAGGTGAAAGCATGAAAAAGCATTGGTATGACTATCTCTGGATTGCCTCGCTGCTGTACCTGTTGCTGGGGTTTTTTAATATCTTGTTTGCCTGGCTGGGATTGCTGTGCTTTTTCATTCCGCTCATCATTTCCATAGTTAATGGGAACAAGGGCTACTGCAATCGGTACTGCGGTCGTGGCCAGCTTTTCGGTCTGCTTGGGGGACGCTTTGGTTTATCCCGCAAGAAGGATGTTCCGAACTGGATGAAGGGCAAGGCGTTCCGGTACGGCTTTCTTGTGTTTTTCTTTGCAATGTTTTTCCTGATGCTGTGGAACACTTATCTGGTATTTTCCGGTGTGCAGGATCTCAAACAGGCGGTTACACTGCTTTGGACTTTCAGGCTGCCCTGGCACTGGTCCTATCATGGGACGCTGTTTCATCCCGGTGTCGCACAGTTTGCGTTTGGCTTCTACAGCGTCATGCTGACTTCTACGGTTCTCGGCCTTGTGACGATGGTATTGTTCAAGCCCCGCAGTTGGTGTGTCTACTGCCCGATGGGAACTATGACGCAGTTGATCTGTAAAGCGAAAAAAAGAAAAAGCTGAACGCCTTATCAGCAGACAATTCAATGAGTGAAATTGGGCTTCACGAATAAGATTTCCCTGTCAGAAAGGGCTGAACGCTCCTTTTTCATATGTTTTCAGGAGAAAGAAGGCAGCCGCTGAGGCACACAGTTCTCCTATGGGGAATGAGATCCATACTCCAAGAGCGCCCATCCCCGCTGCGCGGGTAAGGAGGAGGCTTAAGGGTACAGTGATAATAAACTGCCTTAACAGGGAGATGATAAGAGAGTTTCTTCCGTTTCCGAGCGCTTCAAACGCTCCGGCATAGATGAGCCCGACGGAAGAGACAAGGAAGCCGGTGCTTATCACGCGAAGAGCTGTGATTCCTGCGTCCATGAGCTCTGAGTCCGCCTCGAACAAAGAGAGGATGTGTCCGGGAAACAGAAGAGCGGGCACAGTACCGATAAGCATCAGGCAGACGGCGCTTAAGAGACTATAGCGGATAACTTTCCTGACTCGTCCGCTGTCGCCCGCCCCGTAGTTGTATCCGATGATGGGGCGCATTCCCTGCAGGATGCCGTTTGCAGGCATGTAGATGAAGGTTTGGAGCTTGAAATAGATGCCTAACACAGCCACATATACCTCGGAAAATGCTGTCAGGATACTGTTCAGGATACTGATGAGAGCAGATGGAAGAAGGAGCATGATACTTGATGGGATGCCTACGCTATAAATCTGCGTTATGACCGCACGGTCAAATACAAGATCACTAAGATGAAGATGTATAGCGTAGCGCTTCCGCCGGTATGCCGCAATGTAGAGGAGAAACGAGCAGATCTGCCCGGCAACAGTGGCGATCGCAGCGCCTGCCACTCCCATCGCCGGAAATCCCAGCAGCCCGAAGATGAGTATCGGGTCAAGGAGAATGTTGATGACACAGCCTGCGGTAAGTATATACATCGTTACTTTCATCTCCCCGATTCCCTGAAAAATCTTTTCAAATGCTATCTGCAAAAGAGCGCCGAAGGAAAGACACAGCACAATACGGGTGTAGACGCACGCATCTTCCAACACAGCAGGGTTGTCCGTAAACATAGAGAGGAATGGCCTTGTGATAAAAATGCCTGCGAGGACGAACAATATGCAGTGGATAACTGTGAGCGCCAGCCCGATGACTGCCGCGCGGTTTGCCTTTTCCTGATTTTTCGAACCCAGGTGTATAGAGATGGCGGAGCTGATACCCACGCCAATGCCGACAGCCACGGAGACAATGGCATTTTGGAGCGGATAAGCAAGAGAAACCGCAGTAAGAGCGTGGGTTCCCAATCGGGACACATAGATGCTGTCAATGATGTTGTATAGAGATTGGATCAACATAGACAGCATCATAGGGACAGACATGGAGAGCAGCAGGGGAAATATGGGACGCGCGCCCATGAAGTTATTATTCTTTTCCATAAATTCATATCCTTTCTGAAAGCCTTCTCAAAAATAAAAAAGATCATATGCCTGTTTGAATTCTGAAACAGGAAAACCATATGATCTGATAAATCTGTTTATTTCATACCAGAAAAATAATATCACAATGTCGGCAGAACTGTCAATAAAATCGGAGAAGGAACGGGAGCCGTAAATGTACGGCAGTCTATCCTTTGAGCAGGCGGTCAATGATTCTCGACGCCTCGCTCCTCGTCAATGCCTTTGTATTCCATTCCGGGCGTATACCCCTTCTGCGCACGAGGCTCTCAAGGAGAGCGAGCTGCTTCGGAGTGGCAGACTGGGGTTTCCTCATCTTATATGTAAGCTGCACAGGCTTAAATAACTTCGGCTCGTTCTGCTCGAAGTAGTGGGCAAGCGTCTGGTAGAGCTTCGCCGTGGCAAGTGCGTCGTGATAAGCCCGGTGGGCAGATTTATTTTCAATATGATAGTGCTCACACAGAGTCCCAAGACTCTTTGATTCCAGATCAGCGTGTACCTTCTTGGCGATCTTCAATGTATCGATCCCCATTTTTTCAAAGGAAAGACCGTCTTTAGCTGCGCTGCATTTCACAAAACTGTAGTCAAAAATAACGTTGTGCCCGATGAGGACGTCGTCTCCGCAAAAGTCTAAGAAATCGCTTACGACATGGGAACGTTCTCTTGCGTCCGCTACCATTTCGTCTGTAATCCCTGTAAGGCTTGTGATGACAGGAGAGATGGGGGAGAGCGGGCGAAGGAACTCGATAAAGCGCTCAGCGACCCTCCCTTCCCGGACTTTCAGCGCGCCGATCTCTATGATCTCGTTTTCCATGGGGTCAAGCCCCGTTGTCTCAATGTCGAATGCAATATATGAACGTAGCATGATAGCCGCAGCTCCTTTCAGACATATCAGGTGTCATGTGAGCCATTATAATATATTTTATCAAAAAATGACAGTAAAAGAAGATGATTTATTTGTTATATAATAAAAATTGATCTTTTTTAATCTTGTTTCATAATCAAATTCTTAAAAAATAAAAATTCTATAAAATATATCATTTACATTTTTCACTTCTATGATATACTGTTTTAATATGTTAAAGTATTTCCTAAACTTATAAGGAAAAGGAGGGTTTCACTTATGATAACATTTATCATCGGTCTCGTAATCCTTTTTGCAGGAGCTGCGCTCTACGGAAAGTTCTGCGAGAAAGTATTTGGTCCTGACGACAGGAAGACTCCTGCTTACGAGAAAGAGGACGGAGTTGACTATGTCCCCATGAGACAGTGGAAGAACAGCCTGATCAACCTGCTGAACATTGCGGGTACCGGTCCCATCCTTGGACCGATCCAGGGTATTCTGTTCGGCCCGATCGCTTTTATCACGATACCGATCGGAAACGTAATCGGCGGCGCGATGCACGATTATTTTTCAGGAATGATTTGTCTGCGCGACGGCGGTACACAGATGCCGACTATGATCCGCAAATACAGCAACAAGGGTGTTTACGGAGTATACCAGGTATTCTGCAGCCTTCTGCTTCTCCTCGTAGGTGCGGTGTTCATATACACACCGGGAGATATTGCGGCAACGCAGGTGTTCGGCTTTGACGGAGCGTCAACATCTGTATCGACATGGGTGATCTACGGCGTGATTTTCGTGTACTATCTGATCGCGACGGTATTTCCGATCGACAAGATCATCGGCCGTATTTATCCGATCTTCGGCGCGGTCCTTCTGTTTTCGGCAATCGGCGTGTTCATCGGCCTCTTTGTGAAGGGGTATCCGCTTGTTGAGGTGTGGGATGACTGGAACGGCGGACTGATAGCATACGGAGACTACTTTAATGGAAATCACTTCATCCCGATCTTCTTTATTACGGTAGCATGCGGTATCCTTTCCGGATTCCATTCGACGCAGACAGCGATTATCTCCCGTACGATGAAGAGCGAGAAGCAGGGACGTATGACATTCTACAACATGATGATTCTGGAAGGCTTCATTGCTATGGTATGGGCGGCAGGCGCTATGGGGGCGTATAATCTTGGTCTTCAGGCTGCGGATGCGTCTCTGGCGACGGCGACGATCGGCGTTATCTGTAAGGACATCCTCGGACCGGTAGGGGGTATCATCGCTATTGTCGGAGTTATTGTGCTCCCGATCACATCAGGAGATACAGCGCTTCGTTCTCTTCGTCTTTCGATCTCGGACGCGCTTCATCTGGATCAGACGAACAAGGCGAAACGTCTCGGACTTGCGGCAGTACTCTTCGCGGTCGTTGCAGTGATTCTTATATTTGCAAAGAGCAATGCAGAAGGCTTCAACATCCTGTGGAGATACTTCGCATGGTCGAACCAGTCACTTTCCCTGTTTGCGTTCCTGGCGATCACAGTCTGGATGTTCGAGACGGGAAGAGGAAAATATGTGTGGATTCCGCTTATCCCCGGCTGCTGGTACACGTTCATCACAGTTACATATATCGTTAACGCTAAGATCGGATTTAACGTACCGTGGGTGCCGGCTTATATCATAGGAGCTGCCGCAGCGGTGGCTTACGTGGTGATCATTATTTGGTACGGCAAGAAGCACTCACGGATGAAAGCAAAGAAGAACAGCTAAGTCGAATACATAAAAAAGGTCGGCGAACCTTGTAATATGATGAAAAAGAGCCTGTATCCGTAAGTCCTCCACCGGGAAAACAGCGGATACAGGCTCTTTTTAATGAAGCGCGGCTTTCACAGACATTGTTTGGGGGTCCTTTTCATAGACAGCATCTTCTGTTCCTGCAGAAATACACCGATTAAATTGATTTTTTCAAACATATGCCATATAATGTCAGCATGACACGGTACCGGAGCAATCCTGACGCAGGTGCGGGATGTTCACCATAACCGGAAAAGACAAAGACATCGGTGCGTGCGGTCCTGTCAAATACAGAAAGGAGAATTTATCTATGCTGAAAGGAAAGACAGTTCTGCTTGGAGTAACAGGCAGCATCGCCGCCTATAAAACGGCATCTCTGGCGAGCGCACTGAAGAAACTGAACGCGGACGTCTATGTGCTGATGACGCCGAACGCGGTAAACTTCATCAATCCTATCACTTTTGAGACGCTTACCGGCAATAAATGTCTGTCAGACACCTTTGACCGGAACTTCGAGTACAGTGTAGAACATGTATCTCTGGCGAAGAAGGCTGATGTGGTCATGATAGCTCCCGCCAGCGCAAATGTGATCGGCAAGATCGCCCATGGCATTGCGGACGACATGCTCACGACCACAGTGATGGCGTGCCGGTGTAAGAAGATCATCGCGCCAGCCATGAACACAAACATGTTTGAGAATCCCATTGTTCAGGACAACATAGACACGCTGAAGAGGTACGGGTATGAGGTCATAAGCCCGGCTGTGGGATACCTTGCGTGCGGGGACACAGGCGCGGGAAAGATGCCTGATCCAGAACTCCTGCTGGAATATATCCTTCAGGAAACCGTCTGCGAGAAAGACATGAGAGGACTCAGGGTGCTTGTGACGGCGGGGCCGACACGAGAGAAGATCGATCCGGTGCGGTATATTACGAACCATTCCACCGGAAAGATGGGGTATGCCGTTGCCAAGACATGCGCGCGCCGTGGGGCAGAGGTAACGCTGGTGAGCGGACAGACCGCGCTTAAAGCGCCGGAATTTGTAAAGACGGTGCAGATCACATCGGCAAAAGAGATGTTCGACGAGGTAACCGCGCGGGCTCAGGAGCAGGATATCATCATCAAAGCGGCTGCGGTGGCGGACTACCGTCCGAAATATGTAAGCGCTGAGAAGATCAAGAAGCACGATGTAAAAGCGGATGTCACGGGAAGCGCTCAGACGGACATGGCAGTGCTCGAACTCGAGCGCACGGACGATATCCTTGCATATCTGGGTGAGCATAAGAAGCAGGGACAGTTCCTTTGCGGATTTGCCATGGAGACACAGGATCTGCTTGAGAACGCGCGAAAGAAACTGAAGAAAAAGCATCTGGACATGATAGTTGCCAACAGCCTTCGGGAAGAAGGCGCCGGGTTTGGCGGCGATACGAATGTGGTGACGCTGATCACAGAGGATGAGGAAGTTTCACTCGGGAAAATGTCAAAAGAGGAGACAGCCTCACATATCCTTGATAAGATCCTGGCGCGGATGGCGCGCAGACAGAGGGAAGAGTAGCCCTCGGACCGGGAGTGTGCCTTTCAAATTTTCAAAGGTACAGGGCCCGGCACAAGAAACCTTACAACAAAGCAGAAGAGACGGTATCTTCTGCGCCAAAAGTATTGTATCCCACATGGGAATGATAACAAGGAGGCAATCATGAACAATTCAACAAATTCAAAGACACAGACAGGCGGCAGATTCAGTACGGCAGGAATGGTACAGGTGGCCATATTCGGCGCGGTCATATGCCTTATGGCATTCACCCCGTTTTTGGGGTATATCCCCCTCGGATTTACAAGGGCAACGATCATTCATATCCCGGTCATCATCGCATCGATCCTGATGGGACCGAAAAAAGGCGCGGCGCTCGGGCTGCTCTTTGGTCTTACGAGCTTTATCAATAACACCATGAATCCCACGCCGACATCATTTGTATTTACACCGTTTTACAGTCTTGGCGATGTAAGCGGCGGGATCGGGAGCGTGGTTATCTGCTTCATCCCCAGGATACTGACAGGCATTGTTCCGTTTTTCATTTATAAGCTGGTAATGATGTGCTCGAAAGATGAGACGAGGAAGAAGGGGGTTTCTAATATCGGACTGATACTTGCGGGGGTGGCGGGAGCATTGACAAATACGCTGCTTGTCATGAACCTGATCTTCGTGTTTTTCAAGGAGGCATACGCGGCTGCGAATGAAGTCGCTGTGTCGGCAGTATATACATTCATTCTGTCTGTGATCGGCATCAACGGCGTGCCCGAAGCCATTGTAGCGGGGGCGCTTACTTTATTTATCGGCAGGGTGCTCTTAAAGAAAAATGTAAGAGAAAGGCTGGGCTTAAAAAATGATCTTGGCTATTGATATCGGAAACACAAATATCGTCATCGGCTGTATTGAGGGAAAGAAGTGCGCTTTTGTAGAGCGCCTTTCCACGGTGCGCACAAAGACAGAACTGGAATATGCCATTGACATTAAAAATGTACTGGATATCTATCATATAAAAAGAGAAGATCTGGAAGGCGGTATCATTTCTTCTGTCGTACCCCAGATCACAACTGTGGCAAAGCTGGCAGTAGAGAAGATCTTAAAGAAAGAACCCCTTGTGGTTGGGGCGGGCATCAAGACTGGGCTGAACATCCGGATTGACAATCCTGTGCAGCTTGGAAGCGACCTGGTGGTAGATTCTGTGGCGGGGATTGCGGAGTATCCGGTTCCTCTGCTCATCTTTGACATGGGCACGGCAAACACGGTGTGCGTGATCGACAAGAATAAGAACTACATTGGCAGCATGATCTATCCCGGCATTGAGGTGTCGTTAAACTCTCTTACGGCGAATGCATCCCAGCTCGGCGGCATCAGTATCGAGGTGCCGGAGCATATCGTGGGAAAGAATACAATCGATTCCATGAAGAGCGGTATGATATACAGCTCGGCGGCGGCCATCGACGGAATCATTGACCGTCTTTCAGAAGAATTGGACGGAGAGGTCACAACTGTGGCGACAGGCGGTCTTGCGAGGAAGATCGTGCCGTACTGCAGGAGAAATGTTATTTTAGACGATGATCTGCTGCTCAAGGGTCTGGAAGTAATCTATCGGAAAAACAAAAAAGACAAGTATACCGGCGTACATTCAGGAAAATAAGCGGCCTGATAATTTGTTAATTATTTAACAAAAATTTTATTAAAGAAAAAATAGTTAAAAATTGCACAAAATTCTCCTTGAGGGGTTACATTTGTTGTTTTTATGGTGTATAATAACAGCATCAAAAGCGAAACAAAATATCAAGGAGGGCTATACTTATGAAACTTGAAGAAAAAAACATTATCGTGAAACGTCCGTACAAATCTGTTTACAAATGTGACGACAGCATCGTAAAAGTATTCGAGAAAACACATCCGAAGTCAGATGTTTTCAATGAGGCTCTGATCACGGCGCGCATCGAGGAGACAGGACTTGATATCCCGAAGGTAAAAGGCGTGACACAGGTGGAAGGCAAATGGGCGATCGAGATTGAGTTCAAGGACGGAAAGACTCTGGAAGAGATGATGAACTCCGATAAAAAGAATATCGAGAAATATATGGAGGACTTCGTGGAACTTCAGCTTCAGGTACATGCTCAGACCTCTCCGCTGCTCAAGGGAATGAAAGACAAGTTGTCCCGCCAGATCAACAGTTTAAAGGAACTGGACGCTACAACGAGATACGAGCTCCTTACACGTCTTGAGAGTATGCCGAAGCACAATAAGGTATGCCATGGAGACTTCAATCCGAGCAATGTGATCGTAGGGAAGAACGGTAAAATGACAGTTGTTGACTGGGCGCATGCTACACAGGGTAATGCCAGCGCGGACGCAGCTATGACATACCTGCTCTTTGCACTGAAAGACCAGGAGACGGCAGAACTGTATATGAACGTATTCTGTAAGAAGAGCGATACAGCGAAACAGTACGTACAGCAGTGGCTGCCGATTGTTGCGGCGGCACAGCTTACAAAGGACAACGCGCTGGAGAAAGAGTTCCTCATGAAGTGGATCGACGTTATCGACTATCAGTAGAAAACAGAAGCCAGTTAAAAAAGGCTGCCGCATCAATGATTAGAAAATCACAGATGCGGCAGCATCTTTTTGGTATACGGCAAATACACTTTTTGACGTCTTATGTGTGCAGCCCCGTTTATTCAGAACTACGGCAGATGGCTTCTGTATTAGCAAACTTCTAAATTTATGAAATTGATTTTGCGAAATTAATTATACGCTATCTCACCTTTGAAATATTATGAAAAACGGACTTAATAATTTTTCTACTGAGCAACGCTGCTGCTCCAATAGAAATAATTGGAAATATTAGATACAATATTTTCAATGTAAAAAATTTGATAATTACACTGGCAACTAATAATGTAGCTGCACCAAATCCTCTCATAATAGTTGATATCAATGATGTTAATGCAGAGATATTGTCTTCTTTTACCTTTGTATTGTATGCAAGATCCAGAAAATACTTAAACATAAAAACAATTACTACGGGTATACAGTAAAATAAAACTATAGCCCATTTATTTGTTATAAAATACATTACTATTACAGATACAATTCCTAAGACAGAAATAATCGGAAGATATTTAGTAAACCATTTTAAAACGGGTATCTTATACACTACAATTGTAAGAACTTGAAATAATAAATACAATCCCAAAAAAATTTGATCAGAATGGCCTAAATCCAAAAAAATGATTGCCACATCTGAAAATGAATTTGTATATACATTTGTAACATGCCGAAAGCTATAATGATCCATCGGAGTTCTGCACTATTCCTCAGTTCCTTTATTGTATTACAAACTAAGTTTGACAGCCGAATATTTTTCTGATTGTGTTTATAATCTACATACTTGTATTGAAATAAAACAAGCAGGCCACTCATAAACATCAATATCAGCATAGCATAGTAAATATTTACACTAATATACTGGTATAAAAAAAATCCTAATCCTGCACCAACAATAGATGCAATACTCGCTAAACTATTTCCCGTTCCTATAAACTTTTCAAGTTTTGAATGTACCTTATCGGCATCATATGTCCTTTTTATGGAAATAACAATGTGAGCATCAATAGTCCCTGTTTCGAATGCATTTGAAATCCCATAAATAAACCACGCGAACGCAAGCATATAAAAAGAATCAAATATTAATACAATTGCATAGCTGCATAACATAATGATATTTGATAATATGAAAATTGTTTTTTTTCTGTATTTGTCAGCCAACACGCCAGAAGGAAATTCAAAAATAACCATCGCAATAGAGTAAAATGCCTGAATAGAAGCTATTTGCGCATATGAAATTCCTTTTGCTAAAAAAATTAAAGTTAGTACTGCATGCGGCATGGTAATAGCCATTCCTTTTAGGATTGTGGCCAAATAAAATACCTTTATGTTATGGTCGAGTTTGTCCACATACTTTGCATTTATCATTTTTCTTAACCTCGACTGATATTATATTAAAATCTAAATTTCCAATTCTCTTCTTTTTATTTGCAGACTATTTAAATAAATTCAAAAAGAGAGGACTGTGTAACACAGCCCTCTCTTAAATAATTATTAATTACGCAGCATACCCAACAGGCTCGTTCTTGTTGCGCCAATCCTTATTTCCGTTGATTTCGCCCCTTATCAAGTTTATCATTGATATGCTCTTTCTGCTTGGGCCAGTTCCTTGTTTATCGTCTCAAATCCGCCTATATGGTGTGGATACTTCTTACCACGTCGGGAAGAAAAGGTTGTTCCCAATTACTACCCCGTCTCTGCTTGTAGAAGGAGCATACAAGAAATAATAACAATGTGATACTGATGCAAGGCGGGCTCCGTTTATCGCGTCCTGTGCCACCTGCATGGAGAGACTTGTCGGTCCGTTGTCAAGTACTGTCTGAAGACGGCCTGTCCACACTGGCTCAAATTGTCCGCTTGCGTAGATGACGCCGCTGATCGTGTTCGGGAAACTGGGGCTCTGTACCCGGTTCATGATAACAGTAGCTACCGCAAGGAGACAGTCATAATCCTGTACCGCTTCACACTCAAGAATCGCCGCGAGCAAAGTGACATCATCGGCAGAGACATCCACAGAACCACCGTTGATGACAGAGTTTCCACCGCTGCTTCCTCCGGAAGCAGACGCCTGTCGGGCTGCCTGCTGAGCTGCCTGTTCCGCCGCAATGCGGGCTGCCTCTGCTTCCCTTGCCGCTGTCAGTCTCTCCTGTACTGCCGCGAGATCTGTTGCGGTAGCGTCGGCTTTTGCCTGAAGTTCGGATTTACGTGTGTCGAGATCTGCCCTTAACTCTGCAAGAGAAGTCTGCTGTTCTTCCAGAGTGGCTTTCTGATTTTCAATCTCCTGATGGATACGTTTTAAGTCTTCTAAAGCATCTCTGTCATATTCACTCAGGTTTTCTATGAAATCTGCTTTGTTCAGGAAATCCGACATGTTCTCTGCGGAAAAAAGCATCTCCAGCAAAGAAGCATTCCCGTTTTCATACATATATTTGATGCGGGTCTTCATATCTGAGTACTGTTTTTCCTCATCTGCCTCGGCTACAGACAAGGCATCTTCTGTACGGGAGATCTCACCGTCCAGTATCTCGATCTGCATCTGTGCCGCCTCGATCTCGTTATTCAGTGCAAGGATGTCCTCATTGATCCCTGACAGCTCATTCTGGAGAGAAGAGCTTTGGCTTTCCAAGGATGAAATATCCTCGTCAGCAAAAGAAGGGAAAACTGAAAGTACAATCGCCAGGGAACAGAACAGAGCGATCCCCGACTGAATCCAACGTTTTTTATGGATTTTCATATCTCTTTATTCCTTTCCTACATACGATTATTAAACTGTGGAAAATCATTATACTACAAATTGCGCGATTTGGCAAACTGTAGTATTATAAATAATATTAAAGAAAAGAAATACGGAGTGAATATGGAACATAGGATAAAGATGATAGGGCTTGATCTGGACGGAACACTTCTGACAGACAAAAAAGAACTGACATCCCGCACAAGGAAGACGCTGGCGAAAGCGATCCAAAGAGGGATAACCGTACTTGCCGCAACGGGGCGGCCCTGGATGGGAGTGCCGGAGGAACTGCGCAATTTTCCGGGAATCCGCTATGCGCTGACGTCAAACGGAGCGAGGGTCATCGATACAAGTAACTCGAAGGTGCTTATTGAACACCTCATTGAGCCCGGACCGGCAAAAAGGGCATTGGAAGTCTGCGGTAAGTATGATACTCTGCAAGAGATATATTTTGACGGGCAGGGCTATGCCCAGGCGGATAAGATTAAATGGGTAGAGCGTTACCATAAAAATCCGAACATGTGGGAATATATGCGAAAAACCAGAATTCCGGTGAACGATATCTATGCCTTACTGGAGCAGGAAAACAGAGGGCTAGATAAGGTCCAGGCACTGTTTGCCGATATGGAGGAACGCAAAAAGGCATGGGAAGAGCTCTCCCGTGAAGATGATCTGGAGCTTGTCGGATCGCTTGGTTACAATATTGAGATCAATGCGAGAGGGGTAAACAAAGGAACAGCCCTTTTGGAGCTGGGCCGGCTGCTGGGGATCAGGCGGGAAGAGATCATGGCGTGCGGGGATGGGGACAATGACACTGTCATGCTCCGCGAAGCAGGATTCGGCGTGGCTATGGGAAATGCGGAGGACGAGACAAAAGAAGCAGCGGATTATATTACATTAACTAATGAAGAAGAAGGAGTGGCCCATGCCATAGAAAAATTTGTTCTCAGAGGAGGAGAAGGGGTATGTTAGAAATCTTAAAAGCAATCATATTCGGAATCGTAGAAGGAATCACAGAATGGCTTCCAGTCAGCAGTACCGGGCATCTGATCCTTCTGGATGAGCTTTTGAAGCTTAAGCAGGGGGATGAGTTTTTCGAGATGTTCGAGGTGGTCATCCAGCTTGGAGCGATTATGGCTGTGGTGGTGCTCTATTTCCATAAGCTGAATCCGTTTTCACCAAGAAAGACGTCCAAGCAGCAGATGATGACCGTTCAGCTCTGGGTGAAAGTTCTGATCGGCTGTCTCCCGGCGGGTATCATAGGGCTTTTGTTTAACGACGTGATAGATAAGTATCTGTACCACTGGTATGTGGTCGCGGCAATGCTGATTGTTTACGGTGTGCTTTTTATCGTGGTAGAGAACCGTCAGAAAGGAATAGAGCCGAAGGTGACAAGTATTTCTCAGCTTACCCTTCCTATGCTTCTCGTTATCGGGGTATTTCAGATGCTGGCCATGATACCCGGCACTTCCCGTTCGGGTGCGACCATAGTGGGAGCGCTTCTGCTCGGCGTGTCCAGGAGCGTTGCGGCAGAGTTTACATTTTTTCTGGCGATTCCGGTCATGTTCGGAGCAAGCGGGTTAAAGCTGATCAAATTCGGCTTCCACTACACGCCGATGCAGGTGGCAATTCTTCTGGTGGGCGTAGTGGTATCATTCTTTGTATCCATTGTAGCGATCGAATTCCTGATGAAATACATAAAGAAACACGACTTCAAAGTATTCGGCTATTACCGTATTATTCTCGGAGTCATTGTGATCTTGTATTTCGGCATCGCGGCGCTTCTCGCATAAAAAACGAAGAAATACTCCGGCATAAGATTTAATAAACGATTCTTGCATAAAAATACAAAAAGGTCTTGTTTTTTATACAGAACATGTTAAAATATGAAAATAGTCTGCAAATTATACAGAACGAGAAATATATATGGAGGATAAAAGATGAAGAAGTTATTAGCAGCGGCTCTGTGTGCCACGCTTGTTGCGGGTCTGGCGGCAGGATGCGGAGGCAAGGGAAGTGACGCGGGCGGAAGCGATACGGGCAGCAGCGCAAAGACAGCGAAGGTCATTGAGATCGATCTGACAGACGAGCAGTATGCATTCGGTATTGACCAGGATCAGCCGGAGCTTCTTGAGCAGGTGAATACATTTATCAATAAGATCAAAGAGGACGGAACTCTTGACGAGATCTGCGATAAATATTTCGGAAACGGAGAGCCGACGGCAGTAGAGTCCGCAGAGCTCGACACATCCAAGGATCAGCTTGTTGTTGCGACAAACGCGGCATTCGAGCCGTTTGAATACACAGAGGGCAACTCCTATCTGGGAATTGATATGGAGATCGCGGCTCTGCTGGCTGAGGAACTCGGACAGGAACTTGTGATTCAGAATATGGATTTCGACGCAGTCTGCCTCTCTGTGGGACAGCATAAATGCGATATCGCAATGGCAGGTCTTACGATCAATGAGGAGAGAGAGGAGTATGTGACATTCTCTGAATCTTACTACTCTGCTTCTCAGAGACTTGTTGTTCCGAGTGATGACACTACATTTGACGACTGCACGACTGCCGATGAGGTTGCGGCGAAGTTAGGTGAGCTGACAGGAGACGACAAGATCGGCGTACAGCAGGGCACAACAGGAAACTACTATGTAAATGGTGATGAGGAATGGGGATTCCCGGGACTTCCGGCTGAATGTGTGACATACAAGAGCGGTTCTCTTGCAGTTCAGGATATGCTCAACGGCAAGGTGAACTATGTGATCATCGACGCAGCTCCGGCAGCAGCGATCACAGCAGCAATCAACGAGATGCAGTAAATCATAACGTACAGAAACAGGACTGAAATGAGAAGGAAAATGCAGGCATCAGTGAAGTCTATCATAGGTGCAGGTGTTTTCCTTCTTTTGAGAAGGGAAAACAATGGGTAATTTTGGTCAGAGAATTGATAGGTTTATAGAGATATTCATAGACGCAAACGGCTATGTGAAAGTAGTTGAAGGTTTAAAAAATACGCTTTTTATCGCGGTGTGCGGCCTGCTCATAGGTATCCTCATCGGTACTCTTATAGCGACAGTGAGAGTGCTGCCTAAGTATAAGATACTTCCGAGAGTGCTCAACGGCTTCTGCAGTTTCTATGTAGGGCTGTTCCGCGGGACGCCTATGGTGGTACAGCTTCTTGTATTTCATTTTGTGCTTTTTCCGCTCTGGGGATGGAATATCACATCGGTACAGGTGTCCGTTATTGTATTCGGACTAAACAGTGGCGCCTATATATCCGAGATCATGCGCAGCGGTATCCAGTCCGTTGATCCGGGACAGATGGAAGCAGGCCGGGCTGTGGGACTGAGTTTTGGCGCAAGCATGGCGAAGATCGTGATCCCGCAGGCTGTGAAGAATATCCTGCCGACACTGGGAAATGAGTTCATCGCGCTTATAAAGGAAACATCAGTAGTAAGTTTTGTCGGGGCGGCCGACCTCTACGTTGCATTTAGTTATATTGCGAGCAACAGTTACGAGTACATGGTGCCGTACCTTGTGATGGCTATGATCTACATTGTTCTTGTGCTGATCATTACATTGCTTATCAAATTGTTAGAAGGGAGCCTGAGGAAGAGTGATAGACGTAATTGATCTTAGAAAAAGCTTTGGAAATCTCGAAATTTTAAAGGGCATCAGCATCACGATCAACAAAGGGGATATTGTCGCTGTGTTAGGCCCGTCGGGATCAGGGAAAAGTACCTTCCTTAGGTGCTTGAATTGTATGGAAGACCCCACGTCGGGAAGTATTATTTTCAAAGGCGTGGATATTGCGGACATGAGAGTAGATATCAACCTCCATCGCCGTCACATGGGAATGGTATTCCAGCATTTTAATCTGTTTAATAACAAGACAGTTCTTCAGAACGTTATGATGGCTCCGGCGTATCTGCGCTGCAAGGATCTGAAAAAGGCGAAAAGCCAGAACAGGCGGACAAGATTTAAGAATCTTTTCCGCAGAGAGAAGCAGGAATTAATCCGCATCACTACTACAAAGGATCAGATCAAAAGCGAGGCAAAACAGCAGGCTCTTGACCTTTTGAAACGTATCGGGCTTGATGACAAGGCGGACGTCTATCCGTCCACACTGTCAGGCGGACAGAAGCAGAGAGTGGCGATCATCCGCTCGCTTGCAATGAACCCGGATGTGATCCTTTTTGATGAACCGACTTCGGCTCTAGACCCGGAGATGGTAGGAGAAGTGCTAGAGCTGATGAAAGAGCTTGCGCAGGAGGGGATGACCATGGTGGTTGTCACGCATGAGATGGGATTTGCCCGGGAGGTGGCTTCCAGAGTTCTCTTCATGGATGACGGACAGATTCTCGAGGAAGCGGCTCCGAAAGAGTTCTTCGAAAACCCGAAGGACGAGAGGCTGAAAGAGTTCTTGTCTAAGATACTGTAAGGATGGTAGAATATACGTCGGAATTATATGGCAGAGATACCGCTGAGGATAAAAGCTCCGGTGGATCGAAGCAGTATGATTCCGGCGTATTTATATGCTGCGCAGACTGGCTAAGAACAATGGAAGAGGAACAATGAACAGATGAGATATGAACGGATACAAAAAGCAGTTTTCATAGAACGGCCGAACCGGTTTATTGCCTATGCAGAGTTAAACGGGAAAAAAGAGACGATTCACGTAAAGAATACAGGGCGGTGCGCGGAGCTCCTGCGCCCAGGAGCAGTCATCTATGTTCAGGAGAGTGACAGTCCGGGCAGAAAGACAGGATGGGATCTGATTGCAGTGGAAAAACCTGTGGAGCATGGATGCCGTCTGATAAATATGGATTCACAGATTCCAAACAAGGTTGTTCGGGAATGGATTGAGCAGGGGAATTTCTTTTCTGATGTAACATTGATAAAGCCGGAAACGACTTACGGAAATTCCAGATTTGACCTGTATGTAGAGGCAGGGGACCGCAAGATCTTTATTGAGGTAAAGGGAGTTACTCTGGAAGAAAACGGGGTGTGCCGTTTTCCGGATGCGCCCAGCGGCCGGGCTGTGAAGCATTTGGAAGAACTGGTACAGGCGAAGAAGGAAGGGTATGAGGCCTATGTGTTCTTTGTCATCCAGATGAAGGATGTGCGGTATTTTACGCCGAATGTTGACACTCATCCGGAATTCGCGGCAACCTTGAAGAAAGCACAGGCAGCGGGGGTGAAGATTCTTGCCTGCGACTGTCAAGTGACACCGGAGAGCATTTGGGCGGACGAGCCTGTGGAGGTAGTGCTGCAAAGCCCACGGCTGAAAGAGTGCGTACCTTTTCTTGTAGAGTGGTTTGCCGCCAATAAAAGAGATCTGCCGTGGCGGAGACGAATGGATGCTTACCGGGTGTGGATCTCGGAGATTATGCTCCAGCAGACGAGAGTGGAGGCGGTGAAGCCTTATTACGAAAGGTTCCTGAGTGAACTGCCGGATGTGAAAGCGCTGGCGGAAGTTTCGGAGGATCGTCTGCTCAAACTGTGGGAGGGTTTAGGCTATTACAATAGAGCAAGGAACTTAAAAGAGGCGGCATGTCAGATCATGACTGAGCACGGAGGAGTATTTCCGGAAACTTATGAGGAGATTCTGACGCTTAAAGGAATCGGCAGCTACACGGCAGGAGCAGTCAGCTCTTTCGCATACGGTATTCCCAAGCCTGCGGTGGATGGCAATGTACTGCGTGTAGTGACTCGGATCACAGCAGATGAGGACGATATTGCCAAAGCAGGGACAAAGACAAAGATCGAGGCCGTTGTAGAAGAGGTGATACCTAAGGATCGCGCGGGCGATTTTAATCAGAGCCTCATCGAGCTGGGTGCTCTGATCTGTGTGCCAAACGGGGAGCCAAAGTGTGGGGAGTGTCCTGTGAATCACCTTTGCCTTGCTCATGCACAGGGAAGAGAGAGGGAAATTCCGGTAAAAAAGAAAGCAAAAGGGAGAAGGATCGAGAAACGTACCATCCTGATCTTCCGCGACAACGATAAGACGGCCATCCGCAAGCGCCCTGACACCGGGCTGCTTGCGGGGATGTATGAGTTCCCGGGCAGGGAAGGGCATCTTAAGCAGACAGAAGTTATCGAGTATGCTAAGACGGTGGGACTTATGCCTGTCCGGGTGAAACGTCTGGGGAGTGCGAAGCATGTATTCAGTCATGTGGAATGGCATATGATCGGATATGAGATCGTGGTGGATGAACTTGAGAGGCATATGAAAGAAGCCGGCGCAGGAGGCGAACAGCCGGACGTGATATTTGCCGGTCTGAAGGAGCTAAAAGAACACTATCCAATGCCGTCGGCGTTTGAAGCATACAGTCCGAAATAGTGTCATTTGATTTATGCATGTCTAATACAGAGCCCGCTCTGTTTTCTTGAAACAAAGACAGAGCCGTGGTATAATAGTACGAGCGGATTCGGGCTGGGCTCGTAGCAGTGTCGCGGCATACCCCGGTATGGGGGATTATACCGTCCAAGCGGTAAGTGAAACAGGAGCAAAACATCAGTATGAAAGAACAGATACACATATCCAGACAACAGCAGAAATCTCGTGTGACAAGGGAGAAGATATTTCAGGCGGCAAAGCGTATCCTGCAGAAAAAAGGGTACGAAGAATTGTCTATCAAGAATATCTGCGAGGAGGCAGGGGTTTCCAACGGCAGCTTTTATCATCATTTCAAAACGAAAGATGATTTACTCTCTTACTATATTGAGGAACAGCCGCAGATTGATCCGGATCTTTTGGAGCTCCCGGACAGTGTGGCGGGGGTGAAGAAAGGTATCATTCAGGTATATATGAATTATGTGCGGTACTGCCGTGAACTGGGAGTTGAGTTCATGGCAGAGTATTACGATACAAAGAATCAGGCGCTCAATGCGTCTATCCGCACAGAGAGGCCATATCCGATCGTCACAGTGCAGACGTATGTGGAGAAAGCGGTTGAGGCAGGCGTCGTGCGTCTTGACGTACAGATTGACGAGTTTACGACAGATATCCGTATGATCGTTATTGGAAACGTCTTTGAATGGTGCATCAAACACGGAGAGGCTGATTTTGAGGGAAACATGAGCCGTTCGCTGGGGAAATATCTGGATTCTGTGCTCTGTCCCGGAGATAAGGGGGACTAAAACCATGGATACAGAATATGATTTTATTGTAAATCCAAAAGCCCGCTCTGGAATGGGGGAAATGATCTGGAGGATGCTGGAGCCGGAACTGAAAAAAGATCGCGTAGCCTACCATGTGCATATGACCAGAAGACGTGGACACGCCGGAGAGATTGCTGAAGCCCTTACCTCAGATGGCGCCGGGACACGATCGTTGTACTCGGCGGTGACGGGACAGTCAATGAGACGGTAAATGGAATATGCTTTCCGGAAAAGACAACACTTGGGTATATACCGATTGGATCGAGTAATGATTTTGCAAGAGGGCTTGGGCTCCCTGGTGATCCCAAAGAAGCGCTTGCCATCATCCTGCGGCCGCAGAAAATTATACATATGGATATCGGAGTCCTCTCCGGCAGGAAGTCAAAGCGTTTTCTTGTGAGCGCAGGGATGGGTTTTGATGCGGCAGTCTGTCATGAGGTATGTGTTTCCCGCCTGAAAGTTCTGCTTAATAAGATCGGATTGGGGAAATTAAGCTATGCGGCAGTGGCGCTGGACCGGCTCATAAAAGACAGGCCGGTGCGCCTGACATTGACGCTGCCGGATGGGGAAATGAAGGTGCTCGATAAGACGTATTTCGTGGCATTCATGAATCTGCCGTATGAGGGCGGCGGGTTTAAGTTCAGTCCCGAAGCATCGCCTGAGGATGGTCTGCTTGATGTGGTGGCAGCCCATGGATTGTCCATGCCGAAGATACTTTTTCTGCTTCCTCTGGCATTTGGTGGAAAGCATGTCGGATTTAAAGGTGTTTCGATCCTTCGGTGCGCAAGCCTGAAGACGGAAGCGGAGACCGCACTTCCTCTTCATACGGACGGAGAGCCCGGCTTCTTGAGAAAGGAGATTGAAGTCACTGTTCTCGAGGAAAAACTCAATGTGATTGCAGGATAGCGGGATGTGTTAATTTGAAATGTATCTGAAAAGTTTAGGAAATAAAAGATTTAATAAAGGTTTTGTGAACATAGTTGTTGTGTATTTTAAATCGTGATACAATGGGGACTGATAAAAGGAATGAGGCACAGTCAACGTACGGGGGATAAGACAAGAAAGACGAGACCGTAGTTAAAAAGGGGCATTATCATTATGAAGCAGAAAAACAAGTTCACAGAATTACTGAAACGATACAAACATGCGTGGGTGTTCTTATATATCCTTGTTTATATGCCGTGGTTTTTGTATCTGGAAAAGCATGTAACTACAAATTATTATGTGATCCAGACTGGATTTGACCAGCATCTTCCGTTTATTGAGTATTTTATTGTTCCATATTTGATGTGGTTCGCTTTTATTGCGGCGGCATTTCTGTATTTCTTTTTTACGGATGTACCGGGATTTTACAGAATGGCAAAATTCATGTTTACGGGGATGACTATATTTCTTATTATATCCACGGTCTTTCCCAATGGACAGGACTTAAGGCCTGTTGTGTTTGAGAGCGATAATATCTTCGTTGACATGGTGCGGATGCTGTACCGGGCAGATACGTGTACCAATGTATTCCCCAGCCTTCATGTGTTCAATTCACTGGGTGTTTGTATCGCTGTGCATGAAAGTGAGGCGCTTAAGAAGCACAGAGTAGTGTGCGTGGGAGTTTATATCCTTGCGGCGCTCATCATCCTTGCTACCGTGTTCTTGAAACAGCATTCTGTCCTTGACGGAATAGGAGCGGCGTTCATGGCTTATGTGCTGTATCAGTTTGTATATGCGCCGCAAAAGAGGAGCGCATTACAGTACGCGAAGCAGAAGAGGGAACTTGCGCAGAATAAATAGAAATGTATAGAATATGCAGAGTCATATAGTATAAACAGAGGTATCAGGAGGAAAAAGAGAGATGAAGAAGATCATGCTTACCGGGGACCGCCCTACAGGAAGACTCCATGTGGGTCACTATGTGGGGTCGTTGAAACGACGGGTAGAGCTTCAGAATACAGGAGATTTTGATGATATTTTTATAATGATCGCAGACGCGCAGGCGCTGACCGATAATTCAGATAACCCTGAGAAAGTGCGCCGGAATATCATTGAAGTGGCGCTGGACTATCTGGCATGCGGGCTGGATCCGGAGAAATCTACTCTGTTCATTCAGTCCCAGATACCGGAGCTGTGCGAACTCTCTTTCTACTATATGAATCTTGTGACAGTATCCAGGCTCCAGCGCAACCCTACGGTAAAATCTGAGATTCAGATGCGCAATTTTGAGGCCAGCATTCCGGTGGGATTTTTCACATATCCCATCAGTCAGGCGGCGGATATCACGGCATTTAAAGCAACGACTGTCCCTGTGGGTGAGGACCAGATGCCGATGATCGAGCAGACGAAGGAGATTGTGCACAAATTCAACTCTGTTTACGGGGAGACGCTTGTAGATCCCAAGATTCTTCTTCCCGACAACGCGGCGTGTCTGCGTCTGCCGGGTATTGACGGAAAGTCAAAGATGAGTAAGTCGCTTGGCAATTGTATCTATCTTTCCGAGGAGCCGGAGGATATCAAGAAGAAAGTGTTCAGTATGTTTACTGATCCGACCCATATCCGTATCGAAGACCCCGGAAAATTAGAAGGAAACACAGTATTTACTTATCTGGACGCGTTTTGCAGACCGGAATACTTCCCGGAGTTCCTGCCGGAGTATGAGAATCTTGATGAGCTTAAGGATCACTATAAGAGAGGCGGGCTGGGAGATATGAAGGTGAAGCGTTTCCTGAACAACGTGCTTCAGGCGGAGCTTGAACCGATCAGAAACCGCAGAAAAGAATTCCAGAAGGATATCCCTGCTGTCTATGAGATCCTTAAAAAGGGAAGTGAGAAGGCAGAGTCTGTGGCGGCGCAGACGCTAAGTGAAGTGAAGGCAGCTATGAAGATCAATTACTTTGAAGATGAGGAATTTATTAAAATGCAGACGGAGAAGTTCACGGAAGAATAAATAATAGAAAATAATCCAAGCCCGGTGCGGTCACTGACCGTCCACCGGGCTTGCTGTGCAATCGGGCTTTAATCTATTCTCATCATTGATAAAAGCAAACCAATAACAGAGGAAATAATTGTAAGAAAATTTCCGTTACAACAAAAAAGACGCCGCATTGCGACATCTTTTTGTACGTGCGATAGAAGATTCGAACTCCCGACCTTCTGGTCCGTAGCCAGACGCTCTATCCAGCTGAGCTAATCGCACATGATATATCTGCTGTTTCGTTCACAGCGAAAACAATTATATAATACTTTTTCGATCCTGTCAATGGTTTGTTGAAGATTTATTGAAAAATGTAAAGTGAAAGCCTGTGAAAAGTGTTTTGGAAATCAATCTGGTGTTTGTAGAGGTGTTTTGGTATAATGAATTGCGTACAGTGCAAAATCAATGAGAGGAATATGGGTTATGGACATCAACCAAAAGCTGACAGAAGAACTTAGTGTAAAACGCTGGCAGACAGATGCGGCGGTGAATCTGATAGATGAGGGAAATACGATCCCTTTTATTGCAAGATACAGAAAAGAAGCGACCGGATCGCTCAATGACGAGCAACTTAGAAAGCTTCATGAGCGCTTGATGTATCTGCGCAACCTGGAGGAGAAAAAGGAGCAGGTAATTTCCAGTATTGAAGAACAGGGGAAGATGACAGAGGAGCTAAAGGCGCAGATCCTTGCGGCTGAGACGCAGGTCGCGGTGGAGGATCTGTACCGTCCGTACCGTCCGAAACGACGCACAAGGGCGACGATTGCCAAGGAGAAGGGACTGGAACCTTTTGCGGCGTTCATTCTGCTCCAGCAGACAAAAGAGCCGCTTGAAGAGACGGCGAAGGAATACATTTCAACAGGCAAGGAAGGCGTTTCAGAGGAAAAGGAAGTAAAGACGGCGCACGAGGCCATACAGGGGGCGCTCGATATCATTGCGGAGAGCATCTCGGATAATGCGGACTACCGCAGCAGGATACGTAAAATGACCATGCAGAAGGGGAAAATCATCTCTGTGGCAAAGGATGCGGAAGCTGAATCTGTCTATGAGATGTACTATGCGTTCGAGGAAGCGGTGTCCAGACTGGCGGGGCACCGTATCCTTGCCCTGAACAGGGGCGAGAAAGAAAACTTTCTGACTGTGAAGGTAGAGGCGCCCGAAGAGGATATCCTGAGGTATTTGGAAAAACAGACGATTCACAGGGATAACCCGTATACAACACCTGTGTTAGAAGAAACTGTGGCAGACAGTTATCATAGACTTATTGCTCCGGCGATTGAAAGAGAGATCAGAAATGAACTGACAGAGCGTGCGGAGGACGGCGCTATTGAGGTGTTCGGGAAAAATCTGCATCAGCTTCTTATGCAGCCGCCGATTGCCGGAAAAGTAGTGTTGGGATGGGACCCGGCATTTCGTACCGGATGTAAGCTGGCGGTGGTTGATCCGACAGGAAAGGTCATCGGTACGACGGTCATTTATCCGACCGCGCCTACTACTCCCCAAAAGATAAAGGCCAGCAAAGACCTGCTCAAAAAGATTATCCCGAAGTATCATATTTCTCTCATCTCTCTGGGAAATGGCACGGCATCAAGAGAGTCTGAGCAGTTCATTGTCGAGCTGCTCAAAGAGATTCCGGAGGAAAAGGTGCAGTATGTGATTGTCAATGAGGCGGGAGCGTCCGTTTATTCGGCGAGCAAGCTTGCGGGAGAGGAGTTCCCGAAGTTTGATGTGGGACAGAGAAGCGCTGCATCCATTGCGCGCAGACTTCAGGATCCCCTGGCTGAACTGGTGAAGATCGACCCGAAATCTATCGGAGTGGGACAGTACCAGCATGACATGAATCAAAAGAAGTTAGGGGAGTCCTTAAACGGTGTTGTGGAGGACTGTGTAAATAAAGTAGGAGTGGATCTAAATACTGCATCGGCACCACTATTGTCCTATATCTCCGGCATCAGCGCCGCGGTGGCAAAGAACATCGTGGCATACCGTGAGAACAACGGCAGATTCACTGACAGGCGCGAGCTTCTGAAAGTGCCGAAGCTCGGCCCGAAAGCATATGAGCAGTGCGCGGGATTTATGCGCATCACGGGCGGAAGGAACGCGCTGGACGCGACGGGAGTCCACCCGGAGAGCTATGATGCTGCGGAAAAACTTCTGAAAAAGCAGGGATATACTACGGAAGATGTGGCGAATCATAATCTGACCGGACTTTCCCTTACGATCAAGGACTATAAAAAGTTGGCAGAGGAACTGGACGTGGGAGAGATCACACTTCAGGATATCGTGAAGGAATTAGAGAAGCCGGCGCGCGACCCAAGGGAAGAGATGCCAAAGCCTATTCTGCGCACAGATGTCCTGGAGATGAAGGATTTAAAAGAGGGAATGATGCTCAAAGGCACAGTGAGGAATGTTATCGACTTCGGTGTCTTCGTGGATATCGGCGTTCATCAGGACGGACTGGTGCATATCTCCCAGATCACAGACCGTTATATCAAGCATCCGCTGGAAGCAGTCAGCGTGGGGGACATCGTGGATGTCAAAGTTATGAGCGTGGATTTGAAAAGGAAGAGGATACAGCTTACGATGCGCGGAGTTTGACAGGAAAAAGAACGGGGCGCGGAAAGCCGCTTAGAGGCTGTCCGCGCCCTATGTCTGTCAGGGGGCTTATTTTGTGATCTCTTTATAGAGTTCCTGCGGCGTCCTGGGGAAATATTTTGCCGGGATACTGTCCGTGTGTACGCCCCACATAGCAAGGGCAAAATCAACATCCGCTCCAGATGCACATTTCTCATCTCCCGGGCTGTCGCCGACATATAGCATCTCTTCGCCGGTGGCGCCGGTCAGCTCCATGTATTTCAAAAGTGGAGCCGGAGAAGGTTTATGCTCGTCCGTGTCACTGGCACAGATGATCGTGGAAAACATATCAGAGATGGACTGATGGCGGAAGATGAGATCAAATTCTTCCCTCGTCCTTGAAGTCACGATGCCGAGCTCGCAGCCGTCCTTCTTCAACTGCTCCAGAAGTTCCCGGATACCGTCAAATAATCGGATCATGTCACTGTATTTATTTTCATTTTCCACCCAGAGTTTCAAAGTGGCCTGTGGATCTTTGACCTGAAGACGATCAAGTACGGCAAGAGAGGTATAACCAAGCGCAAAGACAAGGTCATCGTATTCCCTGGAGATGCTGTCTGTCTTTTGCAAAGCGTCCTGAAGAGAGATGAGGATGCACTGTGCGGTGTCAAGGAGCGTGCCGTCAACATCAAAAACAATGTGTGAATATTTCATAAAGGATTCTCCATTCTGCCGCGAGAGGCGGTCTTTTTGTTCATACAAGTCATTATAGCAATTTTATGGGACAGATGCAAATTTTAAAAAAATTAGCACTCACCCCTTGTTATCGCAGTGTGGATTTTGTCTAACTTCATAGAGTGCCGTAAGTGCCTATTTATGGGCGTTTCCCGGATTTTATGATTTTATCTTAACTCGTCAGAAATCGTCATTTTATAAAAAATTGGTGTCAAAATTGGTGTCAATCAGCAGAGAGATACCTTTTCTTGCCACAGTATATCAGTATCACAAATTGAAAAATTGAATATCGCAAGTAGATTATGGAACGCCGATATTGACGTTCCTTTTCT
>CAJFQC010000019.1 GCA_904418845.1 uncultured Ruminococcus sp. | reverse complement strand
TACATCGTGTACGGCATACTCAACCGTTTTCGTTTCATTGACATAGGTGGTAAAGTTCATCAGTGGGCCTACAATCCCCAGCGAGAGGATCAGGCACATAACAAGATCCTGCGGGGCCAGGCTTCCAGTCCAGTAGAGATACATACCAATGGGGAGCGTTCCCAGGAAGGTGGAAGGCAATACCGCAGAAATAAAGTTCATCAACTTCCAGGTGCTTTGATACCATTTAAGGGTGTAGTCCTTGAAAGATTTAACCGCCTTGGAATACTTCTGGAAGGCGGCGTTCATACTCGCCTCGCTGGGAGCCTTGAAGAAAATCTGATACTGGCCTTTTGCCGTTTTATAGACCGCATACTGGACCTTGTACTCGCGGGCAATCCGGTCAAAACTGCAATCCGGTCAAAACTCCGAAGCCCCTTGTCTTGCAGGTCGATCTCCTTCATGTCGCCGTACTGCTTTTTCAGGTCCTCCATGCTGACCTTGCCGTATCCATGTAAATATGGCCTGTTTTGAGAAAATCGTGATGCCGCGCTCCCGCTCAAGCTCATATATGTCAAGGAATGCATTTCCGTGATCCACACGGCCCATATCCCGTATTCTGCCGCTTAAATAGAGCATTCCTTCCGACAGCGTTGTCTTACCCGCGTCTACGTGAGCGAGAATGCCCAGACAGATGTGCTTTTGTGTACCGGGATACGACATGTTTCCTTTATTTTCAGACGTATCTCCCATAGAAAATACCCCTTTCTATACGTAATGATCCGAAGATCATCATAGCATAGAAAGGGGTGGAAGTCGATTATAATATAATCGGTTACTTACGGAACCACATTGTATTTGCGGATTCATGTCAGTTATTTACACTATGGTGTGGAGCAAAACTCTCCCTGTCTATCGCCCGAAATTCGTATCCGAGATTTTTATAATACTCTATAATAGACGGCAGTGCTTCCACTGTATTTTCTTTTGATCGGGAATCATGGAACAAGAGCATCACCTGATGGAACCGGTCTGTCATAGAGTTGGCCTTTAACTCTTCCACACTCTTATCGGCGCCGTCGCCGCTATCCAAATTCCAGTCATAATACTGATAGCCCTCTTCCTGTACGAGCGACGTCAGTTCCGTCATAATCCCCTGCGTATATTTTTTTGACACCGCATTCGACGATCCGCCCGGGAAACGGATAAAGCATGGAACGTATCCGATCTGTTCCTCCGCGACCTTTCCTATCTTGTCCAAATCTTCAAAGTACGCGTCCACCGACGAATAGACTCCCGCATAATCATGTGAATATGTATGAAGGCCAATCGTGTGTCCCGCCTCGTATGCTGTCTTAATCAGCGGCCGCCATTCCTCGCGCGAACCTGCAATAAAAAATGTTGCCTTTGCATCGTACTGTTCCAGAATATCCAATATCGTCTGCGTATTTGCGGAAGGTCCATCATCAAATGTCAGGTATACAACCTTTTCTTCCGCATTCGGCGCCTGCGTTCCGATCGGAACACCCGGCTGAAGGGAGAAATCTTTCGCTCTCTTCTTTTCCGCTTCTTCCGCCGCCCTCTTCACAGCTTTTTCCTCGGCCTTTTTCGCTTCCTGCTCCTTGAGCTCCGCCTCAGCCTTCGCTTTTTCGACTGCGGCTTCCCTGCCATTTACTACCATGCAGAGCGCTGTCCCGGCGATAGCAAAAAAGACCAGCGCGCATAATATCATACTGTTTATATTATAACGGCTTTTTTTCTTTCGCATCTTTTCACCTCGTATCTGTATGTAAAGGCATCATATATGCTGTCATCGAAAATTCTTTTCTACAATATATTGATTATACGTGGTAATGTTTAAGCAAATACTATATTTTGTTTAATTATTATTAAGTTTTCGTGACATCTTGTCGCAAAAAACAGTTTTATGTAAAAATACACAGTTTAAAGACCAGAGGATTATCTGGAAACAAAGCAGAACGCTTTGTAAATTCAGAAAAAATTAATAGAAAGACAAATTGTAAAGAAATTTAAAAAAGTGCTTGATTTTTTTACAAAGTCTGATATAATATCCATGTCGCTTGAGAAAGCGTGCATAAATGATGCGGAATGGTGTAATTGGCAGCACAGCAGACTCTGACTCTGTTAGTAGGGGTTCAAGTCCCTTTTCCGTAGCTGGGAATTTGCAATATGCAGATTCCTTATTTTATCGGAGTGTGGCTCAGCTTGGTAGAGCGCTACGTTCGGGACGTAGAGGCCGCAGGTTCGAATCCTGTCACTCCGATTTACCCCCGTTTTTACGGGGGATTTTCATTTTTCATAAGTTAAAAAAGCTGGTTGGCTTTGGTTGGGATTATCCAGCACATGTCAGATTCTTGAATTTGGCGTTGCGTGTTTGGATAATCTTTTTCTTTTCATCAAGTTTTGAAGTATCATAAGTATAATATTTTTCGTTCACTTCTTCCGTATGTCCCAGCATACTCGCAACAACTGATTTAGGCGTCCCGCTGACTTGCAGATCAGAACTGGTCGTTTTTCTAAGTTTGGTAATACCGCCACCACATAGCTCGTTTTCTCTGCATATTCTCGTCATACAATCAGTAATATTTCTGGCATGAGTATATCCACCATTTCCATCTGTAAAAATCCATTCGCATAAAATTCCATGCTCAATCTGCATATGATAAATTTTTGTAAGAAGTTCCGTAATTTGTTCATCAATAGGATAAACTCTGGATTTTTTTGTTTTGGTTTTACCAACAGAAAATTCATTTTTCAAGCGGTTATGTTTTGCTGATTTGTTAATGCTGATTACACCATCTGTCAAGTCTGACCACTTCAATGTTGACAGTTCACTTACTCTCATGCCTGTATAAATAGCTAATTCGATAGCGTAGGCTGGCATATAAGTGGGAGTATTTGTATAATAGCCTTTTAATGCCTTTAAAATGATTGCAAGTTCACTATCTGTGTAATACCCTTTGTCGGTTCTCTCTGCCACTACACAATGCTTTGAAAATTCTTTTGCTTCAAGAAACTCCGTGGGATTTTCAATAATGATTTTTTCAATTCTTGCATATCGAATCACATTCTTTATGTAGCCAAAGAACTTACGGCAGGTTTCCTTACATAATTCCAATTCTTTAATAGTCTCCAGTATAAAGCGTCTTATCGTATTTTCGTTTATCTGGTTGATTGGTGTTTCAGCAAACTCTGTGCCCTCAAAGAATCTTTTACAGTCTGTATTGTATTTGTAAATGGAATTATCATCCAATTCCAAATCTTTTACCTTGCGCCACATATAGTATACTTCCAAAAATGTAGGACAACTGTTTTCTTGATTCTTTTTTTTCTTTTCAGCATTAACGTAGTGCTCAACTATTCTATTGTCTAATTTTTCTTGACTGATACTTTCTATCTGTTTTCCCTTTGGCTTATCAACTCCCTCTTTTGGTAAATAGCTGTACCATTTGCCGTTTTTACCTTGCCAGTAGTTATACATTTTTTTGTGTAAATCAAGAACTTGTTTTTTTGTCATGTCAATCTGTTCTTGCATATCCGTCAGTGAAAGTATACCATTTTGCAATTCTTGATACAATGCTCTTAGTGCCACAACTCTTACATGGAGAGCGTCCGTACATTGGAGAACTTCAAAATCATTCAGCTTAATCACAACGGTCACGCTCTTTTCTGATTTTGATGTATGTAACACCGCTGTCTTTCAGATATGTGCCATTGGATATAAGAGATTTTGTATCATATATCTGTCGTGTATACTCTTTTTGAAAGATGATATTCTCTTTCTGCAAGTCCGCAAGAATATCATCTGTAAGCATTAGCTTTGTTTCTTTTGGCATTTTCAGATTTTGAGATTTGAAAAACGCCTTTTTCTTATGCTCCTTTAATTCAAGGTCTTTTGAAAAATATTTGCTTAAATACCGCCCCCTGTTCTCTTTGCTATCCACGTCAATCCGATTTATTTTTACGAATCCGTGCGACCATAATTTCTGTAATTTTTCTTTTGCCACATACGGAAAATCAAAGAAAATAACATGATAATGGATTGCTCCACGTTTCTGCTTCTCCCACGTTGCAATATATTTTAATAGTTGAATTTTGGTCTGGTATAAGTAATAATTTAATCTCTGGATAAAATACTTAAATTCTTGGTTGGTAATGGTGATGTCTTGAATGTTTTCTTTGAATGTCAGCGTTACAAATTTGGTTTGTTTATCAAAATTACAATCTATAAGTCGGGCAATTTCCCAACGCTTTTGTTCATAATATTTTTGCTTACGTTTTAAACTGTTACCTTGTGCAGATGCAGAAAGATTATCGAAATCTTTTCGGATGGCTTTTGTATATGTTTTGGTTGAAAATTCTGATAGCTGGCGGTTAATAGGTGTATCATATATCCAAATTTCCTTCGTTGTGGGCGTTTCAATGATTTTCGTGTTATAGGCTAGATACGAGCCTTTATTTTTCACGAATATATCACCCTCAATTAAAATGTTTTATATTTTTTCGGAAGATGTTGGTTTATATATCAAGTTAAATGCAGATGTTCTTCCGCCATATCATCCAGCGTATATACGCGCCTTTTTGCTAGGGCATCGGCGCGATACACGCTGGTAATAGCTAAATTTATGTTTTGTTTATCGCGTGCATCTATTAGTTGATCCACTACTTCTCTTTGCTCCACAGACAAGTTCAATGCCATATATTGTTCTTCTGCTATATTTTGTTGATTTGTGTGATTCTGATAATCACTGTCGGTTGCAAGTAATGATGATATGGATTTCTCTTTCATAGATTCTAGTGAGCATTTGAATACATCATAAAAGCCATTGTCAGTCATTGTTACCATCCCTCGATATTATTTGAATATTACAAAATTACGGTTTTTACATCATCTTTCAAACAAATGTTTCTAATAGGTGACAAAGAAAATCAAACCAGTGCATATACTCAAAACATAACACTAATTAGTCACAAACGGAGGGAGTATAATGCAATGGATTTTACAAGACATACCTTTAGGAAGAAATATCCAAACTGCCAGAATGTCTAGGAATATGACACAAATGCAGGTTGTTGAAAAAATGCAGTTAATAGGCAGTAGCATTTCCAGAAGCACATATGCCAACATAGAAACTGGTCGCAGAAATATAAAAGCCAGTGATTTAAAAGCATTAAAAGAAGTGTTGGATGTTGATTATTCTGACTTTTTCAAAGACTAAAGGTTATAAAACGATTGTTTCTATCTGGTGACAATTTTAGCACATATGTAGCGTATACTCAAGAAAAAAGTTACCAATTAGTCACAAACGAGGATTACAATGCAATGGGTTATACGTGATGTACCATTAGGGCGTAATATACAAAACATAAGATTGAAAAAAGGCTTAACGCAAGACCAGCTTGTTGCTAAAATGCAGATTCAAGGGAGCAGTATATCACGTAGCACCTTAGCCAATATCGAAACAGGCAGGAGAAATATCAAAGCATGTGATTTAAAGATTATGAAAGAAATATTAGATGTGCCTTATGAGAATTTTTTTGAAAATTGATTTGAGATACATAAAGAGGGGCATCTAATCCAAAAGGATAGATACACCTCTTTCTATCAAATACTGTTTTACGGATATGCAAGTTCTCCTTTCTGACCAAATAGGTCGCTTGTTTATTTTTTAGAGGTTGGGGTTTGGTTGGGATTCAAAAATAGCCTTTACAAAGCCCGTAAATGCGTTGTTCGTTGACCGTAGAGGCCGCAGGTTCGAATCCTGTCACTCCGATTCCAGAAATTCCTTAAAAAATAAGGGATTGCAGAAAATCTGTAACCCCTTATTTTTTCTTTGCACGCATCTGTTAAGAATTTTTATTAAGAATTACTTTTAAAAATATGATAAATCATGATACTATTTCCCTGTATTTGCAAACATATACGCTTTCCTGTATCGACTCATTTCGTCTGCCGGCAGACCAAAATAAGACTTTACCTGCTTCTCTGATAACCCTGCTTCCAGCCCTTTTAACAGTTCATCCATCTGATTCTTATCCATTTGCTCCGCATACCTTTTGATACAATCAAAGATACTTCCTGAAAGGTTCAATAATAGAAATCAGGATTCCGATCAGTCCAAACATTACCGACGCAGCCATCTGGAGCATTGCAAGAAACAAAACTGCTGTAGTCGCACCTATATAAGTCAGGGTCTGTTTTATTCCTACCGGAGATGTATTTTCACTGCGAACCGTCTCCATTTTTCCCTGAAGCTGTCCTATCTGCTGTTTTGCTGAAATCTTTTTTGCAATCAATACATCTTTTGCGGCCTTTACCGACTGTGCGGAGATGCTCACGCCTCCAGTCGCGGCTCCGGCAGCCGCACCCGCTGCTGTGTTTACCGCCGTGTCTGCCGCTGTATTTACCGCTGTATTTACCACCGTATTTGCTGCTGTGCCTGCCGCTGTATTTACTACCGTGCTCGAAGATATCCCTGTGGCTTTATCTGCTGTGCCCGCCATCTTATTTGGCGCTGTCCTGTCCACTATACCTGTGGCTTTATTTGTTATCCCTGCCTTTCTATTTGCCGTTATCCCTGGCATTTTTGCACTTCTTGATGCTTTATTCCCGGTTCTGGGCTGCTTATGCTTTTTTACCTTCCCTTTTGTTTCCAGACTCTCCGTGGAGAACCGAGGGGGCTCTTTTCCCTTTACAGGGAGCCCGCCAAATTTTTCTTCTTTTCCGCGCGTTAGATATTCAACAGGATCAGTAATATATCTTCCTGGCTGTTCATGCTCCTTTTGTTCTTCGTCTGTATTAAGCGTGTTGAGGTTGTCCTTTAGGAAACCGACACTCTGCTGTGCATTTTTTAATACACTTTCCGTCAAATGCAGCGTGCCGCCCTTTGATTCATTGATCTTCATAACTCCACACTTCCGTATTTGCGTTCCCCTTCCTTCTGTTTTGCAATCTCATGGAAGTTCGTGTTGAATTTTTCATATAGGACATTATCTTTTTGTATCCGTGCGTCAAACAGAATAACCTTTTTATTCCAGACCATCACACCTTCCCCAATATGTCCGGCTCCAAGTGCACGGAACTCCTTTGCGCTAAACTCCTGAATTTCCGAAAGGCTCTGCGCATCCACGCCTCCTTGATCTAAGAAACATTTATAAGAGCAGTTCTGGAATAGTTCAACCAGAGTTGGATTTGACAGCGCTGCTGTAACATTCTGCATAGCCATAGTAACAATCCCGCCAAATTTCCGAAATGTGATGACAGCATTGTTAAGCTGATCCGCCGATCCCGGCTTCTTCGAGACTACCTGTGCTTCGTCAACGATCAGATGGGTGGCCCGCTGTAACTTTTTGTTATAATTCATGCGCACAGATAAGTAATGCAGGATTGTAACCATCACAGCTTCCCAGTTGTTTTCAGGTACGTTTGCCATTCCGAACATGACAAGACGGTTATTTATTTTGATTGTGGACGGCCTGGACAGCATATCGCAGCTTCCTTCTGTATACTCTTCCAGACAGTTATAAATGGATCGGATAATGTCCTCATCATGCTGGTTCGATGTGTTCTTCAGTTCTTGATAGATTTCTTCCCGGAGCATCACAAGCGTCGGCTGTCTCTTTAGTTTTTTCTGGACAAAACTCTTTGCAAACATTTTTTCGGTACAACGGCTGATCACGGAATCGTGCTCCTGCACTGACATTTAATTTTTCTGCCAATTCTCGTTGAGACATATTCTGCTCTTTTCTTAATGTTTCTAAAGTTTTTTTATCCAATTTATCGCCTTCCTTGCTCACATATTGTTTATTTTTCTTCATTACACTAACAATACGTTAGCTTGTCGAGCATATAATAACAATTTATGAGCATTTGTTATTTTTAATATATCCCGCTCACATTCTGTGATAATATAAAAGAGAGGTGTTTATTATGAATTTAGGAAATATTCTTGCAAAATTGCGTAAAGAGAGAGGATTAAATCAAAGAGATTTTGCTGAATCTCTCGGCGTAAGCAATGGGGCGGTCGCAATGTGGGAGACAAATAAACGACAACCTGATTTAGAAATGTTACTAAAAATTGCAAGATATTATTGTGTTTCTATTGATTATCTGTTGGGAAATTCTCAGCTTACAGATAAATGCACCACTTTTTCAATACCTGCTGAAGACGATCGTCTTTTAAAATATTTTCATAAAATCAACGAGGCAGAAACACTATCCGAAGCCGAACGTGAGACTATAACAAAATTTTTCCCCGGTGCTAAATACCTGACATCTGAAGATCTGGAACTTCTTGACTACTACCATGAACTTTCAAAAAAGGATCAACGCTGGATCATGGGACAAATGATCGATCTGATCAAGAAAGCAGATGAAAATGATTCTGCCATCCCAAAGGCACAAGGATCATAGACTTTCAGAAACATTTGACAAAAAGGAAAAAACGGTGATTATATCTTATGAGAGGGGAAAGCAATGCAAATTACCGATGAGAAAAAAGCTATTTTAAACGCTGTCCAACTATGCAAAAAATATAAGGCTTCTCTGGCCGAATTAAACAGACTACAAGAAAGTCAAAAATTTTTACTCCCAAGAACAAATAATAAATATCTCGCAGCGTGCCATATTAAAAGCCATCCCCTTACCGTGCTGAAATTCGGCTACTGGGTTGCCGCACTGTGTGTTTGTTTTTACACTGCACTGCCTTCACTAATCCTGCTGTATGAAAAGATTTCTGTTTCAACCGATATTCCCGCGTTGTTAGACATTCTGGTCGAAAGTCTGCCTGACTACCGCCCAATCGCTCTAATCTTCATTGCTGAATTAGTGATATACATCGCTTTTTTCCTCTTCCGCAGATATTTTCTCAGAAAAAATATCTCCATGAAGCCGAAGAAAACCTTGCTAATTTGCTTGAAGTAAACCAACGTTTTCAGAATCTGCAGCAACAGCTAAAGTCATTGGAAGGCTTCATGCTAAATCTAGACAACTGTATCATCCCACCAAAATATTGGCATGTTGCAGAAATAATTGAGGACTATGTTCTCAACCTAAGAGCCAATACAATAACTGATGCTCTTAATCTTTATGAAACCGAACGATACAGAATAAACAATTTATTACAAAATTCGATACCATTGTAGAATAAAAGGATATGCGTACCGAATTTCGGTACGTTCAGCATTGAATTGAGCAGAACTGGATACATTTTCTTCTCTTGGGATATACTTGACGTTGCCTGTTGCATATGTTATATTATGCGTAGGCAAACGATATTATTGCGTCATATGTACACAATGCAGAATCCCCAGAGTGGCAGCTCTGGGGATTCTTTTTTGGTTAGTTGTCATCATCATTGCTATCTAACCATTTGATGATGTAGTGGCAGGCTACACCACCCATAATAGCAACTAAGAACGATATTATCGCATCCTGCATATGTACACCCCCTTTCCGTTGCCGGATTGGGTATGACAACATGGCTATTATAGCATAACAATACAAAACGTGACAATTGCGGTTTTGCGTTCCGAATTTCGGTACGAAAAAAGAGAGTCGGCATGAGCATACAAGAGAAAATTCGTAAAATAAATGGTATACAGGTCACTTATTATTATCCTGTTATATCAACTTATAAATATGATAAATGCACCCCCATATGGGGAGAGGGCTTTTTAAACAGAAATGATGCCGTCATAGCGGAAAGCAAAATGAAAAAGCAGCTCGAAAAATCTCCATATGCCAAACGGCTCAGAACTGCTATTACTTTTCAGGAGGTAAAAGATGAATGGCTAAAAACAAGAGCAACAAAAGAAGAAACCACGCAGATCCGCGATAAGAACTATTGCGACATCTACCTCAGCGTTTTTGATGATATGGATGTCCGCAAGATCACGGCTCTCGACATCCAGGATTGGGTCACATTACTTACGGGAAAGTATGCTCCAAAAACAACGAATATGGCTTTTAATCTGATGTCGCAGATAATGGATTATGCAGTTATACCCCTGCGCATCCCTGTACCAGAGCAGATCTATATTACTGCATGTATGTCCTGCACACAACTTTTGGGATGCGTCCGAGGGAAGTCTGCGGAATCAGTAAATATGATATAGACCTTACAACCCGGCGCCTTACACTTAATCATGGAGTAGACATGAAAGGCCATCTGACCGATTTAAAAAATGCCGGAGCGCAACGCTCACTGACAATTCCCCGGCGGATACTTCCTTTAATTGAACAGCAGATAGAATATAGTGCTGCTTTCCGCTCTGATGAATGGAACTCTTATTAAAGTAGTTGCAGATATCATGGGTGACGCCTTTGAAACTGTCATGACTAATTATGTTCATGTATTGGATCAGATGTCAGCAGCTTCTTTGGAACAATTTGCAGACTCTATATTAGATTAGAGATGTTTTTCGAACAGGTATTATTCCGTACCGAAATCCGGTACACATGGATATCGTAATACAAATGCACAAAGCAAAAGAGCTGCCCCAAGACGGGCAGCTCTTTTGCTTTAATCATACACTGGTTATCTGACGTCATCATAATGACTCCACATGCGTTTTACAAGGACAACCCCTTCATATTTGTCTCTTTCGAGATCTGGGAAAAGCTCAGGATCAAATGGCTGTACTTCATAAACCAAACGGTGATGTATGTTAAGACGTCGGGAGTAATTGCCATTAAGGTTTCCAAGCAGTTTCTCATATGACGGCGGCGTCTGATAAGGATTCAGAGCAAGGATATCCAATATATTTTTTGCCTTTTTCTCCAGCCCTGCATATTTCAGCAGCTTTTTGTCCTTTTCCGCATCTTTGGAAAACAAAACTAAATACATTTTCGTTTACCATTCCTCATTTGGATCATACGTGGAGCACTCGGAGATGGGTTCTTTTCCGGCAGCATTGATGCTCTCAACCATGCCTGGAATGGAATTAAGATATAGGGTATCTTGTATGGCATTCCAATCATCTTCTGAGATAAGGACCGCATTTCCCCTTTTCCCAACAATTAAAGCTGGTTCACCGTAACGGCTTACTTTCTCCACAAGATTATAGAGGTCCTTTCTTGCATTAGTAATATTGATCGTTGACATAATAAAATCCCTTTCTTAATTCTTAATTCTTAATTTGTAATTCGTAATCTTTTAATTTGTAATTCTTTTAATCCTTGTACTTTTAATTGCGCAATTTTTAATATATTTTTTGTTATTCGATCTGTTATATTTCTCGCACATTCGTAGTGTATTTTCTTCTTAAATAATTTGATATGTTTTAAAATATTATTTTTAGTAGTGAATGTCGAGATTTTATCTGTCAAATTCATTATAGCGTACGTTAAGAAGTACGTCAATATTAATTTAAAATTTATGTTCTGTTCCGAAATTCAGTACAGATTCATAATGAAATATATAATCAAAAAAATTGTTAAGAATACACCTGTACTCTATGATATCTCAAAATAGATATTTCTTATGTTTTTCTGCCGGGATATCACCTTCGGGTTCTTTATTCCTTCCACTCTCCGTCAAACACGGTCTCCGCCGGCCCCGTCATATACACGGTATCCTTCTCTCGGTCCCATCTGATATGAAGATCTCCGCCGAGAAGCTTCACTGTCACTTCCTCCTCAGTATGTCCATTGAGCGCACAGGCAACAGCAACCGCACAAGCGCCGGTGCCGCATGCCAGCGTCTCTCCCGAGCCGCGCTCCCATACCCGCATCTCTGCCGTGTGACGGTCGAGCACGCGCACGAATTCTGTATTGATCCGCTTCGGGAATCTCTCATGATTCTCAAACTTTGGTCCGATTTTCTCCAACGGCAGTTCTTTCACATCACAGTCCACGAACACCACCGCGTGGGGATTGCCCATGGAGATGCATGTCATTCTATATTCCCTGCCGTCCACTTCAATTGGAACGTCCACAGCCCGGTCTCCCTCCGCGATGACCGGCACTTTCGAAGGCTCCAGCTCCGGCTTTCCCATGTCTACCTTCACCAGCTGCACTCTTCCGTCCTGCACAGTCAGGTCAAGATATTTGATCCCGCCAAGTGTCTCCACGGAAATACTTGTCTTATCCGTGAGTCCGTAATCATAAACATATTTTGCCACGCAGCGGATTCCGTTCCCGCACATCTCACCGCGGGAGCCGTCCGCATTATACATCTCCATCTCAAAATCCGCCTTATCCGACGGATTGATCATGATAAGCCCGTCTGATCCCACACCGAAATGTCTGTCGCTGATCTTTCTTGCCAGTTCCGACGGCTCATCTATCTTCTCCCGAAAACAGTTCACATATACATAGTCGTTTCCAAGGCCCTGCATTTTTGTAAATCTCATATGATCTCTGTCCTTTCCCGCCATTCTCAGTCAGATACACCCGCATTTCCAGTTCTTCCCGCTGGCAGCCTGCCTGACCTTATTCATTTATACCCCATACACACAGCCCTTGTCAATAATACACGGAATCAGCAGTCCATCATCCGCAGTACCATCTGAGCGGTCTCGGTCATATCAGTGCCGCTTTCCATACTGGTTTTCTGCAGGTACCGGTGCGCCTCCTCTTCGGACATCCCATTCCGCTCCATGAGAAGCGCCTTCGCCCGCTCGATCACTTTTCGCTCGCTGCCGCTCCTCTTGCGCGCGGCGCTCTTTTTCTCTTTCCTTATGTTTTCCTGCGCACGGCACATCATTTCCAAAGTGTCCGCCAGATCCCGTATCTTAATTGGAAACGGAAGCCCTACGACTCCTTCGGGCAGTTCGCCGATCCATTTCTCCGACGAGGCAAGAAGAAGGATACCATACTCGTCTGGCAGCAATTCTCGAAGCTGCATATAGTGCATATCCGGAAGCCGGATGCCGCAGATCACCACTCCTTCGCTCCACAGCTCTGCATGCTGCAGCACTTTTGCCCCTGTCAGGCAGACGGCAGAGACTTCGACCCCGGATCTTGTCAGAATGTTTCGTATATTTATCGCGTCTTCCCTCTTAGGAAACGCGACAATGACATTACTCAAATCCGTGTCACCTCCCACCGTCTTTTACTTTTTACAATCGATACAGATATTTCCCGATCTCCCAGTCTGTCACCTGCATACAGTAGTCATGATATTCTTTTTTCTGGGCATCCATGATCTTTTCTGCCAGTTCCCGGCCCAAGACATCCAGCACGAACTCATCCTTTCCAAGTTCTTTCACTGCCTCTTTCAATGAACGGGGAAGTTCCTGTATCTCAAGCTCTTCCCGGCGTTCCCGGCTCATTTTCTGGATATCCTCATCAATGCACGCCGGAGGCATGATCTGGTTTCTGATGCCGTCCAGTCCTGCCTCCAAGAGCACGGCCAGCGCCAGATACGGGTTTGCCGCCGCGTCCGGACTTCGCAGCTCAATGCGCGTATTCTCCCCCTTTCCGGAAGGCACGCGGATAAGCGGCCCCCTCGTCTTAGACGACCAGACCATATACACCGGCGCTTCATATCCAGGCACAAAACGCTTGTAAGAATTGACGGTCGGATTCGTGATGCAGGTCGTTGCTTTCATGTGCTTCATCAGGCCCCCGATAAAATAGTATCCTTCCCTGCTCAGTCCGTTTACATCCTCTTTATCCTGAAATACATTGACCCCATCCTTTTCCAGAGACAGGTTCACGTGCATACCGGAACCGCATGTCTCAATCCTCGGCTTCGGCATAAACGTTGCGTGCAGACCGTGTCTTTTCGCGATCGTCTTGACGACCAGCTTAAATGTCATCAGATTATCTGCCGTCACCAGAGCCTCGTCATAGCGGAAGTCGATCTCATGCTGGGCAGGAGCGATCTCATGATGGGAAGATAGAATCTCAAATCCCATCTCCTCCAGAGTAAGCACCATATCGCGTCTCGCATTCTCTCCAAAATCAATCGGTCCCACGTCAAAATACCCGCCCTGTTCATGGGTCAGAGTAGTCGGCATCCCATCCTCGTCTGTATGGAAAAGGAAGAACTCACACTCCGGTCCCGCATTAAGCACGTACCCCATCTGCGCGGCATGAGCGATTGCTCTTTTGAGCACATGCCGGGGATCACCCTCATAAGGCGCCCCGTCCTTTTTATACACATCACAGATCAGCCTGGCCACTTTTCCCTGCTGGGGTCTCCACGGAAAGATCTCAAATGTACTTAAATCCGGATAAAGATACATATCCGCGTCCAGTTCTCCCGACACCCCCTCAATGGACGACGCATCGAACATACATCGGTTATCCAGCGCTTTCTCAAGCTGGCTGACTGTCACTGCCATGTTTTTCATGTTTCCAAAGATATCTGTGAACTGCAGTCGAATGAACGCCACATCCTCCTCTTCCACGAGGCGCAGGATATCCTCTCTGGTATAATCGTTCATATGAAAATCCTCCTTTCATATCTCACATTCATCCGCAAATCCCTTTCCCACCGGCGGGACCGGAAATGTAAAAGGGCGTTCTCCCCTTATAGGAAACGCCCTTGTTTCTTCGCTCATTATATTCGTTCAAAGTAAAAATGTCAAATTTTAATTTCCGTCTGCCATCATTCACAAACCGTGCTCAACTCACTTTTTCAGCCACAGGAAATCCCACGACGGAAGAACCGTCTTTTCAATGGTCTCTCTCTTCCCTGTTAAAAGGTCTGTGTATTCTGCAGTCTCCGGCATCCAGACTGTCTTGTCCACATCGCTGAAGTTAAACACCGCATGGAGTTCTTCCTTCTCTGTCTTTCTCACGATCCAGAGGATGGACGAGTCACTGTAATCCTTTGTATAAACTTCCGCGTCAGCGCTGAACATCGCTTCTTTCCTGCGGATTGCCTCTAGTTCGGAGAGCGCGTTAAAGATCCTGCCCTGCACACTGTCTTTCTCTTTAATCTTTTCCACCAGATCCCAGCAGAACTTTCCTCTGTGGATGTAACGGGAATCCGGCGCTTTGTCCGCGTCTTCCTTGTATGTATAGTCATTGACCTGACCGATCTCGTCTCCGCTGTAGAGCATAGGAATACCGGACTGGGTGAACATATAGGCATGGAGCATGACATCCTTCGTTATAGCATGATCCATCTTCACCTCATCCCGCTCAAATCCGGCGCTCTCGATCCCACACATGGACGCGGTAGTCCCACAGAACCTTGCGTCTCCCGTGACAAGATCTTCATTGTATAATTCGCCCCGGCTGACGCTTCCCTCTGTCTTCCCCTGAAAATAATCGTTCAGATATTTCTTGTGAGGCACTTCCTTCATCCCCCACTCGCTGAGCGTTGCATAGTCAAGCCCCCAGCCGATATCATCATGACATCTCAGATAATTAAGGAAGGTGTACTCTTTCGGAAGGGAGCATACAATATCCATCTGTTTTCTTAAAAGGCGGATATCTCTTGTTGCCACTGTGTTCCATGTGGCGGCCATGGTCGTCACGTTGTAGAGCATATGGCACTCCGGCTTCTCCACTGTACCGAAATACGGCGCCACCTTTTCCGGTTCCATGACTACCTCGCCGAGAAGGACGATCCCGGGACACACGATCTCTCCGATCATGCGCATCATCCTTACGATCGTATGTACCTGCTGCAAATTCCGGCAGTTTGTCCCCAGCTCTTTCCAGATGTATGGAACCGCGTCGATACGGATGATATCCATTCCCTGGTTTGCCAGATACAGGAAATTATACATCATCTCATTGAATACTCTTGGATTGCGGTAATTCAAATCCCACTGATACGGGTAAAATGTGGTCATCACATAATGACCAAGCTCCGGCAGATATGTAAAGTTCCCCGGCGCTGTAGTCGGGAACACCTGAGGGACCGTCTTCTCATACTCCTGAGGAATAGAAGGATCCGCGTAGAAGAAATAGCGGCTCATATATTCTCCGTCTCTCTGACGTGCTTTTACCGCCCATTCATGATCTTCCGATGTGTGGTTCATGACAAAGTCCATACACAGGCTGATGCCTTTCTCATGGCACTTCTCCGCGAGTTCCGCCAGATCATCCATTGTCCCCAGCTCCGGCTTCACCTTGCGGAAATCTGCCACCGCATATCCGCCGTCCGATCTCCCCTTTGGAGAATCAAGGAAAGGCATAAGGTGAATATAGTTTACATTGCACTGCTCCAGATAAGAGAGCTTCTCCTGTACGCCCTTGATGCTGCCCGCAAAATTATCTATATACATCATCATACCGACCATATCTCTTTTACGGTACCATTTCCCCTCGCTCCCGCGCTTTGCATCCAGTGCTCTTAAACTCTGGTTTCTCTGGTCGTAATATTCCTTCATCTGGCTGCACAGTTCCGCGAACATATCATCATTGTCATACAGTTCCATATACAGCCAGCGCAGCTCATCATGGTGGCGTGCAAGTCTTTCCTGGAATATGCGGTTGCTTTCATCCTTAAGCGCTTTTCCAGCAGCCGCTTCTTTCGCAGCGCCCTGTGTTTTTGCAGAGGTCTGCTTTGCGGCAGCTTTATTAGAGGTATGTCTGTTTTTCACAGTCTTTTTTGACATTTCCGTCTTCTCTCCTTCCCTGCTTCGCGGGACTTTAATCTTCCCTTACAAAATACCACTGGTACGCCCGGTATTCCCCAAGTTCGACAGGCATGGGAAAACCAGCTTCCATAAGAGCAGTGCTGTTATACAGCCGCCCGCTCCCTTCTTCCCGATACATTTTATTTTCCTCAAGGCCTCTCACCTTGATATAATCTACCGTCATATTCGCATGCTGTCTCGTGCCGACTGCCATGACCAGCGCTTCCTTTCCATCCTCCGAGACGAATTCCCATGCACCTGCGTCCGCAGTCTGAGGATTTGTCAGACGGTAGTAGAGTCCTTTCTGGATCAGCGCCGCATAACGCTTATAATATGTGATCTGGCAGCGGATCTCGTCCTTCTCCTCTTCGCTCAGCTGATTGAGGTCGAGCTCATAGCCGAATGTGCCCGCCGATGCCACAACGCCTCTCGTCCTTAAAGATGTCAGCCTTCCGGTCTGGTGGTTTGGCGACGCGGATACATGAGACCCTACAGAAGACACCGGGTAGATGAATGATGTCCCGTACTGAATCTCCAGCCTGTCGACCGCGTCTGTATTGTCGCTGCACCAGATCTGCGGCGTATAATAGAGCATTCCTGCGTCAAAGCGGCCGCCGCCGCCGCTGCATCCCTCGATCAGGATATCCGGGTACCTGTTCACGATCCTCTCAAGGAAATCATAGAGTCCCAGCACATAGTCATGGAGCACTCTCCCCTGACTGTCCGCTGTAGCAGAGTAAATGTCCGCCAGGCTTCGGTTCATATCCCATTTGATATATTCCACATTGCCCTGATCAAGGACACTGCATATCTGTTCATAAATATGATCCACGATCTCTTTCCTTGAAAAGTCAAGCACAAGCTGATGTCTGGAACGGTTCGGCCTACGGCCAGGAATCACAAACGCCCAGTCCGGATGCTCCCTGTAGAGGTCACTGTCTTCGTTGACCATCTCCGGCTCGATCCATATACCGAACTTCAATCCCATTCCATTGATCCTGGTAATCAATTCGCCTAACGTACAGCCCAGCTTCTCCTCGTTGACCTTCCAGTCTCCAAGCCCTCTCAACTCGCTGTCACGCTTCCCAAACCATCCGTCGTCCATGACAAACATCTCAATTCCCAGTTCTGCCGCCTGCTCTGCCAGTTTAAGCAGGGTATCTCCTGTAAAGTCAAAGTAGGACGCTTCCCAGCTGTTTAAGAGAATGGGCCGTACAGCCTCTTTATATTTACCCCGGCACAGATGTGTCCTGATACAGCGGTGAAGATTCTGTGAGAGTTTGGAAAGTCCCTCGGATGAATAACTTAAGATGACCTCCGGAGACTGAAACTCTTCTCCCGCTTCCAGTGGATAGGCGAACTGCTCCTCAGAAAATCCCATAAGCACACGCGTCTGATAATACTGGTCTCTTCCTGCCTCGCTCTGGAATCCTCCGCTATACACAAAAGACATAGCATAGCAGCTTCCCGACTCCTCAGTTGTGTCATGCTCTGCCACGATCACCGCAGGATTATACTGGTGACTGGATGTTCCCCTGAGGCTTCCGATCTTCGATACCCCATGGCCGATCGGAAGTCTCTGGAAATTCCTCTCCATGGCATGACGTCCGTAAAATGTGATAAAATCATAATCTCCACCCATCATATCCAGACATGCCGGAGCCAGCTTCTTCACAGAGACATGGCCTTCGCCTGCGTTGACGATCCTCACGCTGCGGGTAATCACGTCATATTCCGGCAGAACACCGTAGAGCAGTACCGCGCGGACCTTTGACACCCGATCCTCCAGCACTACCTCGAGTGTCTGTGCCTCCGCAGCGTCTGCGTACACCGCCGGAAGTCCCTTCAGCGAATATTTTCCATCCCTGATGCTGTGGCGTACATACCGAAAATCACTGCTGTATGTGCGGTCTGTATTCTTGATGATACATGCGGGAGTCCTGTAATCCCCTGTTCCAAGAGACGGAAATTCCTGGGGCAGAGAGTCCATAGAGTACGTCTTGTCACTCCCCGCGTCATAAGGATTTCCCGAAAATCCTCTGTCATAAAATGTCAGAAGATAGTCCATGCATCCTTCCGCTCTTTTCCCATAATATAGATGGAGCAGGAAATTGTACCTGTCGATCTGCATCTGATATGTCGTGTTTTTCGTATGTAGTGTAATCGTCTTTTGCTTTTCATCATATAATATGCCCATCTTTTTTCCTCCTGATTTCCGATTCTGTTAAGACATAACGGTGCAGGAAAAACACCTCAGGATCGCCCAGGTCTTCCCCCTGCACCGGATATAGCATCGTCTTCACTGATGCTGCATATATCTGCAAGCTATTTCACCGCGCCGTTCACCACGCCGTTGATGATCTGTTTCTGACAGATCACATAAAAGATGACGATCGGAATCAGTGCAAGCAGATAAGACGCGAACGCCAGATTATAGTTCGTACCGAACTGAGTCTGGAATGTCAGCTGTGCCAGCGGCAGTGTATTAGAGCCTTTTCCTGACATGATGATCAAAGGAGTCATGACGTCGTTCCATACTGCCAGCGCAGTGATAACTGCGACTGTCGCATGCATCGGCTTCATGATCGGAAAGATGATCCTCCAGAATGTACGCCATGTGCTCGCCCCATCCACTCTTGCTGCTTCCTCAAGCGCAATCGGAATATTTACAAGATATCCTGTATATAAAAGTAAATTCATCGGCATATAGAATACCACATATAGAAGGATAACACCAGCCCAATTGTCAAGATGCATTTCCGCTGTCTGTTTTGCCAGAGGCATCATTAGGATCGCGAACGGAACGAACATACCGCTTACGATAAACAGATAGATCACATTATAAACCTTGCTGTGCGCTTTGTTCCTTCCCACTGCAAATCCCATCAGTGAATGAAGTACGATGCACAGCGCCACTGTGCTGACCGTTACCAATAAGCTGTTCCCCAGAGAGCGCCAGAAATCTGTGAGTTCCATCGCCTGTGCGAAGTTGCTTAAACTCCATGTCTCAGGCAGGGACAGGATGCCGGAGATGCTGTTCGTCATCTCAGTCGGCTGTTTGAACGCAATGACAATCGTCATATACAGTGGGAATGCCACTGTGATCAGCCCTGCAAACAGAAGGATCGTAATAGGCCAGTTTATTCTTGCTTTCATTTTCTCATACATTATAACTGTTCCTCCTTCTTACTTGATATGGACATCTGAGCCACAGAGATCGCCACGATCACGATAAAGAATACCACCGCGTTAGCACTCTGGTATCCGAAGCTTCCGCCTGACAGACCATTATTGTAAATCAGGTAGGATATGGATTCCGTGCTCTGCTCCGGACCACCTTTTGTCATTGCCATGATCTGGTCGAATACCATAAGGAAATTCTTCACACAAAGGACCATATTGATGGTGAAGAACGGTATGATCAGCGGGAAGGTCAGGTATTTAAATTTCTTCCAGCCTGTCGCTCCGTCCAGGTCGCCTGCCTCATATACATCTTCCGGCACTGTCTGAAGCCCTGAAATATAGATAATGGTATTCATTGCGATAGACTGCCATGCACACACGATCACAATAGCCACCCATGCCTTGCTGCTGCTTGAGAGCATGCTCCCTTTAAGCGCCTCAATTCCGAGCGCATCGCCAAGACCCGGAAGAATGTATGTAAAGAAGTACTGGAAAATATAACCCACAACCAGCGCTCCAAGTACGTTTGGCACAAAGTAAGCCGCTCTCAAAAATGTCTTCCCCTTGATCTTGCTGTTTAATCCAAGGGCAAGGATCAGACTGATCACGTTCGTCAGGATCGTCGCCACGATTGCGAGCTTGATCGTAAACAGGTAAGAGCCGCCGATTCTCGGATCAGTGAAAAGATCCGTGTAGTTACGAAATCCTACAAAATCATAGGTGCCAAAACCTTTAAAATTGGTAAAACTATAGATTACACCGCGGATCAGCGGTATTGTGTTAAAGCAGACAAACAGTGCAAGGATCGGTATGGTGATCAGCATATATGTCCGCTTGCTGTCATTTACTTTTTTCATAATCTGTCCCGCTCCTTTCCTACCTGGCAATTCCGTGCTCTTCGTTGTATTCCTGAACTGCGCGGATGATGTCTCTGTTATATCTCTGCCAGTCCTTGTCAAACTTCGCGAGGAATGCGTCCACATCCTGATTGATCAGGAATGTCTGGATCTGCGCGTCAACCGCCATCTCTGACGGATAGTAGTGGTCCTGGTAGTCTGTCATATTGCCGGACTCGATAAACGAACTCATTCCATCAAGCATCGGTGCAAGATCGAAGTCCCCCTCCTTGCACGGAACAGCGTTCTGATCATCGATGTATGCCTGAATGTTCTCGTCAGCCATCAGGAAATCGAGCACCTCATAAGCCGCCTCCTTGTTCTCGCAGTCGGCAGTCACGGCAAACATCAGGTCAACACCTGAGTTCAGTGTATTTTTTGATGGGTCATCATTACCCGGCGTCACGAAGGAATCAATGTTCATGTCCGGATTTACCGACAGGATCTGCGGCACTGCGTAGCTTCCGATCGGGTACATCGCCGACTCACCATTGGCAAATGCTGTACAAGCGTCATTGTATCCATAAGCGAACGGATCATCCGGCCCGTAGCTTACCATCTCCATGCATTTCTCCGCTGTCTCTTTGTACTCTTTGCTGAATGTCGTCTCCCCCGCATTTACCTGCTGGCAGGTATCTGACGGCGCAAGGCCTACAGCCAGGGAGTTCCACGGGGCGAGACAGGTCCATGTATCACGGAACCCGAAATAGAAGGGAAGGATTCCCTCTGCCTGAATTTCCTCACACAGATCAATCAGTTCTCCCCATGATTCGGGGATTTCCCATCCGTGTTCCTCAAACATATCCTTGTTGTAAAGGATACCGGCCGCGTTCGCCACGTAAGGAACACCATATGTACCGTCTTTCGGTGTGATCTCAAGAGCCTCAAGAATGTCAATATAAGACTGCTTAACATCAGCCATGCCTGAGTAGTCTGACACATTGGCAAGAATGTCTGCGTCAACATAGTAGGAGTAATTGATATCTCCCCCTATGCCAATAATATCTGGATAGTCCTCCCGGACAAAACGTGTCCTCATGATCGTGCTGGCATCGTTCGGAGAACTGATGGTCAGATGGATATCATCATGAGTTGCATTAAACTCCTCCTCCACCTTGTCAAAGTACGTCGCTGCCTCCGGCTTGTACTGCAGGATCTCAATCTCCGTTTTTCCGCTGTTCTCATCTGAACCGCATCCCGGAAGAATGACTGCAGCAAGCATGGATGCCGCGAGTACGGCGCTGACTGCATGTTTCTTTTTCATATTAGTTCCAGCTCCTTCCTTTTAGATTATCTTGTAAGAAAATTATAACATACCAAAATGCGTCTAAAAATATCTTGATTTTTCTATATTTATGCCAAAATGAAACTTATAAGGTATTTATCTAAAGTCAGGTCGCATTTTGGTATATTTCAAGTTATAATTACAATAGTACAATAAAGGATGGTTTGATCATGAGTGACCTTCTGTTTTCCGTATTTCCAAATGAAAATTTTGTAGACCTGGGGCTGTATCAGTTTGGCAGGGAGGCCTGCTCGCCCGCACATTCTTTCGGCCCCGCCTCAAGAAACCATTACCTGTTCCATTATGTCCTGTCCGGAACAGGGCGTCTGATGGCAGATGATTCCAAAGGACAGACACACGAATATCAGATCCACAGCGGTCAGGGATTCATGATCTTCCCCCGGCAGATCACCACTTATATCGCAGACCAGAATCTTCCGTGGGAATATGCATGGATCGAATTCGACGGGCTGAGGGCAAAAGAGATCATCGAGGTCGCCGGGCTCTCGCCGGATCGCCCGGTCTACCACGCCTCCTCAAAAGAGCTTCGTGAGCTCATGAAAGATGAGATACTCTACATGACAGAACACAGCGGGGAATCTCCCTTTCACCTCATCGGGCACCTCTATCTCTTCATCGATTATCTCTCCCGCTCTGCGGCGTCTATGAGACTTGCTGCCAGTGGGAAAGTACGTGATTTCTACATCAAAGAGGCACTTAATTATATTGAACAGAATTTTCAGAATGATATATCCGTAGAAGGGATCGCAGAGTTCTGTGGGCTTAACCGTACCTACTTCGGACGTATCTTTAAAGAAACTGTCGGAAAATCCCCGCAGGAGTTCCTGCTCAATTACCGCATGGCAAAGGCAGCGGAACTTTTAAAGCTCACACAGCTCTCCATTGGAGATATCGGAAACGCCATAGGTTATCCCAATCAACTGCATTTCTCACGCGCTTTTAAAAACGTCTACGGAAGCTCCCCCAGAGAGTGGCGGAACCAGAACCGGGTCGTAAAGTAAATGTAAGACAAAATTGATAAGAGGGAGCGCCCCGGACTGAAAATATCAGCCGGGATGCTCCCTCTGTTCTATGTGTAATTTTCATCCCTTCATGAGCGCCAGTACTTCCCCTCGTGTTGGCATCGCTCGGATCGCGCCTTTCCTTGTAGTCACAATAGCTGCCGCTGCGTTGGCGAACGTGAGCATCTCCCCTAACTGCTCTTCTGTCAGCCTGTCAAAGTCATGTTCCAGCAGATAAGTAAGAGAACTTCCGCCAAACGTGTCTCCCGCTCCTGTAGTCTCGATCGCACCCACAGAAAATCCTTTTCTCTCCACGCGCATTCCTTTATAATACGCGCGGCTTCCGTCCTTCCCCATTGTCAAAAGGATGAGCGGGATATTATATTTTTTCTGGAGGTACGCGATTCCGTCGTCATAGTCCTCTCTGCCCGAGACAAACCGGATCTCATTGTCTGAAATCTTCAGGATATCACACATGCTAAAACCGTACTCCATCTGCTCTTTCGCAAGATCAAGAGAACTCCACAACGGTTCCCGCAGATTCGGGTCAAAGGAAACCAGGCATCCGCTGTCCTTTGCGGCGCTCACCGCTTTCTTGGTCGCTGCCCTCACCCCGTCATGAGTCATGGACAGTGTACCAAAGTGGAATAGCTTTGTATCCTTCACAAAGTCCTCATCCACCTCATCGGCATTTAACATCATATCTGCCCCCGGATTGCGGTAGAACAAGAACTCCCTGTCCCCGTCCGGAAATGTATGCACGAACGCCAGCGTTGTGTTGACTTCCTCATCCATGACCAGATGGGACGTGTCGATGCCGGCTTCACTTATGGTATTCCGAAGAAGCGTGCCAAACTGGTCTTTTCCCACTTTCCCGATGAATGCCGTCTTTTTCCCCATCTTATTCAGAAGAGCAAGCACGTTGCAGGGCGCTCCTCCCGGACATGCCTCAAACATATTGTTCCCCTGTTCACTCTGTCCGTTCATCGTAAAATCAATCAGAAGCTCACCAAGCGCAATCACATCGTATTTTTTCTCCATATCTGTATACCTCCCCGCATCCGTTAATTAAAATATACCAGTTCCTCTATCGGTTCCGCCGTCTCTACGTATTCCGCTTCCAGAAGCGGTCCTTCCCCGCGGTACACAGACAGGTTGGCAAACCCTACCTTTGCCCGCACTTTCACCCAGTCTCCGGGTTTCAGCTTCGGGGCATAAGGGCTCTTGCACACATATCCGAGAAATGTCGTATCGTCCGCGCAGCAGGTCATCGCCATGCGTCCCGGAAGAAATACCTTTGACGGAAATGACCGGGGCCTGACTACTCTGGCCGTAAACTCCACGATTTTCCCCTTATAGCGGTCCGGGTTCTCCATCATATCTACATACCAGATTCCGTAATCTTCCTTCTCGATCCTGATGACAGGGGCTTTCAGGTCATAGGGCACCTCGTCCTCAAAGATATTCTCCACTTCGCCCTCTTCGTCCTCAAAGATTACCTCTGCCTGAGGGCTGACTACTTTCACACTACGGCGATATCCTGCAAGCGGCGCGATATCCTCACAGCGGTTGAACAGTACCAGTTCTGCTCCCCGGACCATTTCTACAAAAAGCGGCTTTAAGTTGGTCAGATACATCTGAAATGTGCTGGCGTCCACTGTGGTAAGCTTCTGCTCGATCGCCCACCCTTCCGGGAGCTTCAACGCCTCGAAACCGCTGACCTTCCACATGCCGTTATACTCTACAACGACACGTTCCGGCTCATGTTTCCGATTCATCTCTTCCAGCCATTCCCCGGTCAGATCGCCCTGTTCCGCCACCTTCTCAATGACAACGCCGTATTTTAACATTTCCATCGGATCGTACTCCTCCTCGCCCTCCTCGCAGACGATGAGCAGTGTCTTACCGTCGATCTGAAAATAATCCTGTGCCAGCGTGAATTTTAAAAACTGAGTCTTTCCGCTGTCCAGAAATCCGGTCATCAGATAGACCATTACACTTGGTTCATTCATAATACTCTCCATTCCGCCGCCAAATTGACGGCACAGCTTTCCTTTCAGACGATCCCGAACAGCTCTGCCAGCTTCTCTTCCTTGATCTCTGCCCCAATGACACAGATACGCCCTGTGTACTCCGGCGCTCCTGTTCGTACTTCGTGCTCGCCCGGCACCATATCAAAATAGATCCACTCGCTGTCCGTTCCTGCGACCATGCCTTTTGCCCGCAGGATATTTCCGTAAGAGCCGTCCTCCTCAAGACTTTTCAAAATATCACTGATCTGTTCTTTCGTATAAGTGTGAATCGTCTCACGGCCCCAGCTTGTAAACACCTCGTCCGCGTGATGATGTCCGTGGCCGTGGCTGCAGCACTCTCTGTCCTCATGATGGTGACCGCACTCCGGGCACACAATCTCACTCAGCAGTTCTTCTTCCAAAGACCTGCTCTCTTCCATTGTCTCCAGTATTTTTTTGCCCGGAAGCTGAGCGATGGGTGTCGTGATAAATGGAGCCTTGTCATTGAGTTCGCGCAAAAGAGCCACGCTCTCCTCTATCTTCTCCGGTTTTGCCTTGTCTGTACGGCTTAAAATGACAGCGCCCGCATACTCTATCTGGTTGCTGAAGAACTCACCGAAGTTCTTGCGGTATATCCTGCACTTCGTCACATCCGCCACCGTTGTAAAGCTGTTGAGCTTAGCGCCGATCTCATCCTGCACGTCCCGGACTGCCTTGATAACGTCAGAAAGCTTGCCCACGCCTGATGGCTCGATAAGGATACGGTCCGGATGGTAAGTATCCACCACTTCTCTTAATGATTTTCCGAAATCTCCCACAAGGAAACAGCAGATGCACCCTGAATTCATCTCACGGATTTCTATGCCGGATTCCTTTAGGAATCCGCCGTCGATGCCGATCTCACCGAATTCATTTTCAATGAGCACCACCTGCTCCCCCGCAAATGCTTCTAAGAGCAGCTTTTTAATAAGCGTTGTCTTTCCGGCTCCTAAAAAACCGGAAATGATATCTATCTTTGTCATATTGATTTCCTCCTTCTATAAATGCTGCAGCGCGCTTCTGACATACCCCCTGGCTGCCGCATGCCGTCCAATTATTTCAGATCCAGTTCCACCGGGCAGTGGTCCGACCCCATAATATCTGTGAGTATCTTCGCGTCCGCAAGCCTGTCCTTCAGGCATTCTGACACGCAGAAATAGTCGATGCGCCACCCTGCATTCTTGGCACGCGCGCTGAATCGGTAAGACCACCAGGAATAGATCCCTTCTTGATCAGGATAAAAGTACCGGAACGTATCGATAAAGCCCGCATCCAGAAGCTCTGTAAACTTCTGCCGCTCCTCGTCCGTGAATCCCGCATTCCTGCGGTTCGTCTTCGGATTCTTCAGGTCGATCTCCCTGTGCGCCACATTCATATCTCCCGTCACAATGACCGGTTTCTTTTGTTCCAGTCCTTTTAAATACACCCGGAAATCATCCTCCCATTTCATCCGGTAATCCAGTCTGGCAAGCTCATTCTGAGAGTTAGGCGTATAGACCGTGACAAAATAGAAGTCCTCGAACTCACAGGTGATCACACGTCCTTCCTGATCGTGCTCCTCAATACCGATGCCGTATGACACAGCAAGGGGTTCCTCTTTCGTGAAAACTGCTGTCCCCGAGTACCCCTTCTTCATTGCATAGTTCCAGTACTGGCGATACCCCGGCAGCTCAAGCTCGAGCTGCCCCTCCTGCATCTTTGTCTCCTGCACACAGAAAATATCTGCGTCTGCTTCTTTGAAAAAATCCAGAAATCCCTTCTGGACACATGCCCGTAATCCATTTACGTTCCATGATATAAGTTTCATCTATTACCTCCTTTATCCTGCTCCTGCCCTGTGCCGCTTAGAACAATGTGCTGTAAAATTCAAAGAAGGACAGAGCTTTACGCATCTGTCCCCGCCTTTTTCAGTCGTAGCGTACTTCCCGCAGGAACAGCCCTCTTGCCGGAGCGAGGAATCCTGCCCTGCTCCTGTCTTTTGTATCAAGGGCATCGCGCACGCTCTCCGGCGTCCGCTGATATGTCCCGGCTTCAAGCAGAGTCCCTGTCAGTATGCGCACCATATGATACAAAAATCCGGTGCCGTCAAATGAAATGACAACTCTGCCGCCTTGTCCGCTGACCATTATATCATAAATCGTCCGTTTTGTGGACTTATCATCTTTTTTGTCTGTATATCCCGCAAACTCATGCGTTCCCACGAGATACCCGGCCGCCTTTTTCATCCTTGCAAGATCCAGCTTTCTCGGAAAATGATAAGTGTATTTCCTCATAAAAACATCCGGCTTCTCTCCGGTGTCAATATGATATTCATACCGTTTCGCCACTGCGCTTTTTCGGGCATGGAATCCGTTCTTCACAAGACACGCATCCATAATCCGGATGTCTGCCGGAAGTGCCTCATTAATCTTTGCCGCAAAAAAATCCTGCTCTGCCTGTCCCGGCAGCACGACGCTGGCTGTCTGCCCCGTAGCGTGAACGCCCGCGTCTGTCCTGCCTGAACCGTTCACCTCAACCTCAAAACCTGTCTGTGAGGAAATCGTCTGTTCCAAAATGCCCTGGAGCGTCCTGTCCGTGTTTGTCTGCCGCTGCCAGCCCTGATATCGGGTGCCGTCGTAGGCGATAATCAATTTATAAGTCCGCATGGCTTCCTACTGAAGAAACTTCTTCAGCTCGTCCATAAATGTGCCCGCGTCCTTGAACTCTCTGTATACAGACGCAAAGCGCACGTATGCCACCGGATCGAGATCCTTTAACTTGTCCATGACAATCTCACCGATCACACTGCTTGGGATCTCCTTTTCTTCCCTATTGAAAATCTCCAGTTCAACGGCGTCGATCGCCTTCTGAATTGCCTCCGCCGGAACGGGGCGCTTGTAGCACGCACTTAAAACTCCCTGCTCGATCTTTGAACGTTCGTATTGCTCACGGTTGTTATCTTTTTTAATGACGATCAGAGGAATCGTCTCCACCTTTTCATAAGTCGTAAACCGTCTCCCGCACTCATCGCAGGAACGGCGTCTGCGGATGGAACTCTTATCCTCCGCCGGTCTGGAATCTATGACTCTTGTATCCGGGTTGCCGCAATATGGACATCTCATATCTGTTTCCGCCTTTCTTTCACCAATCACAGCGTCAGTATACATCAGCGCCGCCAGTATTCTGCTCTGCGGATGCTTACAATCCACTTTTCTGCGTCCATTATACACAATTGTTAAAATTTTTGCAAAAACTTTTCTTCCTGTATCTCGACTATCACGATATCCGGTCCGATCTTACGGATACACGCAAATGGAATGACATACTCACAGTCTGTCCCGATGAATCCGCAGATCTTGCCCGGTCCCGGAATGATGACCGCCTCCACCTCGCCGCTGCACACATTAATCTCCACGTCCACGATACATCCCAGACGTCTCCCGCTGCATATATTGATGACTTCCTTATTCCTCAGTTCACAGACTCTCATGTCACTCCCTCCTTTTCTCCGCACTGTTCTTATCATCAATATATGCGCTCTAAAGCAAACAGTTCCTCATCCCCTTTTCTTTTTTCCCTTTCTGGATTACAATAACATACACAGGAAATCATTTATAAAACAGGAGAATTTACGATATGAAAGAAACAATCTTACTTTTTAATCCCCCGGAAAAAGAGCAGCTCTTAAAGCTGGAGATGGCGCTGTTTCCGCTGCGCATCCGCCTGAAACGTATCCAGAGCACAGACTACAACCAGCCTCTGGGCGTACTTGCAGGTATAAAAGATATGATCCCGGCTGAGGGCAGCTATGATGGTCCAGAGCTTCCCTCCACGATGATCGTCTTTTGCTTCTTTGACGACAATCGTCTCAATCAGACATTGGCAGCCCTCCGCAAAAGCGGCGCAGGTCCCTTCCCTTACAAGGCAATCCTCACCCCCACTAACAGCGAGTGGACTGCTCCCGACTGTTTCGCCGAGATCAAAAAAGAGCACGAGGCCATGAATCCATAAGCCCCGTGTCCTTCTTCCGGCTGACAGATGCCCCCGCGCGTCTGTCAGCTTGTTCCTGTTTTTCAGTTTTCTTCTGTACTCTTCATCTGTATTCGCTCCCTGAAACATTATTTTTAACAATATATGTTCTCCTCCTTTTTATCAAAAATAAAAATGTCCTCAATATTCATCTCAAAATACTGTGCGATTTTATGAGCCAGCATGAGAGAAGCATTGTACTTCCCGTTTTCCAGAGATATTATCGTCTGGCGGGTCACTTTCACCGCGTCGGCCAGTTCACTCTGGGTGACCCTGCGCTCCTTTCTCAGCTCCTGTATCCTGTTTTTCACACGACACTCTCCTTCCGGCAGTTTTTTCTTCGTGATCTCCACTTTTTTAAAGTATAGTTGCCTTTACACAATATGTCAAGTATACTTTACATAATACTTGCAAATCATTTTATTCTAACTTATAATGGGATATTATAAAACTTTCCGGAGGACAATAGATATGTGGAAGAGGAAAGCATTAAAGAAAAAAGTACGTTCATCCATTCGAAAGAGCTATTGGAAGATGGCGTCTGTGTGCTTTATCATCGCTGTTCTGACGACCGCTTATCCGATCTCGACTACATTTATCAATCTTCAGACCGCACCCGGCCCGCAACTCTCTGACACTGCTTTCGCGCCGGATCACCCCAATTCAGAAGTCATCAGTCAGACGATCAGCTTCTTTATGGAAGGAGCACCCTTGTCTGGTCTGTCAGGCAGCACTGCAGCAAATATCAGCCGTCTGATCATTGACTTGCACTCAACGAATATTTCTGCATTTTTCACTGTATTGCGGGCCGTCAATACTTTTTTGACAGATTCACCGGGTATGGCAGCGCTTTTGGTGGCAGCGGGGGTGGTCTTTGCTTTTTTATATCAGATCTTTATCAGCAATATCCTTCAGGTGGGAGAGAAACGGTTCTTCCTTGAGATCCGCAGCTACCGTCAGACTCCCGTCTCAAAGATCTTCTTTTTATTCAGACTGTGCTGTCTTGTGCACCCTGCATGGGTAATGTTCTGCCGTTCTGTTTTCCAGACCCTCTGGAACCTGACGGTCATAGGCGGCGTCATCAAATATTATGAATATATCATGATTCCCTTCATCCTTGCGGAGAATCCGAAAATCAGCAGAAGAGACGCTTTCTTTCTGTCCAAACAGCTCACACAACACAATAAGTGGAAACTGTTTCTTTTAGACCTCTCCTTTGCCGGATGGAAACTGCTCTCCATCCTTACGCTTGGGTTCCTTGACTTTGTGATCGTAAATCCTTATATGACCGGCTGCTATTCAGAACTTTATCTTACGCTGAGGCGAAATTATGTCCTTTCCCGTTCTCCCCGGTATGAGAGGTTAAACGACTCCTACCTTGAGCATGTGCCCTCAGAAGATGAGCTGCTCATCAGCAAGGCGCTGTACGATGATTCACAGGGACCATACACAAAGACTACTTATTTTGCTCCGGAGCAGTACCCCATGTTCCTCTTCTCCGTACAGCCGCCGCTGCGTGCTGTACGCTCGCCTGTCCGTCCGGATCGCAGATACGACTTGTGTTCATATATCCTGCTTTTCTATTCTTTCTCCGTGTTCGGATGGCTGCTGGAAACGCTGATTTATCTGATCCGGGACGGCGCGTTCGTAAACAATACATATTTCTTTGGTCCGTGGCTGCCTATGTATGGAATATTTGGCATACTCAGCCTTCTCCTCACAAAACGGCTGACCAGGAAACCGGCGCTTGTATTTTTTGCGGACTTCTTCATTTACTCTGTGCTGGAATACATACTCAATTTGATATCCGATCTGATCTTAGGGCACCCATTCCATGATTACAGCGAGTTTTTCCTGAATCTGAACGGGCGTGTCTATATGGGCAGTTCCATATCCTTTGCCCTCTTAGGCTGCGCTTTCCTGTATTACCTCGCGCCAACATGGACGGATCTTTTCATGAAAGCGGGACGTTCAAAAAGAATCGCTCTCTGTATCATACTCTGCGTTCTCTTTGCCGTGGATGCCGCCTTGACTATTATTGTTGCTTTTTCATAAAAATGATAGTAAACTTTCTATAAGTTATCTCAAGAAAATAAGATGTCGTCCGCAAAAAGTGACGGCGGAATGGAGAACAATTATGAAAAAACGAGTTGTTGTCGCTCTTGGGCACCGGGCCCTTGGTACTACTCTCCCAGAGCAGAAAGTTGCCGTTAAAAAGACTGCTAAATGTATTGCCGACCTGATCGAAGAAGGCTATCAGATAGCCATCACGCACAGCAATGCGCCGCAGGTAGGCATGATACACACAGCCATGAATGAATTTGCCAAAGCACATCCTGAATACACTCCGGCACCGATGTCTGTCTGCTCCGCAATGAGCCAGGGATATATCGGATATGACCTGCAGAATGGTATCCGCGAAGAGCTTTTAAACCGCGGCATCTACCGCACAGTCAGCACGGTACTCACGCAGGTCATCGTAGATCCTTATGACGAGGCATTCTACACTCCGACCAAAGTGCTCGGACGTTATATGAACGCGCAGGAAGCGAACGAAGAACGCAAGAAAGGAAACTATATCATTGAGGAGGCCGGCAAAGGCTTTCGCCGCGTCGTATCTGCTCCGAATCCGGTGAAGATCGTGGAGCTGGACGCAGTCAACGCACTCCTGGACGCAGACCAGATCGTTGTCGCGGCCGGGGGCGGCGGTATCCCTGTCATGGAACAGGACAATCATTTAAAGGGGGCCAGTGCGGTCATTGAGAAAGACCTTGCGGCAGGCAAGCTTGCCGAGGGCATTAACGCAGATATGCTTATCATCCTGACCAATGTGGAAAAGGTGTGCATCAACCTCGGGCAGCCTGACGAACAGCCGCTGGACGAGATTACCACCGCTCAGGCAAGGGCTTATATGGATGAGGGACACTTCGGCATCTACAATATGCTCCCGAAATTCCGGGCAGCGGTAGAGTTCATCGAAGGGCACGAAGGCCGCCGGGCGTACATCACCACATTTGACAAGGTGAAAGATGCACTAAAAGGAAAGACCGGAACTCTTATCCACTAAAAGCAGTCGGTTTATGGCAACAAATAGAAAGCTCTTCTTTGCAGGGGAGGCAGCATACGGTTTCTGCCGTTTGCTGCCTCCTTCTTATATGCGCATATTCCCTTCCAGTTCTGTATAATCTATGGTCATGTCTCTTCCATCTTCCAGCGTGATCTTCACCGGACCATACCCGCCAAAGTTCTGCTCATCCGCATAGGAAACGCTGCGGATGCTGAATATCTCGTCCTCTGTGAAATCCCGGAAAGACTCTCTTGTGATGACTTGGCTGATCATGACAAAAGGCTCATACCCGTACAGCTTCTCCCTCTTTAATGCTGCGGAGATCACCAGGCTCTTCTCCGTGTCAGCGTTCGTATCTCTGCTCTCGACAAGATCAATATCTTCCCACCCGGCGAATACGGTCATTGCCATCTGCTTCTCTCGTCCCTGCGAGTCACAGCCTTTCAAGACGATTGCCTTCGCACCGCCTTTCTCCAGGCGCTTCACTTCCACCTCTCCCATATCCGGGAAGCCGTAAGAACCAAGTGTGATCTCAAGTCCAGCTCTGTAAAGACGCAGACGATCGACACGCACAAGTCCTTCCGCAACGGGAAAGTCTGCCAGATCGATACTCTGAAGCCAGTGCTTCTCTGTTTCGCTCGCATAGTCAAAGTAATTCCGCCTGTAGAGTACGCCGTCTTTTGCACCACCCCAGAAGATCACATTTGGCTTATGGATCACGCCGCGCCCGGTCTCCCTCATGATATACATCTGAGATTCCCGGCCGCTTCCGATGAAAGATTCCCACGGATATTTCGTACTGTAGGCCAGCTTCGCATAGCAGCACATCCCACCGTCATCTTTGACCGCACGCGTCACCTTGCCGGTCCGCAGTTCTGTTGTTCCGTTGACATTGTGATCTGCAAAGCACAGCCCGGGCCCGTCAACAACAGTCTCTTTTGTCTCACCGTCCTTCATCTCATCCCAGACTCCGTTCGTCTCCTTTGCTGTCCAGAACGGATGGTCTTCCGGGAAATGCAGACAGAGAAACGCTTTCCCCATCCATAGCGGACTCTCTGCGCAACTATATGGCTGGATCATCGGCAGGAACGGTTTGTAGAATCCCAGATTAAAGGATCCTTCATACATCACATCATCCCGTCCGAGGAACTGCATCAGCGCGCCGGAACTGATCCTTCGCGCAAGCCCCGGATCAGCCGTGTGGTTTCTCAAGAGAAAATTACCGTCAAACGCTGACGTCGCGGCATTGCGGTACAGTCCGCTCCTTCCCCACATGTTGACCCACCCATCCTTGTCAAACATCGCCGGATAGTTCGTCATAAACACATTGGAATACTCCTCAAACTTTGCGGCGAGATAAGGTTCCTTCTCATATCCGTACCACGCGCACCAGATCGGCGCATACATCTGAAAAGCCCACACAGAATAATAATCAAACCCATGACCGTCTCTGTACCATCCGTCCCCTGCATAGTAGCGCAGGATGATGGATGCATGATGGCGCATGATATCCTCGTCAATGGCGCGTCCGTTCATATGGAGAAAGGCAAGGTCCAGCATGTTAAAGAGCCGCCAGTTCTGCGGCACGGTTGCATGGACTGCATATCCTTCGATAAAGTCCAGTATCCGCTCCTTCTCTTCCTGCGTATAGGTATCCCACAGCACCTCTTTGCTGACCCACAGACAGATGACAAGAGCACAGGTCTCTACCGTCTGCTGGAATGTATTCAGCAGAAAATCATCCCGTTTTGGCTGTTCCATATCCTCATATCTTAAGGCATAGTTCCTGCTGCCCGGGGTACACGTCTCCAGCACCTGCTTTTTATAATACTCCCTCAGCAAAATGCCCTCCGACACCGCATCAGGATCGTTCACGATCAGTGGAGCCGCAATAAAAAAACTTCTTGCCAGTCCCTCGAAAATCTCCGCCTGTTCTTTCCATTTCGGAGTATTTTCATTGGGATAGGTCACTTTATCCTCATATCTCGGCACGATGACCGGAGCATTGATATCCTTCACATGCTGAAATATCCCGTCCAGAATATATTGTGCCGCGTCAAGCCAGTGCTTTCTCGTCAGCCCCGTATATGGACTGAATTCATAGTCTGGATCTTTCGGTATAAAACTCATTCTGCACACTCCTTACCAATAACTCTTCCAATCTGGGTTCAGTACTCTGTAAAGTGCTTCCATATAAAAGTAGTCACCCCATATAACGCATTCATCTACGCCCGCTTCGGTACAGGTATTGTAGGGGCTCTTCTTCGAATATGTACCCATCAGCACATTCCATATAGAAAAGGAAGAGGAAATTTCTTCCTTTGAATTTACATTTTGAGAACCCGTATGCTGCAAAATAAGCGTGATATGGATCAACGCTCTTTGTGCCGGATTTTTTTCTTTACCATAGCTGTCACCTCCTCCTAATTTTTCATGATCTCTCGTTCCTTATCTCAAATCGTACAGGCTTTCCCCATAGCTATACTCATGATTTCGAAGGTTAATTATGGTGTTTTCTGTCACGAAATCCATCAATTTTTATATAATGGTTGATTTTTTGGAATTTTTATTGTAGTATACACATATACTTAATGTAGTTTTTAAAACCACTTATCATTTTCCAATACTTCCAGGAGGTGCATATTTATGGAAAAGAAACATCACATAAAAGAACCAGGCAGCGCCATCACACATTTTATCGGAATGCTCATGGCAATCTTCGCCGCAGTACCGCTGCTCATCAAGGCTGCAAATGAACCAAGTAAAATTTATATCGTTTCTCTGGCCATCTATGCGGCAAGCCTGATCTTATTGTACGCGGCAAGCACCACTTATCATACATTTGATATCTCGGAAAAAGTGAATACTATCCTCAAGAAGATCGATCATATGATGATCTCCGTGCTCATCGCGGGAAGCTACACACCTGTGTGCCTCATCGTACTCAAAGGGAGAACAGGGATCATCCTCCTCTCTATTGTATGGGGAATCGCGATCGCAGGAATCTTGATCAAAGCTTTCTGGGTGTACTGCCCGAAATGGGTCTCCTCTGTCCTCTATATCGGGATGGGCTGGACCTGCGTGCTGGCGTTCACGCAGATACTTAACAATATGTCACCCGCAGCATTCGGCTGGCTCCTGGCAGGCGGGATCATCTATACATTAGGCGGAATCATCTACGCACTGAAACTTCCGCTTTTCAACAACAGGCATAAGAATTTCGGCAGCCACGAGATCTTCCATCTCTTTGTGATGGGGGGAAGCGCATGCCACTTTATCGTGATGTATTCATATCTGCTGCCGTAGATACAGATTTTACGCATAATACAGCTTACGTATCCTCTTATCGATTCCATGGCTTTCTATATATTCCGCCGCCGCTTTCGGCATATGCTGCTTCCAGTCGCCGTCCTCCGCGATCATGTCACGAAGTTGCGTCCCTGTGATCCCCCGCTCTTCTTCCGAGCGTTCCCACAGGATCTCTACATCCAGTCCATGTTCCTTTAGTATCTCATATTTTTCTTCATCCCATTTCCCGCAGATGCCCATATAGTGCACCGCGTCCTCCGGTGCATACTGCATTAGTATCTCCGGCCTGCTCACCGGGAAGGGGATGATCTCAAACTCTTCCCGCTTCACCCCGAATTCAAGCAGCGCATTTTTTATCATCTCATATCTCTCAACATAGGTAAGTGGATTATCCCTCCCTGTGATCCCGTGCACATCCTGCGGCGATGTCGCCGGATATGAGATAATATCCGGGTGCGTGATGCCGATATACAGGATCTTACATCTCATCTTTGCTGCCAGCAGATACTCCATATGCTTAAGATGGAGCATCTGAAATCTTCCATGTATAACTCCTCGTTCTACCATGATGACCGTCCTTTCTTTCCAGCTGGTATCCTCTGTCAGATCAATCCAAGGGCTTTCCCCAGCATTTCGAATTCATCCGTATAAATACAATGGGTAAATCCATTCTCCCGAATCTTCCTGTAACACTCCTGATAATCCATCCAGATTACTTTTGACACTTCTGATTCCTGAAGATAAAGCCTCTCAATATCCACGGGTTCTTCATAGAGATAAAGCATACTGATCTCATTGTCCTTAAAGGGGCGTCCATAAAACTCTCCTTCAAATCCGCATCTGCGTATCCCGATCTCTTTTAACTGCTCCGGCCGGGCTTCAATCCCCAATTCTTCCTTCAGCTCTCGGATTGCGCTTTCCACATAGCCGCAGCCGGCCTCCACATGACCCGCGGAAGAGATATCATAACATCCGGGGTTAGAATCCTTGTACGAGCTGCGCTTCTGAAGGAGCACGTCATATCCTCCCGTTCCGTTTCTCCGCACAATCCAGATATGGGCTGTGGCGTGAAGCGCTCCCTCTTCATGGACAACGCCACGCTCTTTAACCACACCGATCCTGTTTCCGTCGGCATCCAGTTCGTCAAAAAGTTCCATGGGAACTCCGTCCAGCGCCGCATACTGAAGCACGTCCGATGTATCGTACACCAGTTTCAGAGAAAAAAACTCTCTTCCCTCGTCAAGAAGACGGAAAAATATCTTGTCCCCTTCCCATATCTCCAGACCGGATATCTTCGACTTGTCCACCCACTCAAGCTGTCCCTCGTCGCACTCTGTGGGCTCTCCCTCAAAACCGTCCGCCGTATACAGCGACATATACTCCACGAGATCACCGCCGTATACAAACGTCACGATTCCCCGGTATTTCCACGAGACAAGCGTATAACCTGTTTCTTCCTTTACCTCACGCAGCAGACACTCCTCTGGGCTCTCTCCCTGTTCAAAATGTCCCCCCACGCCGATCCATTTATCCTTATTTACATCATTTTCCTTTACCGTACGGTGCAGCATAAGGTACTGACCGTCCTTCTCGATATAACAGAGTGTACTTAATTTTGTCATAATGCCTTCTCCTGTCCTGCCCACTGGCTCTCATACAGATGTTTATAGAAACCGCCCTGCTTAAGCAGATTGTCATGATTTCCCTGCTCGATGATCCGACCGTCTTTCATGACGATGATCGTGTCCGCTTCCCGGATAGTGGACAGCCTGTGTGCCACGATAAATGTTGTCCTGCCTTCCATCAGTTTACCGAACGCCTCCTGTATCTTCAGCTCGGTTCTTGTATCAATAGATGAGGTCGCCTCATCTAATATGAGCATGGGCGGTCTGCAGAGCATGACTCTTGCAATACATAAGAGCTGTTTCTGCCCCTGAGACAGTCCGCCGCCGTCCTCCGTAATCCATGTATCATACCCTTTCGGGAGACGTTTGATAAAGCTGTGGATATAGGACGCCTTTGCTGCCCCAATGATCTCCTCTTCCGTGGCATCCGGTTTTCCCATAGTGATATTGTCACGGATCGTCCCTGTCTTGAGCCATGTCTCCTGCAACACCATCCCGTATCCCGCGCGCAGACTTCTTCTCGTCATCTCCCGGATATCGATGTCTTCCACAGAAATACGCCCGTCATTCACATCATAAAAACGCATTAACAGATTAATAAGAGTCGTTTTCCCGCATCCTGTCGGGCCCGCAATAGCGATACGCTGCCCGGGCCTCACTTCCAGATTAAAATCCCGGATCAGTTCCTGTTTGGGAACATAGGAAAACGCAGCGTCCTGCACTTTTACATTTCCTCTGATATCCTTTAATTCCACCGCATTGTCCGGCTCCGGCGCCTGAGGTTCCTCCTCAATCAGATCAAATATTCTCTGCGCGCACGCCACCGCGTTCTGGAACTCTGTCACTACGCCGGAGATCTCGTTGAACGGTTTTGTATACTGGTTCGCATAGCTTAAGAAACTGGAGAGCTGCCCCACGGTAAGAGAGCCGTTTACGACCGCAAACGCTCCTGTAATGCCCACACCTGTATACACAAGGCTGTTTACAAAACGGGTCGCAGGATTGGTGATAGACGAGAAAAATGTAGCGTGCAGATATGCTTTTCCCAACTCCTTATTTACCTTATCAAAATCCTCGGTCACCTTCTCCCCTCTCCCGAACGCCTGAACGACCTTCTGGTTTCCGATCATTTCGTCGATCAACCCTGTCTGCTCGCCGCGGATCTCAGACTGTCTGCGGAACATAGCAAAGGTCCTCTTTGCGATGAAATCAGCCACCAGGAAGGAAACCGGCGTGATGAGCACGACCACAAACGTGATCTTCACGTTGACCGACAACATGAAGCCGAAGGTTCCCACGATGGTCGCGATCCCGGTGAAAAGCTGGGTGAATCCCATAAGAAGTCCGTCAGCGAACTGATCTACATCCGCGATGACACGGCTTACCACTTCCCCGTAAGGATGCCCGTCGATATATTTCAAGGGCAGAGCCTCGATCTTACGGAATGCCTCGTTACGGATATCGCGCACCACCTGATAGGTCATCTTGTTGTTGCACACATTCATCAGCCACTGCGCCAAAGCTGTGATCAGGGTACACACCCCGATACGGATCATGACTTGGACTGCGCCGGGGATATCCACCTCTCCAGGACCGACGATATAGTCTACCGCATGACCTGTCAGCTTGGGAACATAAAGAGTAAGCGCCACGGACACTGCCGCCAGCAGGATGGAAAACACTACAAATATCCTGTATCTGCCCAGATAGTGGAATACTTTTTTCAAGGTCTTTCCCTGCCCTGATTTATTCTGGTCAGCCTTTTTATTTTCAGTCTCTTTTATATCAGACATTTGCTCCCGCCTCCCTTGTGAGATTCTCCGCCATTCCTCTTTCGGAGCGTCTGTCTGCCGGTTTTACAGACGGCTTCCGCTCTTCTCTCGGAAACTGGGAATAATAGATCTCCTGATATGCCGGGCAGTTCTCGATAAGCTCGGCATGTGTGCCGACGCCCGCCATCTTCCCGTCATCCAGCACGATGATCTGGTCTGCATACCGGATGGACGCCGCCCTCTGCGAAACAATGAATACCGTAGGCTTCTCTTTCATCCCCCGGATCGCACTGCGAAGCGCGGCATCTGTGGCAAAATCCAGCGCTGATGCGCTGTCGTCCAATATGAGAATATCCGGTTTGCGGACAAGCGCCCTTGCAATGGTAAGTCTCTGCTTCTGTCCGCCGGACAGGTTCCGTCCTCCCTGCTCGATCTGAAAATCCATCTGCCCTGCTTTTAACTGCACAAATTCTTTCGACTGTGAGATCTCAAGAGCCTCTTCGATCTCTTCCGCTGTGGCAGATTCATTTCCCCACTTAAGGTTTTCTTCTATAGTCCCTTTGAAAAGGACAGCCTTCTGGGGCACTACGCCCATATGGCTGCGCAGACTGTCCATGTCATATTCTTTGATATTCTCCCCGAAAATTCTGATCTCTCCTTTAGTGGCGTCATAGAAACGTGGGATCAAATTCACAAGGGAAGACTTTCCTGAACCTGTACCGCCGATAATACCGATTGTCTGTCCCTTTTCTGCGCGGAAAGACAGATCTGTAAGCGACTCCGCCCCCGCGCCCTTGTATATCAGAGATACATGAGAAAACTCTACCGCCGGAACAGCTTCCGCTGTTTCTCCCCATTTCCGGCTTCCGCTCTCCGGCGCCGGACTGATCTTCATCACGCTCTCAATGCGGTTTCCGCAGGCAACTGCCTTTGTCACTGTAATAATGAGGTTCGCCAGTTTCACGAGCTCCACAAGTATCTGGGACATATAGTTGATGAGCGCCACGACCTCGCCCTGTGTCAGATCACCGATATTTACGCGGACTGCTCCTACATAAATAAGGGCGGTGATTCCGCCGTTTATGACGATATATGTCATGGGATTCATAAGACCTGAGATGCGTCCTACGAATTTCTGCGCGTCAGTCAGTGTCTCATTTTCTTTCTGAAAACGTACTTTCTCATCCTCTTCTTTATTAAATGCACGGATGACTCTTGCCCCGGCAAGGTTCTCTCTCGTCGTCAGCAGCACACTGTCTAAATGAGACTGTACTTTCCGGTAGAGAGGCATGGTGATGAGCATGATCCCGAACACGATGAGCGACAACAGCGGGATCACAATAACAAAAACAACCGCTGACTTTACATCCACAGTAAACGCCATGATCATGGCCCCGAACACAATAAATGGGGACCGCAGGAACAGACGGAGCACAAGATTCACGCCTGCCTGCACCTGATTCACATCACTGGTCATACGGGTAATAAGCGTAGAGCTTCCCAGAGTATCCATCTCTGTAAATGTAAAGCTCTGGATATGCGTGAACAGCGCGTGCCGCACCCCGGTACCAAAGCCCGCCGCCGCCTTTGCCGAGAAATACTGCGCCGTGACAGAGCAGGCCAGGCCGACGATACCTAGCGCGACAAGCACCAGACACATCTTTACTATATAGGGGCGGTCCGCCTGTGCGATACCCACGTCGATGACCGCCGCCATGACAAGAGGTACAAACAACTCAAAAGACGCCTCTAGCATTTTAAAAAGAGGCGCCAGTATACTTTCTTTCTTATAACCTTTCAGGTAGATAAGAAGTGATCTCATAAAATATATCCTGCTTTCTTCATGAAGTATGATGATATAATAGTTACTTTAGCTATTCTACCACAAAATGTAAAGTATAGACAGATATTAATATATTCTATCCACAAAATTGTTGATATGCTCCCCTTCACTTCCCCGGCAGACTCTCCCTCACGCACAGCGCTCCATACCCCAGCATGGCGTTGGGCCACTCGTCATATCCCGGCAGCTCCCGCGCTCCTCTCCGCAAATATGCCTTTACTTTCTCCCCGTAGAGGTAGGGGTCGTTCCCCCTGACGATACCCCACTCCATCAGAAGCGATGCCCCTCCGGTGACAAAGGGCGTGGCGAAAGAAGTCCCGCTGAACTTCCGGTAGCTTCCACCCGGCACCGGAGCGGTTATCTGCACGCCGGGCGCCGCCAGATCGGGCTTTGGCACATCACTTCCCTCATAGACAGACGCCGGGCCCCTGCCTGAAAAGTCAGCATAGGTAAATGTCCTTGCATCATAAGCGGCCACCGTGATCACAAGGGACGCGGTGGCGGGGATGGTAAGAGTAGAATCGCTGTTGGGAAGGAGGAAGGCTGTTCCCACATTGAGCGCCGCCTGAGCCGGAAGCCACATCTGATAATCTCCCTCCACGATTCGCCGGGGTGTGAGCACGATCTGCCACACTCCGCTGTCTATATAGGACTGGCGCGGGATAAAGGACAGGTAGATCTCCTGTTTGACGCTGTATGGTTTCGGTTCCCCATAATAGAGAAGCAGCTCTGTTCCGCCCAGCACGAACCTCTGGGGGCCTAATATCTCCTGAAAGGGTCCCACCCGCACTCCCGACGGATTGACCACGGATATATCCATCTCATCCACATAAGATTTCCAGATCTGTATGTTCAGCGCCGGTTCCAGATCCTGCACAGCGAATTCCACATATCGTTCTTCTTCATCTGTCAGCCTCCCCGCCGCGTGCCCCGCGGTTGCCCCCTCGTTCCCACTGCCCACGCAGATTACATTTTTCCAGGTATCGGAGATATCGTTTAGAAAACGCTCCACAAGAGAAGTGCCGTCATGGGAGCCATAGGTGTTGCCGAAACTGATGTTGACTGCAACAGGCATCCTCATATCCAGCGCTTTGCGGATGATATAGTCCACCCCTGTCATCAGTTCTGTCGTCCGGGGGAAACCCTCGGTCCTCGGTCTCCCCATCTTGACCACGATCAGCTCCGCTTCCGGCGCTACGCCTCTGTACTGTCCGCCGGCGCTCCCCGCCCCGTTTCCAGCTGCTATGCCCGCCACCGCTGTTCCATGCCCGCTCATGTCTCTGCTGGGGACAATACGGAAGTGTCCTCCAACTCCGGGCTCTGCAAGCGCCGTGTTGATCTCCTCCCGTGTATACTCTGTCCCGAAAGTATACCCTGCAGGCGGATTCCCGGAAATCGTCTGATCCCACAGCGATACGATCCTCGTAGTGCCGTCGGCATTTCGAAAAGCAGGATTGGCGTAATCAATGCCGCTGTCCACGATCCCGATAAGTATCCCGTTCCCTTTCAGTGAAAACGGCGGATTCTGCACACTGTCAACACAGGAGACCTGACGTCCCACATCCGCCTCAAAGTAAAGACTTTTCGGCTTTTCTATAAATTCCACTTCCGGAAACGACGCAAGCTCTTTGATCCGTCCCTGACTGATAGTAATGACTGCGTATCCGTTCATAAGCTCTGTCACAGACAGAGCTATCTCCCTCACGAAGTCTAGTGACCCGGAATATTTCACGATCAATTCCCACACAGCTTCCTCCGGGTCAAACCCCACATTCAGTTCTCCCGATCGTTCCCGTTCGCCCGGCGTTGCCTCCAGCGCCAGGTTCAGCATGTTTTCAATCTTCTGGCTCATATAGCATTTCTCCCCTTCTGTTCGCTATATACATTCATTACATCTTATGCACAGACTCTCTGTCCTATCTCGGACCGGACTGCATGAAATACGAAGAGGATATCGTCCTCAGAGATCTTAGGAGCGATATCCTCTTCAACCGCGATATAGCATATCTGCGGCAGTTTAAAAATGTCATTCACACACAGCTCTGCCGCCCCGGCTTATCGCCTGTGATTTTCCCTATACAAAGCCTGTTATTTTCTATATGCAAACAGCGGCAGTCCGTCTTTTGACGGTACTTCCACTTCGCCCCGGATCAGGGGGAGCGCATACTCGATGAATTCTTTTCCTATATCAGAGCCGTTCCCTGTGATCCACTCTGCGGGCACAGTCTTCTCCTGATTGCAGATCAGGTTCACGTCCTCTGTCATATAGTCTATCCGGTAGTCCTCTCCCGCCTCACGGCGAAATGTGATCATCTTGCCCGTCGCCCCTTCCAGAGCACACTTTACTCCATATGCGCCCGAAGCAGCAGCTTCATTTAAATCCGTGTCAGACAGCATCGCGGAAGAGCATCTCTGGCACACATTCAGCTCGATAGAGCGCACCTTCACTCCGAGCCGCTCTTTCACGAGGTTTTCCAGATACTTTCCCGAACCTGTGAGCATCTTATGCCCGAATGTGTCCACACCCACATCGCTGGCAAGCTCACAGATAAACGTACCTTTCCCATCGTTGATACCCTCAGAGATACAGACGACTAAATTGGCTGTCTTCTCCATCGCTGCGCGGACATCTTCTATGAACTGCTCCGGGTCAAACGCTGTCTCCGGCAGATAGATGAGCACCGGGTTATCTCCCTCGAATTTACGCGCCAGCACGCTCGCCGCAGTAAGCCATCCCGCATGGCGCCCCATGATCTCCACAATGGTCACGGATTTTTTGTTGTCGTATACAGAAGCGTCCACCGCAATCTCCCGCACGGTGGATGCAACGTATTTTGCAGCGCTTCCGAATCCCGGCGTATGATCCGTGTGCACAAGATCATTGTCGATCGTTTTAGGGATACCCAGGAAACGGATGTCGCTTCCGATCCTTTCGGCATAGCGGGACAGCTTGCTCACAGTATCCATAGAATCATTTCCGCCGATGTAGAAGAAATATCCGATCCCGTACTCAGCAAATTTCTCAAACAGCTCAGGATACACCTTGTCCTCCAGATCTTCCGGCAGCTTATATCTGCATGAGCCCAGATAAGATCCCGGCGTCGTCCTGAACAGCTCCAGCTCACCGGATTTCTCAAGCGGCTTCATATCCATGATCTTTCCATCCAGAAATCCTTCGACCCCGTTGATCATTCCGTATACTTTCTCAAAATCATCCTCTCTGGCAAGCGCTTCTGATACAACACCATACAGACTTGCGTTAATGACAGCGGTAGGTCCTCCTGACTGTCCTACAATCACATTTTTTTTCATCATTTCCTCCTTAAAAATGTCCGGGCAAAGAACAGCCCCTGATTGAGTATCTTTACTATATCGGAAAAAAATAGATTTTACAAGATATAAGAAATGATGATATACTTATATTAATTCTCAATAGGAGGAAAGGTTTATGAAGTATATCTCGTTTGCCATACCTTGTTATAATTCAGAAGCCTATATGGAAAAGGCCATCAACTCTATCCTGCCCGGCGGCGAAGACGTGGAGATCATCGTGGTCAACGACGGTTCCGTGGACGGAACGCAGAAGATTGCGGAACACTATCAGGAAAAGTACCCGACTATTGTCAAAGCCGTAAAGAAAGAGAACGGCGGACACGGTGATGCCGTCAACTGCGGTCTCGCTCATGCCACAGGAAAATATTTTAAAGTCGTGGACAGCGACGACTGGGTAGACGAACAGGCGCTGCTCAAGATACTTGAAGCTGTCAAAAGCTTTTCCGACGCGGACAGCGAAGTTGACATGGTCATTTCCAATTACGTGTATGAAAAGGTCGGAATGGAGCACAAAAAGGTCATCCGCTATGATAATGTACTTCCAGAAGATCAGATCTTTCGCTGGGATGACATCGGACGCTTCCGGCTGGACCAGTACATCTTGATGCACTCTGTCATCTACCGTACGGAAATGCTGAAATTGTGCCAGCTCCAGCTGCCGAAACATACATTTTATGTGGACAATATCTATGTGTACTATCCGCTGCCCCATGTGCGCACCTTGTATTACCTGAACGTGGATTTTTACCGCTACTTCATCGGTCGCGAGGATCAGTCAGTCAATGAGAAGGTCATGATCAGCCGAATCGACCAGCAGCTCTTTGTCACAAAATCAATGATCGCCATGTATGAACTGCGCATGATCACAAGCAAAAAACTGCGCAGATACATGATAAATTATCTGGCTATTATGATGACCGTATCCTCCATCCTCTGCATCCGCTCAAAGAAGGATGAAAACCTTGTGAAAAAGAAAGAGCTGTGGGATTATCTGAAGAAAAAAGACTATAAGACTTACTTGAAGATCCGCTACGGTATCCTCGGACAAACCATGAACCTGCCGGGTCGTTCCGGAAGAAAGGTCTCATCTCTTGCTTACATCGTGGCAAGACGACTCATAGGCTTTAACTAAATATGGTAATTTATGAATAATTTTTCAGCCATGGCACATACTGCTTACAAAAAAGGAGTGTGTATCATGGCTGCTAATTTTTCTGAGAGCAAGACAAAGGAGAATCTGATGCGGGCATTTGCCGGAGAAAGTCAGGCAAGGAACCGTTATACAATAGGCGCGGAACGCGCCAGAGAAGAGGGTATGAGAACCGTCGCGGACATCTTCCTCTACACCGCGGATCAGGAGCGTGCCCATGCGGAGCGTTTCTATGATTTGTTAAAAGACCTGTCCGGGGAAACCATCCACATCGACGGCGCATATCCCGTTGACCAACAGGACAGCATCGCGGGACTCCTGCGCGCGGCAGAGCATAATGAGCATGAAGAATATGCCGACGTATATCAGGCATTCGGCGACACCGCAAAAGAAGAAGGATTCCTTGAAGCGGCGTCCGCCTTCTACCAGATCGCGGAGATCGAGCATATCCACGAGGAACGGTTCGGGAAGCTGGCGCAAATGCTGGAAGAGAACACATACTATGCCTCGGAAGGAACTTCCGTGTGGATGTGTACGAACTGCGGTTATGTCCATGAGGGGATACAGGCACCAAAGGTCTGCCCTGTATGCCGCCACGACCAGGGGTACTTTATCCCTTACTCGCTGGCGTGCTATAAAACAACAGAAGAGTGACTTTCGAGAAAACCCCTTTGAAAAGGGCCTTGAAAGACAGGCATCCGTCAGGAGAGCTTAGTAAAAAACTCTCCTGACGGATGTTTTTCATAAATATCATATTTTCATTTTACCGTACGGTATTCTTTCCGCACTCTCCCCGGACGCCTCTCCGGAGCTATATTTCTGTATCTGCATATGCTGAGCATCAGTCCCAGCAAAACATAGATCACAAGCGTTCCGCTGCCGCCCATAGACAGGAACGGACAATATGTCCCCAGATAAAAGATACCCATGTTATTCGCGAAATAGATCCCTGCCTGAATGAGAAATACTACCGCACACCCGATCCCCATAAGCATGCCGAGCTGATTTCTCTGCTTTAAGGATATCCGCAGGAATCGCAGAAGAAGAAACAGAAGCCCCCCTGCCACGGCAAGCGCCGCTAATATCCCATAATATCCGGCAATTCCGGCAAGAGCAGCTTCAGAAGGATCGGGCGGCGCTATAACTGTATCTGAAAGCCCGGGATTCTTCCCCAGCAGTCTGCTGCCATCTAAAAGTTCTCCTGCAAGCACCCTGGCATAAGGCATGTTCTCTTCGACGCCGAATATCATGGACAGACGCCTCTGCAAGTATGAAGAATCTACAAAGTATATCATCCAGATGAGTACAGCGGCAGGCAGACCTGCCCCCACCGCGCATCCCGCCGTGACGGCGGCACGCCCTGATATACAGAACCATCTCCTGCATACCGCGATCTCAAATATGACCAAATATGTGGCCATAAGGATCATTGACATCCACGCCCCGCCGCACAGCATCGCGATCCAACATCCGGGCAGAATCCACAGTACTGCCTTTATGACTCCGCTCATCCCTCTGCCACGGTAATAATAGAGGATGCCTGCATACAGGGGAACCGTCAGCATAAGGAGTGCAAGGACATCCACCGTCATCACTCCCAGATATATCCACCTGACTGCGCCGTTTAACATTGCTCCAAAAAGTATCAGTCCCGCTGCGCAGCCCAGGAGCAGGACAGCCATCAGCTCTCTTGCTCTTCCCGCGATCCGCGTATAATCTGCAAAACACACTCCTGTCATCGCTGCCAGACCGACCAGTATATAGAAGAGATAACGCATGCCGGCACCCGTAATACTGTTTCCCGCTTCATCCACACACTTCGCTGTGAAAAGATAATAGGCGAGATACCCTGCGATGCTTAAGGCGACGATCAGAGCGATCGTGCCCCACGGCATCTGAGGACGGTGAATCTTATTCAGCTCATTTCCCACTTCCACCGGATCGCCCATCTCCCGAACTGCCAGAGCCTCTGCCTCATTTCTTTCCATTCCCTCACTCATAAATGCTCGAGTCTGGCACTCGATGTGTCCCCTGACTTCCTCCGCCACCTCCCCGCGCGCCATCTTACAGCGTATCTGTCCCGTAAGCGTGCTCAGATACTCTTCACAGTTCATATGCCCCTCATTCATGCGTTCCCTGTGCATACAGTCCTTGTTCATGCGATCCCTCCTTCAAAAGCAAGCATCCCTATAACGTCCACGACAGCCTGCGAGTAAGCCCGCCAGTCTTCTTCCTTTTCTTTCAAGGCTTTGCGGCCCTGTTTCGTGATACTGTAATACTTTCTCACTTTCGCCCCCACAAGTCTCTCATACCCCATGAGCGCCCCTTTCGCCTCAAGGCTGTGAAGCAGGGGATACAATGTCCCGGCTTTGAGCTCAAATACGTTGTTCGAGCGTTGTTTGAGTGTCTCGATCATCTCGTAGCCATACATATCCTTCTCTGAAAGAAGTTTTAATATCAGCATGGCTGTGCTGCCTGATATGAGACTTTTATCTACTGCCATATACTCCTCCTTCCGCCGATCATATCTGTCCTTTTGTCCTGCCGCGGGATCTGCATCATATTCCGGGAATTTCTCTCTTGTCCCGCCCCCATACCAAGGAAAAATATATCGGTTATCTATATATTTATCTTCATTATATATAGATAACCGATATATGTCAATCTTTATTCTTTTCTGTGTAAAATCCTTTCGTATGCTATCCGTACGTGTGGACAGTCCCGATATAACTCTCTTCAAACGTCCATGCTTTGTCCAGTGTTTCCGCTGTGAATCTTGCCTTCATATTTCCGTACTTACCCTGACCCATGATCAGGGTATACACTCCGTTTTCATACACGAGGCTGTCCACTTTATTGATAAAGGTCACGTCGCTTCCGATGGTATCCCACGGAAATTCGATCTCTGTAAAACGCTCCCCGCCGTCTGTCGTGATATACACATGCGGCCACGTATCTCCCCCGTTGACGCCCTCCAAGGTCAGCATCCCGTTCATTGTATCCGCGTACTCCAGCCCTGTCAGCAGCAGGGCGTCCGTGTCCGGCACAAGACTGGATGTCCATGTCTTTCCACCGTCATGGGTCCAATACACATAGGTTGCCCCGCCGGTCCCCATGGACCAGTCTGTTCCCAGAGCCGCGTACCAGTTCTCACTGTCCAGGAAGCGGATAACCCTTGCGATGCAGCCTCTCGGAAATTCTTCTGTAAACGGAATGTCTGTCCAAGAAGGGTCATTATCCGTGAGCACGCGCAGCACCGGATCTCTGCCGTAGAATACTGCAAAGGTTCCGTTTCCGTCTGCGCAGAAACTGTTCTCCGGGATCTCATTGCCGCTCCGGTAAATATCCAGTGTTTCCTGCACTTCATTCTTAGTCAGCCCGCTCGGTATCCATGTCTCGCCGTGATCGTCTGTCAGCATCAACTCATTTTGATTGATTTTATAATCCACTTGCATCACGCTTTCCGGATGCCCGGTCAATGCCGCCTCATCCGACGCCGCGCACAGATACTCGATCCTCTGCCCTGTCGCCCCTGTTCCGTCTGTCAGGGAAACTACCACCTGGGAACTTCCGTCGCTGACTCCGCCCGCGCACTGTTCATACTCTTTCCAAGTCAGCACCGGGAACATGTCCCCATCCGTTCCATCTATGACAGGAGTTCCCTTCTGAAGTCTCCGGTCTTTCTGATACTCCGCGGTATACCGGTCAAAATCCAGCTCTCGCATCTGTGCCCGGAAAGGAATCCGTTTCAGCTGTGCGTCCACATATTCTGCCTCCGCGTTGGGATCATACCGGATCGCAAGATAAGTGATCTCATCTTCCGTCCGGCTCATCTCTCCGGTAGTACTGTCGTAAAAGAAACGGACATCCTGTATATAGTTATCCTCCTCATCAAATGTCTCCATAGAAAGTGTAAAATCATACACCTCGCCGTTCTTTTTCCTGAGATCTGCCTGAAAATACGACACATTCACATGAGCCGGGATCTCTTCCTTATCTTCGATCCAGTCCATCAGACCGGAGAGACCGTCTCTCTCCAGCATGATCCCCGTTCCCTGTAGAGAAACATATTTCAAATATTCCTGTATGTACTTGATGACATATCCTGCCGCGAAGAAAAATGCCACAACCGCTGCAATACCTGCTGCCGTAACTGCCGCCACAAAAAAGATCTTCCTGCCTGTCCTGCTTTCGTCCTGTCCGTACATGCTGTTCTCCTCCTTCTTCAATACCAGCCTGCTGATCCGTCTGCCCTTTCTCCGCCGGACATCAGTCTGTCCGCCTCATCCGCCCCGCTTTGTCAAGCGTCAGAAGCGCGGTCTTATCCATCCCGACTCTGCAAAGAGTCAATGTACCTCCATCCTCTATCCCGGAACCGTCCTCATTCAGCACACAGTCTTTGTTCAGCACCAGCGTCCACTCCGGGTCTTCTCTCGGAAACACCAGCGCAAGCGTACCATACTGGAGACACTGGTCTGCATCATAGTGTTCTTCCCCTTCGGGCGTGCGCACGGTAATGCCCGCATCCGGTCCGTCCGTCGCCTCAATGGAATAATTTCCCGGGTCATCCTCTGCCGCCCATGTCCCGTACACTGCGTTAAATACATAATAGTAAGAAATTCCGCTGCCCCGGTCTCCGTAAGTCGCTACATACTGATGGATATTTCCGTCATCCGGAGATTTATAAGTCACGGCGCAGACGTCATCTTCCAGCCATTGGATTTTTACAGTATTTTTTACTGCAAAAGGAAACGTATCTGACTGAGCCGCAAATAATACACCTCTCTGCCTGTATAAGACCGCACGCCCATTTTCTTCAATCTGCAGCTTCATGATATTTGAAGCGTCGGGAGACAGACTTATGATCTCCTTTCCTGCCGGCCGGAAGACCATGCACACGGCAATCCCTGTAATGAACAGAACCGCTGCCGCGACCATGACGCAGCCTTTCTTCCATATACGGCGCAGACGCCGGATACAAACTCCTCCGATCCACAAAAGCGCCACCGCTGCTCCCGTCATCACTGCTGGTATGTAATCTGTCAGATATACAAGCCCACGCTCTCTTCCTATGAAAAGATGCCATATCTGTACCGCGGTCAGCCCTGCTGACAGGAGAAAACACAGTGCTCCGGCAAAATCACACGGTTTCACCCGCAGACCTGACGCCTTTTCCCACGCCCGCTCTGCCAGGATATCAAGAAGGTTGCCTTCATATGAAACATATTCCCTGACCGCTTCCTTTCCGTCCAGTATCTCATCCACTGTCACTCTCAGCACCCTGGCAAGCTCCGGCAGACTGCCCACGTCAGGCAGACCCTGACCGGTATCACATAGTTAAAGATATTGGTATCATTCAATCAATTTTGCCGATAAAGCGGTAGAAGATTTCTACCTCCTGTTCCCGGCTTCCGTCCTCACC
>CAJFQC010000018.1 GCA_904418845.1 uncultured Ruminococcus sp. | reverse complement strand
CTTTTCATTTGGAAGTCAAGATAAATAAAGAAATCCGTAACTATACGGAGTCGATGTTTTTTGGACTGTCGCTCAGACAGTTCATTTTTTCTGTCCTTGGCGTACTTATTCTTGCCTACAAGAAAAATACCGTCCTCCCAGATAGTTTTGATGGGAATGACGGTCTGCACGGATTTGGGAACGACAAATTTTTCCTTGTCCTGCTTGAACAGCGTCCTTAAAGTTTTCATCAGCGTTTACCTCCCTGCTTGTTGGATTTTTTCGTCTGGGCTTTGCGTTTCTTACGGATACCCATAGCCTCCCTCTCATGGTCTTGGATGGTTTCTTTCAGGGCTTCATAATAAAGATTATCGGGAGAAAAGAGCAGTCTTTTGGGCATCAGAAATTCCGATTTAATCCACGCCCATAAAAACTGCTCGGCGGTCATCCCGTTATATTTGACAAAGCCGATCAGGGCAAAGGGAGCTGCCCCTAAGATACACATCCAGCTCAGTGTTTCCGTGCCGAAGTGGGGACGGAGCAGGAAATACAAGCCTACCGCCACACCGCAGGCAAGACATTCAAGTTTGAGGACATCAATTACGCTGTGGCGAGCAGGGACGATAAAGAAGCGATGTGCGCAATGGTCGAGGGTATGGGGAGCGAAATCCCCATCAAGTTTGCCGGGTAAGCAAAATCCGCAAAGCGGGTTTTGAGTTACGCAGGCGAAACTTGCTCTGAATGAGTTCCCACTATAATAAAGCCAAATAGAAAACAAAAAAGTGAAAGACATTCAGCAGTATTAAGGCAAACATAAAAATAAAGTTACATCAACAGTTAGGAAAGTTACATATTAACCAACAATTCTAAACAGGGACTTAATGAGGTGAAACAGCAGACGATATATTCAATAGAAAGAGGTCACACTCATTGGTGCGGAACAGGTGAAAAATAAGCTATACTTAAAGGAGGCAGAAAATGAAAAAACGTATCTTTTTAGGAGTCCTATCAATGACGTTGTTGCTCTTGATGATGACAATGTCAGTTGCTGCGGAAACAACCGATGTACCGGAAGAACTACAAACTTCTCCTGTTGAGGAGGAAAGTGTGTTTTATAATTCAGCGTTAGATGAAACATATACAAATGACTTCGATACAGTAAAGTCTGTGGTTCCAGAGCTATCGATTAGTGATAATCTTGATTATTATAAAGGAAATATTGAAGAATCTAATGTTGAGCAAGTGAAAACGCTGTCTGGAGATGAAAATAATCCGCCAGTTGCTGCATTGCAAGTAGTAGTTTTAAATCCGGAATCTATGATAAATGGAAATTTTACTACAGAGACACAACTTGCTTGGCTGTGGGCTTATAATGGGCAATCATTCACATATGATCCAGACGGTGATGAAATCACTGATATTAGAATCGGAGGGGTTTCATCCAGTGATATTATTGGGACAATAACGGGAAATTTAGGATTTGCAACACAGTGTAAAACTCCGGCGCAGTATATTCTGACTTTTCAAGTGCAGGATTCCAAAGGGGAATGGTCGAATGTCGCAGAATATGCTTTTCAAATTGAACCGGCAGATGGAAACACCCGTCCGATCTGCAATGTGGGCACAAGTTCCAGGGATTTAGTAGCAGACCAGTTAATGCTGATTTCATGGTCAGATTCATATGATAATGATACGGAGGATAGTGTTAGTGGAGCCAATGGAATTGTTGTTAAAGATGGATCAATGACAACGATTGAAGATTATGCCGAAGAAGTGGGGACAGACTATTACATACTTTCTTTTGATAAAGCAGGAACATATGAAATTAGAATGCGTGTATCGGATTCGCATGGTGCGTGGTCTAATTGGGTAGTGTTTAATGCTGTAGTCGGAGATGCTTCGCTTAATAATGTTACTGTTAAAGGCATAACAGATTTGAGCAGTAGTAAAGCATATTGGGTGGATCAAACAGCTGCAAAAGCATGCAATGTTGCTTGCTCAGCAGAAGGAGTGCAGTATCTTTGTGATAATTTTGGTACACACGATGTCCCGCCGGGGTATCCCGATAAGATTGTGATGGGGGAGTCATTTGCTGTTTCAGGGCAGGTTGTTTCTGAGGACGGCACACCAGCAGCCAATGTGGCAGTTAATATCAGAATGCCAGTCCGTGATAGTCAGACACTGAATAAAACTGTTTATACGGATAGCAATGGGGAGTTTCGGTATGAACCTGAGCCTAAGCAATATTGGGTAGATACAAAATTTTATCAAAACGTTAATGAGGTGAATCTTCTGTCCGTAGGTACGCGGAATAGTCCGTATATTCGATATAGTCCTTCCACAGGAACAAATTTTGTTAATTCTACAACAGTAAAAGTAAGTTCAGGCGGGGATTCCTATTCAGAGAAAGTTATTTGTGAGATCGGATATTCTAAAAATCCGATAATAGGAAACTTTGTATATTACAAGGGAGAATGGTATTATATCTAAAAAATATAAAGGGAGAGGTGTGATATGGTAATCACGAATTTTTTAAATTTGTTTCCTGCACAGGGAAGAAGTGTCTTCGGAACAAACGGGTTCCAGAACATTAATTCGATCCAGAAGAATCCGATGAATAATACGTTGAATCAGATTGCGGAAAATACAGTGGTGTCGACAGAGCAGGAAGGAAAAACGCAGCGTGCGGACAGCTGTTCGCTTCTTGAAGCATTGAAAGCGGAGGGAAGCGGAGATTCTCCTCTTTCCGGTGTATCGGATGAGGGATTGCATCTTCTTAGGTGGATATATGAGGATGGGGCAAGGGTGTCGGCAAATATGGAAGCCGATCTGACGGAATACCGGGATCAGTTATCATCCTTTGACCAGTCGATCCAGCGGTATCAGCAGATTTTAGACGGGACGTCAGATCTGCCGGAGGACTTGTCTATGGAGGATGTGGAATCCCTTCTGAAAGCAACGCAAAGCGCACGGGAAACTTTTTTGCGGGATGGTGTGTATCAATTAAATCAGAGGAACCAGAAAAGAGGAGAAGAGCTGCAGTCTACATATAGCAAATACGCTGATTTGGTCGATGATACTTTTTCCAAGGGATTGGAGCAGTTTTCCTGGGAAATAGATGCGGATGCGGAAAATATTTATGGAGAGGTTGACAGAGTACGCTCTGCCGCACACAGAGCGACCGAGACATTCAAAAAAGGGATGTCCATGATCGATGCAGAGCTGGCAAGGAGGAACTATAAAGATGATCCGTATCAGGCATATTTTGAACGTCAGAAAACAATGGGGAATGATTATATATCGCCCCGGAACAACGTCTCAATCTTCCGGGAGACATATGGAGCTGTCAGAGAGATTCTGCTACAGGCGGTTGACGGGAAAGACGATGCAGACCAGCAGATATAACTGTGGCAGTTTTACAAGTATTTACGATTCATAATAAACAGAAAAGATTCAGGAGGTAGACAGAAATGAGATTAACAGGAATTGGAGCAGATAACGGTATATTCAACGCGGCCGCCATAAATCAGAAAGTCAGCAGGCTGAACGGTGATAAGGCCGCACAGGCAAGTCCTTTTATTCAACAGGCAAACATGGACTCTGTTTTTATTTCCGGACAGGGCAAGAAGCAAAGTGTCATTCAGCAGCTTATGAATCAGAAACAGCTCATCCAGGAGAGCAAGGACGCCGAACTGAAAAGAGGTCTTGAAAGCGGATATGTGAACCAGGATAAAATAGATGAATATGACGAACAGTTAGAGATGCTGGATAAACAGATTGCAGAAGCGACAGCAAAACAGTTCGAGGAAGATGGGGAGGACAAGGAGTCGGGACTGATTTCTGGCAAGAAAGTGATGACAGAAGAAGAATATGAGCAGCGCAGGATGATGGATATTATGGATCTGTCCTCCGGAGTGGAGCAGGCTAAGGTCGTTTCTTCCGCAAAGGCAAAAATGGATGGAGAGGCGAGAGTTTTAAAGGCAGAAATAGAGTCTGACGGCGCTAATGCTCTGGAGAGCAAGAAGGAACGGTTAGCAGAAATAGAAGCGAGATCATCGGATTTACTGGAACAGATCGGAGAAAAAATCGCTGACATAAATGAAAATGTGACCGAAGCAAGGTCTGATATGGATGTTCCGGTTGAAGAGAGTATTGCGGAAGAAAAGGCTGATATGGTATCTGCAGAAGAGAACGCTGAAAAAGCGGGAAACGAGAATCCCGAATTAGAAAGAGAAGAATAGCTGTATGAAAAAATAGTTAATCATGAAGAAAATTCATATGGCAATTATCGATGATGACGGATTTTGATGGCAGTCTACAAAAATGGGGCAATGCTGTCCGGGAGATTCTGTTACAGGCTGTTGATGCGAAAGGCGATTCCGTCAGTAGATAACTGTGGCAACTTACACGTATTTACTATTCACAATAAATAAAAAGAGATATGCAGACGTGGGCTTGCATACCTCTTTTTTGCGCTTGAAGCGAGGTGGAAAGATGCTGAACATAACAATTTGTGATGATGCCCCCCCGTTCTGTCCGCATATCAATCACCCGACCAACTGTCAGCGGATATGGATACAGTCGATAGTCTGGGACGCAGCTGCCGGAACAGAGATATAAAATCGAATAATAGAAAGGAAAACGTAAAGATGACAGGAAAATTAAACAAAAGAGGAATGACGCAATTTCTGATCTGCTGCCTGGGCGGCAATATTGGATATGGTGTCTACATGCTTCGCAACTCATTTTATGACGCATTTATTGATGGATACGGAATCACAAATACACAGTTTGGAACATTGGTCAGTGTATATGCATCTGTTGCGATGTTTACTTATTTTATAGGCGGGATCATATGTGACAAAGTTTCCGCAAGAAAAATGGTTACGATTTCGTGGATCGTAAATGGTGTATGCACAATGTTTCTGAGCACGTTTCCGTCATATCCGGTGTTGCTTATCGTCTATGCGGTTATGGGACTCTGCGCTACATTTACTTTCTGGTCTCCGTATAATAAAGTTATCCGCCAGATGGGGAAAAATATAGGCGGAGAAGGCAAAGCATTTGGAGGAACCGAGGGTGGACGAGCGTTTGCGGAAATGATACTGGGGACTATTATAGTAATCGCAGCGTCCAATATGGTATCTGCTGCTGCCGGACTCAGGATGGGTCTGCTCGTGTGCGGCGGTGTTCTGCTTGTCTGCGGGATTGGAGCGTGGTTTGCATTTTCTGATGAGACCGATGAGGAAGAATGCGAGGGAAAATATACACTTAAGAGTCTGATAGAATGTCTGAAAAATCCAAATGTATGGATTTTGTCTTTGGTCGTGCTCGGGTGTTATGCTGTATCCGGAACGCTGGGCGGCTATACTTCTACGATCGCCGCAAAAGGATTCGGCGCGGGCGCTACAGTGGCAGCATTTGTGGGGATGTGCAACAGTTATTTTAAACCGATCGGTTCGATCGGCGGAGGGATCCTCAGTGATAAATTCGGCTATGCCAAAACACTTGGGATCGGGGCTTTCGGTATGGGAATCACGGCGCTGGTCGTCGCTCTGATGCCGAAGAACAGCAGTATGCTTGTAGTATTTGTTGTGATCTATGCGGTCATGATCATATTTGTCGGTGCGGTGAGAGGGAACTTCTATACGCCTCTTTCCGAAGCAAATGTACCGATGCTGTATACAGGCACCTCCATCGGTATCATCGCTACGATCGGATATCTTCCTGATGTGTTTATGGGCGTTATCTGCGGATATTTTCTCGATACATATGAGGAAGTCACTGCGTTGACATATATCTTGTTTATGCTGGCGGCATTCGCATTTGCCGCGTTTGCTGTGGCGCTGATATTTATCCGAAAGAATAGGAAAACGATCGAAGCAAACGGACAGAAAACATCTGGGAGGTAAAAAGGATGAATTTTGATACAATCATTGACAGGAGAAACACATATTGCGATAAATGGGATTATCTGGAACACTACTATGGTGAGAAGGATATGCTTGGACTTTGGGTGGCAGACATGGATTTTGCAGTTCCAGAAGTCGTAAATCAAGCCATAAAAAAAAGGACGCAGCATCCGATCTATGGTTATACAGAAACAGACGAGAGTTATTATGACGCTATGATCGAATGGTACAGAAAACGTCAGGATTATCCGATCGAAAGGGAATGGATTTCTTATGCGCCCGGCGTGATTCCCGCGATCTGTTTTCTGATATCGGCATTTACAGAAGAGGGAGATAAGATCATCATTCAGGAGCCGGTTTATCATCCTTTTAAAAACAGCATCTTAAATAACGACAGAGTGCCCTTGATCAATGAACTTATTTTTGACGGAGAACAGTACCGGATGGATCTGGATTCGCTTGAAGCGCAGATTGATGAAAAGACAAAGATGATGCTTTTATGCAGCCCGCATAATCCGGTCGGCAGGGTATGGACACGGGAAGAGCTGACCGCTGTCGGAGAGTTGTGCATGCGTCACAATATTCTTCTGGTTTCGGACGAGATCCATGGGGATATTGTGTATTCAGGGCATAAGCACATTCCGTTTGCCACACTCTCGGAAGAATTTGCAGATCACTGCGTCGTATGCAACGCTCCTAATAAAACATTTAACATAGCAGGATTGCAGGGTGGCAATGTGATCATAAGGAATCCAGAGATCAGAGAAAAATACAGAAAATTTGTCAGCAGGTTCCATCTTGCCGAGTTTACACCGTTCTCAATGACTGCCCATCAGACCGCCTACAGATACGGAGAAGAATGGCTGGAGCAGCTTCTTGTGTATCTGGAAGAAAATATACGCTTTACATCGGAATATATCAAAGCGCACCTTCCTTGCGTAAAGATGATACAGCCGGAAGCCACATACATGGTATGGCTTGATTTTAACGGGACAGGTCTTTCCGCAGAAGAGATCAATGACAGACTGATAAAGAAAGCCAAAGTAGCGTTCAATGACGGCGGCATGTTTGGCAGGAGCGGGGCGGGATTTCAGCGTATGAATGTAGCATGTCCGAGAGAGATCATAGAAATGGCTCTGCACAGGGTTGCAGATGCCTTTATTGACTGTGCGGCTCCGCTATCATCAAGATACCGGAACAATACGGGAAGTGAAGGGTAAAACAGCACAAAAATCCTGCGTGCGCATATATTTTATTAGAAATATGTGAAGGAGGATTGTATGGCAGTTACAGACTATATTAAACCGGAACTTATTATTGTTGCGGTGGCTTTGTACTTTCTTGATATGGGAATCAGGAAAACCGGGTTAGTAAAGGAAAAGTTTATCCCTCTTATCATCGGTGTGTCGGGAGTTGTTATCTGCGCTCTCTATGTCTTTGCCACATGCCAGTGTGCGGGGGCGGCGGACGTGGCCATGGCTGCGTTTACATCAGTTACACAGGGGCTTGTTGTGTCAGGAGTGAGCATTTTTGCAAAGCAGATCATAAAAGGAAAAGAAAAATGAACCGGATAAAACGCAGATTAAGAGAGCAAAAGGTGAAGTGTGATGAAGCCGGTGTATAATGCGATACGTTAAAAATTTTGCGCTTTAAAGTATTGAAGAGCACTTTTTCATGTGCTATACTGTACCCAACTCTTGGTACACAGGGGATGCACATTATTTTAGAAATACTTTCAGGAGGGCAGACAACAATGGAAAGACGAATTAACGGACATACGCGGCTCTATGCGCTCATCGGTTCTCCGGTTGGACATTCGGGATCTCCGGCTATGTATAATTACAGCTTTGAAAAGCTTGGGATAGACGCGGCATATCTCGCATTTGACACGCCGCTTGAGAAAACAGAGGATACGGTGAACGCGCTTAGGGCTTTGAATGTGGGCGGATTTAACATCACCATGCCGAACAAGACGGCAGTTGCCCGGCTTGTGGACAGGCTTTCTCCCGCGGCAGAGATGGTTGGCGCGTGCAATACAGTTGTTGTGGAAGAAGATGGAAAGATGACAGGCCATATCACAGACGGGATTGGTTTTATCCGCAATCTGAAAGAACACGGAGTTGAGGTGAAGGGCAAAAAGATCGTGCTTCTCGGCACAGGCGGCGCGGCGACTGCCATCGCGGTGCAGGCGGCGCTGGACGGTGTAGAAGAACTGGCGATCTTTAACCAGAAGGATGAGTTCTATGCCAACGGCGAGAAGACGGTGGAGAAGATCAAAAAAGCCGTGCCGTCGATCAGAAAAGTATATATTGAAGATCTTGGAAATATTGTCCTTCTCGGAGACGTAATCAAAGAGAGCGACATCCTTATCAATGCGACCCGCGCAGGGATGATCCCGCTTCAGGATGTAATCCCGGTTCCGGCAGAGTTCTTACATAAAGAGCTTGCTGTAGCTGATGTAGTATATAATCCAAGAGAGACACTTCTTGTCTGCAAAGCAAAGGAAGCCGGCTGCCGTGCGGCAGTCGGCGGGATTGGAATGCTGCTGTGGCAGGGCGCTGCGGCTTTCGAGCTGTTCACGGGAAAAGAGATGCCCGCACAGGAAGTCATGGAAAAGTTTTTCGAGTGATCGATCATTTTGCCCCGAAAGTGGAAGGGGTAGCCTTATCCTGCACCCAGTTCTTTGTGCGCGGGATCGTGTGTGCTGTGCCGATGCTTGTGTGGGAGCGGCCGCAGATCAGACAGATTCCAGAGAGACGAATTACATTTCGATGATCTTCGTTGCGGTCTTCTCCTGGAATGTCCGGTCATGCTCCACGAAGAGCATAGTCGGACGGAAGTTCAAGATCAGTTCTTCAAGCTGTATGCGGGAGAAGATATCAATAAAATTCAGAGGTTCGTCCCAGAGAAAGATGTGTGCCGGCTCGCAAAGCGACGCCGCTAGCAGAACTTTCTTTTTCTGTCCTTCACTGTAATTCTCGATTCTTTTTTCAAATTGTACCCGTTCCAGTCCGAGTTTTTTAAGGATAGTGTAAAATAAAGTTTCCTCCAGCCCGCGCTTGGCGGCAAACTCAGGCAGTCTGCCGCTTAAATGAGAAGTATCCTGGGAAATATAGGATATTTTAAGCCCGCCGGAGATATAGACTTCTCCGGTGTGGGGGATATCTTTACCAAGTATCAGTTTGATGAGGCTGGTTTTCCCGCAGCCGTTTTTCCCGGACAGAGCGACGCGTTCCCCTTTTAAGATCTCCAGATCAAAGTCTTTGAGAATAGGCTGAGTGACGTTCTTCTCCTGAGAATTACCGGTGCCCGGACTGCGGCTCAGATAGTCTATGGTCACATTTTTAAGAGAGAGTAGTCTGCGGCTGTGGTATTCCAGTATATTGAGTTTCAGGCTGTCCAGTGTTTCCATGTCTTTGAGAAGCCTTTCTTTTTCACGGGCGGCATGTTCCTTCCGGTGCTCCAGTGTCTTGGCCCGTTTCATCATCTTTGCCGCCTGATGTCCGATATGTCCCCGGTCCGGCTTAAGCCCTGCAACGCGGGAGCCAATCTTGGTACCTTCCGTCTTGTCTGACCAGCGCGCAGCCTGGCGGGCGGCTTCTTTAAGTTTCTGAATGTCTTTTTTCAGGCTCTCGTTCTGTTTCATTTCCAGATTGTCCCGCGCGGTTTTGTCTGCGTACCATGAGGAAAAATTCCCCTTCCGCACCTCAATGGTCTGACGGTTCAGGACAAGGACGTGGTTCACGCACCGGTCAAGAAAATCCCGGTCATGGGATACAAGGATAAATCCTTTCTTCCGGGCAAGGTAGCCCGCCACCTTTTCCCGGGCGAGCGCGTCCAGATGATTAGTCGGCTCATCAATCAGGAGAAATGTATGCTCTTTTAGGAACAGCGCGGCAAGGAGTGCCTTTGTCTGCTCTCCGAAGCTTAATGTATCGAAAGGGCGGTAGAGGATCTCGGCATCCGTATCGAGCAGGTTCAATTCCCGGATCAACTCCCACTGTTCTATCAGCGGGGTGACCTCTTCCAGGAGTTCGTATGTGATACGTGAAGTATCCTTAACGGGAAACGGGAAATATTCGAACTCCTCAGACGATGAGATCGAACCTGTGTATTCATAGGTGTTCATGAGGAGCTTTAAAAATGTGGTCTTGCCTTTGCCGTTTCTTCCGATGAAGCCTAATTTCCAGTCAGTGTCGATCTGGAAAGTTACATTTTCAAAAACAGGGTCAAAGCTGCCTTCATAGGTAAAGCTCAGGTTATTGATCTGTATGACTGACATGGTTAGCTGCCTCCTTGTTCGGGTGATCTGTTTTAAGGGAAAGAAAAAGGACCGCGGGAAAGTCATTTCCGTGGTCCTTGTGTCTGCATACAATGTCCGCCGCATCGTGATAAGGGCGGTATGTCTGCATGAATCAAGAAGATGAAATTACTTTCCTGCGCGCTGCACGACAAGACAGACAGTCCTCATAAATGGACTATTATCACAAAATCCAATACGAATTGTCGCGCGGTCTGTTATCAGCAGGAAGTAATAATCATCTTTTCAGCTCCAATCTTGCGGGAGCGGTCTTATGCGCTCCTTTATTCTGAGAAGAAGATAACAGAAGAAAGAGGAAATGTCAAGTTTCATTCACAGTGCAAAATTGTGATCTGCGCCCTCTTGGATAAGAGTGAGAATAGAAAAAAGTCCTTGTCCGTGGTATAATGATCGCACAGTGACGAGCGGAATTAAGCCGGGCTCGTCGTGTTGTCATGCTTTGCCCCACTATGTGGGGATTATACCGGAAGCTGACGTTTGGAAAGTAAATGACGGTTAGGAGAAATATTATGTCACTGCAATTTATTTTTGGGAATTCGGGCAGCGGGAAATCTCGCTGCCTCTATCAGAATATTATAGAGGACTCGATGCGCCATCCAAAGAAGAACTACCTTGTCCTTGTGCCGGAGCAGTTTACTATGCAGACGCAGAAGGATTTGTGTGTTCTTCACCCCAATGGGGGGATCATGAACATTGATGTCTTAAGCTTTGGACGTCTGGCACACCGTGTCTTTGAAGAAGTAGGGCAGGACAACCGCCCTGTACTGGACGATGAGGGAAAGAATCTGGTGCTCCGCAGGATTGCGGGGAACTACGAGGAGGAGCTGACTGTTTTAAAAGGAAATCTGAAGAAGCAGGGCTATATCAGTGAAGTAAAGTCGGTGATATCGGAGTTTGCCCAGTATGGCGTAGATCTGAAGCGGATCGATGAGTTTATGGAAAATCTGGATACGGACAGTTATCTGTATTATAAGCTTAAGGATATCCGCAGACTCTACGAAGGATTCGAGGATTATCTGCGGGAAAGATATATCACAAAAGAGGAAATGCTGGATGTGCTCAGCAGTGTGGCGCCGGAATCAGATATTTTAAAGGGAAGCGTCGTCGCTATGGATGGATTCACCGGGTTCACCCCGGTCCAGGACCGTCTGCTGGGCGAACTTTTAAAAGTATGCGAAAAAGTGATGGTGACAGTGGAGATAGATGAGAGGGAAGATCCTTTCCTATACCGCCATCCGTATCAGCTTTTTGCGCTGAGCAAGCAGATGGCGACTTCCCTTGTTAAGATCGCCCGAGAGGCGGGCGTGGAGATAGATGATCCTGTCTGTATGTGGAAAGCGGATAACAGACTGGCAGAAACCGCCGGGCGGGATAATGACGGTGCGCAGAAAGGGAATGCTGCGGCAGGGAAAAAGTATGTGCCGTACCGATTCCGGGACAATCCGCAGATCGCGTTTCTGGAATCGGAACTGTTCCGTTACAGCGGGCGCAGATATGACAGAGGAGAGCAGAAACAACAGACATCAGATACAGACTTCGGCAATGGGGCGGCAGATGAAAATCAAGACAATGCTATTTCCCTTCATGAGACCCGCGATCCCCGGGGGGAGGCTCAGTTCGTGGCAGAGACCATCCGTTATCTGGTCAGGGAGAAAGGGTACCGCTACCGTGATATCGCGGTGATTGCCGCGGACATGGATGTCTATGCGGACGGACTGGAAAAGGCGTGCGGGGTGTTCGATATCCCTGTATTTATGGATCATAAAAAGAGCATTCTTTTAAATTCTTTTGTGGAATATATCCGCAGTCTGCTGGCCATGGCAGAGCAGAATTTCACATACGAGAGTGTGTTCCGCTATCTGCGCACCGGGCTGTGCGGATTTACGGACGGGCAGATCGACCGTATGGAGAACTATTGTCTGGCACTGGGCATCCGGGGATATAAAAAATGGCAGCAGGCGTGGGTGCGTAAGACCGCCGGGGCAGGCAGAGAGGAGCTCGGGGAGCTGAACCATCTCCGCGTACAGTTTGTGGAAAAAACAAGCGCTCTTATGTATGTGTTGAAACAGCGCAGAAAGACAGTGCGGGACGTGACCCTTGCCGTGTATGAATATATCGCCGGAGAAAAGCTGCAGGAACAGCTTGCTGTCATGGAACAGAAATTTCAGGCAGAAGGGGAGCTTGCCCTTGCAAAAGAGTACGCCCAGGTCTACCGGATCGTGTTGGAGCTGTTTGATAAGTTCGTGGAGCTTTTGGGGGATGAACCGGTCTCGTTGAAGGAATACTGCGATCTGCTGGACGCCGGACTTGAAGAGGCGAAAGTCGGTGTGATCCCGCCCAGTCTGGACCAGGTTGTGATCGGCGATGTGGAGCGCACAAGGATCAAGAATATCAAAGCGCTGTTCTTTGTGGGAGCGAACGATGTCCTCCTGCCTGGAAACACGGGGGCACGGGGGCTTCTGTCAGAGAGTGACAGAGAGCGCCTTGCGGCGGAAGAGATCGCCCTGTCTCCGGGACCAAAGGAAAAGATATATATTCAGAAATTTTACCTTTATATGAACCTGACAAAACCGACGGAGAAGTTATTTCTCTCATGGTCAAAAGTGTCCGCGGACGGGAAAACACTGCGCCCGGCATATCTTGTTTCAGATATCCGGCGGCTGTTTCCGGGTATTTCTTCTGTGGATGAAGAGAAACGTACACTTGCGGAGAGGGAAATGACGAGAAAGACCGCGATACTCAGAGTCGCGGAGGGCATCAGCCGACGGCGCGCCGGAGTGGACGATGAGTGGAAGGAACTGTATACGTGGTTTGCCCGCGATGAAAGGAGTCGTGAGGAGATCGGGCAGATTCTGCGGGCGGGATTTATCCGGAAAGAACGTCCCAGATTGGGGGAAACAAAGGCGGAAGAGCTTTATTCTGACAGGGAGCGTGTCAGCGTAACCAGGCTGGAGCAGTTCGCGTCCTGCGCCTACGCCCATTTTCTTGGCTACGGTCTGCGCCTTTCAGACAGAGAAGAATATGGATTCGAGGCGCTCGACCTTGGGAATATTGCCCACCAGTCTCTGGAGAGATTTTCCAGAAAGGTGGACCGTGAGAAGTTGCGATGGACAGAAATAACGCCGGAAAAACGGGAAGAACTGATCTCCGAGAGTGTGGAGGAAAGTGTTATCGATTATGGCAACACGGTGCTGTTCAGCTCCGCGAGAAATGAGCACATGATCGGACGGATCAAGCGTCTGATCGGGCGTTCTGTGTGGGCGCTCACGAAACAGATGGAAAAAGGCGATTTTGTGCCCGGCGGGTATGAGATGAAGTTTGGAAGCGGAAAGATTGACCGTATCGACATCTGCGAAGAGGATAATTCTGTTTATGTGAAGGTGACGGATTATAAGACCGGGATGAAGAGCTTCGACATTACGGCGCTTTATCACGGGCTGCAAATGCAGCTCCCGGTCTACTTAAACGCGGCTCTTTCTGCGGAGGAGAGAGTATATCCGGGTAAAGAGATCGTACCTGCGGGTATCTTTTATTACCGCATACAGGATCCTGTGGTGCCTGATCAGGAGAACGACGAGGCGGTAGAGAAGAGCATTTTAAAGGAACTGAAACTGGACGGCCTGGTAAATGGCGATGAGGCGGTAATCTCCCATCTGGAGAGGGATCTGTCCGGAGCCTCTCTTTTGTTTCCCATGGGGCGGAACAAGGACGGGTCTCTTAGCAAGAGCTCCCGGGCGCTTCCCAGGGAAACATTTGAGACTGTGCTGAAATACGCGCAGGAGAAAGAACGCAGTCTGAAGGAAGAGATGTATGCCGGGGAAGTGGAGGCGTCGCCCTACGAGATGGGGGATGCAACGGGGTGCGATTATTGTCCGTACAAGGATATCTGCGGGTTTGACCTGCGCCTTGACGGGTGCAGGTACAGAAGGCTTGAGAAGCTGTCCATGGAGGACGCGGTGACGGCGATGGAGCGCCTGATCAGCGAGAAAGAAGGAAAGGGAGGCGGCGCTCATGAGTGTGAGATGGACTCAGGAACAGCAGAGGGTCATTGATTTGAGAGAACGGAATATTCTCGTGTCCGCGGCGGCCGGCTCCGGGAAGACGGCAGTGCTTGTGGAACGTATCATACAAAGGCTCACCGAAGAAACCAATCCCGTGGACGTGGACCGTCTGCTTATCGTGACATTTACCGAGGCGGCGGCAGCCGAGATGAAGGAGAGGATCGGTGCGGCGATCGAAAAGAAATTAGAAGAGCGCCCGGGGGATGCGCGTCTGGAGCAGCAGGCGACGCTGATCCACAGCGCTCCGATTACGACGATCCACAGCTTCTGTCTCTCGGTGATCAGAGATCATTTCCATGTGATTGATATTGATCCGGGATTCCGCATCGCTGAAGAGGGGGAGCTTAAGCTCTTAAAGCAAGATGTGCTGGGGGAGATGCTTGAGGAGTATTACGCGGAAGGCAGGGAGGAGTTCCTTACGTTCGTGGAGCGATTCGGCGGCGGACGAAATGACAGAAAGATAGAGGAGATCATCCTCAGACTGTATGAGTACTCCCGCAGTTATCCCCAGCCGGAGAAGTGGCTGGATTCCTGCGTCAGGGCCTATGAAACCGGACAGCACGAAGAACTTGTCCGCCGGGCGGTGGAAAGGGTGAGATCGCGGGCGCGGGATATCCGCCGGATGCTGGAGCAGGGATTAAGAATTTGTGAAGAGGTGGATGGCCCGTATATGTACGGTGAGATGCTGGAGGCGGATGTGGAGTGTGCGAAGAAGCTGGAAAAGACGGAGGAGTTCGACAGTCTCTGTGAGATGGCTGTGGGATTTACGTGGAAACGGCTCTCGGCCAAAAAGGATGATGCTGTGTCAGCGGATAAAAAGGAAGCGGTGAAAAAGATCCGCGGTCAGGCGAAGGCGCTGTTAAAGGACATGCAGGAGACCTATTTTTACGCCGACAGGGAAACGTGGATGAAGGACATGAAGGCTGCATATTTGTCTATGCGCATGCTGGCAGAGATGGTCGGGCGGTTCTCGGAAATGTTCCTTGAAAAAAAGAGGAGACGGAACATGATCGACTTTAGCGATATGGAACAGTTCGCCCTTGCCATCCTGACTGTAGAACAGGACGGGGATCTGGCGCCCTCGTCTGTTGCGCAGGAATATCAGGAGCGGTTTGAGGAAGTGATGATCGACGAGTACCAGGACAGCAACCTTGTCCAGGAGACGATCCTTACAAGCGTGTCGAAAGTTTCCCGGGGAATCTGCAACATATTCATGGTGGGGGATGTGAAGCAGAGCATTTACAGCTTTCGTCTGTCAAGACCGGAGCTTTTCATGGAGAAATACGATGCGTACAGCCTCTCGGACAGCGAGAAACAGAGGATCGACCTTCATAAGAATTTTCGAAGCCGGGCAGAAGTACTGGACAGTGTAAATGATATATTCCGCCAGATCATGAGAAAAGATCTGGGCGGCATTGAGTATGATGACAGCGCGGCTCTGTATGTGGGCGCAGATTTCCCGGCGCTGGCGGAAGAGGTGCTGGCCGATGGATTTACTGACCGTACAGAGCTTCTCCTTCTGGACAGGAAGGATACCGGGAAGGAAAGTGCAAGGAAAGCGGAGGCGCGGATGGTCGCCCGGAGGATACAGGAGCTGATGAGAAACGGTGTGGTCATTGACAAGAGAACCGCCGGATACCGCAAGATACAGTACAGAGATATCGTGATCCTGACCCGGAGCATCCGGGGATGGGCGGAGGATTTCTCCGCGGTGCTGGCGGAAGAAGGGATTCCGGCGTACTCTGTGAGCCGGGAAGGATACTTTGAAACCTATGAGGTCAGCGTGCTTTTGGACTATCTGAAGCTCCTGGACAATGCGAGGCAGGATCTTCCGCTTGCGGCTGTGCTTGCATCGCCATTTGGCAATCTGTCCGCGGAAGAGATGGCAGAGATCCGCATCGCGTATCCGAATATGCCATTTTATGACGCAGCGGCAGAGTATGCCGGGATAAATAATACAAAAGAGAATGCGGCCCTGCGGGAGAAGCTGGCGAGGTTCTATGCACAGACGGCATATTTCCGCAGGAAAGTTTCCTACACTCCCATCCACGATCTTCTTGTGGAGATCATCGGTCGGACAGGCTACGGCATCTGTATCGCGGCGATGCCCGGCGGCGCTCAGCGTACGGCAAACGTGGAGATGCTTGTGGAGAAAGCTTCTGCTTTTGAAGGGACAAGCTATAAAGGATTGTTTAATTTTGTACGCTATATTGAGCAGCTTAAAAAGTACGATGTGGATTACGGGGAAGCCGGTATCATGGACGAAAGGGCAGATACTGTCCGCATTATGAGCATCCATAAGAGCAAGGGCCTGGAATTCCCTGTCGTGTTTGTGGCAGGCATGGGAAAGAAATTCAATATGCAGGACACAAAGGGAAGCGTGCTCCTTCACCATGAATGGGGGGTAGGACTGGATCATATTGATCTTGAGAGAAGGACGAAGAAGCCGACCTTCTTAAAGAAAATGATACGGGAAGAACAGGGCCTTGAAACACTGGCGGAGGAAATGCGCGTGCTTTACGTGGCGCTGACTCGTGCCAAAGAGAAGCTGATCATGACCGGGTGCGCGGACGCAGATGCATATGCGGCCTTTGATAAAGGGACAGGCGCACCGGATGACAGCAAGACGTTCCTCGTGGAAGGGGCAAGGTGTTATCTGGACTGGGTCCTTCCGGTGCTGTCGGGACAGAACGGGGAAAATTCCACCGTGGATATCCGCCTGTTTACCGGGGAGGAGCTTTCCTCGGGGAGAGTGGAAGAGAAAGCGGAAGAGCTGGCTCTGGATGTTCTCAGGAACTGGGATGTGTCGGGCAGGTATGTACCGGGGCTAAAAGAACGCCTTGACGCGCAGATGGACTACGTTTATCCATATGAAGATGAAGGAAAGATGAAACTGAAGTTCACGGTCTCGGAGCTTAAGAAGCGTGCCGCACTTGCGGAGGAAGCCGGACAGGAGATGTACGAGGAGCCGGAAGTGGTGCCGCTGATCCCGGGATTTTTAAAGGAAGAAGAGACACTCACCGGAGCGTCCAGGGGAAGCGCATACCATAAGTTGATGGAGCTTCTGGACTTTGCGGCACAATATGACGAAGAGAGCCTTAAAGAGGCAGTGAGAACACTGAAGGAAGAGGGCAGACTTACGCCGGAGATAGCAGAGTGTATCCGAGTCTGTGACATCCTGCATTTCCTGCAGTGTGAGAGCGGCACGAGGATGAATGCTGCGGCACGGCAAGGAAAACTTTTTAAAGAGCAGCCGTTCGTTCTGGGGGTGGATGCCTCTGAGTTCTATCCCGGTCCCGGGGACAGCTCCGGAGAGAAGATACTTGTGCAGGGGATCATCGATGTGTACTTTGAGGAGCCGGACGGACTGGTTGTTCTGGACTACAAGACAGACAAGGTGAGAAAAGCGGCGGATCTGACGGAAAAGTACCATGCGCAGCTTGACTATTACGCTCAGGCACTGACGCAGCTTACAGGGAAGCCGGTTAAGGAGAAGATCATTTATTCGTTTACATTGGAGGAGGAGATAAGCGTATGAGATTTCTGACGTATTATCTGGCAGTTATTAATTTTCTTACATGGGTCATATATGGATTGGATAAAGGACGGGCAAAAGCAGGAAAATGGCGTATACCGGAGCGCACGCTCCTTATCCTTGCCGCCGCCGGGGGATCGGCGGGAGCGCTTGCGGGGATGCTTATGTTCCGGCATAAGACGCGCAAGGCAAAGTTTGTCATCTCGGTTCCCGTGCTGCTGGTCGTACACTGTGTGTTTGTGGGACTTGCGATGCAGTGGTCTTTGAAATAAATATTGAAAAACCACCGGGTTTCTGCTAAGATACCTTTGTAAAAAATAAAAGCGGGTTCTGTTACTCTTGTTTTGCCGCAATGGGGCGGTATGGCAGGAGCAGTCCCGCTTTTCTTTTTTACATGCAAAAGGAGAGGAACATGATAAAAAAGGAAATAAAAAGGAGATGTAAGGATGCCAAAATTAAATGAAAACTATCTGAATGTGCAGGACAGCTATCTCTTTGCGGAGATCGCCCGCAGGGTAAAAGCATATGAGGAGCAGTATCCTGACAAGGCAGAAGATGTGATCCGCCTTGGCATAGGCGACGTGACCCGTCCGCTGACAAAGACTGCGGCCGCTTCCCTTCATGAGGCTGTGGATATGCAGACATCTCAGGAGACATTCAGAGGATATGGGCCGGAGCAGGGCTATGGGTTCGTTCGCGAGGCGGTGGCAGAATATTATAGAAGAAACGGTATAACAGTGGATGCGGAGGAGGTGTTCATCTCTGACGGTGCAAAGAGTGACACCGGAAATATCACGGAATTGTTCGCGAAAGACAACGTGATTCTTGTGCCGGACCCGGTGTATCCGGTCTATGTGGATACGAATACGATGGACGGCAAACATATCATATATATGAACGGGACAGAGGATAATGATTTCCTGCCGATGCCGGATGATTCCGTGAAGGCGGACATTATCTATCTGTGCTCTCCGAACAACCCGACAGGGGCGTGCTACAATAAGGAACAGTTACAGGCGTGGGTAGACTATGCGCTGAAAAATGAGGCAGTCATCCTCTTTGATTCCGCTTATGAAGCGTTTATATCCGAACCGGGGCTTCCCCGCAGTATTTACGCGGTAGAAGGGGCAGAGAAATGTGCCGTCGAGTTCTGCTCCCTGTCCAAGACGGCAGGATTTACAGGAACCCGCTTCTCCTATACTGTTGTCCCGAAGGAGCTTGTGTTCACTGTGTCGAACGGCCGGCAGATGAGTCTGCGTGATATGTGGAACCGCAGACAGTCCACGAAATTCAACGGAACGCCCTATATCATCCAGTATGCGGCGGCGGCAGTGCTGTCCGGGGAAGGGATGAAAGAGTGCATGGAGAACATCTCCTATTATATGAAGAACGCGCGTATGATTGCTGAGACGCTGCGCAGAAAAGGAATCTCCTTTACAGGAGGGGTGAATTCCCCATATATCTGGTTCAAATGCCCGAAGGGCATGGAGTCGTGGGAGTTCTTTGACTATCTTTTGCAGAACGCGCAGATAGTAGGCACGCCGGGGGCAGGGTTCGGAGTGAATGGAAAGAATCATTTCCGACTGACTTCTTTAGGGACACACGAAAAGACAAAAGAAGCGATGGAACGTTTTGAGAAGCTGTTTTAAGGACAGCTTCTTTTCTTTTGAAATCCTTTAGAAATACTTTTATATAAGTTAAGCAATATTATATTGAAAATATATATTATATAAAGTATAATATAGAAAACGATATAATAACTTAGAGAGGGTGATCAAATGGTATTCAACACAGGTGCAGCCCTTCTGGATGCTATCGTGCTGGCAGTTGTGTCCATGGAAGACAGCGGCACATACGGCTATCGGATTACGCAGGATGTGCGCAGGGTTATTGATGTTTCTGAATCAACTCTGTATCCTGTACTGCGCAGACTCCAGAAAGACGAGTGTCTGGAAGTGTACGACAGACAGTTTGACGGCAGGAACAGGCGGTATTATAAAGTGACGGCACGCGGGATGGTTCAGCTTAATTTATACAAGTCAGAGTGGAAGAATTATATCCAGAAGATTAACGAGATATTTGAGGGAGGTGTGGCTGTATGAACCATATGGAATTTTTGACTGAACTTGAGCGGCTCTTATCCGGTATGCCGGAAGAAGAGCGGCAGGCAGCGGTTCAGTATTATGCGGATTATCTGGCGGACGCCGGAGTGGAGAACGAGGCGGAAGCGCTTCGTGAGCTTGGAAGTCCGGAGAAAGTGGCAGAGACTATCAAGGCGGATTATTATGGCACAGAGTTTGACGAGACAAAGTTTGACCGAAAAAACTATATGGAAAAATACGGGCAGCGTTCTGAAGAACAAGGACAGAAAAACGCGGCAGACAGCGCGGGAACACAGACAGCTTGGGAGAAAAGCCGTGACGGCGTCCGAAAAGACGTTCCGGGGGGAGGTACAGGCGATGGCCGGGAAAATAATGGGACGAAGAAAGAGCCATGGACAAATAACTGGCTTAAGCTTCTTCTGATTGTTCTGATCGTGATCGTAGCCGGACCGGTGGCTGTCGGAATAGCAGGCGTAATACTGGGTTTAATCATCACAATTATTGCTTTTTTTGCGTGTCTTGTGATAACGGAAGTTGTCCTTGCAATCTCAGGGATCATCATGGTGTTTGCCGGATTCGCCCTGATCGTTCTGCCGCCGGCGGGGATGGTCGTCATGGGAATCGGCATACTGCTCTTTGTGTTAGGGCTTATGGCGGCAGTCGGGACGGTAAAGCTGTGTATGATCGTATTTCCGGCGGTGTTCAGGGGATTTGTGGATCTGTGCAGACGTCCGTTTCACAGAAAGGCGGTGTCATAATATGAAGAATAAGAGATGGAAAGTATTCTGGATTGTATGCGGAATCCTTGCGGCTGTCGGAATATTTCTTACTGTGGCAGGAACGGTTCTGGGCGGCTTAGGCCTTCTTCGCAGCAGACAGGATGAGGAGATCATTCTCCGCTGGCTGAATCGCTTGGGTATCGGGAATGTAGTAACAACGTCCTCGCAGATGGAGGATATAGATGGTCCGGGCGATGGGAAGATTATTACAGATTCCGGATATGTACCCGGGGAAGTTAATGGAGACACAGTGACCGCTTTTAAAGGGATCGATGAACTGGATATCCGCCTTACCGGTCTGGGCGTGCATGTGCTGCCCTATGATGGAGACAGTATTATCGTGGATACTACCGGCTGCCGTGAGGATCTTCAGGATAAGATTGGTGTACGGCAGGAGGACTCGGAACTGAAGGTAGAGATGGAAGACTGGGGCAGGCTTGCCACTGAAGATTGTGGCGTCATGTATATCAGCGTTCCTCAGAGAACATATTTTGAGAAGATATCTGTGGACGCGCTGGCAGGGCTCATTGAGATAGAAGGCGTGGAAGCCGGAGAGATATCAGCATCGGCTGACGCCGGTCAGGTGATCCTAAACTCATTTTGGACAGAGCGTCTGGAAGCGGACTGTGGAGCGGGGCAGATCATACTGGAAGGCGAGGTGACAGATCTGGCAGCGATCGACTGTGGTCTGGGCGAGATACAATGTACTCTCCCGGGAAGCCTGGACGATTATGATTACGAGATTGACTGTGATCTGGGTGATGTGGTCATTGACGGGGAATCATACAGTTCCTTTTATAACAAAATGAAAGCAGATAACGGGAGCGGGTGCAGGATCAAGGCAGACTGCAATATGGGAACCATTGAGTTCATGTTTAAATAGTACACAGTAAATGAAGCACGATATTTAATGATCCAGAAAGGAGAGGAAATATGAGCGATAAGAGGTTATACAGATCAAGGATACAGCGAATGCTCTGCGGTGTGTGCGGCGGGATCGGAGAATATTTTAACATCGATCCTACATTGATACGGCTGGTGTTCGTGCTGTTCGGATGCACGGGGGGAGGGATATTGGCGTATATCATAGCCGCTATCATCATACCGGACGGTCCGGTGTAAAAATGTGAGGTTCATGCGGGAAAGAGGGGATCGGGCGCTTGAAAAAAGCGCCTGATCCTTTTTCTGTTGAATATCAGGGGAACTTCAGGGCAATACTTTGGATAAAACAGAAAGAAGGAATATTATGACAAAGAAAAAAGAAAAACCGATCGATCTGAAGAATCTGGAGCCTGAAGAAAAAATAAAATATGAGATTGCGGAGGAACTGGGGCTTCTTGACCGCGTTCTCGCCCATGGCTGGAAATCCCTGACGTCCAAGGAGACCGGAAGGATTGGAGGTCTGGTGACAAAAAAGAAGAAGCAGGAACAGTAAGAACTTTACAAAAAAACAGATATTTGCTAAAATTATACAACTGGGGAGTCAAAAGGTGATGTAGTTATGACAGATAACATAGAGGTCATGGGCGTCAGTCTGGACTGTCTTACCGCAAAGGAGACGATGATCCGGGCGATGCAGTTTATAGAGAAAGACTCAGTTGATATAATAGAGATTTTGTCAATGGACGTGCTGATGAACAACAGCGAAGATGAACAGTGGAAGAAACTGGTGGATGGGTTTGAGCTTGCCCTTCCGGGAGAGCCCGAGATACTTAAGGCTGCGGACATTGGCGACAGGATCCGGTTAAAAGAGACGGAGAATCATACATTTTTCAGACTGTTTATGAAATATCTTCAGAAAAACCAAAAGAAAGTATTTCTTCTGGCAGAAACAGAAGAGGAGCTCAACAGGACAGAAGAAGCCCTGGCCTGTTATGGACGTGGACTGAGACTGACGGGAAGCGGACTTCTCGAAGACGACGGCATGGAGGAAAATGTGATCAACGAGATCAATGGCACAGAGACAGATTGTATCCTGTCCGTTCTTTCTTCCCCGTACCAGGAACAGTTTATCGACAGAAATAAAGCACTGCTTAATGCGAAAGTATGGTTTGGGTGTGGAGCTGTGTTTGGCGGTGAACAGGAAAAGCGTCTTCCTATCGGGAGAGTGAAAAGATTCTTTAGAAAAAGGCTGTTCTGGTGGCGGGCAGGCAAGGAGCAGTAGATGCTCTCCCTGTGCTTTTGTGAACAATGTATAGATGCTTAAATATGAATTTTTTGTAAAAATATTGAGGAAATGCATAAAAAAAGTGCATTTCCTCTTTCTTTTTTTGCTGTTTTGCCTTAATATAATACGTGAGTATGTGAACGGAAGAAATTTTTTTATGAAAATTTTGTGAAAAATATACATGAAACAATCCAAAGGAGCGGAGGGAAAAGTATGATTTCGAATCAGATACTGCAAAGTACGATTGAGGGATTGAAAGGAATTTCGAGAGTCGATTTCTGCGTGCTGGACACAGAGGGCAAGGAATTGGCCGCCACTTTTGAAAATGTTCAGGACTGGGGCGGGGCTGTGCTCTCATTTGTGGAATCACCCGCAGACAGCCAGGTAATACAGGAATGTCAGTTTTTTAAGATTTTTGACGAGCAGAGACTGGAATATGTACTTCTCGCGGCGGGGGACAGTGAGGATGTATATATGCTGGGCAAGATTGCGGCGTTCCAGATCCAGAGCCTTTTGGTGGCTTATAAAGAGAGGTTTGACAAGGATAATTTTATTAAGAATCTCCTTCTTGACAACCTGCTTTTGGTGGATATTTATAACCGTGCAAAAAAATTACATATTGACACAGAAGTAAAACGTGTTATCTTTATTATTGAGACATCGCATGAAAAAGATAACGCTGCCCTTGAGAATGTGAGGAGTCTTCTCGGCGGGAAGTCAAAGGATTTCATTACCGCCGTGGATGAGAAGAATATCATTGTTGTCAAGGAGCTGACGGAGAAGACAGGCAACAGGGAACTGGAAAAGATGGCGCGAGAGATGCTTGAAACGCTCTACAGCGAGGGAGACGAGGAGCAGATCCGCATCGCATATGGCACCATCGTCAATGACATCAAAGAGGTTTCCAAGTCCTATAAAGAGGCAAAACTGGCTCTTGACGTCGGCAAGATCTTTTTTGATGAAAAGGATATTATAGCGTTTACAACTCTCGGCATCGGACGACTGATCTATCAGCTTCCGATCCCGCTGTGCAAGATGTTTATCAAGGAGATTTTCGAGGGGAAGTCTCCGGACGAATTTGATGAGGAGACATTGACGACAATAAATAAATTCTTTGAAAACAGTCTCAATGTATCAGAAACGTCCAGACAGCTTTATATTCACAGAAATACTCTTGTATACAGACTGGACAAGCTCCAGAAGAGCACCGGACTGGATCTGCGCGTGTTTGAGGATGCCATCACATTCAAGATCGCGCTTATGGTCGTAAAATACATGAAGTACATGGAATCGCTTGAGTACTAGATATACACAGGAGTATAAGTAATTAGGAGGGACATATGATCGAATTAAGGAACGTGACGAAGGAGTATTCCAAGGGCAATGCCGCCCTGAACGGAGTCTCCGTAAAGATCGAACGCGGTGAGTTCGTCTTTATCGTCGGGGACAGCGGATCAGGAAAGTCAACTCTGATCCGCCTTATTATGAAAGAATTAAATCCGACGGAAGGGACGATCATCGTAAACGGACAGAATTTAAACAGGATGAAGCACCGCCATATCGCGAAGTACAGAAGGGGTCTTGGAGTAGTCTTTCAGGATTTCCGGCTTCTGAAGGACAGAAATATCTATGAGAATATTGCGTTTGCGCTGCGCGTCACAGAGACGCCGACAAGGGTGATCAAGAAGAAGGTGCCGGCGGCGCTCTCTCTTGTAGGTCTTGCACAGAAATACAAATCTTTCCCGAAAGAGCTTTCGGGAGGAGAGCAGCAGCGTGTCGCGATCGCAAGAGCGCTGGTAAATGAACCTGCCATTTTGTTGTGCGACGAGCCGACAGGTAATCTGGACCCGACGAACTCATGGGAGATCATGAGTATTCTGAAGGAGGCAAATGAGCGCGGGACAACAGTTCTTGTTGTTACGCATAATCAGGAGATCGTAAACGAGATGAACGAGCGCGTTATCACGATGAAACAGGGCGTGATCGTCAGTGATGAACAAAAAGGTGGGTATATAAATGAGGATTAGTACAGTAGGATACGTAGGAAAACAAGGCATTAAGAATATCTGGAGGAACAAGATGTTTTCTCTCGCATCCGTTGCGACAATGTCAGCTTGTATCTTCCTGTTTGGTTTATTTTTCTCTATCATCGTAAATTTCCAGTATATCATAAGGACTGCAGAGGAAGGCGTGGCGATCACCGTATTTTTCGAGGAAGACGCCACAGAGGCACAGAAAGATAAGATAGGGACAGAGCTGCGTAACCATGAGGGCGTGGGAGAGGTAGTATATGTCTCCGCAGAGGAAGCGTGGGAAGAGTTCCAGCAGCAGTATTTTGGGGATAACCCGGAGCTCGCGGAAGGATTTAGGGATGATAATCCGCTGGCGAACTCTGATAACTACGAAGTATACATGAAAACGATGGATGAAGATCAGGGATTAATCGCGAGAAGCCGTTCCCTTTCTGAGACACAGAAAGAGCTTGTGGCGTTTGCGCAGAAGCTGGACGGTGTGCGTGATGTTAATAAATCCGATGTGGTGGCAAATACATTGTCGAGCGTGAACACGCTTGTGGCAGTCGTGTCTATCGCGATCATCATCATTCTTTTCGGCGTGTCGATCTTCCTGATCAGCAATACGGTTACAATGGGTATCACGGTCAGAAAGGAAGAGATCGCCATCATGAAATACATTGGGGCGAAGGATTTTGTAGTCCGTTCACCGTTCGTGATCGAAGGTCTTATTATCGGTATCTTCGGCGCGGCAATCCCATTGACACTGTTGTTCTTCCTGTATGACAAAGCAGTGCAGTACATTATGGAGAAATTCAGCATCCTTCAGAATATTATTGATTTTCTTCCAGTGGGTACCGTATATCAGATCCTTCTTCCGATTGGTATCATCATGGGAATCGGAATCGGTTTTCTGGGAAGTTTCTTTACAGTACGTAAGCACCTGAAAGTATAGGAGGTGCCTTATGAAGAAACGAATGAGAAGGCTGGCTGCCGCACTGATGACGCTGACGCTGGTAACAGCGCTGGCATGCAGCGCAGGGGCGGTCACGATCGATGAAGCCGAAAAGAAAGCAGATGAGCTGGAAGAGCAGAAGAAAGCGGCGGAAGAAGAGAAGGCATCGCTTGAGGACAAGCTTACCTCTATTATACAGCAGGCGAATGAGACGAAGCAGAAACTTGAGGAAAAAGAAGCTGAGGTGGAAGCGGTCGAGAACGAACTGGTTCAGGCGCGGAACGACGCGGATGATCAGTACGAGAGCATGAAGCTGCGAATCAAGTTCATGTATGAAGGCGGAAATACACAGATGATGGAAACGCTCATGTCCAGTGAGAACATGGGGGATTTTCTCAACAAAGCAGAGTATATCTCGCAGCTTTCTGAATATGATAGAAATGAGCTGATCCGATATCAGAATACCGTGAAAGCGGTAGAAGAAAAAGAGGCGCAGGTCCAGGCAGAATATGAGGAGCTGAATGATCTTCAGAACCAGCTCATCGAGCAGCAGGCTGAAGTCGAGTCATTGATGGAGGATAACGAGGCAGCGCTTGCGGATATCCAGTCACAGATTGATGAAAATTCAGAGACGCTCAAAGAGCTGAAAGAGAAAGCTGCCGAGGCTGAACGGATCAGAAAGCAACAGCAGCAGCGCAGCAGCGCAAGCAGCGGAAGTGTTATAAGACAGCCCGGCGACAATGTGGTCAGCGGAAACGGATATTTTGCACATCCCTGTCCTGGTTATTCATCCCAGACCAGCTATTTCGGAGAGGTTCGTTCTTTCGATCCCGTTCCCCATAAGGGAAATGATTATGCGGCTTCTTCCGGAACGCCCACCTATGCGGCGGCGGCGGGAAGGGTTACCACGGCGGGGTGGAGCAACAGCGCCGGCAACTGGGTGGTCATCAACCACGGCAACGGTCTGGTGACAAAGTACATGCACCACAGTTATCTCTGCGTTTCAACCGGAGATTATGTAGAGAAGGGACAGCAGATCGGCGGAGTGGGAACGACAGGTTTTTCCACCGGGAATCATCTGCATTTCCAAGTTGAGTTAAACGGTGTCGCGGTTAATCCGGACAACTATTTGTGATACATAACAGCTTCACAGGGAGCTGTAATGCAAGAGGGAGGACAAAGTGGAAAAGAAGAGCTGCTTTGTCCTTTTTATTCTATGTTGAAACGGGAGGCGGCTATGGAACAGGACACAAGAAAGAGGGAAGGAACACGAAGATTCTGGATTGGAGCGGGCGCCGGCTTTTTGGCGGCGGTGCTGGTTTTTGCGTGTGGCCGGGCAGTCTGGCGTCTTACGCCGTATTTACAGGCAGGAGGCTTTGCTTCCGGGGAGACTTCAAAGTCAGATGTGGAAGAGAAGCTGGATAAGATAAACGGGCTGATCGAAGATTATTACTTGTATGAGGACGAAATCGACGAAGACGTCCTGATCGACGGCATCTATTCGGGATATACCGCTGAATTGGGAGATCCGTACACAGTGTACTATGACGAGGAAGAGACAAGGGCTCTTCTGGAGACGACCAGCGGTGAGTTTTCCGGGATCGGCGCAACGATGTCCAGAGATACCTTAAGCGGAGAAATTACGGTTGTGAATGTATATGAGGATTCCCCGGCTGACAAAGCGGGATTGAAAGACGGGGATATTCTGTATGAGGTAGATGGAAAGGATATCGAAGGTCAGGAGCTGGATACGGTTGTCTCATGGATCAAAGGTGAGAAGGGCACAGATGTGGCAATTAAGGTCATAAGAGACGGTGAGGAGACAGAGATTGTGGCGACCCGCGATGTGATACAGATACAGACCGTTGAGTACGAGATGAAAGAGGACGGCATCGGTTATATTATGGTCAGTGAATTTGACGATGTCACATATGACCAGTTTAAGGAGGCGCTTGATGATCTGGAAGCTCAGGGCATGCAGGGGCTTGTTATTGATCTGAGAGGAAACCCGGGCGGCAGCTTTTCTGAGGTGACGGATATGCTTAAACTCCTGCTGCCCGAAGGAACGATTGTCTCTACCAAGGATAAGTACGGAAATGTAGAGGAGGTCACCTGCGACGGTAAAAATGAATTTGTGAAACCGCTGGCAGTGCTGGTGAATCAGTACAGCGCCAGCGCTTCCGAGATATTTGCCGGGGCTGTTCAGGATTACGGGACCGGGCAGATCGTAGGAATGACCACATACGGCAAGGGCGTTGTCCAACAGCTTATGGATCTGAGGGACGGCACGTACCTGAAGCTGACGATTGCAGAGTATTATACACCCGACGGCAGGAGCATCAATGGTGAAGGAGTGACGCCGGATGTGGAAGTGGAATATGAGTATAACGCGGACGATCCGCAGGCGGATAATCAGCTTGAGAAAGCGCTTGAGACTGTAAGGGAAGGGAACGAACGGTAGAGGAGCAGAGCAAAAGGTGTGTGCCTCAAGACGGCGGGATACAGAATTCGTCTGTAATCTATCTGTCCGGCCATTCAAGTCCAAGACGGTCCGCAATGTCAGTCAGCCGTCTCCCAAGCAGAAGCAGGATCATCACAACTCCCAGCAAAGTGACGGGGAAAATGAGGGAGAAATGCCCGAAGCTCTCTGTCAGTAAAGCTCCTGCCGAGGCGCCCGCAACAAAACTTAACACAATTACAAAATACTGGCGGCTGTTGACAAGATGGCGCCGTTCGCGGGACGTTCGGTAATTACACAGCTCCTGTACGCCGCTTCGCAGATTGCCGGTGCACATGACAGAAATATAAGAAAGTCCTCTAAGAGAACGGAACGCTTGTGTCTGAAGCGCGCAGATAAAAGAGATAGTGACATTGACCACGCGGTCTGTCCTGTCTGCGGGCAGAAAAAAGCAGACGGTCAAGAGCAGGATTTCAAGGGCCAGTATAATGTGCCGCCACTTGATAAATCCGCCGTCGCTGATATGACGTCGTATGCTCTCTGTCAGAAAAACTCCCAGCAAAAACGCCAGGATGGGGAAGACATAGTAGGACGCCTGACGAAAATCCCGCTCGGCAAGACGGATGCCAAGCAAAACGAGATTGCCGGTCTGACCGTTGGCGAAAACGCCTCCCCGTACAAGATAAGTATAAGCGTCCAGGAATCCTCCTACGACTGTAAGGAGGATTCCTGTGAGCAGTGTCTCTGAAATTTTCAGTCTGCCACTGACCGTGCAGTGTTCCACATTGTTCTTAATGGGCATATTCTCCAATGATCGTCGCCTCCTCAAGGATGTGTCCCCGCATTTGGCGATACAGCTCGTTTAAGTGGAAGCCGTTTTTGAGATCCAGCAGTTTGTCAAGCGCATACACATGGATGTCATAGATATGCGGAGCGTCAGGCGGGGCCATTCCGCCATAGTAGCTGCAGGACTCGGCGGGATGGCTTCCGCCCTGAATACTCAGCCATGAATTGACTCCCTGTACGAAATCTGTCGCTGTCCGGCTCTCATCTTCTTTTAATTCTGTTTTCGTGATATTTGCGGCTGTCCAGTGTATCCATGCAAAACCGCCGCTTACCGGGAACGCGTCCTTGTCTTCAATCACGACGGCAAAGCTCCTGGTACCGTCCGGCGCCTCTTTAATAGAGAGAGGAAGGGAACAGGTCGGCATGCCCAGATCGTTGCATTCGCCCCGTTTCCCATATTTGTCCTGGATAATTCCGTCGATGATTCCACTGCTTGTTACTTTCATACAATTGTCTCCTTTCTGTGGCACGGATACAGCGCTTCTGAATAACTGCGTCTGTTTCCGACTTCCATTCTGTATTTGACACCCGTATCATACAATGCTTAAAGAAAAGAGTATGTTGCTTTTGCAACGCGGAAGAAAAATTTCTCAAAAAGATTTTAGATGGAACCAATTATGATTATAGTCTAAAATTCCTTCACGTTTCATTTTAGACAGTTCTTTTGACAAGGCGCTTCTGTCCGTGGACAGATAATCCGCCATCTGCTGTCTGTCATAAGGGATACGGAAAGATGGAGTTCCCTTTTTCCGATATTCCTCAGATAAGAAGGCTGATATTTTTTCCCGCAGACTTCTTCGGGAGAGGATATCTGCCTTTTTCATATAATACAGTTTTTTTTCAATAATGATATTCATCAGGTTGTCGCAAAGTTTTCTCAGGGCGATTTCATTTTGGAACTCGGGCGCCCTCAGCTTCTGTGCGCGGAAAGAAAGAAGGGTGGAAGATTTTACTACTGCAAGGGAAAAGAACATAGGCATACGGGACAGGCTGTGGGCTTCTCCGAACAGAGAAAGATCCGCAAATTCAGCGATAATATTCTGATTTCCCCAGAAATCTTCCGATATCATATGAACTTTTCCATGCAGTATGATAACGATCTCCTCGAAGATGTCTTCGGGATGGGAGAGAAATTCTCCAGGACGGTATTCTCTTATGCAGGGGGACAGAATCCTGTCAAGCCGGGCAAGCTCGGCTTCCGTGATTCCGTCGAAAAGGGGAATGTTCGTAAGAAGTTCTTTGTTTAAAATCATTTTGTCACCTCTGTTGCAAATACCACATACAAGTTATCCGAATCATACTACAATACAGAAAAATTTACAAGGAGGAAACGAGAATGGGAAAAGGACTGCTGGACGGCGTAAAGGTTCTCGATCTGAGCAGAGTGCTTGCCGGACCGTACTGTGGGATGATGCTGGCGGATATGGGGGCCGATGTAATCAAGATTGAGATTCCGGGGAAAGGGGACGATGCTAGAGGCAATTTCCCGATTATAAACGGTGAGAGCGCATATTATATGAACCTCAACCGCAACAAAAAAGGAATGACCCTGAATCTCAAGAGTGAAAAGGGGAAAGAGATTTTGCGCAAACTTGTCGCCGACAGCGACATCCTGATCGAGAATTACCGCCCGGGCGTGATGGAAAAGCTGGGATTGGGGTATGAGGACTTAAAGAAGATTAATCCGGGACTGATCTATGGATGTGTTTCGGGATTTGGCCATTATGGTCCTTATTCCGGCAGGGCAGGGTACGATATTATCGGACAGGCTGTGAGCGGGTTGATGAGCACCACCGGATGGCCGGGCGGAAAGCCGACGAGAACCGGAACTGCGATCGCGGACGTTATGGGAGGACTGTCCTGCTGTACGGGGATTCTCGCAGCGTATATTAACCGTCTGAAGACCGGGGAGGGGGAGAAGGTAGATGTATCCCTTGTGGATTCCATGGTATCCTCCCTTGAGATTATCAATATTATTTATCTGTGCACCGGGAAAGTGCCCGAGAGAATCGGAAACCGTTATGAAGCTATATATCCGTATGATTCCTTTGAGGCTGCGGACGGTTCTCTGGTGATCGGAGCAGGAAACGATAAGTTGTTTAAGATTTTATGCGCAGAGATGGATAAGCCGGAACTTCTGGAAGATAAAAGGTTTGACTGCAATAACAGCCGCGTGCTCAACCATGCGGAGCTGAAACCCATCATAGAAGACTGGCTGAGGGATAAAAAGATCGACGAGACGGTAGACCGGCTTTTGGCGGCAGGGATTCCCGCCGCTCCGATCAATACCATAGATCGTGTGGCAAAAGACCCCCATATTGCAGAGGCAAGGGAAATGTTTGTGGAGATTGACCATCCAAAGGCAGGCAGGCTGAAGATGACGGGCAATCAGATCAAGCTGAGCAATAACAAGATTAATACGTTTCGGCCGGCGCCCTTACTGTCGCAGGACACAAAGGAAATCCTGTGTAAAAAACTGGGCATGACGGAGGAAGACGTAGACAGGCTCAGGGAAGAACAGGTTATATAGAGGTGCATGTTATGGGGATGACAATCACGGAAAAAATACTCGCCCGCGCTGCCGGGCGGGAAAGTGTCAAACCGGGGGAGATACTTTGGTGCAGAGTAGACAAGGCGATGATGGACGACATACTCGGTCCCCGTGTAGAGATTGCGGAGAAACTGAAAGAACTAAAAGCCGGCATATGGGATGCGGACAGGGTGACAATCATATCAGACCACTATACTCCGCCGGCGAATAAGCAGCAGGCGGAGATCGTGAAATTTACGCGCGAGTGGGCGCAGAGATACGGTGTCAGAAACTACTTTGAGTTTGCAGGTTCATGTCATCAGGTGATGGTGGAGAACGGACGGGTACTGCCGGGAGAGGTTATTGTGGGCACCGATTCCCATACCTGTACCTACGGCGCGCTGGGAGCGTTTTCGACGGGCATTGGCTCGACGGAAATGCTGGGCGTCCTCGTCAGCGGCGAGATATGGCTTAAAGTGCCGGAGAGTATCAAAGTTGTCTTTAACGGGAAGCTTTCGGAGGGAGTTATGGCAAAGGATATTGCCTTGAAAGTGATTGGTACGCTCGGCCATGGCGGCGCAACGTATAAGGCTCTTGAATTTGCGGGGGAGACCTTTGAAAACATGATCATGGACGAACGGCTGTGTATTGCCAACATGGCGGTGGAGGCAGGAGCCAAAAACGGCGTTTTTCCGTTTGACGGCGTTGCGGAACAGTTTCTCAAAGAACAGGCAAAAGTTTTGCATTCATCGGAAAATGACGGGGAAATGCCTTTAGAACAGATCCGCAGCGATAGGGATGCACGGTATGCCAGGGAACTGGAATTTGATGCGGGAGATATCGGACCGCTGTGCGCATGTCCCCATGAAGTAGACAATGTAACGGAGATCGGAAATGTCACAAATGTGCCTGTGCATCAGGCATATATCGGTTCCTGCACAGGGGGCAGATATCACGATCTGAAAATGGCGGCGGATTTTTTAAAGGGAAAGAAGGTCGCCAAAGGCGTCAGGCTTCTTGTATCACCCGCCTCGTCGGAGGTGTGGAAGCGCTGTGCCGGGGACGGGATTTTGAGTGCGCTTGCAGAAGCGGGAGCGGTGATTCTTGCATCTAGCTGCGGAGCATGTCTGGGCGTACACTCCGGAGCCATAGGAGCAAAGGAAGTGTGTATATCCTCTACAAACCGCAATTTTATAGGGAGAATGGGAAGTGAAGAAGGGAAGATTTATCTTGCCTCACCGCTGTCTGCGGCGGCAGCCGCGGTGGCAGGAAGAATCGTTGATCCCCGAACGATATAAGAAGGGAGCAGGGAGAAAATGAACAGTATATATAGAGGGAGATGCCTGAAGTACGGAGATAATATCAATACGGACATTATTTCCCCTCCGATGTATATGGAATTGCCGGTCAAAGAGGCCGCACGGTATGCAATGAGCCCTGTGGATTCAGGCTTTGGGTCGGTATGCAGGCAGGGAGATATTTTTGTGGCAGAGGAAAATCTGGGGAGCGGCTCCAGCCGGGAGACAGCGCCGCTGGCGTTAAAAGAACTGGGAATTCGTGTTATTCTGGCAAAGTCTTATGCGAGAATTTTCTACCGCAACTGTATTAATCTGGGAATACTGGCAGTGGAGTGCGGCGAGACAGAGAAAATTTCTTATTTTGACGAGGTGGAAATCGACTATGCGCGGGGCGTGGTCGTCAATAAAAGCAGAAATGAGATTTACCGTTGTCAGGTCATACCCGAACACATTGCCGGGCTGATTGAGGCAGGAGGGCTGTACGAATATTTAAAAGAGAAAATGAGGAGAAAAAATGAAAAAGATCAAAGTTTTTGAAGTGGGGCCAAGAGACGGGTATCAGAATGTATCCGCCCTGATTCCGACGCAGGAGAAAAAAAAGATAATCGACGGGCTGGCAAAGTCGGGCGTTACCCACCTTCAGGTTACCTCGTTCGTAAGTCCCAAGGCGGTTCCGCAGATGCAGGACGCCCGGGAGGTGGCGGTATATTGTAAGGAGCATTATCCGAAACTCGACATATTGGCTCTGGTGCCGAATCTGCGCGGGGCGAAGGATGCCTGTGACGCCGGGATACGCCATATCTCCTATGTAGTCTCGCTAAGTGAAAGCCACAACAAGGCGAATGTCAACCGGACGAGGGAAGCGTCAGTCAGGGAACTGAAAGAGATTGCCTTTTCATATCCTGACATGAAGATCTGCGTGGACGTGGCCACGGCGTTCGGATGCCCTTTTGAAGGGAAACCCGCGGATGGAGAGCTGATAAGGTTTGTGGGAGAACTTTATTCAAAAGGCTTCCGCGAAATCTGCCTGTGCGACACGACCGGAGTGGCAAATCCCCGTCAGGTCAGAGAGGCAGCCTCGGCGGTGATGGAGACGTATCCTGATATTGAACCGGCGGTGCACATTCATGATACAAGAGGAATGGGGCTTGCGTGTACGCTGGCGGCAGTGGAGGCGGGGGTGAGCCGTATCCAGTCAACGCTGGGCGGGCTCGGAGGCTGTCCGTTCGCTCCGGGCGCTTCTGGGAATACGGCGACAGAAGATTTGGTATATATGTTCCGCGAAATGGGATATGAAACAGGGATTGACTTTGAAGAACTGTTGAAACTGTCTAAATATCAGAAGTCTGTCATAGAGGGTAATTACAGCGGCCATCATGTAATGATCACAGCACCGCAGGCGTGCGGGAAGAGAGGAGGAAGATAAAGATGCATGGTCAGATGAATATGATCCGCTGTACGATTATGAGAGGCGGAACCAGCAAGGGAATTTTTATTATGGAAAACGAACTGCCAAAGGATCAGGAAGAAAGAGATAAAACGCTCCTCGCCATTTTCGGCAGCCCGGACGTACGGCAGATTGACGGGCTTGGAGGAGCGGATGTGCTGACGAGCAAGCTGGCGGTCATCGCGCCATGCGCTACGGGGGAGGCGGACATTGATTATACGTTTGGGCAGGTGAGCATAGAAAAGGCGATGATCGACTACGGCGGCAACTGCGGGAATATCTCGTCGGCGGTGGGCGGATTCGCCATTGATATGGGGCTTGTAAAAGCAGTGGAGCCGGTCACGGATGTACGGATACGGATGACGAATACGAACCGTATTCTGAGGGCGTCTGTCCCTGTGACAGACGGAAAAGCGTCAGTGGACGGAGACTTCCATATCGACGGCGTCCCCGGAACGGGAGCGAAGATCGCACTGGACTGGTCGCGGACTGCGGGCGGGGCGACGGGGAATGTCCTGCCTACGGGAAATCCGCTGGATAAGATTGCCGCAGACGGCAGGGAATACAGCGTATCCGTGGTAGACGCGGGAAACATCACTGTCTTTATCCGTGCGGAGGAACTTGGTCTTGACGGAACAGAGACGCCGGCGCAGATTGAGGGCTATGTGAGAAAAATGCGGCTTGCAGAACGCATCAGAGGTGAAGTGTGCGTCAGGCTGGGCTTGGTGAAGAATTGGGAGGAAGCAGAGCGGATAACACCTTTTCAGCCGTTCTTTGCCGTCGTCAGCTCTGCCCGCAGACATCAGTGCTTCAATGGACGGCAGATCGGAGAAGGGGAAAGCCATCTGACTTCCCGGATTATCTTTATGGGGCATATGCATAAAGCGTACCCTGTTACGGGAACAGTTGCCACCGGAGCCGCGGCAAGGATACCTGGCACTGTGGTGCATGGTCTGCTTGGGGAGGAAGCCTGCCACAGTCCGGTGCTCAAGATCGCTCATCCGTCCGGAATTGTGGAGGTCAGGGCGGAAGCGGCGGAAAAAGAGGGAGAACTGTCTATCGAAAAGATCGAGATATACAGGACTGCGAGAATGATTATGGACGGATATGTTTATGTGAGAAAATAAGACTGCAGCCCTGTAAAATACGGGGTTGCAAAAAATCAAAAAGAATTGGCACTCGACCCTTGACATAGCTAACAACTATTGCTATATTACTAATAGAACACGAAAAGACACTGTGTTTCTCTGCCTGCCGGAAAACAATGGCAGAAACGGACAGAACTTCCGAATCTTTCAGGCAGGGGCATGAAGGAGGGAATTGCCATGAATATCAATAAATTTACGCAGAATTCATTACAGGCTGTTCAGAACTGCGAGAAGATCGCCGCGGACAACGGCAATCAGGAACTGGCGCAGGAGCATCTGCTCTACGCCCTGCTCGTGCAGGACGACAGCCTGATTTTAAAATTGCTTGAGAAAATGAGTATCCAAGGCCAGCTTTTTATCAACCGTGTGGAGCAGGCGATCGGTAAGCGGCCGAAAGTACAGGGCGGTCAGCCTTATGTGGGCCAGGGTCTCAACAATGTGCTCATCCACGCCGAGGATGAGGCAAAGCAGATGGGCGACGAGTATGTGTCTGTTGAGCATCTGTTTTTATCCCTGTTAAAATATGCTTCAAAAGAAATCAAAGAGCTTTTCCGTGAGTTCGGTATCAGTAGAGAGGGGTTTCTGCACGCTCTGTCTACTGTCCGTGGAAATCAGCGGGTGACCAGCGACAATCCTGAGGCGACATATGATACGTTGAACAAATATGGGCAGGATCTTGTAGAGCGCGCCCGGGACCAGAAGTTAGACCCGGTCATTGGGCGTGACGAGGAGATCAGGAACGTAATCCGCATCCTTTCACGTAAGACAAAGAACAATCCGGTGCTCATCGGTGAGCCCGGCGTCGGTAAGACGGCGGTTGTAGAAGGTCTGGCGCAGAGGATCGTCAGCGGCGATGTGCCGGAAGGATTGAAAGAAAAGACGATCTTCTCCCTTGATATGGGAGCTCTTGTGGCGGGAGCAAAGTACCGCGGCGAGTTCGAGGAGCGTTTGAAAGCGGTTCTTGAAGAAGTCAAGAACAGCGACGGCAGGATCATTTTGTTTATTGATGAGCTGCACACCATTGTGGGAGCCGGTAAGACCGACGGTGCGATGGACGCGGGTAATATGTTAAAGCCTATGCTTGCCAGAGGCGAGCTGCACTGTATCGGCGCCACGACGCTGGATGAGTATCGCCAGTATATCGAGAAGGACGCGGCATTGGAGAGAAGGTTCCAGCCGGTTCTTGTAGATGAACCGACAGTGGAGGATGCCATTTCCATTTTGAGGGGACTGAAAGAGAGATATGAAGTATTCCATGGCGTGAAGATTACAGACAGTGCTCTTGTGGCTGCGGCGACCTTGTCCCACCGTTATATCTCAGATCGTTTCCTCCCGGATAAAGCCATTGATTTGGTAGACGAGGCGTGCGCTCTTATCAAGACAGAACTGGATTCTATGCCCACAGAACTGGATGAGCTGAGGCGTCGCGTGATGCAGCTTGAGATTGAGGAAGAGGCATTAAAGAAAGAGGAGGACCGCCTGAGCAGGGAGCGTCTGGAACATTTGCAGGAAGAACTGGCGGGATTGAAGGAAGAGTACGCGGGTAAGAAAGTGCAGTGGGAGAATGAGAAAACTTCCGTGGAGCGCGTCCAGAAGATACGCGAGGAGATCGAGCAGGTCAACAAGGACATCCAGAAAGCCCAGAGGGAATATGATCTGAATAAAGCGGCAGAGCTCCAGTATGGACGTCTGCCGCAGCTCCAGAAGCAGCTTGAGGATGAAGAGGAGAAGGTGAAAGCAAAAGATCTCGCTCTTGTCCATGAGGCGGTGACAGACGAGGAGATCGCGCGCATCGTATCCCGCTGGACCGGGATTCCGGTGGCGAAGCTCAACGAGAGCGAGAGGAACAAGACTCTTCACCTTGCCGATGAGCTGCATAAGAGAGTGGTCGGACAGGACGAAGGCGTGGAACTGGTGACCGAGGCCATTATCCGTTCCAAGGCCGGCATCAAGGATCCGTCCAAGCCTATTGGGTCTTTCCTGTTCCTAGGACCTACCGGAGTCGGTAAGACAGAGCTTGCCAAGGCGCTTGCCCAGAGTTTGTTTGACGATGAGAACAACATGGTCCGCATTGACATGAGCGAGTACATGGAGAAATATTCCGTGTCCCGTCTTATCGGAGCTCCACCGGGATATGTAGGCTATGACGAGGGCGGACAGCTCACCGAGGCAGTCCGCAGGAAACCGTATTCAGTGGTGCTGTTTGATGAGATTGAAAAAGCACATCCGGATGTGTTCAACGTACTCCTTCAGGTACTGGACGACGGACGCATCACGGATTCGCAGGGGCGTACCGTAGACTTTAAGAACACTATCCTTATCATGACATCCAACATCGGCGCGGGATATCTGCTGGAGGGTATCCGTGATGACGGATCTATTGATGAGAAGTGTCAGGAAATGACCATGAATGATCTGCGGGCGCATTTCAGACCGGAGTTCTTAAACCGACTTGATGAAATAATCATGTTCAGGCCATTGACGAAACAGAACATCCGTGCCATTATTGATTTGTTGGCAGAGGATGTGAACAAGCGGCTCGAGGAGAAGGAACTCAGGATTGAACTGACCGAAGCGGCGAAGGATTTCGTCGTGGACGGAGGATATGATCCAATGTACGGCGCAAGACCGCTGAAGCGTTATCTGCAAAAAAATGTAGAGACACTGGCAGCAAAGCTGATACTTGCCGGAAATGTGGGCAGGGGAAGCGCCATCCTTATCGATGTGAAGGACGGGAAGCTGACGGCGGACGCGAAAGGGCAGATCGTAGGATGACACCTATTATCTTTCATATTGATGTGAATTCAGCTTACCTTAGCTGGACAGCAGTAGAACAACTGAAAAACGGAGCTAAAGTGGATCTGCGCGAGACACCGGCTATCATCGGAGGGGACCGGAAGTCCCGCCGGGGTGTGGTGCTCGCCAAATCCCCTGCGGCAAAACGATATGGCATCCGCACAGGGGAACCTGTTGCGAATGCCTTTCGTAAGTGCCCGAATCTTGCGATGTATCCTCCGGATCACAGAATGTACCGTGAGAAAAGCCGAATGCTCATGGAGTATCTTCGGACATTTACGAAAGAGATCGAGCAGGTCAGCGTCGATGAATGTTATATGAATTTTACACAGATCGCTGACCGATATCATTCGCCGGTTGACGGCGCGGCAGAGATAAAGGACGGAATTAAAGAGCGGTTCGGCTTTACAGTCAACGTCGGGATCTCCACAAATAAGCTGCTGGCGAAGATGGCGTCGGACTTCCAGAAACCGGATCGGATACATACACTTTTTCCTGAGGAGATACAGGTGAAAATGTGGCCGCTTCCCATCGGGGAGCTGTATATGGCGGGGCGCTCCAGCGTGGAAGTATTAAAGAAGCTGGAGATCAATACCATCGGTGATCTGGCAAAGTCAGATCCTGCACTGATCACCCTTCATCTCAAGAGCCATGGACGGATGCTGTGGGAGTTTGCCAATGGACATGGGACGGATATCGTACAGGCAGAACCCGAAGAAGCGAAAGGAATCGGGAATTCTACCACGCTCCGGGAGGACGCGGAGACGATCGAGGAAGTGCGTCCGGTATTTGAAGAACTGGCGTTAAGCGTTGGACGACGGCTTAAGAAAGCCGGGAAAAAGGCAGGGATGGTGAGCGCAGAGATTAAGTATTATGATTTCCGCGCCCTTTCCCATCAGGCGCAGCTTGAAAAGCCGTCAAACGACCCGCAGGTACTCAAGGAGGCAGCATGCAGTCTCTTTCATGAGGTATGGAGCGGAGAGCCGGTGCGTCTGCTGGGCATCCGAACGTCCAAGCTGGTAGATGAATCCGAGCCGGAACAGATGACGCTCTTTGAGTGGGAGCCGCCCAAAGAACCGGACGAGAAGCATAAGAAGCTTAAAAAAGCGATGGACGAGCTGAATGCGCGGTTCGGGGATGGGGCTGTGATGAAGGCGAGCCTGTTGAAGAAGCCGGAGAATGTACCACGCAAGCGACGCACAGATCAGGAGGACGGATAATGAGAGGAAAAAGAAGATGAAAGAGAAAAATTATAATCTGGAGATGGTCAGGATGGTTTCATTCATTCTAGTTATTGTTATCCATGTGACCAATTATTTCTGCCGTGCGTATGGCAGGATTCCGCAGGGAGAATATGTATTCTCCCTTATACTGGATACGGCGGCACGACTTAGTGTGCCCTGTTTCTTTATGATATCCGGGGCGCTGCTCCTGGGGAGAGAAGAGCCTTTACAGAAACACGCGAAGAGAGTGCTGCGCTTCTTTATCGTGCTGGTCGTATGGAGCACGGTGTATTATTTCTGGAATATCTTTTATATGCGGACAGAATATGATCTTACACACATCCTGTATGAGCCGACGGAGGCGCATCTCTGGTATCTGTATGCGATGATACCGATCTATCTGGTGCTGCCGTTTTTCCAGGTGATGGTCAGAGGAATGAGTATGAAGCTGGAGAAAGCTTTTCTTATCGTGACAACGGCTGCCGTAGTCATATATGATCTTATGTGGCTGGCCGGGCAGGAGCCGTATTACGACCTGCCCCTGGTCGGAGACCGAATCTACGCGTATTATCTGTTCCTCGGATACTACCTGTATAAATACAGGAAACATATCCGGGTCAGTCAGGGTGCATTGACCGCGATCTGTGTGATCGGTCTGGCGGCCGCTTTCGGTATCACGCTGGGAGTGACGATCATGGAGAATAACCATTATGAGGGCGCGCTGACTTACGCGAATCCTTTTGTGGCGCTTGCGGCAGCGGCGTTTTTCCTTCTTATGCTCAGACTTGGAAAAGGCAATATCAGACTGGGAAAACGCGGACAGAAGCTCATAGATCTGTTCTGCGGGTGCTCATTCGGTATCTATCTTATCCACATCTTGTTCCTGGACAACTATAAGAAGCATATGAAAGCATGGGATCTGTCCGCGTGGATTGCGGTGCCCGTACTTATTGTAAGCATTGCCGCAGTGTCATTTATGTGCGTGTGGCTGATACGAAGATTTAAGATGGGACGGAAGATCACATAGAAAATTCCCTTACATACATTCCTTTTCCCTGCACATACTATCATTGAGGTGATAGCATGAACAAAAAGCAGCAGGAGCAGCAAAACAGGCAGAAGGACCTGAACAGCTTCAACAGCATTACACAAAAGTCAAAGCCAGAGAATCAGAATCAAAAACATAATGTCCGATCTGAAGCGGTGGAGCCGAAAAACAGACAGGTTTAAGAGATTCGAGAGGGTATTTCAGACCCGTTGCAAGTCAATACAGATACCCCAAAGTACAAATCTTTAGAATATCTTTATTTTCTTATATCAGCCTCCTTTAGATTTACAGGATATCCTGTAATCAATGAAAGGGGGCTGTATTTTATGTCAATTCAAGAATTTACCAATTATTTTTTACAATACGGCGCTTTTTTCATCTATCTGATTGTTCTGCTGGAATATTTGAATCTCCCAGGATTTCCGGCGGGAGTCATCATGCCGCTGGCAGGGATCTGGGCGGCGAGAGGGGAGATCAGCTTTGCGGTGGTGATGATACTGACCGTGGCGGCAGGACTGACCGGGAGCTGGGCGCTCTATCTGCTGGGACGGTTCGGCGGCAATAAGGTGATGGGATTTTACCTTAAGAAGTTTCCCAGGCATCAGCCCGTGATCGAGGATAAGATGGAGTTCTTAAGGCAGAAGGGAAGCATAGGCGTATTCGTGAGCAAGCTGCTCCCCATGGTGAGGACGCTTATCTCTATCCCGGCGGGTATGGTGAAGATGAATTTTACGAAATATACGGTGAGTTCTGCGTGCGGAATATTTCTCTGGAATCTGGCGTTTGTCGGAGCGGGATATTTCTTCGGGGACGCGGCAATTGATTTTCTGGCATAAGGGAAGAAAGCACATCGTCTCATGCACACTGATGCAGCTGCATGATGAATAAAGGGGGATCATATCCATGAAGATAGCAATGCTGACAAACAATTACAGACCTTTTGTGGGAGGGGTGCCGATCTCTGTGGAGAGACAGGCGCAGGAATTGGTAAAGCTGGGACATGAGGTGACAGTCTTCGCTCCTATGTATGGAGATACAGAAGAAGAACAGCAAAAAGTGCTTCGGGCGGATGAAGATGCACCGGAACGGGTCGTGCGTTATCATACGCAGAAGAATAAGATGGCGAACGGTATGGTATATCCGGCAGTGCTTCCGACAGAGATCACAGAGGTGTTTGCAGATGAGATCTTTGATGTGATTCATATACACCACCCGATGTTCGTAGGACCGCTGGGGATCCGGCTGGGGAAGAAGTACGGTATCCCGGTCATTTTTACATGCCACACCCGCTATGAGGATTACCTGCACTATATTCCGGCGCTGCGGGTGTATGATCACAGTCCGGTGTGCAAGAAAAAAGCTGTCAGGTGGATACGAGAGAAAGTGATCCCGGCGTATATCAAATGGTTTGCCGACCAATGCGATCTGGTGCTCTCTCCGTCGGCGGGCATGAGGCAGATACTCAGAGGGTACGGGATGAAGAGCGCATCCGCTGTATTTCCTACCGGTCTGGAAGATGGGTTTTTTAAAAGAAATGCTACGCGCGCAGCAGAGATACGAAGGGAGTACGGAAAAGGAAAGAAACATCTTCTTGTCACGGTGTCACGTCTGGAGAGGGAGAAGAACTATGGATTCCTGCTCCGGGGAATCGCGGATGTCCGCCGTAAGGCAGGAGACGATTTTCACGTTCTTATCGTAGGAGACGGAAGCCAGAAGGCGGAACTGAAGGTCAGGGCTTCTCTGCTGGGTATACAAGACATAGTTACATTTGTGGGAAATATTCCCAATGAAGAAGTAAAAGATTACTTAAATGCCGCGGATCTGTTCATGTTCGCCTCGACATCGGAGACTCAGGGGATCGTGCTGGCGGAAGCATTTGCCTCAGGAACTCCTGTCGTGGCGGTACGCGCCGTAGGAACAGACGATATCATCGAGAATGGCGTGAACGGATTTCTGACAGAAGAGGAAGAGGAGACGTGGGCGGACCGTGTGGCAGAAGTGCTGTCGGATGAGAGCAGGCTCAAGGAGATGGGCAGAGCAGCCCTTGACTCTGCCGAAAATTACCGTGCCTCCACACTTGCCATCTATGAGGAGATGCTCTACAATCAATGTGTCGGCGCAAAAAGGACAGAACTTAAAAGAGCGGCAGGACTGTTGGAGAGGGCACAGGACAGAAAGGAAGAGACAGGCTATGGGACTGAAGAAGATCGCAGCGAATATCCTGCAATGGTCATTCACTAGATATCTTTCACTTATCGACCGTACTGTGAGGATCATATGGGATGAGGAAAATATATACGGGGACAGCCAGATCTTCGGATTCTGGCATGAGGACAGTTTCTTTATGAACGTTGTGCTCGAAAAGCTGTCGTACAAGACCACGCCGGTGGATGTGATCGTAACGGCGGACACAAGAGGAAATTATATAGAGAATATGGTCAGACGGTGCGGGGGAAGCGCACTGCGCGTTCCTGACGGATATAAGGCATTTGCCACACTGAAAAAGATCGTTCAGGACTCTTACGAAAAGACACATTCTGTCGCCGTAGCGCTGGACGGTCCGCTGGGGCCGAGACATGAGCCGAAGAAGCTGGCGTTCTATCTGTCGGAACACGCAGAGGAAGAATTTGTCGGTATCAGTCTTTTATATTCGTCCTGTCTGCGGCTGACACGCAGATGGGATAAATATGTGATACCACTGCCGTTTACGACAGTTGCCGTGGCGGTGAAAAATTACGGTATCGTGAAGAAAAACGCAGTTCCCGACCTGCCGGTGGACGCGGATATGAACATCCAGGGCATGTGCACTTCCGAAAGTGTGTCGGAAAGCGCTTGATGGGCCCGTTTGACGGAAGCATGGACGAATTGTGGGATTCACTGGTAGAACGGGGCGCTCCGAGGTGCAGAAAAAACAGGAGAATATTCAAAAGGAGATAGTACAGACATTATGGAAACTAATCATATTTTGGTCGTTGAAGATGACAAAGAAATCCGCGAGGGCGTGCAGATTTATCTACAGAGCCAGGGTTATAAAGTCTTTCAGGCAGCGGATGGAATAGAAGGGCTGGAAGTGCTGGAGAAAGAGGAAATCCATCTGGCGATCGTAGACATCATGATGCCAAGGATGGACGGTATCCGCATGACGATGAAGCTCAGGGAGAAATATGATTTCCCGGTGATCATGCTGTCTGCCAAGTCCGAGGAAGTGGATAAGATCACAGGATTAAATATCGGAGCTGACGATTATGTGACAAAGCCGTTTACACCTATGGAGCTGATGGCGAGGGTCAATTCCCAGCTTAGGCGTTACCGAAAATTTTTAGAGAAACTGGCTCCCAAAGAGAATGTTCACGTGATCGGAGGACTGGAGATCAATGAGGAGACAGTGGAGGTGACCATGGACGGCAATCCTGTGAAGCTGACGCCCATCGAGTACAAGGTCCTGCTGCTGCTGGCGAAGAATCCGGGCAGAGTATTCTCGGCAGAGGAAATATACGAGCGGGTTTGGCAGGAGAAAGCGGTCAACACGGACACGATCATGGTTCATGTGAGGAACATCCGGGAGAAGATCGAGATTGATACCAAAAATCCAAAATATTTGAAGGTGGTGTGGGGAGTTGGATACAAAATTGAAAAACAACCGTAGAACAGGAATCGTTGTTGTACTTATTATCCTTGCGATGTGTTCTTTCATCATGATCGCGCAGTACAGTGAGATATCGAGGGTTCTGGACGCGGGGGAAACGGCGGAGACGAGGCAGGAGAAGGTGCTTTTGGAGATCGGATACGATCTGGCAGAGGGAAACTATCTCCTCTGCAATGAGTATAAAAATGAAACCCCCGTGTCCGAAATATTGGAGGAGTACGGACGGCTCCACTTTGACCTGCTGAGAAAATATATGGATTACGGGGTCTTTGATTCCTCTGTGCTTGAGGAGAGAGAAAACAGTGAGCAGGAGGCGCAGGGAAATACGGAAGATACAGAGGATACAGAAAATGCAGAAGGATATTCAAATGTGGATGCGGAAGACCTGACAGACCCCTCTAGAAAAGACTATGCGTTCCGCGTGGAGTTTGAGTTTACGGACAGAGGAGAAGTCGAGGATGTCCGGGTGGACGGAAGCGCGCTGGAACCAGAAGAAGCATATGACCTTGAGACATATTTTATTAATTCGGCGATGTCCGCACAGGACGGCTATATCTCTGATATCATTACCCCGTCCAATGTGACGGTCATCTACGGGATGACACAGGAGAATCTGGACGCTTATGTCGAACAGACAGTAGTGGATATGTCTGACGAGTATGAAATCAACCATATCGGAGCATACCGGGATACAGTTGAGATGCTGGCGCTGACAGTCATTGCCGCCGCACTCCTTCTGCCGTTATCCAAGAGGCTGGACATCAGTGACAGCAAGATATTCCGGGCTCCCTTTGAGATTCCTCTTTTGATACTCTTCTGCGGCGGGATACTGCTGGAGGGCCCGGCAGTCATTGTACGCATGACTATTGAGGGAACATTACTCCCGGGCATGGGAAATGGGATGGAACTGGCAGCGTGGATATTTAACTTTATCATGTGGATGTTTGTGTTCGGGGTAATGTTCTGGGGAACAACTTCTGTGAGGGCGGTATTCCGCATGGGAACAGCTTACTGGAAGGAGCGGACGCTGACCGCCAGACTGATCCGTCATATCCGAAAGCGAGGTGGTAAAAATGACGGGACTATAAAAGCCAGAGCAGGGGGGATTTGGAAGAGGATCAAGGCATTTATAGACAGAGAGTATGACGCGCTGCTGCATATTGATTTCCGGGAGAAGACGAACCGGACGATCTTAAAGATCGTGGCGATCAACTTCGTAATTCTGTTCATTGTGTGCCTTTTCTGGTGGTACGGGACGTTCGCGCTGATCGTTTACTCGGCGCTCCTTTTCTTCTTCCTGCGGAAATACACGAAGGATCTTCAGGAAAAGTATAAGCTGCTCCTTGAATCTACAAATCAGCTTGCGGAGGGGCATCTGGACGCGCCCATTGAAGGGGATATCGGGCTGTTCAACCCCATACAGGACGAACTTAAGAAGATCCAGAAAGGCTTTAAGAAAGCGGTAGAAGAAGAAGTGAAGAACGAGCGCATGAAGACTGAGCTTGTGACCAATGTATCTCACGATCTGCGCACACCTCTGACTGCTATCATCACATATACTGATCTTCTGAAAAATGAGTCAGATGAGGAGAAGCGCAAAGAATATATTGAAGTTCTGGAAAAGAAGTCTCTCAGGCTGAAGGTGCTTATTGAAGATCTATTTGAGATCAGCAAGGCAGCAAGCAAAAATGTAGTCATGCACTATATGAAAGTGGATATCGTAGATCTGTTAAAGCAGGTCGGGCTGGAGAACGATGGGAAGATCAGGGACGCTCATCTGGATTTCCGGTGGAAACTTCCGGAGGAGAAAGTCGTCATGTCTCTGGACAGCCAGAAGACGTACCGTATCTTTGAGAATCTTATCGTGAATATCACGAAATACGCGATGCCGCATACGAGAGTCTATGTGGAGATGACAGATCAGGAAAATTCGGTTCATATCTCCATGAAAAATATATCTGCCGCCGAACTGAACTTTGACGTGGAGGAGATAACAGACCGGTTTGTACGGGGAGATTCTTCGAGAAATACAGAAGGATCAGGGCTGGGGCTTGCCATTGCCAAGAGCTTTGTAGAATTACAGCACGGCACATTGAAGATATCTACAGAGGCAGATCTGTTCAAGGCAGATATCATCCTTCCAAAGCTGGATATCCGTCAGGGAGACGAAGAGCAGAGTTGATATGTTGTCTTTTGCTGCTGAGCTTCTGCGGAGAATCCCGAAAAAGTATGCACGAAAAAAGGACCGTAAGGTCTTTTTTTCGTGCAGGAGATCCGCTTGCGGAACACTTTTCTAATGACATCTCATAGCGCCGATGCCCAGCCCTCCTGGTCCTACATGGGCTCCGATGCTCATGGTAAGGGGGAAATAGATCAGTTCCAGCTCAGGGAATGTTTTCTCTAACTGGGATTTAAACGCTTCGAAACGCTCCTCATCCATCTGGGTGTTGGCAATTCCGATCTTCAGGCATCCCCGTTCTTTTAAGTAGGAGAAGCGGGCGTTGATATCGTCCTTAAGTGCATTTAACATGGTCTGAAAAGCAGATTTCATCCCCCGTGTTTTTGCGTAAGAATCCAGCTTTTCTCCCTGTATGGTGAGTACGGGCTTTAAGCGCAGCACTGTGCCGACAGCAGCGGCAGCAGGGGTGATGCGTCCGCCCTTTTTCAAGTATTCCAGCGTGTCCACAGCAATATAGATGGTGGCGTCTAAAGCCTCTTTTTCGAGGATGTCTTTAATCTCCTGCGCCGTATTTCCTGCCTTGGCCAGCGCCTGAGCGTCCAGCACGGACATGGCCTGTGTGACAGAGATGCGCCGGTTGTCCACCACGAATACCCTGCCTTTATAAGGTTCATCCTGAGCAAGGATAAGAGCGGTCTGGCAGGTGTTGCTCAAGGAAGACGACATAGGGATAAAGACCAGTTCATCATGAGTGGCAAGGATATCATTCCACATGGCGGTCACATTACCGGGCGACGGCTGTGAAGTTGAGATTACAGCGCCTGAGGACTGTTTTCCGTAAAATTCTTCTAATGAGATATTAACTCCTTCGTAGTAGGTCTTCCCGTCGATAATGACAGGCATAGGGAGCACATAGATCCCATATTTGTCTGCTTCAGACGGCATGATTCCGCTGTTGCTGTCTGTCATGATGGCAATACCTGACATGATATCCCTCCTAATCTTATCGTTTCTAACATTACCTTACTATCAGTTTTTCATTTATTGACCATTATTATAACAGGTGTTAAAATTATAGCAAAAGCAATTTTAAATCACAATGAACAATAATAAGAAAATGTAAGATATCTATACATGAAAGGAAAAGTGTCAGGAAATATGGAGGACAGAAGGATCATCAAGACAAAACGGAACTTGAAAGAGGCTCTGATCGCTATGCTTGCAAAAGAGGATTTCGAGCATATATCTATCACAGAGCTGTGCAGGAAAGCAGAGGTGAGCAGGATCACCTTTTACTCGCATTACAGTGACAAATACGCGCTCCTTGACGATATTTTCAATGATATGCTGGACATCGGGACAGCAGATTACCGGAGAAGACAGGCAGAGAACAACCCGTTGCGCAGGGTGACCGCGGGTTATGTCAATATGCTGGACAGCATCCTTGACCTGTACTATGACAGATTCTACTTTTTCCAGTACACGAATCCCGAAAAGAACCCGTATCTCGGTTCCCGCCTTTACAGCATTATCCTTGAGACAGTGGAGACGCATACTCTGCATGTGGAGCAGAGGTTCAGGCTGCGTTACTCGCCGAAGAAGATCGCTGGCTTTGTCTGTTATGGAATGCTTGGTTTTGTCAATGAATCCCACAAGGAAAAGACACCGCTGGAGGATATCAAAAAAGAGGCGCGGCGTCTGCTGACAGATGTGCTGAAATCGGGTGTTCTGACAGAAAGTGATGAATAGCGCTTTCAGAAGAAAAGCAAGAGGCTGCCGTATCAATGAGCATTAAATCTGTGACATGCCGATGATTGATACAGCAGCCATTTTTATTATGTCCGGTCGTGATTCCGGATATCTGCATATTTGCGGAAAATGTGGCGCAGCATGAAGACCGAGCAGGTGGCAAGGACGAATTCAGCCGTGCACTGTGCATAGGAAAGCCCGTACAGCGGGAACAGCCAGTTCAGGAAGAACAGTGCGGGGATCTCCAGTACGATTTTGCGCATGATGGCGAAGATAAGCGCGTATCGTCCAAACCCGAGCGCCTGAAATACGCCTACTGCGAGGAAGTCTAAGGAGAGGAATACCAGTCCTAAGGAAAAACCTCTCAGGAATCTGCCGCCGTAAGCGATGATTGTATCATTCCGCATGAACAATTGTATGAGACGTTCTGAACCTGCGAAATACCCTATTGTGACTATGGCGAGGACAGGGAGCATGATCTTTATCGCAAAAAGGATTGTATCTTTCATCCGCTTCCGGTTTCCCGAAGCAAAGGTGTAGCTGATAAGAGGCATGATGCCCTGTGAAAATCCCAGAGTAATCTGCATGGGGACCATGTAGATCTTGTGCGCGATCCCCATAGCCGCCACGGCATCCGCTCCGAAGGAGGAAGCAAAGTTGTTTAAGATGGTCATTCCCGTCACGTTGAGGAGATTCTGGATGGACGCGGGAATCCCCACGCCGCACACTTCTGTGACGATCTGCTTTTTCAGACGGAATTTGCGGGGATCTATACAGACAAATGTATTCCCTCTCTTTATATAAAGAAGCACAAGGAAATACGAGCATGCCACGCAGTTTGAGATAAAAGTAGCAAGCCCGGCTCCGGCAGCGCCCATACCAAGACCCCAGGGCAGGATAAAGAAGGGATCAAGTATGATATTTAACAGACAGCCGCTCATGGTTCCAACGCTGGCGTGAAGAGCGGCTCCTTCCGAACGGACAAGATACGCCATGACCACATTGACGATGGCGGGTGAGGCGCCTAAGCATACAGTCCAGAATATATAGCCTTGTGTTGCTTCCCATGTGTCCGGAGACGCGCCGATGAGGGTAAGGAGAGGGGAGTTGAGGATCATGCAGAGGAGCCCGAAGGCAACTCCGCTTATGAGGGCACACCAGAATCCGAAAGCGGAACTTTCCGACACTGTCTCATAATCTTTCCGCCCTAAAGCGCGGCTCATCATGCTCGAAGTTCCTACGCCGAAGAGGTTGTTCACTGCGTTAAATGCCAGGAGGACAGGCGCGGAAAGAGCGACGGCGGCATTTTCCACAGGATTGTTGAGCATTCCTACGAAATAAGTGTCCGCCATGTTGTAGATGACCATGACGAGGGAACTGAACACCATAGGGACTGCCAGTTTCGCCACGGCGGACGGGATGGGAACCTGCTCAAAAAGAACTTCTTTCTCGTTTTCATTCATATGATATCATTCCTTTGTATGAATATAGAAAATATATGGGGATAGAAAAAACGGAGAAACCTTGCTCTCAAGGATTCTCCGAATCTTTCTCAATGCGGAAGAGGAGACTTGAACTCCCACAGGATAAAACTCCCACTAGAACCTGAATCTAGCGCGTCTGCCATTCCGCCACTTCCGCTCGACAAGTGGTATTCTATCATAACCGGGAGTGTTTGTAAAGACCTAAATTTTTGTATTGGCCAAAGAACTTTTTGCGGGGCATCACACAGGCGTGAGCGTATCTCTTGGAAGGAAAAATCACGAAGTCTACGTTCCGTAGACAATGGAGAAGCAAACGTGTATTGTAAAAAAACTTCCGGCTGAGTATGATGATAACAGAGTGTGACGCTCAGGAGGATGCGACAGATAAAGGAGGAGCAGAATGGAGAATAAGACGGGAAGCTTTATCGCACACCGGAGAAAAGAACTGGGAATGACCCAGAGACAGCTTGCGGAGATTTTAGGAGTCACAAATAAAGCGGTATCAAAATGGGAAACCGGGGTATCGCTTAGATAAAGATACCACACCAATCCCACGCTGACTTTTGCTCAACCGATACAGCCGGAGGGCTGGATAACAAGAAAAGGCGGTATGCGCCCCGTGGAGGGGTAGCGTACCGCCTTTTC
>CAJFQC010000017.1 GCA_904418845.1 uncultured Ruminococcus sp. | reverse complement strand
GGCTTTCTGCGTAATGTGATAGATCAAATATTATTTTTTTCGGATTGCAGGCCCCGAAAAGCCTTGTATTTACAGTGTTCCTAATAAGAAACAATCATAGGGACAGAGTCGCTCATAACTGCGCTTCTTATTGTGAACGATACCTCTGCGCATACGCTGGACACACTGCACGGTAAAGTGGAATTTATCCAGCTTGTGGGAATAACGGAGTCAGAGCTGGATGCGATCAGAAAAGATGGCAGTAATATTTCTATTCTGATAGAGAAAATGAAAAAGGATAACCCGGAACTGATAACAGATATGAAGAGAAAAAAATCTTATTTATAGAAGAATGCAGGAGAGAGGATGATTATTCCGAAAGTATCAAATCAGATTGAAATTTTGGAGAAACACTTATGAAAATACAAATCAGTAGAAAATTATCTTGGATTATTTGCGGTCTGGGATGGATGATGGCTATAATCAGTATATTTTTTCTGCCTGATATGATCCCCATACACTTTTCGGATGGTGTTCCCGGTAATTATTCAAGCAAATTTTCAATATTTTTGTGGCCCCTAATACAAATGATCATTATATTTTTTGGGGAAAACAGGAAAATGTTGCCTAGTCAATTAGAAAAACTTCTAAGTGAGACTCAATATAATTGGTCGATTTTTGGTATAGTTTTATTTGTATTTTTAATCGAGCTGCTGATTGTTTATGTAGTATTCGCGGTAGCATAATCTCATCCATAAAATTAGTGCCGTGATTGATAAATTGGAAGTTTGTGAACAGAAAACTGGAAGTTATGGAGGTAGCGAAAATGAAAATGAAAAATCCTATGTTGGTGGTAACCGATATCAATAAATCAGTCGAGTTTTACAAAAAGGTTTTTGGGCTTCATATGATTATGGATTTTGGAGCAAATAAAACTTTAACTGGCGGTCTGGCTTTGCAGACAGTTGAAACATATAAAGACTTTATCGGGAAAAGCGATATTTCTTTTGGCGGCAATAACTTTGAAATTTACTTTGAAGAAGATAATTTTGATGAATTTGCTGATAAACTGAAAGAATGTGATGTCGAATATGTCCACCCTATTGTAGAACATTCATGGGGGCAGCGTGTTGTTCGTTTTTATGATCCAGATAAACATATTATCGAAGTTGGCGAGAACATGAAAATAGTATGCAAGCGTTTCTTAAATAGTGGAATGGCACCAGAACAAGTAGCAGAAGAGCTACTCTGGCAAGTTTGAACGCCAGAAACGGTGTTACCTACTTGCGGTGCAAGCAACGGGCAGACAATAAGAGCTGCGAGGGGGCCGGTACGCTGACCGCGCAAAGCATGGAGGCGTTTGTCTACGGCGAGATGATTAAGAAGGTGCGGAAATTCCACATGCTGAAAGGCGGAAAGGAATGTGGCAATAGAGATCAGCAAAGACGAGCTTAGTACAGGAAGCTGGAAAGGGAGTGGACAGATGATGTTCTGCTCTCTTTTCGCATGAGCGATAAATAAAAAGACAAGGAAATAAACAAATGGTATAATGAAGAAAAACCAGGTCGACAGATTGGAATTTATCTGGTTCAGGCCATCTTTATTATGATGAAAACTTAAACGAGGAAGGAAAAAAGAAGAAATTATACAAGAGCTGCTGATAGAAGCCAGAACATGAAAAATGAAATCGATAATATAATGAATGGTTAACTCTGTCCAATTGAGACAAAATACGGGAGGGAAAGAAATGGATTGTGAAGGAATCAAACGCCATGGAAAGGATAACGTGATACTTGAAACCGAGAGACTGTATCTGAGAGAGATGAAGCAGTCCGATTATCAGGCATTGTGCAGAATATTACAGGATGATGAAACTATGTATGCATATGAAGGGGCTTTTAGTGATGCTGAAGTACAGGAATGGCTGGATCGACAGTTCGAAAGATACCGGAAATGTAATTTCGGATTATGGTCAGTCATTCTGAAAGAAACGGATGAAATGATCGGTCAGTGCGGTGTTTCCATGCAGGAGTGGAAAGAGAAAGAAGTGCTGGAAGTAGGCTATCTTTTTGAGAGGCGTTATTGGCACAGAGGCTATGCGACAGAAGCGGCAAGGGCATGTAAAAAGTATGCATTTGAAATACTGAAAGCAGATGAAGTCTGTACAATTATCAGAGATATTAATACAGCTTCTCAAAGGGTAGCGCTGAGAAATGGGATGATAAAAAAGGATACATGGACAAAACATTACAAAGGCGTTGACATGCCGCACTACCGGTATGTGGCATATCGCTGAGATTATCTCTGACGCATTCACATAAAGAATAAAACTCAAAAAATATATGGAGGATAAAAGAAATGCAAAAAAAGGCCGCATGGATAGCCGTAACGATTTTAATTTTGATGATGACCGTAATGGGATTCTTCTTTTTGATTAACAGAAGGGAGTACACTTTAGAGCTTCCGAAAGCGGAAGATTTGAAAAGTATAGCAATAGCTGCCGATGCCATGAATGCAGATGTTACAAATGTGGAGGAAATCAAGGATATTATTTATGTAATCGGGGATGGAGGGAGGACGACCAAAAGGGAGAGTTTGAATGATTCTCCTGCTAATGCCGAGATACCGATAAAGATTGAATTCTGTTTTGCCAAGGGGGAAAGTTCTCTCTTGTATATTTACACACAGGACAATCGATATTATATAGAACAGCCATATAATGGGATTTATCAAATCAGCGGGGATGAGTATAATTCTATAGCGAAATATGTTTTATGATTTTTCCAGACGCTCAGAACATTTTTTGCTAATAATCCTGATGCACTGAATAATCTGCAGAAAAATACCTAGGAAATCAATTTAGGATTTACTGAGAAAATATAATGAGTATTTTTAATGAAGTTAGACATTTTAGGGATGCAATTTATTTGGAAAGAGGAATTATTACACATTAAGTCAATTGTGTTTCCCAATATGATAAAGTAGGAATTTTCCGTTTTGGAAAAGGGTAATTACATTGAATCCTGAGTGTGATAATCTAATGTGTTATATAAAAATAGTAAAAATCCGTTGATTTCTGCGGTGGTAACCTGCCGTTGGGATACGCTGATCTAATTCTGAACGGCGATCCCGAGACGTATATTTCTCTGATCTTATGCTATACGTTTAAAATATATCATCGGAGGACAGTACACCCTAGTGTAGGGGGGCGTAAGCGTCATGCTTGCAGGCCGCCTGTCAGATAAGATGTCGAGTGAGCTCGATTATTACAGTAATGTAGTAGTCGGAGGTTGTTTTTATTTTTCAGAAGGATTAAAATGAAAAAGCGAAAGTATCCCTTACCCCATTAACTGCAGATGATCGTGAACAGTTTATTCTGGATAATCAGTGGGCGTTCAAATACGGTGCAATGATTGAGTTCGGAGAGTGCGACGATTCCGGTTCCGATGAAATGTTCCGCTTTCAAAAAATTATGAATAACATTTCGGAGAATAAAAATGAATAGTTCAGAATTATATGCAAAAACAGCACCTGTAAAGCTATTCTTTATAATAGCAATTCCCGGCGCTATCAGTATGATAGCTTCCTCTTTGTGGGGATTATTTGATGGTATTTTTGTCGGTAACATTTTGGGTGAAACCGCCTTTGCCGCACTTAACCTGGCATTTCCCCTGGTGCTTATCAATTTCTCGCTGGCAGATCTTATCGGTGTAGGTTCTGCGGTAAACATTTCGATATTACTCGGGAAAGAGGAACATGATAACGCTAACAACTATTTCACCTGCTCAGCCCTGATGATTTTCATTATAGGCTGTGTCACAGGATTATTTCTATTTATTTCCGCACCATTCCTTATGCAGTTGATGGGAGCCGAAAATGAACTGGAAACGATGGCTGTGCAGTATGCCCGTGTGTACGCTATCGCTTCTCCGTTTACAACGATGATTTTTGCTGTAGATAATTTTCTCCGTATCTGCGGCAAAATCAAAAGCAGCATGACGCTTAATATCGTCATGTCTGTTTTGATTTTAGGCTTGGAATATCTGTCTCTGTCGGTACTGAAAATGGGTATCGGAGGTTCTGCCGCTGCTGTCAGCGTAGGTATGTTCATCTGTACCATTATTGCACTGTATCCGTTTGCGAGAGGAAAGCTAATGCTGAAATTCTGCAAACCTCAGTTCAATGTCCGCATGATACGACAGATCGTTGCAGGAGGAAGCCCTAATTTCTTAAACAACATCGCCGGACGTCTTACATCCATCATTATGAATGTTGTTCTGCTGAAAATGGGCGGCTCTGTGGCTGTCAGCGTTTACGGCGTTCTGGCATATGCTGGCGATACTCTCCAGCAGTTACTTTACGGAACTTGCGACGGTATGCAGCCTGCTATAGGGTATAACTGGGGTGCAGGTAATACATCAAGGATAAAAGGTCTGATTAAATGCTGTGTTACTGCCTGTGCAGTTATTTCCATTATGGGAACAGCGCTCATGCTTCTGATACCGGAAACAATCGTTTCTCTGTTCATGCAGGAGAGCGAAAAAGAAGTTTTGAAAATGGCGGCATATGCTTTGAGAATCTATGGATTGACTTTCTTAACAAGATGGTTTGGATTCTCTGTCCAAAGCTTTCTTACAGCTTTGGAAGTTCCTTTACCCGCAACAATCCTGTCTGTTTCCAATGCGCTTATTGTTCCGGTTGCGTTGCTTCCTGTATTATGGGCGTTGAAGCTGGACGGCGTTTGGCTGAATACGCCGATTACGTCGCTGCTCGTTTCCGCGCTTGCGTTTGTCTTTTTCATGCGATTAAGGAGAACGCTTTTTGCTAAATAGCATGAAAGCCCCCGTCCATTGTTCTACGCTCCGACTTGCGGACAAAGTGTCCCGAAGTTGCGGCAACACTCTCGGAAAAATAGCAGGACAGCGGGCGACTGTCAAAGCTGAAATAAACGGGCTGAACCGCATCATAAACGTTGGACAAGAAAACCAACGAAAGGGGTGCAGTTCAATGCGACGTTCATCTTGACCGTTGACTGGCTCGGCTGGATTTGCTAATAAAGAGGAGAACGAAGAAGTTATGCGTTCTCTTCTTTTTTTACGAGAAAGAAAATGACTGGATGGTATAATGGACAAAATGGTTTGATAAAATGGAAGCCTGGGAGAATTTATTATCTATTATCTATCGCGGCAAGGTCGTAGGCGGTATCGATGATGACAGATTACTTGTAAAGCCGATAAAATCAGCGATTTCTTATATGCCGGCAGCTTTGTATGAATTACCAATACCTAAATCTAAAAGGAAGAAATAGGAAAATTCCAATTTATGGAGCTATAACTTTGAGTAAGATGAAACATTTTGTTTCAGAGCTTGCGAGAATTCATACAAGTATGCCGTCCGGGCAGCTGGACGGTTCTTTTTGGGTTGATAAGGCAATTCCTGTGCTTTCAAATCGACTGAAAAAATTAAATGATGAATGTATCCTTTTAAGAAATTAGTATATATCATACGCTTTGGACTGGATGATAAAATGTTGCTGTATTTTCGGCCAATGGAAATGTCTGATCTGATAAATGATAAAAATGACAGGGGAATGTCGGAATGTCATAATAGATAAAAACAATACGGCAACCTGAGATTTGATAGGGAGATAAGATATGAGAAAAGTCAGTCTATTTACTGCAATGAGTCTTGATGGATATATAGCCGATAGTGAAGGTGGCGTCAATTGGCTGAGAGGGCAAGGTGACGATAGTGAAAACATTGACTCTTATTCTGAATTTGTAAAGGATATAGATACAATATTGATGGGGAGAAATACTTATCATCAACTTATTACCGAGCTTTCTCCTAATGTGTGGGTATATGAGGATTTTATAACTTATGTAATTACGCATAAGGAGGATATTTCTTCTGAGAAAATTATATTTGCAAATAAAAACCCTGGTGATTTAATAAAAAAGTTAAAAAAAGAAAACGGAAAAGGAATTTGGGTTTGCGGTGGAGCTAATATCGTTCAGCAGTTAGTAAACGAGAATTTAATTGATATCTACTATATTACTGTAATTCCAACAATCTTAGGTTCAGGTATTCGACTTTTTGAAAATGGAAAAGATGAAATTAAATTAAAATTAATTAATACGCAAGCTTATAATGGTATGATAGATTTAGTTTATACACGAAGATGAATTGTCCTGCATGTGTTACATTTAATTAAGTAAAAATTAGTGTACTCGATTTTCATGTGGAATACAATGGGAAGATTCTGTTTAATCCAGATTTACTTCTCCCCATTTTGATATCTCAATAAAAACAGGAATAAGTGCTTTTCCTTTTTTTGTTAAAGAATATTCTACATGAGGAGGAATTTCATTAAATTGCTCACGATAAATAATTCCTAATTTTTCTAAATCTCTAAGTGTAGAAGTAAGCATAGAATTAGTAATTGCAGGAATGGATTTCTTTAATTCTCCAAATCGCAATGATGTATGTTTACACAGCTCAAAAATAATATGTGTTCTCCATTTTCCATTTACTCTTGTATATGGAAACGGACGCAATGACACGTTAGCCAAAATGATTCCATTATTAAAATTCATGGGTGTATTTTTTAAGAAAATGAAACCAGTTAAAGTTAATGATTTAGCTGATGAATTGATTTCAAAGCTTATAAAATAATTTCTTATAACTATGATATTATAATAGGTACAGTTGCAAGTGTGGTTTTTCATATTTCCTCTTTTATATATTCAAGAAAGAAAATGATAGGGAAATGGCCGGTAAAAAATATAAAAATAATGATAATTATTGTTGCTATATTAAATTTTTTATGTCTCGCATTTGAAGCTTTTAATTACGCTTTTCGTATCGTTGATTTCGGAATGATGATCATAATTTATCGTGGAATCACGATGGTTAATTGTGTACTTTTAGCCGGAATGCTGGGAGAAACCGTCCGAAATAAAGGCAGAATCGGAAAGCCTGACAATTAAAAGGATTGTTTATCTTCATGGGAACTTAGGGGTACAAGGGATGTATTTTATCTATCAACATAAACCTGTACTTCATAATTTCATTGCAAAATGCCTGATACAACAATGAATTGTACTGTAAATGTCGGCTCTACGCCATATTTTGTCGGGGCTATGTGTATTAACTCTCGCAACGTTTGTTTTCTGTTTTCTTCAGTGCAGTTAGCGCACAAGTATTTTCCTTTTGGCAAAACCTTTAATCCGTCTGTATTCACATAATGAATACAGACAGCAAAGAGCCTTGTTGTTTCGTTTTCGGTGTATATACCAGCTAAATCCTCAAAGGAAAACAAAATTTTCGTCAGCCTTTTTTTCTGCCTGCGCTAAAAAGTCGATGATCTTTTCAAGATCGTCATATTCTAAAACCTTTTTTATCTCCTGTAAAGGCAAATCCATAAGCTGCAAAGCCCGTACCGTATTCAACCGAACAATGTCCTGCCCGGTATAATAGCGATAATTGGTCCATTCGTCTTTTTGCCTGGTTTCACCAATCCAATGCGGTCATAATGCCGCAGAGTTTCGCTTGTTTATAAAACGGCTTTTAAAAGGCAGATCTGACTGTATTAAAGAACAGGACAGATAACAGGTGCGCTAAGATTGTGCACGGGTTCAAACTAACAGTTGCATATAAATAAATAGGTGATATAATATCTCTAACGTCAGTAGAAAAGAGTATCAGGAGCTTTTCCTGTACTGGCGCTGGAATTAAAAAATACAATAAAATAATTGTTTTTGTATATCTTTAGGGTATACACCGGAGGAGATATGAAGATCATTATTGTAGGGTGCGGAAAAGTCGGCAGCACCCTGGCAGAAGAACTATGCGAAGAGGATCACGAGCTGATCGTGATTGACAGGAATCCCCAGAAGATACAGCAGTTATCCGAGAGCCTGGATGTTATGGGGCTCTGCGGAAACGGCTCCAGTATACAGGTGCTTTCAGAAGTCGGTGTGGAGGACGCGGATATTTTGATTGCTGTCACAGGTTCGGACGAACTGAACCTTCTCTGCTGTCTGATCGCAAAAAAGGTAAGCGACTGCCACACGATCGCGCGTGTGAGAAATCCGGTCTATCACAGAGAACTTCATTTTATCAGGAAGAAGCTGGGCATCTCCATGATCATCAATCCAGAATTGGCGGCGGCAACGGAGATATCAAGGCTGCTCCGTTTCCCTTCGGCGATCAAGCTGGATACATTTTCTAAGGGAAAGGTGGAGCTTTTAACGTTCAAAATGCTTCCAGAGTTTGGGCTGAACGGCATGACGGTGGCGCAGATCATGGACAGGCTGCGGTGTGATGTCCTTATCTGCGGTGTGGAAAGAGGGGAAAAGGTATATATCCCTTCTGGAAATTTTGTGCTGGAGGATCTGGATTTTGTTTCCATTATCGCAACTCCGAAGAATTCTGCACTGTTCTTTAAAAAGATCGGTGTTCACACCCATCAGGTGAAAAATGCCTTGATTGTAGGGGGAGGAACTCTGGGGTATTATCTTGCTGCGCTTCTCTCTGATATGAAGATCCGTGTAAGCCTGATTGAATTCAACAGAGAGCGGTGTGAGGAGATCAGTGAACTTCTGCCGTCAGTGACTGTCATCTGTGGGAATGGCACAGATAAGAAGCTTCTCATGGAGGAAGGACTGGCCCGTGCAGAATCTTTTGTGACTCTGACTAACATGGACGAAGAAAATATTCTTCTAAGTCTTTTTGCCAAAAAGATCTCTCAGGCTAAGATTGTGACAAAAGTCAACAGGATTGCCTTTGATGATATTGTGGACGGACTGGACCTGGGAAGTGTGATTCATCCGAAATACATAACTGCAGATTATATTCTCCAGTATGTAAGGGCAATGGGTGCCTCTCTGAGCAGTAACGTGGAGACACTGTACCACATCCTGGACGGACAGGCTGAAGCGCTGGAATTTGCTGTCAGGGAGAATTCTGCCGTGACGGGAATCCCTCTGTCAGATTTAAGGTTGAAGGACAATTTGCTTGTAGCGTCGATCAACCGCGGCGGCGTGGTACATATCCCCCGGGGACAGGATATCATACAGCCCGGAGATACGGTTATCATCGTTACAAGTGTGAAAGGACTAAACGATCTGACTGATATATTAGCAGGAAAATGACTCTGACATAATATTAAGAAAAATGATTCTGTTATTGCAGAGGAATCGGCTTCGTCCAAGAGCGGGATCAGGATAAATATACAGAGGATCGGGGAACCGGCGGGGGAATAAAATGAACTTTTCAATTGTTAGATATATCATAGGGTATGTCCTTATGACTGAAGCGGCTTTTATGGCGCTTCCGTGCATTGTGGCGCTGATCTATCGGGAACAGGAGGGATGGGCGTTTGTCATAACAGCTGTGCTCTGTCTTCTTCTGGGAGGCCTTCTCCACCATAAAAAACCAGAGAATAGGATATTCTATGTGAAAGAAGGGTTTGTCACAGTGGCGCTGAGCTGGATCGTGCTCAGTGTGATGGGGAGTATTCCCTTTCTGCTGACAAAGTCTATGACAAATCCGGTGGATGCGCTTTTTGAAACAGTCTCCGGGTTCACAACAACGGGGGCCAGCATCCTTACAGATGTGGAAATACTATCTAAAACTGTGCTGTTCTGGCGAAGCTTTACTCACTGGATCGGGGGAATGGGCGTGCTCGTATTCCTTCTCGCCATCGTACACATGAAGGGCGGCGGCTCCCATATGAATCTGATGAAAGCGGAAAGCCCCGGGCCTTCTGTAAGCAAGCTTGTGCCGACGGTCCGCTCTACGGCGAAGATACTGTACCTGATCTATGTGGCGATGACGGTCATAGAAATCATACTTCTCCTGATCGGGAGGATGCCTCTGTTCGATGCGATCACCATTAGTTTCGGAACAGCGGGAACAGGAGGCTTCGGGATCAAAAATGACAGCATGGCAGGGTACTCTGTCTATCTTCAGGTGGTGGTCACTATATTCATGATCCTGTTCGGAGTGAATTTCAGCGCTTATTTTCTGATCCTTCGTAAGAAGTTTAAGCAGGCGTTTTCCATGGAGGAAGTGCGTGTGTATGTTTTGATCATACTGGTGTCCATTGCAGTCATTGCCGTGATGATAAAAGACATGTACGGTTCTATTGGGACTGCGGTGCAGCAGGCGGCGTTTCAAGTGGGGTCGATCATAACGACCACCGGATTTGCGACGACGGACTTTAATCTGTGGCCCGAAGTGCCGAGGACGATTCTTGTCCTTCTGATGTTCGTAGGCGCATGCGCGGGGAGTACAGGCGGAGGAATCAAGGTCTCTCGTCTTGTGATTCTGTTAAAGACTGTGAAGAAAGAACTTCATACGCTGCTCCACCCAAGGAGTCTGAGGAAACTCCAGATGGACGGACATCTGCTCGAGCATGAGACGGTCCGCGCAACGAATGTATTTCTTGTGGCGTATGTGCTGACTTTTGTGTTTTCTGTCCTTTTAGTAGGATTTGACGGGCATGACCTTATCACGAACTTTACCGGTGTGGCGGCGACATTGAACAATATCGGTCCCGGACTGGAGCTTGTAGGTCCGACCCAGAATTTCTCCATTTTCTCCAATGGGGCAAAGCTGGTGTTTATCTTTGATATGCTGGCGGGGCGCCTGGAGATATTCCCGCTTCTCCTTCTCTTCGTGAGAGATACATGGAAGAAGTTTTAGCGGCATGAAAAAACGGCTTTACAGTTCCGTCTGAATACGGGCGGCTTCAGCACGCTATTTCTGCGTATTATGCTGCGGAGCCGTTTACACACTGCATATTAAAGATACTTCATAATTAACAGGCAATATAGTCAGATAAAAACAGGAAGGAAGCGTTTTATCATGGAAAGTCAGATCACAAGAGAGACAGCTCTTGAGCTGCTGAAAAAGTACAATAAGGAGCCGTTCCATGTCCGGCACGGGCTGACAGTGGAGAAGGTCATGCGCTGGTTTGCCGGAGAACTGGGATATGGAGAGGAAGCGGAATACTGGGCGATCACAGGTCTGCTCCACGATGTGGATTTTGAGCTGTACCCGGAGGAACACTGCGTAAAAGCGCCGGATCTTTTAAGAGAGGCAGGTGTGGGAGAGGATATGATCCACTCTGTCTGTTCTCATGGATATGGACTGTGCTGCGATGTAAAGCCGGAGCACGAGATGGAGAAGGTGCTCTTTGCCGTGGACGAGCTGACCGGGCTGATCGGCGCGGCCGCCCTGATGCGTCCGTCGAAAAGCGTGATGGACATGGAAGTATCCAGTATCAAGAAGAAATTCAAGGACAAAAGGTTCGCTGCCGGATGCTCCAGAGATACGATCCGCACAGGTGCGGAAAATTTGGGCTGGGAGCTTTCGGAACTGTTTGACAGGACTTTAAGAGCCATGCAGTCCTGTGAGGAAGAGATCCGCACAGAGACGGAGACAACAGGGGCATGAGACAGAATACAGGTGGATTTTCTGATTGTATTTTTGATCTCTACGGAACGCTTGTGGATATCCGCACAAATGAAGAAAAACCGGAAGTGTGGGAGAGGCTGTCTCAGTTCTACGCATATTACAGGGCTTTTTATGCCCCGGAAGAAATGCATGCGGCGTATGACAGGCTTACAAAGAACTTAAGCGCCGGAAAAGAGGGGGGCGCCGGGATTCCCACGAAGCTTTTCCGGAGATCCAGATCGAGGAAGTATTCCGGGCGCTTTTTGAAGAGAAAGGCGCGGAGGCAGATGAACCGCTGGTAAGACATGCCGGGCAGTTCTTCCGTATCCTGACGACAGAGAAACTGCGTCTCTATGACGGAACGAAAAAAATGCTGCAGACACTGCGAGACAGAGGAAAAAAGGTGTATCTGCTGTCCAATGCGCAGAAGATATTCACAGAATATGAGATGAACGCGCTGGATATCACTCAGTATTTTGATGCTATTTTTCTTTCATCAGAGCATGGCTGCAAAAAGCCGGATTCACAGTTTTTTCAAAAGATGATCGACACATGTCATATAAAACCTGACAAGGCCGTCATGGTAGGGAATGACGGTGCATGCGATATCGAAGGAGCAAAGCGGTCAGGGCTGTCTACGGTTTATGTGCGGACAGAAATATCACCTGAGGAAACTTTGCCGGATGCGGATCATGTGCTGGAGAAGATGGACATGGTGCGGATCACAGAGCTTTTGTGTGGAAGATATATGGTCTTACGAAGATCATGGAACACTTAGCTCCGGAGGCAAAGAAAAAGATTTGACAGAAGGAGGATGTATCATGGTACATCACATTGTTATGTGGAAATTCAGACCAGAGATTAAAGAAGAGGAGAAAGCGGGATTAAAGGCAGCGATGAAGGAAAATCTGGAGTCACTTGCCGGAAAAGTGCCGGGGCTTGTGAAACTGGAGTTCGTGGAGACGCCTCTTGCATCCAGTACTCACGACATGGCGCTTGTAAGCACGCTGGAGAAAGCGGAGGATATCGGTGTGTATGCCAGTCACCCTGCACATGTCAAAGTGGCGGACACTTATGTGCGGCCCTTTGTGACCGAGAGGGCATGTCTGGATTATTAAGAGAGGAATAGGACGGAATATGCCGCACATATACTCTTTATAAAGGGCGTATGTGTGGCATTTTTATGGATAGAGGACAGATCGGTGAGAGGCTTGCGTCAGCTGCAAGTATGCCGAAAGATGTAGTCATGGGGGCAGCGGTGGTCACTGTGCTGGGAGACTTTGAAGTGTGCATCGGCAATTACCGGGGCATTACGGAGTATACAGAAGAACTCGTGCGCGTACAGACGAAGGGCGGACAGATCCGCCTGACAGGCAGGAAGCTTCAGGTACAGTATTATACCAATGATGAGATGAAGGTCACGGGAAAGATCCAGACACTTGAATTTATTGACGGGAGGAAAGAAGAGTGATCCGTTCGTTCATCCGTTGGTTAAAAGGATATGTAAAACTCCGTATCGAGGGCTATTCGCCGGAGCGTTTTCTGAATCTGTGTTCCTTCCACCAGATCTATATATGGGGTCTGGCGCCCGTGGGGAACGGGTATGAGATGTATATGAGCATCTCGGATTTCAGGAAGCTTAAGCCCTTTGTCAGAAAAACGCACACCCGGGTCGTTTTGTGTCGGAGATGTGGGTTTCCTTTTTTTCTTGCCCGCCACAGAAAACGAAAGCTCTTTTTTATCGGGCTTTTCCTGTGTGCGGTTCTTCTGAAGGGATATTCACTTTTTATATGGGATATCCATTTTGAAGGAAATGAGAAATGGCCGGATGAGACACTGGCGGAATTCTTAAGGTCGGAAGGAGTCGCTCCTTGTATGCTCAAGAGCAAAGTGGATTGTCCGGGTATTGTAAAAGCGATGCGAAAGGAATATAATGATATCGTTTGGGTTTCTGCGTCCATCGACGGCAGCAGGCTGAATGTGCAGGTCAAGGAGAACGAAGATACCTTTCGAGAGGAGGATGTGAGCGTTTCTCCGGAAGAAAACCCTACAGATCTGATCGCATCCGCCGACGGGGTGATCACAGAGATTGTCACGCGTTCCGGCGTACCGCAGGTCCATGTGGGAGATACGGTAAAAAAAGGGGATCTTCTTGTGCTGGGCAGAGTGGAAGTGGTAAATGACAGCCAGGAAGTGATCGGATATCAATATCACGCATCTGACGCCGATATATTTGCGGATACACAGATCGAGTATTCGGACAGCATCTCACTGACTTATCAGAAAAAGGTATATGACGGGAAAAAGAAGTTCCAGCCATTTATCCGTCTGTGGGATAAAACGATATCCGTAGGAAGCATACGGAACAAATATAAAAACAGCGAGACCTTTACTTCGGAGACGCAGATGAAGATCGGTGAGAACTTTTACCTGCCTTTTTCTTATGGCATGAAAACAGCAAAATCCTATTCCTTTGTGGAACAAACATATACAGATGAGGAGGCAAGGCAGATATTGAGCCGGAATTTTCACCGCTTTTGCGAGGAATTAGAGGAAAAAGGTGTTCAAATACGGGAAAATAGTGTTAAAATACAACTACATGAAAATTCTGCCGTTGCTTCGGGCATCCTGTATCTGAATGAGAGGATCACCGAGGAGACGGATACGGAAATTTTAACCATTGAAAGGAAAGAAACAGATGAGTCTGTCGGAACTGATGATCAATATACCGGCTGAACATGAGGCGAACGTGTTCGGACAGTTTGACACATATGCAAAGAAACTGGAGCGGACATTCCATGTCACGCTGATTGCCCGCGACGGGAGTACCAAGATCGTGGGAGAGAGCGCGGCGGCGGAAAAAGCGCTGCGGGTGCTGACACAGCTTTTAGAGCTGTCAAAACGGGGAAACACTATCACAGAGCAGAATGTGGATTATGCCATTTCGCTGGTCTTTGAGGATCATGAGGAAGGGATCGTGGAGATCGACAGGGATCTGATCTGCCATACGCTGCAGGGAAAACCGGTCAAACCGAAGACGCTCGGACAGAAGACCTATGTAGATACCATCAGGAACGGGATGATCACCTTCGGACTGGGACCTGCAGGCACAGGTAAGACATATCTTGCGATGGCAATGGCAATCACGGCGTTTAAGCGCAATGAAGTGAGCCGTATCATCCTGACGCGCCCCGCCATTGAAGCAGGAGAAAAGCTGGGATTTCTTCCCGGCGACCTTCAGAGCAAGATCGACCCGTATCTGCGGCCGCTCTACGACGCGCTCTATCAGATCATGGGTGCGGAGAGTTTCATCAAAAATTCAGAGAAGGGGCTGATCGAGGTGGCGCCCCTTGCTTACATGAGAGGACGTACTCTTGACAATGCCTTTATCATACTCGACGAGGCTCAGAACACGACTCCGGCGCAGATGAAGATGTTCCTGACAAGGATCGGCTTTGGCTCCAAGGTCGTTATCACCGGAGATTCCACCCAGAAGGATCTTCCTGCCGGGGCAGTGTCCGGACTTGACGTAGCCGTAAAAGTGGTACAAGGCTTAGAGGGGGTCGGCATCTGTACCCTGACGAGCAAGGACGTGGTGCGTCATCCTCTTGTACAGAGGATCGTCAAAGCCTACGAGGAATACGAGAAGAAAACGGAGAAAAGGAACTCGTCAAGGACAAAAGGAAGCAGGAGGAGAACGACATGACCCTGTTTGTGGAAGAGGAAGGAAGTGTGAAGCTCCCCTTTGATGTAAAAGAGACGGCAGAGCTTATGATAGAGACTGTCCTTGAACACGAAAGCTGTCTCTATGAGGCAGAAGTTGAGCTTCTTCTTACGACAGATGAAGAGATCCATACGATGAACCGGGAGCACAGAGGGATCGACCGCGCCACGGATGTGCTTTCGTTTCCGATGTTGGATATCCAGATACCCGGGGATCTCTCTGGTGTGGAGGGAATACCCGATGCTTTTGACCCGGAATCCGGAGAACTGATGCTGGGAGATATCGTGATATCCAAGGACAAGGTCATTGCACAGGCAGAAGAGTACGGACATTCTGTAAAAAGAGAGTATGCATTTCTTATCGCCCACAGTATGCTCCATCTTCTGGGATATGACCATATGGACGACGATGAACGGCTCGTGATGGAGCAGAGACAGCGAGAGATCATGGAGAAGGCAGGAATCCTGCGTTAAGCTTGAAATATAGGAAGCTGGAGGAAATATAGATGTCAGATACACCAAAGACGAGAGCGAAGTCCGCACGCAAGGACGATTTTATCGCGCAGGGCGCCATGCTTGCGGTCGCGACCGTGCTCACCAAAGTCATAGGGGTGATATACAGGATACCCCTTGCCAATACGCTGGGAGATACGGGAAACGGATTTTACGGATATGCGTACCAGATCTATGCAATGGCACTTATGGTCTCATCCTTAAGCCTTCCGACGGCAGTGTCAAAACTTGTATCGGCAAAGATGGCAGTGGGGCAGAAGAAAAACGCTGTCCGTGTGTTCCTTTGTTCGATGATGTTCGGGGTGGGAATCGGACTTGTGGTGACAGGAGTGATCTTCTTTGGGGCAGATGCCATCGCGGTACACGGCATGAAGTCGCCGCTGAGCGTCTACGCGCTTAAGATGCTGGCTCCGGGTCTGTTCCTTGTGGCAGTTATGGCAGTTATCCGCGGATATTTCCAGGGGCTCGGTTCCATGATGCCGACGGCGGTCTCTCAGATCATCGAGCAGATCATCCGTGCGGTCGTCAGTATTGTCGGGGCAAGCATTTTTATTGATATCGGAACGCGGGCGGGAGAAAAGACAGGTGAAGAACTCTTAGGACCTGCCTACGGAGCGGCAGGCGCTACGCTGGGAACCGTGCTCGGAGCGCTGATTGCCCTGATCTTCCTTGGATTTATCCTTTTTACATACAGAGGGAGAATGAAGCGGCAGTACCGTACAGATCACACCGGCAGGAAAGAGAGTTACCGCCACATCCTGAAGGTCCTTGTACTTACAGCGCTTCCCATTTTGTTCAGCACGGCGATATACAATATCAACCAGATATTAGACCTGACAATCTTCAATCATATCATGGAAGCACAGGGATATGTAGAGGAAGAATACATGGCGCTTCAGGGAATTTATTCAGGGAAGTACGACCCGCTGGTCAATGTGCCGCTTTCCATCTCTTCCGCGCTGTGCGCTTCCGTGGTGCCCAGCCTTACGGCGGCGGTGGCGAAGAGGTCAAGAAAATTAGTGCATGAGAAGATTGATCAGACTTTGCGGCTTACGATGGTGCTCACCATCCCCTGCGGAGCGGGATTTCTTGTCCTAGCTTCGCCGCTCATGATCCTTTTGTATAATGACGCTTCAAAAACTCCGGCATATCTGCTTATGCTTGGGTCAGTGGTGGTCGTGCTTTATGGATGGTCGTCCATATCGAACTCTATTCTGCATGGATTGAACCATATCTCGACTCCGGCGATAAATGCATGTGCTGCGCTGGTGGTACATCTGGTGTCATTTGTGATTATGATGGCAGTGTTTAAGATGAACGTCTACGCACTGGCGGCAGGAAATATCATTTTCGCGATCTGTATGTGCTGGCTTAACCAGCGTAAGGTTCGCAGAGTGTGTGGCTTCCGCATCAATGTGGCGGATACGTTCATAAAGCCGCTTATCGCTTCAGGAGTCATGGGGCTTGTCGCCTATGCTGTTTATCTTGTTTTGGATCTTTTCGTGGGCGGACGATGGATACCGATTATTATCGCGATATGCGTAGCGATGGTGGTCTATGTGGTCGTAGTGCTCAAAATCGGGACACTTTCGGATGACGATATCGAAGCGCTCCCTATGGGAGTACGTCTTCTCCGCTGGTGCAAAAAACTCCGCCTCATGCCATCGTGATCAGGATGGGATCCATGTACTGTGATTGAGAAGAGCAGGAAAAGCAGGATATACATATCATTGTATAAAAAAGAAAAAGAAAGCCAATAATGTATGAAAAAAGGGGTAGATATTATGAAATCCAGATACATTATCGGCTTTTTTGCTGTCTTTCTCTTGGCAGGGATCATCCTGACAGCAGGTTATCAGTTTACCTATGACAAAGTGATGGAACGGCAGGCGGCGCAGGCGCAGGATGAGGTGTACGGTACAGAGAGCATCGCCGCTGAGGGCGGCGCAGTGAAAAATGATGAGGATGACGGCTATTATCTCCGGGAGCTTCATGGTTTCGTAGCAGTGTATCTGAGCGACAAAGAGACTGTCTATGAGTTTACCGAGATCCCGGTCAGTGATCTGCCGGAAGAGGTCCGCCAGGAGGTGGCAGAGGGAAAGTATATCTCCACTGTGAAGGAATTGTACGCGTTTCTTGAAAATTATTCCAGCTGATATATTGAAAACTATTGTAGCTGATGCTTCTGGACGAAGAAGGAGAAATAGTGTATAATAGCGTCGGCGTGCAGAGACGGGAAGTTTTGGCGGCATGCCGCATGTTCAGAATGTAGAAAGGGATATCCATGGATACACAGAAGATAGCAAGGATCAATGAGTTATACAGAAAGTCAAAGGCTGAGGGGCTGACCGCAGAGGAACAGAAAGAACAGAAACTCTTAAGGGCAGAGTACATCGAGGCAGTAAGACAGAACTTAAGAGGCCAGCTCAACAACATCGATATTGAAGAAAAAGACGGGACGGTCGTAAATCTTGGGGAAAAATGCGGAAACAAAAGAGGAAATTAGAAAGCAGGCCCTCAAACTCCGGGCATCTATGGATGCAGAAAAGCGCAGTGCGGCGGGAAAGAAGATTCTGGAGAGGCTTTTGGAAGCTCCCTTTTATCAGGAAGCAGAAAGCATTTATTGCTATGCCTCTTTTCAGGATGAGGCAGATACGGCGGGCGTTATAGAGAAATCCTTAAGTCTTGGGAAGAAGGTTGCTGTTCCGAGGGTGATGGGAAAAAGAGAGATGGAGTTTTTCTTTATTGCCGGTATGGACGACCTGCGTCCCGGGATGTGGTCCATCCCCGAACCGGGCGCGTGGTGCTTCCGGGCGCCGAGGCCTGACGTGGATGCGCTGGTGGTACTGCCGGGGGCTGCCTTTGACCGCGCAGGGAGGCGCATCGGATATGGCGGCGGTTATTATGATGTCTATCTGGCGGGAAATACAAAGTGCCGGAAGGCAGCATTGGCATTTTCCGTACAGTGTATGGAGCGGATACCGTCAGAGGAGCACGATATTCGGACAGAATTCATTATCACGGAAAAGGAGCTGGTCAGATGCTTGCAGGATTACCCGCAGACCCGGTGATATTATTGGGTGTCATCAATACGAAACTAAGAGATTTTTATCCTTCGCTGGAAGCGCTTTGCGATGATATGCAGATCGATGGCAGGGAGCTTGCGGACAGGCTGGGGATGATCGATTATGCGTATGACCCCGGAAGAAACCAGTTTGTGTAGGGAGGATATTACATAAAGGAACAGTTTGTGCAAGAAAGACAAGGGAAAAAAAGGACAGGAAGATATGGAAAATAACCGACAGAACGCGGCGGATATAGAGCGGGAGATACCCGTCTCGGAGCCGGAAAGACAATATTATTTTATCGAGAGAGCAAGAAATGATCTCAAAAAGATGGAGGAGGCTGCCGGGAGGCAGCTTAGTTTCTGTGTGACTACTTTCGGATGCCAGATGAACGCGAGAGATTCAGAAAAGCTGGTCGGGATACTGGAGCAGATCGGATACATAGAAGAACCGGAAGAGGAAAAGGCGGATTTGGTCATCTACAATACATGTACGGTACGCGAAAATGCAAATCAGCGTGTATACGGGCGCCTCGGGCAGCTGGGGCGTATCAAGAAGAAAAATCCGCATATGATGATCGCTCTGTGCGGATGTATGATGCAGGAGCCGGAAGTGGTGGAGAAGCTAAAGAAAAGCTATCGTTTCATAGATCTGATCTTCGGAACACACAATATCTACAAGTTCGCGGAACTCCTTGCGACCCGCATGGAATCGGGACATATGGTCATTGATATCTGGAAAGATACGGACAAGATCGTGGAGGATCTTCCCAGTGAGAGGAAATACTCTTTCAAATCTGGAGTCAATATCATGTTCGGCTGCAATAATTTCTGTAGCTACTGTATCGTTCCCTATGTAAGAGGGCGGGAGAGGAGCCGTGATCCCCGTGCTGTCATCCGTGAGATCGAACGGCTTGTGGCAGACGGTGTGACAGAAGTTATGCTGCTGGGTCAGAATGTCAACTCTTACGGGAAAACACTGGACAAACCGATGACATTTGCGCAGCTTCTCAGGGAAATCGAGAAGATCGAGGGGCTGGAGCGCATCCGCTTCATGACATCGCATCCCAAGGATCTCTCGGATGAATTGATCGAGGTGATGGGACAGTCAGAGAAGATCTGTAAGCATCTTCATCTGCCCGTCCAGTCGGGAAGCACCCGCATCCTTGAGAAGATGAACCGCAGATATACGAAAGAACATTATCTGGAACTGGTCAGAAAAATACGAAAGGCAGTACCGGACATTTCCCTGACCACAGATATCATCGTTGGCTTTCCGGGAGAAACAGAGGAAGACTTTCAGGAGACACTGGATGTAGTAAGACAGGTGCAGTATGACAGCGCTTTTACATTCATCTATTCAAAACGCACGGGAACACCTGCGGCGGCTATGGCGGATCAGGTGCCGGAGGATGTGGTGAAGAACCGGTTTAACCGTTTGCTGGCGGAAGTACAGGAGATCTCTGTCAAGAAGTGCTCTGTCTATGAGGGAAGCGTTCAGACCGTGCTTGTGGAAACAAAAAATGAACACGACGACAGCTTTATGACAGGAAGAATGAGCAATAATCTGCTGGTACACTTCCCCGGTGATGAGAGCCTGACCGGGAAATACGTGGACGTAAGTCTGGATGAGTGCAGAGGGTTCTACTATATTGGAAAGATCGTAAAAGGATAAAAAAGATTATATAATGAGGAAAAGAGGCGGTCTTTCTTTGGGAGGTATTCTCGCTTCACAGTACGTGTCAGAACATAGACGTAATATTTATGTATGCCGCCGCATGGGCAACACCATAGCGGCGGCTTTTTTACTGCAGTAATCCCCGGAATTTATTTCAGTCATATTTTCTCCCCCGCATCATATATTGTGTAAAGAGGTGGACAAGATGGAGAGAAGGGATGCAAAGGCTCAGATATTAAATATCCTTGCGAAAAGTATACGCAGGATCATGGAGAAGGAGGCAGTAGATTTTTCGGGTCTTCAGGAGATCCGGCTGCGCGTAGGCCAGCCTGTGAGGATTCTCTTAAGAAACAGGGAAAAAGTCCTTCCGTCTGAGGAGGGACCTCATATCGTTACGAAAGAAGAAGTGAGGGAGACAATGGAGTATATCAGCCATTACTCCCTCTACGCATATGAAAATGAATTAAGACAGGGATTTCTGACGATTGAAGGAGGGCACAGAGTAGGCGTGGCAGGGAAAGTGATCATGGAAAAAGAGAAGGTAAAGAACATTCAGTACATATCATCAGTGAATGTCCGTGTATCCCATGAGGTGATCGGATGCGCGGACCGTCTGCTGCCTTATATCACAAAAAACAGGCAGGTGTGTCACACGCTGATTATTTCCCCGCCATGCTGCGGGAAGACTACGCTCATCCGCGACCTGATCCGTCAGATATCAGATGGCGGCCCCTATGTAAAAGGCTGCTCTGTGGGCGTTGTGGATGAACGCTCTGAGCTGGGCGGATGTTATCTGGGCATCACTCAAAATCATCTCGGTACGAGGACAGATATACTGGACTGTTGTCCCAAGGCGGAGGGCATGATCATGCTTATCCGTTCCATGTCTCCGCAGGTGATCGCGGTGGATGAGATCGGAACAAGCGAGGACATTCGCGCCATTGAATATGCCATGCAGTGTGGGTGTAAGCTGATCGCCAGCGTCCACGGACTTGATATGGATGAGGCGACAAAGAAACCGGTGCTGGGTGAACTTATAAGGAGAAGGATGTTTGAGCGTTACGTGGTGCTGGGAAATGGAAAGCATCCCGGAGAGATCCGGGGAATCTATGATGAACGGGGGAGTGTGCTGTGCAGAGAGTGATCGGAGGGCTTTTGATCCTGACAGCAACAGGCGGCGCAGGATATGTATACGGGAGAGAGCTGAAACGTTATCTGGAAGGAATGCTGTATTTCCGTTATGTGATGAGTCTGATAAAAGGAGAGATCGCCTATGCCCATGCGCCTCTGCCGGAGATATTTTCCGAGGTGGCAAGGCGAGTGAAGGAGCCGTACCGCAGATGGCTTATAAAGACCGCGGGAGAGATGGAACAGAGGGAGGAATATGGATTCGCGAGGGCCTGGAACAGGTGCGTGGACAAGTATTTAAAAGAGCTGGGGCTGAAAAACGAACACTCGGTTCTGGCAAAAGAGCCGGGGACTTTTCTTGGCAGTCTGGAGAAAGATACGCTCGATCATGCCATGCAGCTATATTTAAATAAGGTGGATCTTGAGATAGAGAAGCTGCGAGAAGGACTTGAGGCAAAGACGAGGGTGGGAGGCTGTCTGGGCGTGATGAGCGGAATATTTCTCATCGTGATCCTGCTCTGATGTAGGAGGACACATGGACATAAATCTTATTTTTAAAATCGCGGCTGTCGGCATATTGGTTTCCATATTAAGCCAGGTGCTCAAGCACAGCGGCCGGGAGGAACAGGCATTTCTGGCCAGCCTTGCAGGACTGATCCTTGTGCTTACATGGGTTTTGCCCTATATTTATGATCTGTTTCAGACAATACGGCAGCTTTTTGCCTTGTGAATAACTTTCAGTTCTGTTTCAAAATGCACGGAAAATGTTCAGGGAACAGGGAATTATGACGCTAAATACAGGGGACAGGGAGGTGGGCAGGTGAGTGTGATACAGATAGGGATCATCGGAGTGATCGGGGCAGTGCTCGCCGTTCAGCTAAAGGGCGGAAAAGCAGAATACGGCATCTATGTGGGCATGGCTGTGAGCGTGATTCTGTTTTCTTTTATCATAGACCGTCTGGGAGTGTTTGTCAGTACAGTGGGAGAGCTTGCCTCTTATATTGATATGGATGCAGGGTATCTTGCCACCATGCTGAAAATGGTCGGCATCACCTATATTGCGGAGTTTTCTTCCGGCATTTGTAGAGATGCGGGATACCAGACGATCGCAGGCCAGATCGAGATATTCGGGAAACTGACCATTCTGGCGCTGGGAATGCCGGTGCTTTTGGCTCTTCTTGAGACAATACGGGAGTTTCTGTCATGAGCAGGAGAAAAGGGCAGCTTCTGCTGACTTTATTTCTGATTGTTCTTATTTTCAGCATCGGGACCCGGATAGTGGAGGCGGAAGAATCGACGGACGAGATTCAGAAGAAGGTGGAGGACGCCCTCATGGCGGAGTTTGATTTTGACGAGATCGAGGAGAGCCTTCAGGATATGTTCCCCGGGGAGAAGATATCCTTTCAGGATGTTGTAGGATCACTCATGTCCGGCGACACAGAGGAGACGGGAAGTCTCCTTGTTGAATACCTTACGGATTTGATCGGATATGAGTTCCGATATAACAGGCATAATCTGGTCTATATCCTGCTGATTGCCTTGTCGGCGGCAGTATTCCGTAATTTTGCCGGGGCCTTTCAGAGCCGGCAGATATCGGATATCAGTTTCTATGTACTGTATATGCTTCTGATCACACTCTGCCTGACATCCTTCCAGACTGCGGCGCAGGGGCTGGAGAGCCGTCTGGATGCTCTGGCCGGATTTATGAGAGTGCTCTGTCCCAGTTATTTCCTGGCCGTGGCGTTTGCCTCCGGAAGTGCGACGTCCTTATTTTTTTATAATGTGATCCTGTTCCTTATTTATTTGGTGGAACTTGTCATCGTCCGTTTTCTTCTCCCGGTTATCCACATCTACATCATGGTGCGGGTGCTGGGGAATCTGACGGGGGAAGATTTTTTGTCAGAGTTCGCAGAACTGATCAGAAAGATCGTGACATGGATCCTTCGCACGCTTCTCACCTGTGTGGTAGGGATCAATGTGGTGCAGGGGCTTCTTGCGCCGGCCGTTGATACTTTGAAGCGAAGTGCCCTTACCAGAACGGCAGAGGCTTTGCCATGGGTAGGAAACGTGCTTGGCGGGACTGCGGACATTGTGCTTGGCACGGCGGTTCTTATTAAAAACGGAATCGGAATGGCGGGCGCAGTCATTGCGGTGCTCATCTGCGCGCTCCCGCTTCTCCAGATGGCATTGATGGCGCTGATGTATAAGCTGGCGGCAGCACTGGTGCAGCCGGTGTCGGACAAACGGATCACAGCCTGCATCAGCGGGGTCAGCGAGGGATACGAGATGATGGTCAGGGTGATCTTTACAGCAGGGCTTTTGTTTCTCCTGACCATTGCAGTGGTGGCAGCGTCCACGTCCTGATTAAACAGGACATGGAAGATGAATCCTTAGACGCCGTTTTGTCTGTGGGGGGGGGGGGGGAGGAGAGAAAGAGATGCTGGATGCAGTTTACGGATGGATACAAAATATTTCTGTGTACCTGATCGTCACGGCGGCAGTGATGCATGCGGTACCCGGAAAAGACTATGGAAAATATATTCGATTCTTTTCAGGGCTGGTGCTGATCTTGCTCGTGTTCACCCCGCTCCTTAAAGTGATGGGGATGGGAGATACCTTTTACACGTTATATAAAGGAAAGGAGTATGAGATGGACAGACGGGAGATCGAGATGGCGGAGGAAATCTATGAAAACTCAGATCTGTCCGATCTGCTGGGAACAGATCCTTCCGCCGGAGAAAACAGTTCTGATATAAACACAGATGCAGACGGAGATCATGCAGAAGAGAATGGGTCGTCCGACCAGGAGAAAAGCCGGAAACGGATCGAGGTGGAGGAGATCAAGATTGGGGAATAAAAAATGGAAAGACTGGAAAGGGTGGTTTGGCGCTCTCAAGTCCGGGGAGAAACTTCCGAAGAAGAATCAGCTTCTCATACTCCTGCTGATCGGGATACTGCTGCTTGTGATCGCGATCCCCGTGGAGAACCCTCAGAATAAGAACGTGCAGGAGACTCAGGCTGTATCAACGGACGAAGTGCAGGAAGCGGGCGAATATGAAGAATATCTGGAAAGAAAAACAGCGCGCGTGCTTCAGGAAGTGGAGGGCGCGGGAGAGGTGACAGTGATGATCACTCTGCGCTCCGGGGGACAGAAGATCATCGAGAAGGATCAGTCCAGCACCACACAGACGACAGAAGAGGCGGACAGCGAGGGCGGGACAAGGAGCACAACAGACCAGTCCTCGGATAAGACCAGTATCTATGAGCAGTATTCCGACGGTTCATCTGCTCCCTATGTGAGCAAGGAGCTGTCCCCGGAGGTCGAGGGCGTGGTGGTGATCGCGGAGGGCGGAGACGACGCGGTCGTGGTGAAGAATATTACGGAAGCGGTTCAGGCATTATTCGGCGTGGAAGCGCATAAGATTAAAATAATGAAACGGGCTTGATACATAGAAGGAGGAGTGAAAACGTGAAAAAAATATTCAAAAAGAACCAGATCATTATTGCTACGCTGGCGGTTATGATCGCCGTCGCCGGATACCTGAATTATTCCGGGAAACTGTTCGGGGACACGGACAGCGGCACAGCGGAGGCAAACGCGGAACTGGCGAATCAGGAGCTTCTGGATATCTCCCAGGAAGATCTGGAGACAGGGACAGAGGACATCGAGAGCAATGACAATGAGGTGGAGGGAACGCCGGGGGAAGCGGTGCTCACAAGCGGAGCAGCGGAGACGACCGTGGCAGAGGCAAAGGTGACGAGAGAGCAGGTACGCGCCCAGAATAAAGAGACGTTACAGGCGATCATCGACAATACGAATTTAAGTGACGCGGAAAAGCAGACCGCGGTGGATCAGATGGTGCAGATGACACAGATCGCTGAGCAGGAGGCAGCCATCGAAACACTGATAGCGTCCAAAGGATTTTCTGAGGCAGTGGTCAGCCTTGACGGGACTTCCGCAGATGTGGTAGTGAAAGCAGCGGAACTGACAGACGCCAACCGGGCGCAGATTGAGGACATTGTGACACGAAAGACGGAGATCGCTCCGGAAAATATCGTGATCACACCCATACACGAATAGAAAAATGAATCAATTTATTGCATACAATATAAAAAACGTATATAATAGCGTCGGTGCTTATCGGCGCTGTTATTACGTTTGGGGCATCTGCATGACAGGCGGAATCCCGGCGTACACGAAAAAGATCAGGAGTGAGAGCATGTCAGAATTTTTTAATGAGATAAAGAAAAGACGTACCTTTGCCATTATTTCCCATCCGGACGCAGGCAAGACCACGCTGACGGAGAAGTTTCTCTTGTACGGCGGTGTCATCAACCAAGCGGGTTCTGTCAAGGGAAAGGCCACGGCAAAACATGCGGTCTCTGACTGGATGGAGATCGAGAAGGAGAGGGGTATCTCTGTGACCTCCTCGGTGCTCCAGTTTAATTACGGCGGTTACTGTATCAATATCCTTGATACGCCGGGACATCAGGATTTCTCGGAGGATACCTACCGTACACTGATGGCTGCGGATTCTGCGGTCATGGTCATCGACGCGTCCAAGGGCGTGGAGGCGCAGACAAGGAAGCTGTTTAAGGTCTGTGCCATGAGGCATATCCCTATATTTACGTTCATCAACAAGATGGACCGGGATGCAAAGGATACCTTTGATCTGCTGGATGATATTGAGAAAGAACTGGGGATACCGACCTGTCCGGTCAACTGGCCCATCGGTTCGGGCAAGGAATTCAAAGGCGTCTATGACCGTGAGAAGAAAGAGGTGGAGCTGTTTTCTGACACAAGGAAGGGAACAGCCACGGGAGAGGTGAAGAAAGTCTCCATCAATAACCCGGAGGTGGACTGGCTTATCGGCACAGAGGGCAAAGCTACCCTGGAGGAAGAGATCGAGCTTCTGGACGGGGCTTCCGCGGAATTCGACCAGAAACTGGTGGACAAAGGAGAACTGTCCCCGGTTTTCTTTGGCTCCGCTTTGACAAACTTCGGAGTGGAGACATTTCTCCGGCATTTCCTTGCCATGACTACATCGCCGCTGCCGAGGATGTCCGACCACGGTGCGGTCGATCCTATGAAGGAGGAGGATTTCTCTGCGTTTGTGTTCAAGATTCAGGCAAATATGAACAAAGCCCACAGAGACCGTATCGCGTTTATGCGGATCTGTTCGGGAGAATTTGACGCGGGGATGACCGTGTACCATGTGCAGGGCGGAAAGGATGTTCGTCTGTCCCAGCCCCAGCAGATGATGGCAAGTGAGCGGAAAGTCATTGACAAGGCATACGGCGGGGATATCATCGGTGTGTTCGATCCGGGTATTTTTTCTATCGGAGATACTTTGACCACATCAAAAGAAAAGTTTGCTTACGAAGGGATCCCGACTTTCGCGCCGGAACATTTTGCCAGAGTGCGTCAGGTAGACACCATGAAGAGAAAACAGTTTGTCAAAGGAATCAACCAGATCGCCCAGGAAGGCGCGATTCAGATCTTTCAGGAATACAATACCGGCATGGAAGAGATCATCGTAGGCGTGGTCGGTGTGCTTCAGTTCGACGTGCTGAAATATCGTCTGAAAAATGAGTACAATGTGGAGATCATATTGGAGAATCTGCCCTACGAGCATATCCGCTGGATCGAGAACGAAGGCATTGATCTTGACCGAATCAGCGGCACATCGGATATGAAGAAGATCAAGGATTTAAAAGACCGCCCGCTGCTTCTCTTTATCCACGAGTGGAGCATCCGCATGACGATGGAGCGCAACGAAGGACTTAAACTGTCCGAATTCGGACGCTCATAACCGGTTCACGCACAGCTTAAGTTTTCCTTTGCAAAATGGGCAATGTTTGTTATAATGAGGAAAGAGATCAGACAAAACGGGAGGTTTTGAATATGGCAAAGGACGAAAGAAACACTTATACGATACAGAGTGACGCAAGCCTTGGTGAAGTGAAGATCGCGGATGAAGTCGTGGCGATCATCGCGGCGCTGGCAGCCACAGAAGTGGACGGTGTTGCTTCTATGGCCGGCAACATTACCAACGAAGTGATCGGAAAGCTTGGCATCAAGAATCTGTCCAAGGGCGTGAAAGTGGATGTCCTTGAGGGCGTTGTAACGGTATCTCTTGCACTGAACCTGAAATACGATTACAGCATCATGGAAGTGACGGCAAAGGTTCAGGAAAAGGTGAAAAACGCTGTGGAAAATATGACAGGGCTCGAGGTGGCTGACGTCAATATCAAAGTGGCGGGTGTAGAGATGGAGAAACAGGACTGATCCGCCCGCCATAGCACAGAGCTTTGGAGCGGCAAAGGATGTCGAAAGACATCCTTTTTCTATAAGTACCGGCTCCGTAAAACGCCGGCAATATTGTCAACAGAGCAGAAGAGGCGGCAGCGCCGGGCGGGGAGACGCCGGAAATAACGTAAAGAGAAGGAAAATGGTATGGTAAGAAGCGAACTAAGAGAGCATATCTTCAAAATGCTTTTCCAGATTGAGTTTAACGACGCAGAGGATATGCCCGAACGTCTGAGAAATTATTTTGAGCTGCTCGAGGACGCGGCGGACAAGGACAGGGAATATATCCAGAAAAAATATGAGGCAGTAACGGCCTGCGTGCTGGAGATCGACAGTCTGTTAAATGAGAATGCGAAAGGATGGAAAACATCTCGTATGAACAAGGTGGATCTTACGATCCTTCGCCTCGCGGTCTATGAGATGAAATGGGACGAGGATATCCCGGATGGAGTCGCCATCAATGAGGCAGTAGAACTGGCAAAGCGTTTCGGCGGGGAGAACAGCGGCTCCTTTGTAAACGGCATCCTCGGCAAACTTGCGAAACAGGGGTCCTGAGAATGAAAAATGTCTATACGGTAAAGCAGGTCAACGCATATATCAAAAATATGTTTACCCAGGACTTTATGCTGAACCGGATCTATGTAAAGGGCGAGGTGTCCAACTGTAAATACCACACATCCGGACATATTTATTTTTCCTTAAAAGACGAGAGCGGGACGATAGCCTGTGTGATGTTCGCGGGCTCAAGGTCAGGTCTCGCCTTTCGGATGCAGGAAGGGCAGCAGGTGATTGTCCTCGGCTCGGTCAATGTGTATGAGAGGGACGGAAAATACCAGCTCTACGCGAAAGAGATCGTATTAGACGGAATAGGAGCCCTGTATGAGCGGTTTGAGGCTTTGAAAAGGGAACTGTCGGAGATGGGGATGTTCGCCCCGGAATATAAGCAGCCCATTCCCCAATATGTCCGAAGCGTTGGTATCGTGACAGCGCCTACAGGAGCCGCGGTGCGGGATATCATCAATATCGCCGGGCGGCGCAATCCATATGTGCAGTTAATCCTCTATCCTGCGCAGGTGCAGGGAGAGGGAGCGGCGGAGAGTATCGTCAAGGGCATCCGCATGCTGGAGAAAAAGAAGGTGGATGTGCTGATTGTCGGAAGGGGAGGAGGCAGCATTGAAGATCTGTGGGCGTTTAACGAGGAGATCGTGGCGCGGGCGATCTTTGAATGTACAATCCCTGTCATCTCGGCAGTCGGACATGAGACAGATACGACCATCGCGGATTATGTGGCGGACCTGCGGGCGCCGACACCTTCCGCGGCGGCAGAGCTGGCGGTCTATGACGTGCGCGAAGCAAGGCAGCGCATCAGTGCGTACCACAGTGCGCTGAATCGGATGATCGACGCGGAGACAGACAAGAAGCGAAAGCTTCTGGAACATGCGGCTCTGCGTTTAAAGCTGGCACATCCCCGGCAGAAGCTGAACGACAGCCGGCAGTATGCGTCTGAGCTGGAGACGCGGCTTCGTTCCTGTATGGGAGAGAGGCTGACGACAGATAAACATCATCTGGCGCTGTGTATTGAGAAGATGAAGGGCTTGTCGCCTCTGGCAAAATTAAGCCAGGGATATGCTTATGTTCAGACGGCTGACGGGAAAAATATCAGGAGTATCGGACAGGCAGAAAAGGGAGCCTGTCTTGACGTGTTTGTAAGCGATGGGAAAATACGCGCACAGATCCTCTCGTCAGAGGCGGCCGTATGGGCGGACGGACAGGAAGGAGAACCATAATGGGAACAGCAGAGAACACCGCGGCGGCGGAAGCAGAGCGCAGACCATCTCTTGAGGAGATGTTTTCAGAGCTGGAAGGCGTGATCGAAACGATGGAGGGGGCGGAACTCTCTCTTGAGCGGTCTTTTGACTTATACAATAAGGGTATGGAACTTTTAAAAGAGTGCAGTAAATCCATTGATGAGGTGGAGAAGAAAGTACTCGCGCTGGATGAGGATGGAGAGACATATGAGTTTTAATGATGAATATCGGAAACGGACCGGATATATCGAAGGTGTTTTAAAAGAGTATCTCCCTAAACAGGAGGGGTATCAGAAGCTGATCATGGAAGCGATGGAGTACAGCCTTATGGCAGGCGGGAAACGTATCCGTCCCATGCTGATGTGGGAGTCATTTTGTCTCTTTGGCGGAACAGGAAAGATTATTGAGCCGTTCATGGCGGCGATCGAGATGATTCACACTTATTCTCTCGTGCATGACGATCTGCCGGCGATGGACAATGACGAGTACCGCCGAGGCAGAAAGACAACCCATATAGTGTACGGGGAAGACATGGGTATACTGGCAGGCGACGCGCTTTTAAACTATGCCTTTGAGACAGCGTGCCGCGCTTTTGATATGGAGCCGGAGAACAGCGGCCGCATCGGACAGGCGATGAAAATCCTCTCGTCAAAGGCAGGGATCTATGGCATGATCGGCGGCCAGGTGGTGGATGTGAAATCTTCAGGGCAGAGTGTATCAGGCGAAATGCTGGATTTTATCTACCGTTTAAAGACCGGCGCTCTCATCGAATCGTCCGTGATGATCGGCGCAGTCCTCGCCGGAGCAGGAGTGGAAGTGACAGATAAAATGGAGCAGGCTGCCCGCAAAGTCGGGCTGGCATTTCAGATACAGGATGATATCTTAGACGTTACGAGTACCACGGAAGTTCTGGGGAAACCGGTACACAGTGACGAGAAAAACGAAAAGACCACGTATGTGACATGGAAAGGTATGGAAGATGCGAAGAAAGATGTGACCCGGATGACAGAGGAAGCGATAGCGATTCTTCATACAGTCGGGGGAGAGAGCAGCTTTCTTGAGGATATCTTCCGCTGGCTCATATACAGGAAGAAGTAAGGAGGATCGCTATGATACTTGAGATGATCCAAAAAGAAAATGATATAAAGAATCTGGACGCGGAGCAGTTAAGGGAACTGTCAGAGGAGATCCGTCAGTTTCTGATTGAGAAGATCAGCAGTACAGGCGGACATCTCGCTTCGAACCTTGGAGTTGTGGAGCTGACGATGGCACTTCACCTTACACTGGACTTTCCGGAAGATAAGCTGATATGGGATGTAGGACATCAATCCTACACACACAAGCTGCTTACCGGGCGGAAGGATGGGTTTGACGATCTGCGCAAATACGGGGGCATGAGCGGCTTTCCGAAGCGCAAGGAGAGCGCGTGCGACGCTTTTGATACCGGGCACAGTTCAACGTCTGTCTCAGCGGGCTTAGGATATGTGGCCGCAAGAGAACTGATGGGGGAGAAACACAGCGTGGTATCTGTGATCGGTGACGGCGCGCTTACAGGCGGCATGGCATATGAGGCGCTCAACAATGCTTCCAGATTAAAGAGTAATTTTATCATCGTGCTCAACGACAACAATATGTCCATTTCTGAAAATGTGGGAGGAATGTCCAAGTATCTCAGCGGCCTTCGCACGGCGCAGGCATATACCGGCCTGAAAAAAGGGGTAGAGGATACCTTAAAGCGTATTCCCGGCACAGGAGATCGTATCGTCAGCCGGATCCGCAGGACAAAGAGTGGCATCAAGCAGCTTTTTGTGCCGGGAATGTTCTTTGAAGATATGGATATCACTTACCTGGGACCTGTGGATGGACATGATATCCGCAAGCTGGTGAAAGTCTTAAGCGAAGCGAAGAGGGTAGATCACACGGTGCTCGTCCATGTAATCACGAAAAAAGGCAGAGGATATGCTCCGGCAGAGGAAAATCCGGCGCGTTTTCATGGGTTAGGTCCTTTTGATATCGAGACCGGGGAGCCAAAGGCGGCAGAGTCAACAGACAGCTATACACAGGTGTTTTCCAAAGTGCTCGTAGACATCGCTAAAAGGGATGACAAGGTAGCGGCGATCACTGCGGCTATGGTGGACGGGACAGGGTTGTCTGCTTTTGCCAGACGTTTTCCCCAGCGCTTTTTCGATGTGGGGATCGCAGAGGAACATGCCATGACCTTTGCGGCAGGGCTTGCCGCAGGGGGGATGAAGCCCGTATTTGCCGTGTATTCTTCCTTCCTTCAGCGGGCCTATGACCAGACGCTCCATGATGTCTGCCTTCAGGATCTTCCCGTGGTGGTCGCTGTGGACCGCGCAGGGCTGGTGGGAAGCGACGGCGAGACCCATCAGGGTGTCTTTGACCTTTCATTCTTGTCCACGATACCGAATATGACGATTATCTCACCGAAGAACCGATGGGAACTGGCCGATATGCTGCGGTTTGCTTTTGACTTCGGACACCCGGTGGCGATCCGTTATCCGAGAGGCACAGCATATGAGGGAATGGAAAAATTCCGTGCGCCCATCGAATACGGAAAGAGCGAGGTGCTCTATGAAGAAGAGGACATCGCCGTGATATTTGTCGGGCATATGGCAGAACTGGCGGACCGTGTGCGCAGAGGAATTAAGGAGACCGGATATAGCTGCAGCCTTATAAACGCAAGGTTTGTGAAGCCTTTGGATACAGCACTTCTGGAGGAACTGGCGAAGGATCACAGGCTGTTTGTGACTATTGAAGAGAATGTAATTACAGGCGGATTCGGAGAACAGGTCATGGATTACATTTCCCGCGCGGGGCTTGATGTCCGGGTGCGCAATATCGGGATATCCGATGAATATGTAGAGCACGGAAACGTGGATGTGCTGAGAAAAGAAGTAGGACTTGATAAGGACGTGATCGTAAAGCAGACGGTGACGGATTATCTGACTGATAAAAGAAAAAGCGATCGGTAATAAAGGAAAGGCAACATGAAGGAACGTTTAGATGTAATGCTTGTCAAGAGAAATCTTGCAGAATCCAGAGAGAAGGCAAAGGCTGTCATCATGTCAGGAAATGTGTTTGTGGACGGGCAGAGAGAAGACAAGGCGGGAAGCACCTTTGCCCCGGATGTTCATATCGAGGTAAAAGGGCATACCCTTCCGTATGTAAGCAGGGGAGGGCTTAAGCTGGAGAAGGCTCTGGCAAATTTTGACGTGGATGTAAAGGAAAAGGTATGTACAGATGTGGGCTCATCCACGGGCGGTTTTACAGACTGTATGCTGCAGAACGGCGCTGCGAAGGTCTTTGCTATCGATGTGGGAAGAGGGCAGCTTGACTGGAAGTTAAGAAATGACCCCCGTGTCGTCTGTATGGAAAAGACGAATATCCGTTATGTGACCCCGGAGGATATCGGGGAACCTGTGGATTTTTCTTCTATTGATGTATCCTTTATCTCACTTACAAAGGTGCTGGGGCCGATCCGTAATTACCTGACAGACGACGGAGAGATCGTCGCCCTTATCAAGCCGCAGTTCGAGGCAGGACGGGAGAAGGTCGGGAAAAAGGGTGTTGTCCGCGAGAAGAGCACGCACAGGGAAGTGATCCGCAAGATCATGGATTTTGCCATGTCTATCGGATTCGATCTGTGCGCGTTAGAGTTTTCTCCTGTCAAGGGACCGGAAGGGAACATAGAGTATCTGATCCATCTGAAAAAATGCGCCGGGGAGACAGGCACGAACAGGAGGATCGATGCGGATGCTGTGGTGGACAAAGCTTTTGAAGAACTGGCAAAGTAAGACGACAGAGGTACGGTATGGATCAATTTTATATCATTACGAATAAACTGAAAGATCAGGATTATAAGATCACAAACGAGATACGCGATTATATAGAGAGCCATGGAAAGAAATGTTATCTCTCGGAGAAGGACGGAGAGGGGCATATCCTGCCCGGCACAGTTCCAGAGGCGGCGCAGTGTGGACTTGTCCTCGGAGGAGACGGGACATTTATCCGCGCGGTCCGGGATCTGGGGGAAAGGTCGCTTCCGCTGCTGGGGATAAATCTGGGAACGCTCGGCTATCTCACCGATGTGGAATTAAAGGATTTCCAGCCGGCGCTGGACCGTCTTTTTGAGGGGACACCGGATATCGAGGAGCGAATGATGCTGGAAGGGATCTTCCGCAGCTCCAGAAAGGACATCGCTATGAATGATGTTGTCCTGGCAAGGGAAGGAAAAGTGCGCATCGTCAGTTTCAACGTATATGTAAACGGAACGCTCTTGAACACTTACCATGCGGACGGTGTGATCATCTCCACTCCTACAGGGAGCACAGGATATAATCTGTCAGCGGGCGGCCCGGTGGTAGAGCCCACGGCCCAGATGATCGTGGTCACCCCGATCTGTTCCCACGCTCTTAACACAAGCAGCGTGGTGCTCTCAGCAGAGGACAGCATCGAGGTAGAGGTGTGTGAAGGGCGCTACGGCAGACAGGAGCAGGTGGCGCTCTGTTTTGACGGTACAGAGCAGACCACCCTTGTCACCGGAGAGAGAGTCTGTATCAGACGGGCAGAGCAGACCGCCAAGTTTGTCAGGATGAGCCAGGAGAGTTTTATGAAGACAATGCGCAACAAGATGAAAGGAAATTAGAAAGATGAAAGTCAGCCGGCATGCAAAGATCATTGAACTTATCAGCCAATATGATATCGAGACACAGGAGGAACTGGCGGAATATTTAAACAGCGCCGGATTTAAGGTGACACAGGCCACCGTTTCCAGAGATATACGAGACTTAAAACTTACAAAGGTATCCGTAAGCGGCGGAAAGCAGAGATACATGATCCACAGACAGGAAGAGCCGGAGATGAGCGAGAAATATATACGCGTCCTCAGGGACGGATATGTGTCCATGGATATGGCGCAGAATATCCTTGTCATCAAGACCGTGTCCGGCATGGCAATGGCAGTGGCCGCAGCAGTGGATGCAATGAAATGGAACGAGGTTGTCGGGTGTATCGCGGGTGATGACACTATCATGTGCGCGATCCGCACGGTGGAAGATACAGCGGCAGTTATGGACAAGATTCGCAAGATCGTTTCAAAAGGAGAATAAGGAGCAGTATGTTACACAATCTTCATGTGAAAAATCTGGCACTCATCGATGAGGCGGAGATTGATCTGGGGCCCGGACTCAATATTCTGACCGGGGAGACGGGAGCGGGCAAATCCATCCTTCTCGGTTCGGTCGGACTGGCGCTCGGGGCGAGATACACGGCAGATATGCTGCGAAACGGTGCCGGGAGCGGGCTGGTGGAGCTGACATTTTCCGCCGATGACAAGAAACTTAAGAAAAAACTGGAGGCTCTTGACATTTTCCCGGAAGACGGGATGATCACTCTGAGCCGCAGGCTTATGGAGGGACGGAGCGTGAGCAGGATCAATGGGGAGACTGTGAGCATGGCGACACTCAAAGACGTGGCCAGCATGCTCATCGACATCCATGGCCAGCACGACAACCAGACTCTTCTTCATAAGAAGAACCATCTTGCTCTGCTGGACCTCTATGCGGGAGAAGAGATTCATCCAGTCAAAGAGGAGATGGCAAGGAGTTACCGTGTCTTTCAGGAGGTCTGCCGTCAGGAGGAAGAAGCATCCCTTGACGAAGAGAGCCGAAGAAGAGAACTTTCGCTTGCGGAGTTCGAGGTCAATGAGATCGAGGAGGCAGCCCCTGTGCCGGGAGAGGACGAGGAGCTGGAAGAGATCTACCGCAGGATGGCGGAGAGCCGGAAGATTACGGAGGCAGTCGGGGAGACCTACCGCTATACATGCGAGGATGCAGGCGCGAATGCAAGTGACTGCTTAAGCCGCGCTATTCGTGCCTTTCAGGAAGCAGCCGAGTTTGATGAGACAGGAGCCCGGCTTTACAGCCAGCTTCTCGACGCGGACAGTCTGCTCAACGATTTTAACCGGGAACTGTCTGAGTACGCGAAAAGCTTTGAGTTTTCCGGGGATGAGTTTAAGGAGACAGAAGACAGGCTCAATATTTTAAATCATTTAAAAGCAAAATACGGAAATTCTGTCAGCGATGTCCTGACATACTGTGAAGAAAAAAAGCAGAGAATAGAAGAACTGAAAGATTATGATTCGTTCAGGGATAAGTTAAGAGAGAAAAAAGAACATGCTCTGGCAGCAGTTCAGGACGCTTCGGATAAACTGCGCCAGATCCGCGAAAAAAATGCTTCTGTTTTTTCAGAGGCGATCTGCGCGCAGATGTCGGAGCTTAATTTCCTGGACACAAGACTGGAACTGCGTCTCACAGATACAGGACATTTTTCCGCAAACGGGCGGGATGAGGCTGAGTTCTATCTGGCGTTAAATCCGGGCGAGCCTTTGAAAGCGCTTGGAAATATTGCTTCCGGCGGCGAGCTTTCCCGCATCATGCTGGCTGTCAAGACAGTGCTTGCTAATGAGGAAGATACGCCCACGCTGATTTTTGATGAGATCGACGCCGGGATATCCGGCATCACAGCCGGAAAAGTGGCGGAAAAGCTGCGTCTCATCGGAAAGAGCCGGCAGGTCATCTGCATCACTCACCTTCCTCAGATCGCCGCAGCAGCGGACGTTCATTTTTTAATTAAAAAAGAAACCGGGGACGGCACGGTCAAGACAGAGATCAGTCTTCTCAATGAAGAACAGTCCATCGGTGAGCTGGCCAGGCTTCTGGGCGGAGCCAGTGTGACGGAGCATATTGTAAAAAGTGCCAGAGAGATGAAAGAAATGGCAAAGAGTGAAACATAATACCAGTGTGAAACAGTCAGAACCTACACATACTAGAAACGGATACGGCGCATGTATCCGTTTCTTTTTTCTGTCACAGAACAGCCCTGCGTAACAGCCTGTGGCAGAAAAAGCAGTGCGAACAGGAACTCTGTCGCTAAAGCGACCGCGCCCGGTGCGAGAGTTCCGTCTACGGAACTCTTTGTTCAGGGTTTAGGAATGAAATACAAAAGAAAGGATGTGGAAGTATGACAGAAAGCCCGAAATACAGGACAAGTGCACTTCTGATCCTCTTTCTTGTCCTCCTTGCGGGTGCTGCGGGTGGACATTATGCGCAGGCATACAAAAGCGATCTGCTCCTGGAACAGACTGAAGTCAGTACAGATGCGGCGGGCAGCGATACAGTCCTGCTGGGCGGGATGCCGGTAGGGATCTATATGGAGACGGACGGTGTGATGGTGCTTAATACAGAGCGGGTAAAAGGAATCGACGGGAGAGAATATGAACCGGCGTCTGATCTGGTTCATTCCGGTGACTATATCACGGCGGTCGATCACAGGGAGATATCAGGGAAGAAGGAACTTCTTGAGGCAGTGTCGGCGATCGACGGGGACAAAGTCATCCTTACCATCCGGCGGGGAGATGAGGATGTGGATATCAAGATCACTCCTGTTGAGTACACGCCCGGAGAATATCGGCTCGGTATCTGGGTCAGAGATAATGTCCAGGGCTTAGGCACGGTCACGTTTCTTACAGAACAGAGCCGCTTCGGAGCGCTGGGGCATGGGATACATGACGCAGATACCAACGGTCTTATGGATATTTCCGACGGGACGGTATACCGCACCAGTATTCAGGATGTCATCCGGGGGATCGACGGCTCTCCCGGGAGCATGGAAGGGATCATTGTGTATAATAATTACAATGTGCTTGGGAGCATTGATAAAAACACAGAGGCAGGCATTTACGGGACTATCGATCGGATTGATGAGCTGTTCGAGGAGCAGATTCCTATCGAGACGGCGAAGAAAGAAGAAATCGAGACAGGACCCGCAACGATCCGCTGCTTTATCGACAATGAACTCAAAGAGTATGATATCCAAGTGACAGATATCGACACCTCAGGCGCAGAGATAAATAAAGGACTGGTGATCCAGGTGACAGATCCGGAATTGCTTGAAAAGACAGGAGGAATTATACAGGGGATGAGCGGCAGTCCAATTATCCAGAACGGTAAACTGATCGGAGCAGTGACACATGTGTTCGTACAGGATTCGACAATGGGATATGGCATTTTTATTGAAAATATGTTGAACCAAGTCGAAATATCTGAAACGTCGAATAATGTGTCGAATTAGAGCTACAAAATCTCCTTGATTCTGCAATCTTGCACAATATATAATAATCGAGTGGCGTTTCAGACAGGATTCTCGGATCTAAGGGAGAGAAGAGAATGGAACATTTGAGTGTTGCCATTGCCGACGACAACCAGAAGATTCTCGACATGCTTGGCGAGATCATCAGTACTGACAAGGATCTTGACTTGGTTGGCAAGGCTAAAAATGGCGAAGAGATGTGTCAGATCATCAGGGAAAGACAGCCCGATGTTGTCCTACTGGATCTGATCATGCCGAAAATGGACGGGCTGACGGTCATGGAGCAGATGAACCGCAGTCAGGCTGCCGACAAGCGGCCGTATTTTATCGTGGTCACAGCAGTGGGCCAGGAGAGAATTACAGAAGACGCCTTCAACAAAGGCGCTAATTACTATATCATGAAACCGTTCAACAACGATATGCTATTGGATCGAATAAAGTCTGTAAGAAGAACAACAGCAAGAAATAACGAAAAGAAAGAAGAGGAAAGCCCGGCGCCGGGCGTCAGGCAGGGAAGCCTGGAAAACCGGGTGACAAACATGCTCCATGAGATAGGGATTCCCGCGCATATCAAGGGGTATCATTATCTGCGGGATGCGATCATCATGGCGGTCAACGACATGGATGTGTTAAACGCGATCACAAAGATCCTGTATCCTACGGTGGCAAAGAAGTACCAGACGACTTCCAGCCGTGTGGAGAGGGCCATACGGCATGCCATCGAGGTGGCGTGGAGCAGAGGAAAACTGGACACCCTGGATGAATTGTTCGGGTACACAGTGAGCACCGGAAAAGGTAAACCAACGAACTCAGAATTCATCGCGCTGATCGCAGATACGATCCAGCTGGAGTACAAGCACGGGGGCACGGCCTGAGTGGCGTAACGGTTCAGCACGCACACTGTATGGCTGAACTGTTTATGTGATAAAATGCTTTGCATTATGCCGGAAATAAGGTATAATAAGATCTAGCGAAATGCCTTGCGGCGATTAATGCAAGAAAACGGAGGACCGTAAATATGAAAAACATTTTATTTGCTTCTTCAGAATGTGTGCCATTTATCAAAACGGGAGGCCTTGCGGATGTTGTGGGCTCTCTGCCGAAGAATTTTGACAAAGAGCGGTACGACGTGCGCGTGGTGATTCCGAACTATACATGTATGAAGCAGGAGTGGAAAGAAAAACTGGAATATGTCACTCATTTTTATATGGATATTGCCGGACAGGATCAGTATGTAGGAGTGTTAAAGACCGTCCTCAATGATATTACTTTCTACTTTATCGATAATGAGCATTATTTCAGCGGATTCGCTCCCTATGACGGTGATCCGAAGTGGAACATTGAAAAGTTTGCATTTTTCTCAAAAGCAGTTTTGAGCATCCTTCCTGTGATCGGATTCCGTCCGGACCTGATCCACTGCCATGACTGGCAGACAGGACTGATCCCGGTATATCTGGATAATTTCAGATATCTCGGCGAATATTACAGAGGGATCAAGTCAGTGATGACCATACATAACTTAAAGTTTCAGGGTGTATGGGATACGAAGACAGTCAGAGGAATCACAGGACTTCCGGAATACTATTTCGTGCCGGATAAAATGGAAGCATATAAGGATGCCAACCTGTTAAAAGGCGGTATTGTTTATGCGGACAAGGTGACCACAGTAAGCGACAGCTATGCAGAGGAGATCAAGACTCCGTTCTACGGGGAGGGGCTGGACGGCCTGATGTCCGCGAGAGCAGGAGACCTGCGCGGCATCGTGAACGGACTGGATTACGAAGACTGGAATCCGGCTTCGGACTGGAGGATCACAAAGAACTTTACAATCGAGAATTTCAGGAAGAACAAGCCTGCAAACAAGACTGCGCTCCAGGAGGAGCTGGGACTGGACGTAGATCCGAAGGCCATGCTTATCGGTATGGTATCCAGGCTGACAGACCAGAAAGGCTTTGATCTGGTGGACTACATTATGGATGAGCTCTGCCAGGATGCAGTACAGATCGTCGTCCTCGGAACAGGTGATGTGAAGTATGAGAATATGTTCCGCCACTTTGCATGGAAATATTCAGGAAAGGTATCCGCGAATATCTATTATTCTGATGAACTGTCACACAAGATTTACGCTTCCTGTGACGCGTTCCTGATGCCGTCCCTGTTCGAACCATGCGGACTGAGCCAGCTTATGAGTCTTCGATACGGAACACTTCCGATCGTGCGCGAGACGGGCGGACTTAAAGATACGGTAGAGCCGTACAATGAATACGAAAAGACCGGAACAGGATTCAGCTTCTGCAATTACAATGCGCATGAAATGCTGAATACTGTCCGTTATGCCGAGAGGATCTACTACGATAAAAAGAGAGACTGGAACAAGATCGTAGAGCGTGCAATGAGTCAGGATTTCTCATGGAAGACCTCTGCGAAACAGTATGAAGATCTTTACAGAGAACTGATCGGAGAATAGACAAGACAGAAGATGACAGGAGAAATTTTACCGAATGAAGATTATTGACAGACTAAAGAAAGACGGGATACATATTTCCTTTGAAGTATTTCCGCCTAAGACGGACGAGGGCTTTGACAAGGTGGCCACAGCAACGGATGAGATGGCAAAGCTTGATCCCGCGTTCATCAGTGTGACCTACGGGGCGGGCGGCGGCACAAGCAAAAATACTGCGAAGATCGCCTCGCATATAAAGAATGATCTGGGCGTTCTAAGTCTTGCCCATCTGACCTGCGCGTCATCCACAAAGGAGGAAGTGCGCAGCGTTATCAAAAACTTAAAAGAACTCGGAATAGAGAATATCCTCGCACTGCGCGGGGATATCCCCCCGAATGTGTCCTTCCCGGACAAAGACCGTTTCCGCTATGCCTATGAGCTGGTGGAAGAGATCCGCAAGCATGGGGATTTTTGTATCGGTGCCGCGTGTTACCCGGAGGGGCATGTAGAGAACGATCACAAGGAAGATGATATCCGATATTTGAAACAGAAGGTGGACAGCGGGGTTGATTTTCTGACCACGCAGATGTTTTTTGATAATGATATTCATTATAACTTCCTCTACCGGATACGGGAAGCAGGCATCACGGCTCCGGTGCTTCCGGGGATTATGCCTATTACCAGCGCTTCACAGATGAAACGGAGCCAGGAGTTGTCAGGGACCGTATTTCCCCGGAGATTCCTTGCGATACTGGACCGGTTCGGAGATTCTCCGGCTGCCATGAAACAGGCGGGGATCGCCTATGCGACAGACCAGATTATCGATCTGCTGGCAAACGGCGTAAAGAATATCCACATCTATACGATGAACAAGCCGGATGTGGCGGCAGCGATTATGGGCAACTTGTCAGAGATCATAAAAGCGTAAGGTGTACCGCTCTTTATATGCCGGCGCTGAACACAGGAGACAGAAGATGGACAGACGGACGAAAGAGGCCGTCCGCTATCTGGGATATGGAAGAAATGCGGCAGATGAGAAGACTTTGGCGCTGATTGAGGATGCGTTCGCGAAATTAGAACGGACGATATCCCCAAAGTCTGTATGGCGCATTTTTAATCTTGAACAGACAGAGGAGGGCAAAAACATTATTGGGAATATGGAGATAGAAAGCAACAGTCTCAGTCGGAATTTAAAAGGCTGTGTGAAGGCTGTACTCTTCGGGGCGACCCTGGGTGCGGGAACGGACCGGCTGATTGCCAGGGTATCCTTATCAGATATGGCGGAGGCTGTTGTCTTTCAGTCGTGCGCGGCAGTTCTTCTGGAAGAATACTGCGATGAGAGGCAGCTTGCCATTGGGGTGGAGCTGGAAAGGGAAGGTTTGTATTTAAGGCCGCGGTTCAGTCCCGGATATGGTGATTTTGACATTACATACCAACAGCCCCTCATGAGAATGCTTGACTGCGCAAAGACTATCGGGCTTACCATGACAGATAGTTTTATGATGACGCCTACGAAATCTGTGACAGCCCTGATCGGAGCGAGTCCGGTGAAGGAGAGATGCCCTGTGGCAGGATGCGAAGCGTGCGGGAAAGCAGACTGTGAGTACAGACGATAAGACAGATACGACAGAAAGGACAGATACATGCTCAGAGAACGACTTGGAAAAGAACTTATATATTTTGACGGCGGGATGGGAACCCTGCTTCAGGAAAAAGGGCTTGCTCCCGGTGAACTGCCGGAGACATGGAACCTGGCGCACCCGGAGGAGATCCGGGAGATACACAGACGCTATATCGAGGCGGGCAGTAACATCGTACTCACAAATACATTCGGGGCCAACGCGCTGAAATTCCATGATGACGGATGTACCCTTGAGGAGATCGTAAAGAGTGCTGTGTCACACGTAAAGGCTGCGGCAGAGGAAGCAGGATGTGAAAGAAAGGTTTATACTGCCCTGGATGTGGGTCCTACGGGAAAGCTTTTAAAACCAATGGGCGACTTGGAGTTTGAGACTGCCTATGAAGCGTTCAAAGAAGTTATGGTCCTTGGGGAGCAGGCGGGAGCGGACCTGATCCATATTGAGACGATGAGTGACACATATGAGTTAAAGACAGCGGTTTTGGCGGCAAAGGAAAATACCGCCCTTCCCGTGACGGCGACAGTGATATTTGACGACAGGCACAAGCTGCTCACAGGGGCAGACGTGCATTCTGTCGTCGCTCTTTTAGAGGGGCTGCGGGTGGATGCCCTTGGCATCAACTGTGGAATGGGGCCGGAGCAGATGCTGCCGATCCTCGAAGAAGTACTGAGAGTCTCTTCTGTGCCGGTGATTGTAAAGCCTAACGCAGGACTTCCAAAGCAGAAGGCGGGTCAGACGTATTACGATGTGGAGCCGCAGGAGTTCGCGCAGTTTATGAAGAAAATCGTAGAGATGGGCGCGTCCGTGATCGGAGGCTGCTGCGGGACTACACCAGAGCACATCCGGGCTATGACAGAACTCTGTCGCGGGATGGAGCCGGAGCCGGTGAAAGAAAAAGCATATACTGTCGTGTCTTCCTACGGACGGAGCGTGATCTTAGATAACGCTGCGGGTGCGGGTGAGAGCTCCAAGATCATCGGAGAGCGCATCAACCCCACAGGAAAGAAGCGGTTTAAGCAGGCGTTAAAAGAGCATGATCTGGACTATATCCTGAGGGAAGGGATCGCTCAGCAGGACAATGGAGCGCACATACTAGATGTGAACGTGGGACTGCCGGATATTGATGAGCCGGCGCTTATGAAAGAAGTCGTGCAGGAGATTCAGAGCGTTGTCAGTCTGCCGCTTCAGATCGATACTGTAGATCCAGTGGCAATGGAGAATGCGCTGCGTATCTATAACGGGAAGGCAATGGTCAATTCTGTCAGCGGAAAACAGGATTCAATGGACAAAGTATTCCCGCTCATCCAGAAGTACGGCGGAGTAGTCATCGGCCTTACGCTGGATGAGAGCGGTATCCCCGCCGACGCAGACGGGCGTGTCCGTATTGCAAAAAGGATTATTACAGAAGCGGAGAAATACGGTATCAAGAAAAAGGATATTGTGATCGATGCCCTTGCCATGACCATCAGCTCCGAACCGGAAGGGGCAAAAGTGACCATGGAGACACTGCGCCGTCTGCGGGACGAGATCGGAGTGAACACCGTGCTTGGAGTGTCCAATATTTCCTTCGGGCTTCCCAACCGTCCGATTATCAATGCTGCGTTTTATACGCTGGCAATGATGAACGGACTTAGCGCGGGAATCATAAACCCTGCGTCTGAGGATATGATGCGGGCATGGTATGCGTATCACGCGCTTATGGGGCTGGATGAGAACTGCGGGAGATATATTGAAAGATACAGCGCTGTGCAGGCGCAAAGTGTGAATATGACGGCAGGAAAGAACAGTGCGTCTGCAGGGGTTTCAGGAGCGGAGATATCAGGCGTCGGTGCGCCGGGTGGAACGGGGCTGTCTCTTGCGGCAGCCATTGAAAAGGGGCTGAAAGAGGACGCCCACAGTATCACGGCAGAGCTTTCTCAGATAAAGGCGCCGCTGGATATCATCAACGAAGAACTGATCCCGGCCCTCAACCGGGTGGGAGAGGGATTCGAGAAGGGAATCGTGTTCCTTCCCCAGCTTCTCATGAGCGCGGAGGCGGCAAAAAGTGCTTTTGCCGTGCTTAAGGAAAGAATGGACAAGAGCGGGGAAGTGCAGGAAAAGAAAGGGACCATCGTCATCGCCACGGTCAAGGGTGACATCCATGATATCGGAAAGAACATCGTTAAGGTACTTTTGGAAAATTATAGCTTTGACGTGATTGATCTTGGCAAGGATGTCCCGCCGGAGAAGATAGTGGATACTGTGATTGATAAGGAAGTACGTCTCGTGGGACTGAGCGCTCTTATGACGACCACGGTGGTAAGCATGGAAGAGACAATAAAGCTGCTCAGGGAAAAAGCTCCTCAGTGCAGGGTCATGGTGGGCGGAGCAGTGCTCAATCAGGAGTACGCGGATATGATCGGAGCAGATTTCTACGGAAAGGACGCCATGCAGTCCGTACATTACGCGCAGGAGCTTTTTGCATAGGAAATTTTATTGTTTTAGCTTAGATACATCTGTTGACAACTTTTTCACAAAAAGATATATTTGATATAGCATGAAAACAGATGCCGGGGAATCGTCTCTGGTATTGAGAAAGATCAGGAGGATGAGAGCATGGAGTCTATGATGAGAGGATTACAGACCCCGGTAAGGGCGATCCGCAGACGAGTATTTACAGAGGTGGCAAAACTGGGATTTAAAGCGGATGCCGGTACGCTTCTGGATGATATGGAGGCGATTCCTTATGAGATCGTAAACGATGATACGCAGAAATACAGAGAGAGTACATACCGTTCGCGCGCCATTGTAAGAGAGCGCCTGAGACTGGCGATGGGGCTTTCTCTGCGGCCGGAGAACAAGCCGGTCCATCTGACGGCCGGGGTCGAGGCAAGCAATATTTCCGAGAAATATTATGAGCCGCCGCTTATGCAGGTTATTCCTTCGGCATGTGAGAGCTGTGAAGAGAATAAATACGAAGTGAGCAACGTCTGTAAAGGATGTCTTGCGCATCCGTGTCAGGAGGTCTGTCCTAAGGACGCCATTTCTATGGTGAACGGACGCTCTTACATTGATCAGGAGAAATGTATTAAGTGCGGGAAATGTAAATCTGTCTGTCCTTATGATGCAATCGCGAAGAAAGAGCGCCCCTGCCAGAAAGCATGCGGTGTGGATGCCATCGTATCAGACAAATACGGGAGGGCGTTTATTGATAATGACAAATGTGTTTCCTGCGGTATGTGTATGGTAAGCTGTCCGTTTGGCGCGATCTCCGATAAATCGCAGATATTCCAGCTTGCGAGAGCGCTCTCCGAGGGCGAGGAAGTCATCGCTGAGATTGCTCCGGCATTTGTGGGACAGTTTGGAGACAATATCACTCCGAGAAATATCAAGGCAGCGCTCAGGGAACTGGGATTCTCCGAGGTATACGAAGTGGCGCTGGGCGCGGATATCGGAGCTATCGCGGAGGCGCATCATTATGTGGATAAGGTGGTGACAGGAGAGCTTCCCTTCCTCCTGACCTCCTGCTGTCCGTCATGGGCGGTGATGGCTAAGAAGTTCTTCCCTGATCTGATTGACCAGATCTCTCAGGAACTTACTCCCATGGTGGCTACCGCAAGGACGATCAAGAAAGAGCATCCCAACGCAAGAGTTGTATTTATCGGGCCGTGCGCGTCAAAGAAACTGGAGGCGTCCAGAAGAAGCGTCAGAAGTGACGTGGACTTTGTTGTCACTTTCGAGGAAATGCAGGCGATGTTCGATGCCAAAGGAATTGACCTGACGGAATACGAGGCTGAGTCCTCTTTCCACGACGCGACGGGAGCCGGCCGCGGTTACGGCTGTGCGGGCGGTGTGGCAGAGGCCATCGAGAAGTGTATCAATGAATATTATCCTGACGTGAATGTCAGCATCGAGCATGCGGAAGGTCTTGCCGAGTGTAAGAAGATATTAACACTTGCAAAGGCAGGGCGCATGAACGGATGCCTGATCGAGGGTATGGGATGTCCGGGCGGATGTATTGCAGGCGCCGGAACAAATATCCCGGTTGTAAAGGCGAAGAAGAATCTGGCTGCCTTTGTCAAGAATTCAACGAAAGCGGTTCCTGCAAAAGAGCTGGAAGAGATCGAACTGAAATAATTAAAAGTAAAATATATAATAAAAGAGCAGCTCCTGAAAATGGCGCTGCTCTTTCGGCGTTTGCTTTACAAATACGCCCCTCTGTGATATATTATAAAACAGGCTTTTTGGAGCGAAAGAGGAGGATTATAGCAATGCAGCCATATGGAGTAAACCAGCTTAGAAAAATGTTTCTTGAGTTCTTTGAGAGCAAGGGACACCTTGCGATGAAGAGCTTTTCTCTGGTGCCGCACAATGATAAGAGCCTGCTTCTTATCAATTCCGGAATGGCGCCGTTAAAACCGTATTTTACAGGACAAGAGATCCCGCCGAGGAAGCGTGTGACGACCTGTCAGAAATGTATCCGTACCGGTGATATCGAGAATGTGGGAAAGACCGCTCGCCACGGTACGTTTTTTGAGATGCTCGGGAACTTCTCCTTCGGAGATTATTTTAAAGAGGAAGCGATCCAGTGGACGTGGGAGTTTCTGACCGATGTAGTCGGTCTTGATCCGGACCGTCTGTATCCGTCCGTGTATGTGGACGATGACGAGGCGTTTGAGATCTGGAACAAAAAGATGGGTATCCCGGCGGAACGCATCTTTAAGTTTGGAAAAGAAGACAACTTCTGGGAGCATGGATCTGGTCCCTGCGGTCCCTGCTCGGAAGTATATTATGACAGGGGCGAGAAGTATGGCTGCGGCAAGCCGGGCTGTACGGTAGGCTGCGACTGCGACCGTTATATGGAGATCTGGAACGACGTGTTCACACAGTTTGACAATGACGGAAACGGCAACTACACAGAACTGGAACAAAAGAATATTGATACGGGAATGGGGCTGGAGCGTCTGGCATCTGTCGTGCAGGACGTGGATTCTATCTTTGATGTAGATACAATCAAGGCTCTCAGAGACCATGTGTGCGGGCTTGCGGGCAAGGAGTACGGTAATGACTATGATAATGACGTGTCCATCCGTGTCATCACAGACCATATCCGTTCCGTAACATTTATGATATCCGACGGTATCATGCCGTCCAACGAGGGACGCGGCTATGTGCTCCGTCGTCTCTTAAGACGTGCCTGCCGTCACGGAAGGCTTCTGGGCATTCACAAGGGATTCCTGCCGGAACTGGCACAGACAGTTATCGCAGGATCAAAGGACGGATATCCCGAGCTGGAAGAGAAGAAAGAGTTCATCCTCAAGGTTATTGCAAAAGAGGAAGAACAGTTTAATAAAACCATTGATCAGGGGCTTGGCATCCTTGCAGAGATGATCGCCGGCATGGAGGCAAAAGGCAGGAAGACATTGAGTGGTGACGACGCATTCCGTCTTTATGACACATATGGCTTCCCGCTGGATCTGACGAAAGAGATCCTTGAGGAGAAAGGGATGGACGTGGACGAGGAAGGATTCAAATCCTCCATGGAAGTGCAGAGAACGACGGCAAGAAACGCCCGTGAAGTGACCAACTACATGGGAGCTGACGTGACGGTGTACGAGTCCATTGATCCTAGTGTAACAAGTACCTTTATTGGATATGAGAACTTAAGCTGGGAGTCTGACGTGACTGTTCTTACGACAGAGACAGAACTTGCAGACGCACTCTCAGAGGGAGAAAAGGGAACTGTCTTTGTAAATGAAACTCCTTTCTATGCCACAAGCGGCGGTCAGGAGGCTGACACAGGATACATCCGTACAGCAGAGGGCGAGTTCAAGGTAGAAGACACTGTGAAGCTCTTAGGAGGAAAGATCGGTCATGTGGGGGTTATGACAAAGGGCATGATCAAAGTGGGAGATAAGGTTTCTCTTGAGGTCAATGCTAAGAAGCGGGCTCTCTCCGCGCGAAACCACAGTGCAACCCATCTTCTTCAGAAAGCGCTTCGCACGGTTCTGGGAACTCATGTGGAGCAGGCAGGCTCCAGTGTTAATGAGGACAGGCTGCGATTTGACTTTACACATTTTTCTGCTTTGACAGCAGAAGAATTAAAGAAAGTGGAAGATATTGTAAACGAGCAGATATCCAAAGGACTTCCTGTTGTGGCGAAGAACATGCCTATTGAAGAAGCAAAGAAGACAGGCGCGCAGGCTCTCTTTGGAGAAAAGTATGGCGACATTGTGCGCGTCATCAATATGAGCGAGTTTTCAATCGAGTTCTGCGGCGGCACACATGTGAGCAACACGTCTGAGATTATGGCGTTTAAAATTATTTCCGAGACAGGTGTTGCGGCAGGTGTGCGTCGTATCGAGGCGCTGACTTCTGACGGTCTGATGAAATACTATGCTGACATAGAGGAAAAGTTAAGAAATGCGGCACATATTCTCAAGGCGACCCCGGATAATCTGACAGATAAGATCAATCATATGCTGTCGGAGAATAAGTCTCTTCACAGTGAGGTGGAAAGCTTAAAGAGCAAGATGGCTCAGGAGGCTGCCGGTGATGTGATGGATCAGGTGAAAGAAGTAAAAGGCGTAAAGCTTCTTGCGGCTCAGATTGACGGTGTGGATATGAACGGTTTAAGAGATCTGGGTGATCAGCTCAAAGAGAAGCTGGGTGAGGGCGTCGTTGTGCTCGCGTCCGCAGATAGCGGAAAAGTGAGCCTTATGGCTACAGCTACAGACGGTGCGATGAAGATGGGCGCACATGCAGGAAACCTCGTCAAGGGCATCGCGGGATGCGTCGGCGGCGGTGGCGGCGGACGTCCGAACATGGCGCAGGCGGGCGGTAAGAATCCGGCCGGCATTCCGGACGCTCTTGCGAAAGCAGCGGAAGTATTAGAAGAGCAGGTCAAAGCCTGAATTTAAAGATAAATAAGTGCCTTTTCGGAATAGAGGGGATTTACGGGTGATTCTATAGAATCATATAAAGAACTGTCCTTGTAAAATGAGAGGGGACAATTCATCCAACTGTAAATCTTTTAGTGAAATTTTGGTTCCAGGTTTTGAGTCAACCAAGATGGCTTTATACTCTATTTATGTGCGGCAGCTGCCTGTGGTAAGAGCTATTTAGGCGGCAGCCGCTTTTTGTTTGCGAATAGGCACTTCTTTTCTACTGTAAATAAGAGGCGCTAAAAAGCGTAAAGTATAAGTATGTCGGGATATAAGACTAAATTTAGCATGAGGGTGGAATTTGATTTTTCATTCGAGGGCGTAATCTTACGGAAGATTGAATGCATTGCTTGCGGTTACTAGGTTTTTGTGCTACATTTACCTTGGATAGCCAGATACATAGTGAAGTAATTGAGGTTGAATTGTATGAGAAAAATAAAAGTTGGGATATGCGATGATTTTCCATTAATAGTGGAAGAACTAAGTAATATTATTTCTCATTATTTGGATAAAAAAGGATCTGCATATGAAATTTTTAAATTTTATGGCGGGACAGAAGTTCTTGATTTAATACAGGAATTAGATTTGCTTTTTCTCGATATTGAAATGCCTGGTTTAGATGGGATTGAAATTGGGGCTATGATACAGAAGAAAAATGTGCAATGTAAAATTATCATGGCTACTGCCAGAGAGGATCGTTTTAAGGAAGCGTTTAGGATCAGTGCATTCCGATTTGTTACAAAACCCTTTGATGATGAAGAGATTTTCATGGCATTAGATGAGGCTATTGAGTTAATGATCGGCATTGAAAATGTAGAGTTATATATGAACAGAATCCCATATAACATTCAGCAGAAGGACATTTTATACGCAAAGGCATATGAAAGTTATGTGGGAGTTGCTGTGAATAAAAAAGGGATGATGAGAAAAGATGTATCATTGACAAAATTGTTTTCCACTCTGGATAGCAGATTATTCTATAGAGCAGATAGAAAATATGTCGTTAATTTGGATTTTATAGAATCCTATAGACGTGGAATTGTAAAAATAGCTGATTTAGAAATTAGGATTCCCAGAGCTAAAAAGAAGGAATTTGAAAAAGTCTATGAGGAGTTTTTATTTAGGTATAGGTGAATGGATGTACGGATATTAATAATAAATTATTTTCTGGAAGTCATAAGATATTCAATAGGGTTAGAAATATTTTTTGGGACGAAAGTAAAAAAGTGGAGAACTGCAATTATAGCTGGAATATTTTTTGCATTGTGTTTGATGCGGGCAGGCAATAATAGTTTGATATTAATGTATATATTTGCATATATGACAGTGTATGGTATGGCGGAGGGAAGAGGTGGAGAAAAAATATTTCGAATGCTTGTGCTTGTTTGCTTATTGGGCAGTTTAGATGAAATTGTTGGCATGACGATAAGACACTGGATTGGCGAATATATGTATATAAGTTTTTGGAAAGCGATCACAGGTCTTATTTTTTTGATTTTTTTAAAAAAAATTCAAAAACGAAATACAAAAATTGGAAGTCAAATATTTGGATTCATAGAAAAAAAGATTATGATCATTGTGCTTAGTATGATTGTAATATTGTCGGCCGTAATTACAGGATTTTACTATGCAGAAGAATATGTATCGAAAGTTAATTATCAATTACTTGTGTATTTTATAAGTTTGTTTGCTTTTATTAGTATGATTGCGTTAGTGTTGTTTATTGCATACATAAAAAAATCTAATGAAGCATTGCGTGAACGAGTAGAAATTGAACAATCTTTGAAGCTGATGCGGAGGATACCAACGGGATACTGTTTGTCCGGTTCCCCATTGTGGAGCTGGCAGCGGCCTTGTCCCGCAGCTCCGTGACCGTCAAGCGTTCCCTGAA
>CAJFQC010000016.1 GCA_904418845.1 uncultured Ruminococcus sp. | reverse complement strand
CACATTGCGATAAATCCTTTATTTTCAAGGCTTTTGGAGGATTTTATTAAAACACTGTAACCTCTGTTGAGAGGTCATAATTTACTGATATTCAAATTCGCGTTTATTTTACCGTTGTCCCAAATCATGACAATTTTCGACAAACTATGACTTTCGCGAGATTTTTTTTGAAAATGCTATATTGTATTTCCAGTGATTATGATTTCTCAGGATGAGGGTTTAAGGAGGTCTAATGGTGGGAGACAGAGATTACATCTATGTTTTTAATGAAGAAGAGATGTGGCTCAAAATCATGATGAAGGATATTTACTATATTGAAACAATCAAATCAACTCATTACTGCGAGGTGGTGATGAGGGCGGGCACTGGAAAGCTGCGCGCGGATATTACGCCGCTCCAAAGAGAACTTCCGGAATATTTTTTTAAGACAAGAGCTTCTACGCTGGCGAACTTAAAGCAGGTCAGGAAGGTAGATACTGCCAAAAGAATCTTATATTTTGACGAAACTGTTTTCTGCACATATACCAAAAGAGTGGCAAAGGATATAAAGGAGCTGCTAAAGCTGAGGACTTATCGAAAATATTTAGGGAGGATAGGCTATGGATCTGATGCAGATGCTTCCATTTGAAAAAAACAGATATTATCCGGGGAAGATGCTTACAACACCTGATTTTAAAGCAGAACAGACTTATCTGGAATACAGGAGAAGGTTTTTTAACCAGATGGTGTTGGGCAGCGGAATCTTGTGCGGACTTAATGTGTTTAACCTTGACGGTCTCTCAATTCTGGTGGAGAGCGGAGCCGCTGTAGATCCGCTGGGCCGGGAGATCGTGATCGGAGAGTCAGTTGTGAAAAAACTGTCAGCGGTTGAGGGATACAGGGAAGACGTTGACGTTTTAAGTCTCTGCCTGAGATACAGGGAGGAAGAGATAAAGCCGGTGTATGTAGTAAACCGGAAAGAGGGACGGGAATTCAGGCTTGACTCGGAGTTTTTGTCGAGACAGAGATATTCAGGAACAAGGACTACAGATTGATTTTTAAAATGCCCGCTAATGTATGCAGGGGGAGAAAGATAAAATTCTGTGTGGAGGCAGAGAAGCTTTCGTCAGTGAAAAAGGAGCTGCCCTTCTCTCTTGAGCTGCAGTTTCCGGCATTTCGGGCTGCGGACGGCAGCAGAGGAATGAAAATACAGGAGAATATGCCGGCTCTTGGCAGTGGGAGGCGAAGGATATATGAATACTGGCTGTATGCGGATGATACTTCTCTGAAGGAATCGTCTGTTCTTGTGAAATACGGGAAAAAAAAGGAAACGGAAGTCAAAATCTTTTTGACAGATGAAGAACCGGATTCTCTTATTTTTCGGTCACTTGGGAGAACAAGCCTTGAGATGAGGGCAGGGGAGACGAGAAACGACTATGTGAAGCTTGCGCTCCTCTATATGGGACATACGAAGTCAGCATGTGTGCTGGATCATGTCGGGCAGGAGGCAGGACGGACTTATCTGGCAGTTCCGGCAGACGAGGCAAAGCGGGCGGAGTACAGGGCCTTTTACGGAGACGGCACATGGGTGGAAAGCCGTCTGGAGACGCCGTCGGCATCGCCGGAAATACTGACTGATGCAGAGTCGTCAGAGGCGGACGGCGATCCGCCGCAGCCGGCATTGGAAAATGGCAGTCTGCAAAAACAGAATGCGGAATGGACCGGCGTAACGGCAGTCCCGGAGATCGCCAGCGGCACTCTGGAGATTCCGTTGCCGGAAAAGCTGCGAAAGGGAGGAATCTGTCTTTCGGAAGAGATATTTCATTGGCTTGGCAGAGGAAAGGTGTATGTGTCTGTCGGAATTAATGAACCGGGCGGTACAGCCGGGGCAAATAAGAACGGAAAAAGTATTGTATATGGAGAGACTGGTCTGTTCCGCAGAGAGATTCCCGGTACAACATCTGTAAAAACAGCGGTGAGAGTATGGGAGGACAGGGGATGCTTTCAGGTGGCGGTGAAACTGGTCGGACAGCAGAATACGGTGCTCTTGTCTGTAAACTGGATGGCTGTCAGGCTCACTGCGGAGGCGGGTCATCCGGAATGGAAAACAGAAGACAAAGGGAAGCAGGGAAGGATTGTTCCAAAAGAGGCCACGGTCGATCTTAAACCAGGGCAAAAGTACTTTTTTGAAGTAAAGTTTGAGAATATGGAACCATGCAGACTGAGATATGAACTGTCGGAGAAGGGGAGCGGCAGACTTGATGAGGATGGGGTCTATACGGCTCCGTTCAAACGGGGGGTGTACGAGATCAGGATATACTGCGAAGAACAGCCTGCTGTCTGTGCCTATGTGTATGCGGTTGTAGGAGGCTAGGATATGTTCGGAGATCAGACCGGTACTTTTGAACTCGACTATGCAGGAACATTGATCGAATCGAAAGTAAATGATGTTATCCTGTGCAGAGGGAGGAAAAGAGGCGGACAGGAAACAGGAGAATATATTTTATGGTACGTAAAAGACAGAAGAGCTATCAGGTCTCTTATAGATGAAGCAGTGAGGGGAACGTACCTTGAATATTTCGCCTTCGGGAAGGGCATCGGTTTCCTCTTTCCCGCAGAGGAAAAAAGACCGTTTTTTAAATTCTGGAATCCGCAAGAACACAGCCGGAAGGAAAGAAAGGAAATGTGCCGGAGGATTGTGGCCCTGTGTATGAAAGAGCGGGTTCCTGCCTGGATATTGTATCTTATTCTCAAGCAAAAAGCGCTGAATATTCGCAAAGACGGCACATTGTACTTTACTTTTGATCTTTCTCTGAAAGAAATGGATGTGTCAAAGTCAGAAAAGGACTGCGTCAGGCTATGCGTGCAGATGTGTATTGATGCAACAGGACAGGATGAGACGGGCGGCCGGAAGGGAGAAGACCTGTTTGCACAACTGGCAGGAAAAAAGCTGGCCAGAGGAGGATATCACACGTTTTCCGAGTTGTATAAAGACCTGGAAGATCCCGTACGGAAGAGAAGAGGAAAAAATGTGTGGCAGGCCGTACCGGAAGGGCTGTGGCAGAGGGGATTCAGTGCGGTCTCAGTCATATTGACCCTGTTTATGGTTCTGGTACTGGTTATATGTATCATGCAGCTTGCGTTTGGCGAAATACCATTCATGCAGATGTTTTCAGAGTCATTTGGAACGATAGGGACAGAGGTTCTGCACGGGATCGCAGGAAAGGGATTCGGATGAGCGGGATAATAAAAATTTTAAAAAATGCGGTTAAAGGTATCAAACATATGAAAAAAAAGCTCCCGCAGCTTATGAGGGTGGCTCCGAAGAACGAGAAAGACTATTTTAATTTCTTTTTTTGGAGAGTGTCAAAAAAATTAGGCTGTATCATTGTGACCGGGCTTGCGCTTTTCTGTCTTGCGGCTGTCTTTTTTCTGAAATCCGGCGGGGCGCTGAATTATTCAGAATGCCCTGTGTTCGACTATGATTCCTTCTTTCTGAAATTTTACAGCGGGAAGGCAGAAATACGGGCGTCGGACGGACATACTGCATATATCGGAGAGGTAAAAGGAGGCGGTGTAAACGGCAGCGGCGTGCTGTATGACAAGGACGGAAATCTTGTCTATAAAGGTGAGTTTGAGGACAATGTATACAGCGGAGAAGGAATTTTGTATCAGACGGGAAATGTAAGGCAATATGAGGGGGAATTGCAGGAAGGAGTTCCGTCCGGTGCGGGAAAACTCTTTGACAGACAGGGGAGGAAGATATATGAAGGGAATTTTTTGAACGGCGGTATTGTATATGAAGAGCTGGCAGGCATCCCGACTGCGCAGACGGCAGAAAAATATACGGGAAAGCAGGAGATCTATGAATTTGAGGACAGGCTGTCGGTATTTATGGAAGATATAGACGCCGTGTACTGTGCAGTCGGGAGCGGAGATGCGCTGGACGGGGAATGGACGGTGGAATCACTTTATATTTTATCAGATGAATTCCGTGCAGGACGGGAACAGGCAGATACTTATAAAGAGATCGCAAACAGCCTCGGAGGCAGTATCTATCACGGGATAACAAAAGCGTCGATACAGGATATGATCGCATGGATCTGCATGCGGGGAGATGGCTGCGCGGAAGATGTCGGCGCTGACAGTGAAAGTCCTGTCACAGTCACAAAGAGTATGGAGAATGTATATGAGGTAGAAGGGACAGAGAATGGATTGGAGTTCTGGATTGAGGTATATGAAAATGAGGGATTTCGGTATACGTTCTTTTTTGAATCAGATGAAAAATTGTCCGGCGATAAAAAATTTTTGTTTTACATGATAGAGGCAACGTGAAATGGAGGTGAAGATCATGAAAAAGTACAGAAATGTCTTTTTTATTCTGCTCCTGTTGTGCAATATGACATTTCCAGATTTCTTTCTCCGAAATGTGCAGGCGGCGGGAGAATCTGTACTGACGCTTGAACAGGCCCGTTCTCTGGCGCTGGATAACAGCGGCACTTACCGGGATATAGAGACGAAGATCACTCTCGAAGAAGTTAAATATACAGAAGCGGTTAAGGCGGCGTTAAAGAAAAAGGATATGAGTACATTCCGCTGGAGTCCTCTGCTAAGTTTTCAGTTCCCGGAACAGCCTGATCTTGCAGATTCTTATGAATGGCAGTACGAACCAGTGCGGATTCAATGTGAGATCACGTCATTAAAACACGAAAAGGACGATCTAAAATATGAGATCATAGAAGAGGTTTCTACCCTGTATGCAGATGCATATGTCAGCCAGATGGAAGCTGAGCTTACAGAGGAGAGGAAGAAGGAACTTGACAACGAAGCGGAGAGGACAAAGATAAAAAGAAAGACAGGGCAGGCATCGGAAGAGGATACAGACACTATACAGAAATTAGCCGAGAAACTGGACAGCGAACTAAGTATACAGCTAAGGGAGTTGCAGACGGCAAAGAAGAAGCTTTCAGAGGTGACCGGCTTAGATATATCGACAGGATATCGTTTTGAAGATCCGCTTGTCACGACAGAACTTGAACGGAGCGTGCTGGAGGGAATGAAAGCACATGCTCTGGAAAATGACCACGCCTGTTATGAGGCGAAATTAGATACAAAACTGGCTCTACTGAGCCTTGAGACGAACGAGAGACTGATGGACAGTTGGTATGGGCGGAAAATGGATGTGATACGCAGCTATATCACACAGGCAAAAGCGGGAGAAGAGATCGACCAGGAGGCATTTAAGAGCGCTTATGACAGTTTCATGGAAAAGATCGAGCAGACATGGGAGGGAAGTATACGCATCCTGTTTATCAAGATACCGAAAGAGTGGTTCAAAGGCTCCCTGGACGGGGTGAGGTATATTGAGGACGACCCTTATGTTCTGCTCACGGACACTCTGGAATATATGGATAAGAAAAATGAGGAAGAGAGCGTGAAAAAGGCGCTTGAGGAAAATATATCCGACAGCTTCGAAGCCCTGGTCACAGCAAGAAATTCTTATGAATCGCTTAAAAAATCATCAGAAGATCAGGAGGAAGCGCTGGGGAAGACCAAGGTGCTCAATAAAATTGGGAAAGTGCCTTACAAAGAATATTTGGAAGAGAAACAGTCCTTTGAAGAACTTAAGGCCGATATGCTGGAAGCATTGAAAGAGTTCAACAGTCTCTTATATTCTTTTGACAGGCTGACCTGCGGGGCGCTGACTGAGTATACATCCGGTGATGCAAAGTTAAAGGCGAAATATGAGGAGATGACGGTATTGGGGAAGGAAGAACAGGAAGGAGAAACGTATAAACTCTCATACTACATCCGGACAAAGGTAGAAGATAACCTGTTTGTGTTTGGCATTTCCGTACCGGCGAATGATGACAGAGGAATCACATCTTACGAACTGTGGGTAAACGGTACGAGGATCGGAGAGAGAACAGAAGCAGGGAAGGAGCTTAGGCATCTGGCTCTTGTGCTGGACGGCATAGACAAGGCAGAGGTAAGACTGTATGCAGAAGAAGATCTTTTATATTTCTGTGAGATTGATCCGACGGTGTTTGAAGGGGAACTTAAGGGAGGGGAGTGAAGAAAATGAACCGGGGAAAAAATATTCTGCAGAAAAGGGCCTTCCTGACGGGAGTCATGTTTGCGGTGGTATCATCGATAATCATATCAACGCTATATTTTTCGGGAGAAAATACATCGTATGCAATGTTTGATGAAGCTTCTGCAATACACATCCTGCCGGAAGAAATCGGAGAAACAACTCTGGCAGTCGGGACACATCTGATACATTTAGATACGGCAGATGACACGATCTATAAGATCGCGGCAGAATCAGCGGAGCAGTCGGGCCAGACAGAGATGTACTATAAGTCAGAACTCGGAGGAGGAGCATGGTATTGTCTTGACAGCGCGCAGTCTTTGGAGGATATCACGGAAAGCGCAGTAAAGGTGGAGGACAGTGAGATCGCAGAGCTTCTTTTTACACACCATACCCGGGCAGATGGTATAACGTATGATCTGCGGACAGAGGAACCGGTCAATATTTTTGACCTGACAGATCCGTACAGCCTCAATAAGCTTCCTGAATTCGATGAGCTGGCAAACCGGATGCAGATTATGGAAAACGGCGGAGCGGACACATCGCTTATCGCAGAATTTTTTGACCGGAATATACGGGACGAACAGACGGCGCGGCTTGACGGCATGCTGGAAACACTTGACCGGTCTTACAGGAATATAATATCGCAAGAGGGGGCAGGGACAAGGACGGAAATGCTTCGTCAGGTGATGGGCAAAGTGGACGCTGAAAGAAGAGGACTTGTGTATGAGAAGACCGTTAGTCCGTTGAATGATCTTATGAGCATGGCGGCGTCCGGGAATCGGACAGAGGATGGAAGTGAACTGCTCACGGTAATCGGAAATACTCTGAAAAAAGTACAGGCGCGTCTCGATGCACTGGCGGACGAAGGGATCAATTCTTCCGACGTCCTTTCATCTCTCACATCAGTGGAGGACGAACTGGCAGAAGAAGTACTGAGAGCGGCAGAAAATAGGGACGAGGATTCTCTGAAAAGCATATTGTCTGAGATGGCGGCGCTTGACAGCATCAGGTCAGGCATCGGAACAGATAAGGAAGCGGAGAAAAAATTACTTGCTGAAAGGCTGATACCGGAGGCAAAAAGGCTTGCCGACGGGAATGAAAACAGCATGGCGGAGAAGGAGCTGGAATATTATGAGGAGTTAAGCGCGAAGCTTGCTGAGGAATGGAATGAAAAAGATCTGTCAGAAACGCAGAAGGAGTTGGAGACACTTTATAATGAGCGGACACAGACTATGACAAAGCGGCTGGCGGCGCTTGACAGGGAAGATTCGGAGGGCGCAAAGGAACAGGATACGGTATTAGAAGAGATCAGCGCGCGTATCAGACGGCTGGAGCGGGATCAAACCAACGGTGGCAGCGGCTCACAGGAAATGCAGGATAGTAATGCGCAGGAGATGCCGGATATGGAAGAAAGTGTGAAAGAGGCAGTAGAAGCTATAGAGGGGGCTTCGCTGGACGGAAAGGATAAGAAAGAACAGGCGGCCGCGCTGATCGGGATCAGTTTGTTCTGCAGCCAAGAGAAAAGCGGAGTGTGCGGGCTGTTGAAAGAAAAAGCAGAGGAGGCGGCAAAAGAGGAAGGAAGCTTTGTATTCCGCAGTCTGACGGAGAACGGGAGCAGCTATGCTCCGGCAGATGTGATCGCAGAGTTGAAATCATTGAGATATGTATGGAGAGACAGCCGGATACAGGCGGTTCTGTCAGACAGGGATTCTTTCTTTTGTTTTACGGCACTTTCCGATGAGGTAAATATGGAGGGTGATAAGTCAGAGCAGATGGAGTGCGCGGCGCTGTTTCGGTCTGTGATTTATCTTCCGGGCGAATATGTAAAGGAAACATTTGAATGCGACATTTATCCCTTGAATGGCACGAAATATTCCGTGCTTGCAGAGAAGGACACACAGGAAACAGCCGAAAAAGTATGTGAGAGTATACGGGCGGAAGTATGGAAATTAAATATTCAATAGCAGGCGGAGGAAAAGGATAAGAAGGGGGAATCATATGGCAGCTTTAGTGACGGCAGGAGCTTTACTCTCCTGTACGTTCGGAACAGCGCCGGGCAGTCTTGCAGGCATCTCGCGGCAGATATGCCTTGCAGAGGGAAAACCGGCGGCGGTGATACAGGATACAGGAATGAATATACAGATTACGTCGTTCGGCATGTGTACGTCACTTGCCAATCCACGCGTGGCGGCGGCGACTGCGGCGGCGCTCGGGGTATTGATGCCTCAGCCGTGCATGGTTGCGGCGGCGGGGACATGGATTCCCACAGCGCCGTCAGTCCTGATTGGCGGAGCGCCTTGTCTGACGAGTGATTCACAGCTTATGTGTGCCGGGGGCATGGGAATGATCACAGTGACAGATCCGGGACAGATGAAAGTGATCATATAACTTATTGACTGTCAGCAGCAATAAATACGGCTGTTGGTATATCACATTAATACAGGAAGGAGAAATACGATGGCAGAATATTTATCACCGGGAGTGTATGTGGAGGAGTATGACAGCGCCCCGCGCGGAATGGAAGGAGTGGGGACAAGCACGGCGGGCTTTATCGGGCTTGCAGAGAGGGGACCGGCTGCGGGAGCGCCGGAGCTGGTCACGAACTACGCGGGATTTATCCGCAGATACGGAGGATATTTAAGTGAGTTTGAATTTGGCGAATACCGTTATCTGGCAGGGGCGGTAGAGCAGTTTTTTCAAAATGGCGGAACACGGTGCTATGTGGCGAGAGTGGTTCCGTCAGACGCCCGCGCCGCATCCTATAAAGGCGGCAATGTGTCTGTGCAGGCTGCAAACGAGGGCAAATGGGGCAACCGCATTGTACTGCATTTTGCAGAGGTCACAAAGAAAAAAATGCAGCTTCTCGAGAAGAGGGACGAGAATGTCTATCTTGCAAAATCAACAGCGGGCTTTGAGGAGGGAAGCCTTGTGAAGGCAGAGGGTGAATATAACCGTATTAAGCGCATTTTCGGGAATGAAGTGACTTTTGAAAATCCTTTTGCCGCCGATGTGACAGACAAAGCTCTTGTGCCTGAAAAGCTTGTATGGCTCAGCGAGCTTGAGATACAGATCAACTGCGGAGAGGAGACAGAGATCTTTGGAGAAATGAGCCTCCACATTACATCAGATCACTATATCAATACAAAAATGCAGGAGAGCGCTTTCGTAAAACTAAAAGCAAGACCGATATCTGAGACAGGTAACCCTGTAGAACTACTTCTGGGAGAGGGGGTATCTTCCGTCAGCTTAGAGGGAGGTGCAGACGGGACAAAAGACAACATTACGTCAGCAACCTTTATCGGTGAGGATAATGGACCAGGGAAACGGACAGGCATTCAATCGTTTCTTGAAAATAACGTGGTGAGTATCATGGCGGTTCCGGGGATCACCATGCCGGATGTGATCGTGTCATTGATCGCGCACTGTGAGAATACACAGAGCAGATTCGCAGTGCTTGATATGCCGCGGGATATCTCTGATACGAGGGGGCTTCTTGAATACAGAGGACTGGTAGACAGCACTTATGCGGCAATGTATCATCCGTGGATACAGAATCTTGACAGATCGAACAAAAAGCCCGGGTATTTTCCACCGTCCGGCGCTGTCATGGGTGTGTATTCCAGAACAGATATCAGCAGAGGGGTACATAAGGCACCGGCAAATGAGGCGGTTTCCTGTACGGGTCTGAATATCAGCTTTACAAAAGGAGAGCAGGATATACTGAACCCGGAGGGGGTGAACCTGATCCGTGCTCTTCCGGGGCAGGGGATACGTATCTGGGGCGTAAGGACTGCAAGCAGCAATACATCGTTCAAATATGTCAATATCAGGCGGCTTTTCATCTTTATGGAGGAGAGCATCCGGGCAAATACGGGATGGGTCGTGTTTGAACCCAACGATGAGACTTTATGGAACAGGGTAAGGATATCTGTCAATGGCTTTTTGAATACAATGTTCCGCAACGGAATGTTCGCAGGAGCCACACCGGAGGAGAGTTATTTTGTTGATATAGGCACATCTACTATGACACAGGACGACATCCAGAACGGAAGGCTGATCTGCAATATTGGAATAGCGCCTTCAAAACCGGCAGAGTTTGTTGTTTTCAGGATCACGCAGCATACATCAGAGGCGGGCGCATAAAAGAAAGAGAGGAATATTGATTATGGCTAGAACTTTACAAACAGGGCTTTCCGTGCCACTTACAAAAATGAATTTTATCGTGACGGCAGGGGACGCGACAGCAGCATTTACGGAAGTGAGCGGAGTGGAGGCGAGTGTGGATGTGATCGAGTTCCGCCAGGGCAATTCGAACAGCCTGGCGCCGATGAAGATACCGGGACTTGTAAAACATGGGAATGTGACGCTGAAATACGGCTGTACACTGGATAACGCTTTTTTGAAATGGGCCGCGGCATGTGTCAGCGAGACGCGCAAAGCAGACGAAAATATCCGGGACGTGAGCATTGAACTCGTGGATATTACAGCAGCGGCGCCGACAGAGGTAAAGACAACAACATCGGGCTCCTGTATCTGGACTCTGAAAAATGCGTGGGTGACAAAATATTCGGCGCCGGATCTTAATTCCACTGCAAATGAGGTGGCGCTGGAGACAGTGGAGATCGCTTATGAGGAGCTTGAGATACCCGGGACAGCCGGCGGGCAGTAATTTGTATAGAAAGGACAGAGTATGACAACGGTTTATGATTTTGAACTTCCGCGCGGCTACACGGACGAGCGGGGTGGCGTATACAGAAAAGGGAAGATGCGGCTTGCCACTGCAGGCAATGAATTGACGGCTGCGCGGGATCCACGGGTGCTCAACAATCCGGCTTACCTGACGATCGTATTGCTCGCGAAGGTGGTCACAGAGCTGGACGGGATTGATTCTGTCACAGCGACGCTGATAGAGCAGCTCTACACAGCGGACCTGATGTTTCTGCAGGATATGTACCAGCGGATCAATGATATAGAGGCTCCGGTCATGAGAACAAAGTGTCCGCATTGCGGAGAAGAGATTGAGGTTCCGCTAAATTTTACCAGGGAGGGATAAGTCTGTATCCGGAGAAAGAGATATACCGGGAAACTGTATTTGTAGCCTATTATCTTCATTGGAGCAGGGCGGAGATCATGGGGATGCCCCACAGGGACAGGAGAGCGTGGTGCGCGGAGATCTCGGATATCAACAGGCAGAGAAATCCCTCGCAGAAAAAACAGAGGAACATATTTGAACTGGGGAGGACATGATGAATAAGGCGTATCCCAATATGAATTTTGTCCTGCTGGTGGAAGGCAGGGAGGCCGCCTGCAAGAGTGTGCGCGCATTTGAGCAGGAAGCGGAGTATGACACAATACAGGAGGGCGGAATCAATGACTACGTACATATCAGACTCAAACCGTTTTCAAAGTCTATTACTTTCCAGATGGAAAGATACAGGACCGCAAATGAAAACGGCAGTGAAGAGCTTTTAAATGTGGGGACCGCTCTAAAACAAGACATGGTACTGATGGTGAGCAGTGTACAGGGGGATTTTAAGAATCCGGTGGCACAGTTTACTTTCAGCGGCTGTATCGTAACCGGAAAACACTATTCGGAACTGGAGGCAGAGAAGTCCGGACTGCTCACAGAGACGATCACTATCTTATGTGAACGTCTGACAGTCACCGGTCCATAGAGAGGAGACCAAATGTGATAACGTTGAGACAGATCGCAGGAGTGGAGCGGGAGATTCGGATATTGTCAGGCACGGAGGCGTTTGCAGAAAAGATAGTATCAAATTACGAGCTGATACAGATGAAACTCTCTCCTGAAACAATGCTCCACACATTAGCCGAAGCCAGATCAGAAGCGGGCGGATATGGGGGAACAGGACTGACACAGAGCTTCCATATCAGCCAGCAGGTGGAGATTGACGTTGTAAATCAGATTGTAAACAGAATGAAGAATTTTGTACAAACCGGAGGCATCTATCAGGACAAGGTGTTTGTAGAGGCGGCTCTCAGGAAAATGGGGATCAGAAACGCAGAGGAATTCATCCGCATGGCAGTGCGCGCTTCAGGGCTGGAGGTGCAGAAGAGAAGGCTCGCGGTTCTTGCGGGGAAAGAGGAAAATGAAGAACAGGCCGTTCGGGAAAGACTTTTTAAAAAGAAGCGGCGTTTCGGGAAACGGAAACCCGGAGCGGAAAGCTTAACAGACGGGCAGACACTGCAGAAGAAAAGGATACACGAACAAGTTGTGGAACGGCTCCGGTACTTTGAGGCGGGAAGACTGTACCGGGAGTTTATATTACACCCCGCTTTCGTGCAGGATCGAGCGCCGGAATACTTTTTCCCCATGATAGAGCAGTGTTGTTTTGAACATGGCCTGTCCGTGCAGAGGCTGGAAAGAAATGGTTTTCTGCTGGAGAACGGCGGCACGGACAGGATGTTTAATCCGTACGAGCAGCTGCATAGAGCAGGGGAAAGCGTACAGGAAAAGGAACTTAAGAGCAGCCTTTTAAGAGCAGTTCTTTTAAATATGGTGAGAGATACTGCGCTGTACGGCGCATTGTTCCGGGGCGGGGGCGATCTGGGGTGGATCGATATGAGAAATGCCGCAGAGCAGGGCATGAGAATGACAATAGACCGTTTCTTTCAATATCACAGGAATGTACTCACAGAGGACATGGAAAACCAGAAACTCCTTATGGAAACACTGGAATCGGGATTTGCCGCGGAGATCAGAATACTGAGCAGAATTTACGACATGGAGGTAAGGAAGGAAAATGAGACGGAATTCTACAGGCTGAAGCAGACCCGGCAGATCATATCAAGCCTTTTGAAGGGACAGAAAAAAGAGTTGAAAGATGCATTGGATGAACAAAACATGGCAGCGGTGAGGGCAGTTTCAAAGATAGAGAAGGAGATCAAAAGGTATTTATTCCGGGCAGACATCCGGCATGCGGCGGGACAGGAACAGTGGCTATGGGAGCCTGTGCGCATAGTGCATGTAAGGAGCCGTGCGGAAGCAGAAGAAAGTCCCGGAATATCGGCAGAAGAACAAGTGGACGGCAGATGGCTTACCCAGGGGACAGCGTTGAGGGAACAGGGATTTACAGACCGCAGGGAAATCCGCCGGCAGCTTGGCAATGGGAGCAGCATGGAACTAAACCGACTCATTCGGAACAATATAAGGGAACAGATGGGAGCCCTGACTGACAAGGTATACATAAGGCTTGGAAAAAGGCTGCTCGATGAGAGAAAAAAATGGGGGATGTAGGCGGAGATGGCAGTACGCACAGAAAATACACAGCAATCAGGCCGCGCGGCACAGACGGCCGGAACAGGACAGACGGGCATAGCGCCTGCAAAAGCGTATCTGCAGTTTGGTGAAGAAAAAAACGCCGCTGTGTTTCAGGTACAGTTTAACCCGGCAGAGCTTTCTTTCAGCGCGGGACAGACAGGCAAAAAGAAGAAAAAGGATTTTCAGCCGGGGAAGGAGAATCCGGCGTGTACCTGGGAATCTGTGCCGGGAATCCGCATGAGTGTAAAGCTGATCTTTGACGCGGGAATGGAAGAAAGGGAGGGCAGCGCATGCGATGTGCATAAGACAGTCCGGGAGCTGTTCGCTGAGGCGGAAAAAAACTGCGGGGATATAAAATCAGCTTTTTTATGGGGAGAGTTTATATTTCCAGGAATACTGGAAGGACTCAGTGCAGAGTATACTATGTTCAGCCCGGAGGGGAAAATACTACGGGCGAATGTGGAACTGACGATTTATCTAAATGATAAACAAAAAGTGGAAGAACTGATGGGGAAGTATTATGACAGCCTTTTCGGGAGTCAAAACAAAGGGCGGAGAAGAAGTGCGGGGAAGGCGCTTCTCGCGGTTGTGAAGGACAGAAAGGAACAGGAGACCACAGACATTTTAATAAATGCTGCGGCGGCGCTTAAAAACAGCGGTACAGGCATTATGTCAGAAGGGATTGAATTGTTTGAAGTGCAGTATAATCCGGCAGCCTTCTTTGTGAAGGCGGAATCAACGCGCAGAGAGTATCAGAACGGAACAGACAAAAACACTGCCGAATCACTGAGTCAGTCAGTCTTTCCGGGAGAACAGAGCTTTTCCCTGGAACTTTTCCTGGAAGGGGCGGAAACGCAGAAAACAGTGTTAGGTTTTTTGGGAATGCTCGCATCCGAAAAAAAAAGGCAGGTTCTGTTTGCGTGGGGAGATTTCTGCTTTCCGGGAAGAGTGGAGAGCATGACCGGAAGATGTACGATGTTCGACCTGTTTGGTAATCCCATACGCGCAAAAGTGAATATGACTCTGAGGCTGATGATCATGTGAGAGCTGTTAAAAACAGCAGATTTTAAACAAAAAATCGTGCTGCGGTGGAGGGCTGTAAATGAAATATAACTATGAAAGTCTGAAAAATACGTATGGAGGCTTTGAACATCCCGCCCTCAAGGTGACGGTAGAGGGCAGGGACATGTCCGAGAGTGCCCCGGAACTTATCATCGGAGAAGCTGAGATCGAGCTGACTTCCGGTTGCGGGGCATCCCAGGCGTTGTGGCGGATCTATCATTGTGTAGATGATAAGGATGGGTCTTATCTGTTCGAGGAGATGAAGCCATATATTTTTCTGGGGTCTTATGTTTCGGTGGAGGTAGGATATGGGGAAAATCTGACAGAAGTATTCCGCGGGTTTATCGCGAGGGTACGCTTTGAAGCTGAGGAGGAAGAAATTCCATGTGTGGAGGTTACGGCAGTGGATGCAAAAGGGGCGATGATGTCCGGCAGATACAGCCGCCAACTGCGCGCAGGAACATACGGGGATGCTGTGAAGGAGCTTGTAAACGGGGCGGGATACAGAGAGCTTTTTAAAAAAGGCGTAGCGGACCGCATACAGGTGGCAGACACTCCAGACAAGAAAGAAAACAAGGAAGACATACATTTAGAACAGGTTTCTGAGAGTGATTTTACATTTATTGCGGGAGCGGCAAAACGGTTTGGCTATGAGTTTTTTACAGAGACGGGGACACTTGTCTTCAGAAAAGCGAGGGAGGGGGCAAAAGAGCTTCTTGAATTAGGACCCGGAAGAGGTGTGATCTCAGCCGATATCTCTTATGATATCAGAGGACTGGCAAAGGAGATTGAAGTGCGCGGAATGAACGACGGAAAAGGTGAACTTGTCTTTGCAAACAGGAGTTCCAGGCAAAAGCTGTCCTACGGCGGACTTGCAGATACAGTCACAGACGGCGTAAAGCAAGTATACACGGACGCCGTCATCCGGTCGAAGGAGGAAGCTGCGGAGCTGGCAGAAGCATTGGCAGACCGGCAGGAGCGTCGGTTCGGAACTCTCCGATGTGACTGTATTGGACTTCCCGTCCTTTGTCCGGGGAATTTTATCATTATCTCGGGATACGGGAAAGGAGCGGATAACTTATACTATGTGACAGAAACCAGTCACATCCTGTCCGGAGAGCAGGGGTATATCACCAGACTGGAAGGATATGCGGCGTCGGTTCGATAGCGGTAAAGGTGGGATGAGCATATGGGTATTTTAAATTTTATGGATACTACATCGGAAAAGGAGATCACGCCGCCCGGGGATAACAGGATGACCGGTGTGGCGGTGGGGATCGTGACAGAGAATTACAGCAAAGATATGCCCGGCAGACTCAGGGTGAAGATACCCGTCCGGGATGAGGCGTCTAATATACTGGACTGGGCTAAAGTCGCTGTTCCCTATGGCGGAAAAGAATGGGGATGCTGGTTCCTGCCGGAAAAAGACGATCAGGTGCTCCTGGCATTCGAGCAGGGCAGTATAAAAAAGCCTTACATTATAGGTTCGCTGCCCCGGGAAGGGGATAAAACAGTTCAGGAAACAGCGGACGAGCATAATCAGACCAAGAAAATTATAACAAAAAACGGAAACAGTGTGGTGTTTACAGACCACAAGGACGGCTCAGAAAAAGACAGTATAAAAATATCCACATCCGGGGATACATGCCGGATCATCCTGGACAATGAGGAAAGGAAGATATCCATTGCCGATAAAGATTCAGGGTGCAGCGTGGAGATGAACTACAGTGACGGCGAGATGAAGATGGCAGCAGGAAAAAAGATGACATTATTGGTCGGGGATTCTGTGAGCATTACTATGAACGGCGAGACCGGGACAGTGGTAGTGGAAGCAGATAAAGTGCAGATCAAGGCAGGCAGATCTTATGAATTTACAACGGATGGCACGGCAAAACTCTCAGGACAGCAGGTGAGCGCGGAAGGAACCTCTGCGATAAAACTTTCAAGCAGCGGTATAGCGGCGCTTTCAGGGAGTCCGGTAAAGCTTGGATAGTGGATGTTTCGGAGAAGGAGGACAGGAATGGACGGCATAAGAGGCATGAAATTTCCACTGGAAATTAATCCTGCAAACGGAAGATTTATTATGTCAGAGGGAATACAGAATATAAAAGAATCAATCTATCTAATTGTTATGACCCAGAAGTCGGAGCGGTTCACAAGACCGGAATTTGGCAGCAGTATCCAGTCGTGGACTTTCACCGAGCCATCTGTAACAGAGCTGCGTATGATGGAGCGCAGTCTTACGGAAGCGGTACTTTCACAGGAGCCCCGTGTGCGGGACGCGGAAGTACGTATTGAGATAGATAAGGGCAGTGACCGGATGAAGGTATATCTTCAGTATACGGTGAAGGGAGGGGAGAAGGACAATGCAGAGTTCCTTATATAGTGGAGAAGAAAGTGTTCTGGAAAAAGTTCTCACAGTTGCGGATGAATATTTGCCCGAGTGGAGACCACGGCAGTCTGAGCCTGACATTGGAACAGAAATCGCCTTTCTTTTTGCGGAACAGATGGAAGAGTTGAAACGATACACGGACAATATTCTGGAGTGCTGCCATGAGGAGCTTATTACCATGATGGGGCTTCCTCCCCTCCTGCCATCTCCGGCCCGTACCATCATTGCCTTTGAGACAGAGCGGATGGCGGAAATCCCAAAAGGCACCCGGTTTGCAGCGGACGACGGCGGAGAGGAGCCGGTCGTGTTTGAGACAGAATACGATATAACTGCAAGCCCGGCCTGCCTGGCAGAGCTATTTACTGTCAGCGCAAAAGAAAGAAAGATCATATCACAGACGGAAAACCTGCATAAAGGGCAGGCGCGTCTCTTTGACCCCTCAGGAGAAAATGTATATCTGGAAGAGATCGGTATTGAACATCCGCTGCTCCCTGAAGGGCGGTTCGTGCTCCGAAGCCCGCAGCAGTACATGGAGCAAAACAGGAGAAGGCAGTCGGTTTTCTTCCTGGCCGGGGCGCATATCCGTGCGTTTGGATGGGCGGCTGCGCCGGAGATGATCTGCTGCGGGGAGCGTGAGACGGACAGAGAGCAGGCGGAATTGTTCGGACAGGAAATATTGCCGTATAAAGAATGTTATATCGGGCATAATCAGGTGTTTGCGAAAGCCGGGGCGCAGATCACGTGCAGCTTTGAACTTGAATGGAGGATCAAAGATCATGCAGAAAAAGAGACGGAGGCTGAACTTAAGCCTGTCATGAGGCGTCAGAAAGACAGAGCGGCAAAGAGGTACGAAGTATTTCCGCAGCAAGTGGATATTACCTATTTTAACGGAAAAGGCTACCGGAAGCTTCCGCTGGAGGGGGCAGATATTTTTTCGGACACTGTCTGCACGGGAGAAAAGAAAATGTGCAGATGGCGCTTTCGCTGCCCTGAGGACTGGGTGCCGCAGATGATCGCGGGAAGAGAGCTTCGGTGCATAAGGCTGTGCATTGTGCGTGCGCGGCACTCCTATATGCCCGATGCAATCCATCATTATCCGGTCGTGTCTGATATGAGATTTTTCTATTCATACGGAAGAGAAGGAATAAAGCCGGATCGTGTATACAGGCGCACAGGAGCAGACGTTATGCCTGTGGCTCGCGGGGAGACATTGTCCGGGGAATTTCCGTGGAAGGGAGAGTCGGTTTTATTTGGTTTTGACAGGACGTTGACGCCCGGACGGGCAGGAATGTATCTGACGGTTCGTACGCCGGGAAACAGCCGCGGCAGAAAGCTGAAATTTCTTTATTCTTCTGAGATGGGAATGAAGAGCCTTGAGGTGAATGGAAATACAGTGGAGGATTCTACGAATGGACTTGAGCAAAGCGGGATGATAAGTTTTACGGTTCCCGGCGACGCCTGTATGTCGAAAATAGCAGGGAAAAGATGCTTCTGGCTCTGTCTTACGGACGAAAACCCGGGAGAGGCATATTTTCCTGTGCTGTCAGGCGTAGCTTTAAATGCAGTAAAAGCTGTCAATCTTATCGCGTCAGGGTGGAAAGAGTATAGGCAGGAACAGGCGGGCCCCAAAATGAGGGTAAAAATACCGGGCAGACATATTGTGAGTACAGAAGTGTGGGTAGAGGAAAGCGGACTTCTGACAAGGGAAGAGATTGATGATCTTGAGAGAACATATCCTGAACGGGTTCAAGTAGAGCGGGAAAATAACGGACAAGTTATAAAATGTTATGTTCTGTGGGAGGAGTGTGAAGGATTTGAGACACTCCCGGAAATCAGAACCGGAGATGCAAAGGTGCGGGGAAGAGAGAGAAGATATTATGTCCTTGACCGGGAGAACGGAGAAATCTGCTTTGGGGACGGAAAACATGCGGCGCTGCCGGGCAATATGACGGGCGCGTCGTGGAAACTCAGGACTTTAAGCTGTGACGGGGAGCGGGGCAATATAAAAGCCGAAACAAGGATAGAACCGGAAGGGGAAGTCAGGTATTTAAGGAGGGTGCATCATCCTGTATGCGGATTTGGCGGCATGGGCTGCGCGGAAAAAAGCAGCAGGACAGAACAGGGAGAGAACTGGCTGTGTACCTTGGGAAATATGTTGACGGAGCAGGATATCAGGAGAGTGGCAGAGGGATTCTCACCGGATGTGGCAGAGGCGGCAGTGCGGTGTGATACAAAGGACAGTCGTCTTGTTGTGGCGGTGAGGACTGCGTCAGGACAGGAGATTTCGGAACTGATGGGAAGCCTCAGCGCCTGTTTGTCGGGTTTTCTGCCTGAAGCGGGCATCTTTCGGAAAGCAGAGGTAAAAAGCGTTTTACATGTAACAGTATCTGTGTCGGTGTGGGCCACCGCCTCATCCGGCAGTGAGACCAGGGCAAAAGAGGAACTGCGGTTCAGGCTTGCACGATATTTTTCAGAACAGCAGAAGAAACTGCGCCGTATCGGGCGTCTGCCCAATATCAGAGAACTGGGAGAAGCTTTAAATAATATGACAAGCGAGATTCGGGTATTAAGGTTCTGCGCATTCCTGTCTTATGCTGACGGAAACGGATACAGGGTGCAAGAGCTTAAAGACGGAATAAAACTGTGGGACGCAGTGTGCTCAGAAGGAGAACATACGATAAGTGTTGCCGAGGCAGACAGCCCGGATGAAGAACAGTAGAAAAAAGAGGACAGGAGACGACAGAAATGGCACAGGAAAATCAGAAGAATGAGCAGTATAAAAAGATGCTTTCCTTTGCTCTTGACAGGCTGGACACGTATGCGCCGGGATGGACCAATCGCCTTCCCTCCGATCCCGGCATCACAATACTTGAAAACCTGACCGCCTTTGTACTTCTTTTATATGAAGAGTACGGAACGGTTCCCGAAAGAGCGAAAGAACATCTGGCGGCCCTTTTCGGAATACAGAAAAGAACAGCGGCGCAGGCGGAAATGCTGCTGTATGCCAGGGAGAGGAAGTCCTGTGAGACGGAGGGAGGTTTCCAGCATATCCGCAGGTATCAGAAATTCTGTCTCGGAGACTATTGCTTTGAGTCAGAAAAGGAAACAGACGTATCTACTGCACGTCTGACGGAACTCTGGATAGAAAGGGCCGACGGAGAGAGAAAGAGAGTGTGGTGCGCTACTGGCGGTTTAGGAGCAGACGGAGGAACAAATCCTGGCGGCAGCTTCGGAAAGACAGAGCCTGTGTTTGGGGAAGATCCGTGCGAAGGGGATTCCCTGTATATGCTTTTTGACGGTCCCTGTGCCCTGCCGGAAGGAACGTTTTTTCTCTATGTGGAGATGGACGAACGGTTTCCCCGCGCAGAGGCTCCGGAGGATATACTGCCTGATTTTGCGCGGATAGAGTGGAGCTACAGTACGGACAGCGGATACTGCAAGGCTTGGGTGGGAGATAAGACCGGAGCATTCTTAAAAAGCGGGGAGATCGAACTTCGGTTGGGCGCAAAAGCGCATGAGAGGCAGCGCTTTGAGGACCGCAGGATATGGATATTAAAATGTACGCTCAAGACACAGCAGTACGACCATGTTCCGTACCTTCGCGCGGTTTACGGGCCTTTGTTCCGTGTGCGCAACAGGGATACCAAAATTGTGTCTTTGGGCGGCTCTTCTGAAAAAAATACCATCTATGTCAGCGAGGACGCGGCAGTGCACAGTATTCTCGGCGTACTTGCCGGCTATGATTATCAGGAATTTCCCGTGGGGATTGAAGGAGAGCCGGTGCCGGAGGCTGTAGAGATCATGGTCGAAACTGTGAAAGATGGAGAGAATAAACGCTGTTTCTTCCGACCGGATGATAAAACAGAGGGGGCAGTTCTCTATAAATATGACAGAGGAAAACATGCGATCGTCATATCAGATGCAGGTGATTTTGAAGGAGGAAGAGTGTCCTTAAGCGGATGGGCGATATTCGACGGCGCAGATGGAAATGTATGTTCCGGCAATATTTTTATAAGCGACGGACAGATGGAGTATATTAACCCGGCAGCCGCTTTTGGCGGCAGGGACAGAGAGGATGAAAACAGCATGGCGGCGCGTCTGCACAAAGAGATGGACAGCACGGGAGTTCTTGTCACTGCCGAGGATTATAAAAGGGCCGCGCTTGAGACGCCGGGGCTGTCGATCCAGAAAGCAAATGCGTTCCGGGAGGCGGATGGTTCCGTATGTGTGTGTATAAAACCTTACAGTGACAAGAGGCTTCCGAACTTGTCGCCATTATACAGGGATACAGTCAGAGCGTGGCTTGACGAGAGAAGGCTGATGGGCACCCGCCTTACTGTACGGGGAGCCCGATATATCCCGGTCGATGTCTGTGCAGATATCACGGTGAAGCTGCAGTACTCGCAGTGCCGGGATGAGATCGAGCAGGTGATACGAAGAGAACTGGAGCACGTTACAGGGCGGCATGCCTTCGGCAGCACAGTTTCTGCAAGGAAGCTGAAACAACAGCTTATGTGCCTGGCCTGTGTCGAAACAGTGGAAGCAATCTATATTACAGCGGGAGGGGAGTCTGTGGAGGTAAATGCCGCCCAAAGAGAAGAGATAACGATACCGGAGGATGGATTGTGCTATGCAGGGGATATCAGACTGGAACTGAAAAAGAACAGGATATTATGAGGTGCTCTTTATGAAGTGTTATACAATTCGGAAAAGCCGTCTTGCCAGGGCATTTATGGTGGGAATGTCGGCGGCGGACGACGGCACAGTGAGAATGACAGCCGGACAGCGCCATTATATCTGCCTGCCGCCGCTATATGGGAGAAAACAGGAGGAATGGGGGCGGCTTAATATTGAGACGGAGCTTCCCCGCGGCAGCAGACTGTTGATCTATGCGGCGGTGTCAGAAGAAAAAGAGGTTCCGAAACACATTCTGCTGAATGACACAACAGCGTATGGAAAGCGGGCGTCGTTTTTTGCCGAACACGGCAAAGGACCGCTTGAGATGAAAAAAAATCTTTTGCTCTATGGGCTTAAGGGCAGATATTTGTGGCTGATGATAGAGGTGGCGGATACAGGGCTTCAAAAAGACGGAAGGATTGACAGAATACGTGTGTTCTGTCCGGGAGATGATTTTATGAATGCATTTCCGCAGATCTATCAGGAAAAGGGAGGCGTTTTTCACAGGTTTATATCTGTATTTTCCACAGTTTGTTCCGACTTTAAAGAACAGGCAGAGCTACTCAGGGACAGAGTGGACTTAGTCAGGGCTGGTCCGGAAGAATTGACGAGGATAGCGGGCTGGTTCGGAATCGATCTGGGGGACGGACTGCTGACGATAAGCCAGATGAGGGAAATCACAGCCAATCTGCACTGTTATGTGAAAATGAAGGGGACACGTTTTGTCATGCGGGAACTTACACGTATGCTGGCAGGGGAGACGCCTCTTATTATCGAAAGCAGCAGCAAGGAGATCGTACTTTTGCTTGAGAGAAAGCTGACGGAGGATGAGGAACTGAAGCTGTTGTTCTTCCTTCTCCAGTTTAAGCCAATACATATCCGTTTAAATGTGCTTTTTTATCAGGAGGAGGAATCTCTGGACAGTTATTGCTTTACAGACGGCAATGCAGCGTTGGCATGTCCGGACAGGGTAGCGCTGGACCGGGACTGTTCGACCGATACATGCGTGATTGGGTAGAAAGATTCAGCTTATATATAAAACAAGGAGGTTGGGAAAATGGAGATCAAAGAACAGCGTACAGAAGAAAAAATCATACTGCGGGCAGAGGGGCGCATTGATACGAATACAAGTATGATGTTCCAGCAGCAGGTGTTGACTGCTTTTCAAAAGAGCAGATTCATAGAGATTGATCTTGAAGGAGTAGATTATATATCAAGCGCAGGATTAAGAGCGCTGTTAGTCGGAGCGAAGACTGCGCAGGCGCGCGATAGCCAGACGGTTCTGACAAAGGTACATCCTCAGGTAATGGAGGTATTTTCCATGACAGGATTTGACAAGGTTCTTACATTTGCCTGATGTAGAGCCCCTTACGAGAAGGAGAAACAGAATGGGAAGATATTCAGTTATTGCTGAAGTGAGCGAGAAGATCGGGGAACGGTTAAGAAGAGCTCTGGTTCCGGATCTCATCCCTGACCGCGGCAGCATTGTGATGTGCAGCCCGGATAATTGCGAGGACTGCACCTTGGGGATATTTTTGTACGATATCCAGGAAAATGATGAGCTTCGACAGATACAGATGTTAGATATAGATGACGACAGGCAGAAGGGGCCGCCGGCCTACCTGTCTCTTTATTACATGATCACTGCATACAGGCAGGGCGAACGACAGTTCAGCGCCATACAGCAGGAGCGTATCCTTGGGAAGGTGATCCAGCATTTCCATGATGACCCAATATTGAACAGGCAGAAGGGCATTCGGCTGCAGATGCTTAAAATCTCCACTGAGGATAAACTGAAGCTGTGGAATTTTGGCGGAAAGCCTTACACGGTCTCTGTATTTTATAAGGCGTCGCCGGTTGAGGTCGAGTCAGAGATCATAAAAAATGTAACAAGAGTCAGCGACGCAGAGTTTGCCGTATCGCCACAGGAGCGAGGTAAAAAGAATGGAACAAGATAATACCGGATATGGGATCAGCGGGCGGACAGAAGAAATGCTCTCGGAGTTTGTCACTTTCTATGAAGGCGGCCACTTTCCGGGAGAGCTTTTCCTGCATAAAGACATACTTGAGCAGCTCCTGCGTCTGGAAAGAGCATATGCGGGCGGAATGTGCGGGGGTAAAGCATGTATCGGTGAAACCGGCTCTGGTACGGCGGCAGGCGCGCCCGAACCTGCTCTTACAGTCGTGCGCGGAAGGGCGGGCTCCGGCAGAAAGTATTTGTTAAAAACCCTTGCCTGCCTGTGTGGGAAGAATGTCCTCATGGTGGAGAGTGGCTTTCTCTTTGCAAGATATATGGAGTATGGAAGCTCTCTGTTGCAGCTCCTCCAGTACAGGGCAGAGCAATGCGGGGCATGGCTGTGTATCTGCGACAGAAAAAGCGGCTGCGATGGGAATTTAGACAGTGACTCCGGAGAGTCCGGCGGAGAGGACGAAGCAATATGGACGAAAATATATAAGTATATGATGCAAAACACTAGGTGTTTTGTTACGGCAGATGAAAGGACGGTTTTTTCCGTGACTCAGGAGATCGTTGTGACAGAGTTCACGCTTCCGGAGCCTGGTATAAAGGAAAGAGAAAGATTATGGGAATACCTTCTCGACGGCGAGGGTCTGGCAGAGGACGTTGATCTGCGCGCGCTGTCTGTCCGTTACAGACTAAATGCAGGTGAAATCAGACGCGCATCAGATATGGCGGAGAGAAATTGTATTATGCATGGCCGGAGCAGCATTTCTATGTGCGACATTTCTAAGGCAGTCTTGAGCCTTGGAATCAGGGCGATGGACGGCCGTGCCGTAAAAGTTCCCTGCGTGTTTGTCTGGGAGGATTTTGTGGCAGAGGATACACTGCGCTCCCGGCTTGAACATCTTTGCAGCTATATAAGGTACAGGGAGCTTGTCGGAGAGCAGTGGGGGTTTTATGAAAAGCGCCCGTATGGAAACGGGGTATGTGCTATGTTCTGCGGCCCTCCGGGAACGGGAAAAACTATGGCCGCGCAGATCATTGCCGGAGAGCTGGGGTTCGAGCTGTACCGCGTGGATCTTTCACAAATGCAGAGCAAATATATAGGGGAGACTCAAAAGAACATCAGCAGTTTATTTGAACGTGCAAAGGAGAAAAATGCAGTTCTTTTTTTTGACGAAGCGGATGCACTTTTTGCTAAAAGAACCCGGGTCAAAGACGCTAATGACAGACATGCCAATGCTGAGACCGCGCATCTTCTTCAAAAGCTGGAGGAATATGACGGTATCACAATCCTGGCGACAAATTTAAAAGGTAATATTGACGAGGCGTTCAGACGGAGGATACGCATGATTATTCCGTTTCATCTTCCGGACGCAGACACCAGGCATATGCTGTGGAAAAAAGCATTTCCGGAACGTGCTCCGGTGGGGAGTGACATTGACTTGAGGCTTTTTGCAGAGCGGTTTGAGATATCCGGCAGCGAGATCAAGGAGGCGGCTTACGCAGCGGCGTTTCTGGCGGCGGAGGAAGCAGACCGGGCCGGCATTTATGAGGCGGAGGCCGCAGAGAGGACAGGATCCTGCGCCGGAGTGATCAGAAAGAAACATTTAACAGAGGCCTTGAAAAACTGTATGGAAAAGTACGGCAGAGTCCTCTCAGAGATCGATTTTGTGGATCAGGCGGAAACAGAAAAATGATAAGATTACAAAACATAAAATATAGTGGAAAAGTATATACGCGTCAGGGAGATTTTTACTACCGGAGAGCAATGGCGGGGGATGCGGAAAAAATTGCCGAGATGTACTCAGAGTGCGCCATTCACAGAGGAAACTGTAAGGAACGCTTGAAGCGCGGGGAGAAAGAAGCTTTTGACAGAAGGGGAGGCATGTATCTGGTGCCGGACAGGGAAGGAATAGAGCGGGAAATTGAAAATCCCCATTCTTTCTGGGCCCTGTTTACGGACCATGAGGGCGAGCCTGCCGGGAGCTTTTGGTTTTCAGACGACAACCCAGAGATTCCGGCTGTCCTGAAACAAACGGATACGGTATATCCAAGGGAAATCCTGGTAAAAAGGGAGTATGCGGGAAGGAAGATAGGAACTATGCTGTATTATACGGTTTTTGAGGCTATGTTAAAAGCAGGATATCTTAGGAGTGTGTGTGAAGTATATAGGACGATCGCTTATGAGACGGACGGAATCCGGTATTCTGTGGATCTTCTCAATAAGCCGAGCTATATAGATATGCTGATGATGGGCGGCAGATACGAAGGGTGCGGGCTGGAAAAAGAAATTTGCCTTCTGGAGATGAAAGTGTGGGTGGAACCGCATATATTTTCTTTCCTGCATGAAAAGACAATGGGGTTAAAACAAGAAGCGTCCTGTTTTACTTTGCAGGAGGGAATATGGCAAGGATAGAAGACAAATTAAAAAAAGTTCTATTGACAGTGACGGTGTCGTGTGTGGGAACTGTGCTCCTTATATCTGCGTCCTGTCTGTTCTTTATGAGAAAAACGAGCCTTGACACTTACGAAAAAATGAATGTGCAGTCTGTGGAGACAGGAAGAGATATTCTGATTGATAAAATCAGTGACCAGGCTGAGCAGTATGCCGTGAAGTGCTGTGAGGTGATCGAGAAACAGTTTGTCCAGACAACGCTCAGCATGGGGATGATCGAAGGGGGACTGCAGGACATTTATGCACAGCCGGAAACATATTCACTCAGGGAGATGGAGCATGCCTCAGAAGTAACCGGGGAAGGAAAACAGATGCATTGGCTGCTGCCGGAGGATATGGAATATCAAGGGGAGACAGCAGAGGAGATTATGCTTTTAGGTAATATTCTGCCTTATTTTAAGAGCCTGTCTGATGAAAATGCGCAGATACTGCGACTGTATTTTACATCAGAATCCGGAGTGAATGTGGGATATGATGAGGATTATGCCACAAAGCCGTCTGCATTTAACGGCAGAGAAAGGCAGTGGTATCAGGATGCGGTAAATGCGGGGAAAATAACTGTGTCGGACGTTTATCAGGATTCTTTCAGAGGACAGCCCGTAGTGACGTTCAGTACCCCGTGCTATGCGAAAGAGGGAAAGCTGCTCGGTGTGCTGGCAGTTGATCTTCTCATCGATGACCTGGAAGAGATGATATCAGAGATCGACCTGGAATTCGGGGGATACGCCATGCTTATGACGCGTTTAGGCCAGCGGGTTGCAGGAGAAAGCACAGTCGAAAAAGAAGCGGACAGAGATATTGATCCGTATGTGATCCGCTCTGAGATAGAAGGGTTTGAATGGGATGTGGAGATTGTGTTTGATAAGGCTCAGTTTGAACAGACAGCCCGGGACAGCTTTTCTGTGCTGGAGGTGACCATGAGCCAGGCCGGCAAGGCTATTTCAGATCAAATGTTTACTGCGGTATTTTTGTGGGGCGTGTGTATGTATCCTTGTCGCATGTGTATTCCACATATCACGCAGGATGGCGGAGAAGCTTTCCAGGCCGGTGGAACAGCTTACGGAGGAAGTAAGGCGTATCGGGACAGGAGCGCTCCACTATGTATCAGATATCCACACAGGAGACGAGATCGAAGAACTGAGCCACGCGTTTGAGATGATGACTGTATCGCTGAAAGAACACATAGGCAGCCTTTCCCGGATGAGTGCGGAAAGGGAACGGCTTGCTACGGAACTGAATGTCGCGACACAGATACAGGTTTCCATGCTGCCATGCATTTTCCCTGCATTTCCGGACAGGGAGGAGATCGATATCTTTGGCGCTACGCATCCCGCACGGGAAGTGGGAGGAGATTTCTACGATTTCTTTCTGGTTGATGAAAAGCGCCTCTACATTGTGATAGCAGACGTGTCGGGAAAGGGGATTCCGGCAGCGCTGTTTATGGTTGTTGCGAAAACGCTGTTAAAAGACAATCTCTCCTCAGGCATGCCGATTGAAGAGGCATTTTCCAAAGTGAACAGACAGCTCTGTGAAAATAATGAGGCCGGGATGTTTGTCACTGCATTTTCAGGCTGTCTGGATCTTGTTACAGGAGAATTCAGATATGTTAATGCGGGTCATAATCCTCCTCTTCTTCTGCGGGCAGATGAAAAGCCGTCTTACATCCGTGCGCAGAGCGGATTTGTGCTGGCGGGACTGCCGGATACAGAGTACAGAGCGGAAAAGATATTGCTGCAGGATCAGGACATGGTCTTCGCATATACGGATGGTGTGACGGAAGCACAGGATGTAAACGGCGTACTGTTCGGAGAGGGCAGGATGGAAAAATTTCTTGAAAAGGCTGTGGGGAATGCAGAAGAAATTGTAAACAGTGTGTCCGAAGAAGCGGGCCGGTTTATGAGAGGCGCCGAACAGGCTGACGATATTACCATGCTCGCGCTGAGATTCTTCTCTTGGGGACAAAAACACGTTTTAAAGATAAAGGCAGAAAAGGAAAAACTGCCAGTGGTGAAACGGTTTATCGATTTACAGATTGCCGAATGTCTTAAACAGCGGGATACAGCTTCAAATGAAACGGGTATAAGTTTAAAAGACAACATGCGGTACTGGTTACAGATGGCCGCGGAGGAGATATTTATAAATATAGCTTCCTATGCTTATAAGGACTTAAAAGCAGAGACACAAGGCAGTGTGGAAATATGGTTCCGGGGCAAAGCAGACAGGATGAAAATGACCTTTATAGACAAAGGTATTCCCTATAACCCACTGGAACATCCTGCGCCGGATATCTCAGCAGATACTCAGGACAGAACGGTTGGAGGACTTGGCATCTATATAGTGCGGAAGAGCATGGACGGAGCTTATTATGAGTATAGGAATGGGAAAAATGTGTTTACTGTGTGGAAATACATTTCTTCTTAAATTCCTGTCTTTAGATAATAACAACTGTGTTATATAGAACCCAAAAATCGATGCCATACATAGATAGAAGATTCATTGACTATGAAAGAGAAAGTGTGTTATTATACCTGAGACTATAGAAGAAACAGTTTCTAGTGATGAATTTGGGCAAAATAGGATGGGTGTGTATGCCGGGAGAAAATAAAAGAATAGATTATATAGACTTTATGAATATATATGCCTGCTTTAGTGTGATATGTATGCACTGTTCAGGCAGTGTCTTTGAGTATGGCATGACTGAGAACAGGCTGTTTCTGCTCTGTCTGTTTGTGCAGATGATCGCACATCCGGCGATCCCTGTGTTTTTTATGATAACAGGGACCACTCTCCTGGAGTATCGTAAGAAATATGATACAAAGACATTTTTCAGAAAACGGGTTATACGGACAGTATTTCCATTTGTCTTTTGGACTTTTTTTTATCTGCTCCACCCGGTCTGGATGGATGGCGCTCCATTTCCGAATATCAGGCAATTTATCACAGCATTATCCAATAACGAGGGGACAGGCATATTCTGGTTTTTCTATGTTTTGTTTGCTGTTTATTTGTGCATGCCTGTCTTTTCTCTGATTGCTGATAAGAAGAATATGAAGCTTGTGGAATATATCTGTATCCTGTCCTTTTTAGCGGTTGCAGTCTATCCGGTACTCACCAGGTTTCTACTGCCGGTATACAGCGATATCATTCCGCCGTTTGTGACAGGATATACAGGGTATGTTTTTCTTGGATGGCTGATTCTTCGCAAAGAATTTTCAAAAAAGTTCCGGGTCTGTGTCTATGCGGCGGGGATATTGGGCGCCGTGTTATTCTTTTTCGGTACGTGGTATCTGTCGGCGCAGGCCGGATACACGGATGATTTCTTTATGCAGTATACTTCTTTAGCCTGCTATCCCATGTCAGCTGCTGTCATGCTTTTTGGAAAACAGATCGACTGGAGCAGGATTTACAGCCGGATTCCGGCGGAAGTGGTGTCTAAGACCGCGTCGGCGGGGTTGGGGATTTATGTCATTCATCTGTTCTTTATCACTGTGGCAGAAAAAAATATTTGGTTAAAAACCCATCCGACATACTTTACTTTGATCATGCCGTTTGTTGTGTACGGAGTAAGTCTTGGAAGCGTACTGCTGCTGCGGAAGATTCCGGGTGTGAGGCGGATCGTTCCATAAAAGGCTCTGAAGGTGAAGCGAAATGACCAGGATAGCATGCAAAGGAAGGAATGTGAGATGCCAGATATAAAGAAAATATGCCGGACCGCAGCCGGGTTTCTGCTTACTTACCGAGGCTCGTGGGCATTTATCTTCCTGTGCTGGCTGCCAGTGTTTCTGGCAGCATGGCCCGGCGTTTTTGTTATTGACAATGTATTCCAGCTGAAGTGGTATCTGGAAGGAACAATTATTGCGCACCATCCGGTTCTGCACACATATCTTCTGGGTGCAGTCCTGGATGCGGGGAGAAGGATTTTCGGGACATGGGAAGCCGGTATGTGTATATTTTCCCTGCTCCAGATGATCTTTTTGTCCGCGGTTTTTGCATATACCGTGAAGGTGATGGCGGCAAGGGCAGGAAGGATATGCCGTCTGATTTCCGTTTTTTTCTATGCGCTGATCCCTTATAATCCGGTGTCAGCCTTTACAGCGACGAAGGATACGATTTTTGCGGGACTGTTTTTGCTTGTGTTGGCTGGGGCTTATCAGGTTGTCTGTGATCCGGAAGGTTTTTTTCAATCTTGGAAGAAGATTCTGTTATATGTACTGCTTGTGTTCCTCATGTGCGCGTTCCGTAATACGGGAATATATATTTTTCTTTTTTTCACTGCCGACGTTTCTGATCGTGTGCAGGAAATACTGGAAAAAAGTTCTGGTGATGGGACTGGCTGTTATTCTGGCGTGGGGGATATTCACAGGTCCAGTGTACCAGCTTTTGGACGTACAGAAGGGCAGCAGCGCCGAGATGCTGAGCGTGCCGATCCAGCAGATGGCGCGTGCAATGGTGAATGCTCCGGCGGAATTTACGGCAGAACAGTGGGAACAGACAGAAAAGTATATGCCGGACTACGGAAGCTATGCAGAGCGAGTGTCAGATCCGGTGAAAGACAGCTTTAATGCAGGACTATTTGAGAGAGATCCTATGGCATTCATAAAACTGTGGATTGATATCGGCGTAAAATGTCCGGGTGTCTATGCAGAGGCATTTTTTAATACGAATATCGGCTTCTGGAATCCGTTTATGAAATATCCTGATACGGAGACTTATCTTGTCTATATTCCATATAATAGCGCAGATCCGGGCGAATGGGGACCTGATTGGGAAGGACAGGCGGCTCCGCAGCAGCACAGCATTCTTCCAATCCTGGATACCTTCTACTATAAGATGACCGAGGCAGGCGGATATAACCGGATTCCGGGGATGAGATTTGTGTATAATATTGCCGTGGCGTTCTGGCTGATTATCGCGGCTGCCGCTGTATGCATCAGAAAAAAGGCATGGAATATGGCGGTTCCGTTCTTTCTGCTGGTGGGTCTGTGGGGAACTCTGATGCTCTCTCCTGTGACAGTATTTCGTTATGGGTACCCGCTGATAATCAGTATCCCTCTTGTCTGGACAATGTGCCGGACTGCAGGGAGAGCGCGGGGAAGTGTGTAGAGAAACCCGTCATGGAAAGTATGCAGAGGAATGCCGCAAGGGGTTCCGTACATCCGGGAATCATGATATACTGGATGAGATGAAGGACAATCATTTCAAAATAGTCATCATATACGAGGAGGAAAGATTATGAAAAGAAAGTTGTGTATCCTGTCGGCATTATTTCTTTCAGCATGTATATTTGCCGGATGCTCTAAAAAAGAGGAGGAGCCGGAACCGGTGAAGGAAGAAGTGGCAGAAGAACCGGAAGCAGAGCCGGAGGAAGAGCCTCAGGAGGAAGTGGTTCCGGAGAATCAGAATCTCCTCACAGGAATTCCAGATCTGACCGAGGAGGCAATCGGGAAACGCCCCGTCGCGGTCATGGTCAATAATATCCCGGCTGCTATGCCTCAGTATGGCGTAGAACAGGCAGATGTTATATTTGAGATTCCGGTAGAGGGAGACCAGACGCGCTTTATGGCGCTCTATGCAGACTACACTCAGGTACCGAAGGTATGTGCCGTAAGAAGCTGCAGGGCATACTTCCCGGCAGTCTCCCAGGGATTTGACGCGTTCTACGTGAACTGGGGGATCGATGAAAGCATGGATCATTATATCGCGGCTCTTGAGCTGGATCAGTATGACGGCATGAACAATCCGGGCGGTATGTTCGGGCGTGACCAGAGCAGGCTGGATGCCGGTTATGCGCTGGAGCACACCGCATATTTTGACGGGACGATGTTTGCGGATTATGTGCAGTCACAGGGTACAAGGACAGATATCGTAGACGATAAAAAAGATACAGCGTTTCGGTTTAACGGCATGGATGAACAGTTAAAGGCCGAGGGAGAAGACTGTACGAGCCTCGAAGTTAATTTTGGGGCCCAGACGGCGGCGTTTACATATGATGAGGAGACGAAGACTTATAAAAAAGAGAACAGCGGACAGCCTCAGATCGACGGGGCAACAGGAAACCAGCTTGCGTTTACAAATGTGATCATCCTTGAGACCAGCATCACTGTGCGGGACTCCATAGGACATAAGGAAGTAGACTGGAGTGGCGGAGAAGATGCTGTGGGATATTATGTCTCCAATGGCGGAATGCAGAAGATCAGCTGGCATAAAGAACCGAATAACGAGTGGTCGAGACTGAGGTTCTTTGACGAAGACGGAGAGGAACTGTCTATTAACCGGGGCAAGACGTACATAGCGTTTGTCTATCCTGACAGGATCACAACGCCGGCGCCGTAAAAATGACAGAAGAAAAGGTGTTGATCTGCTTTATCTTAAGCACATTATATACTTTGTTTTATAGAAAGAGTGGGAGAAGGGAAATAACGCATAAGGTTACAGAATGCGGTTTTGCTTCTCTCTTCTCTTTTATTTTTGCGTGGAGAGGAATAGAGCATATTGAAAGGCAAAAAATGGCGGGATGAATATACAGAAAGTAAATTACCAAAAAGAACTGGAAAAACTTTTGAGAAAACTTGAAAAAGAACAGCGGGTTCCGACGCTTCTGATTCATAGCTGCTGCGCGCCTTGCAGCAGTTATGTGCTGGAATATCTGTCGCAGTATTTTAAGATCACGGTCTTTTATTATAATCCGAATATCTATCCTGAAAATGAATACACAAAGCGGATATTGGAACAGCAGAAACTGATACAGGATATGAGTTTTAAGCATCCGGTTTCCTTCCTTGCGGGGAAATACGAGCAGGAGAAATTCTATGCCATGGCAGAGGGGATGGAGCATATAAAAGAAGGGGGCGCAAGGTGCATGAAATGTTACGGACTGCGGCTTGCGGAGGCGGCAAGGCAGGCGGCAGCGGACGGATTCGATTATTTCACTACTACTTTGAGCATCAGTCCTCTGAAGAACGCCCAAAAGCTCAATGAGATCGGCGTGCGCGCGGGAAAGGAGTACGGCGTGGAATATCTTGTGTCAGATTTTAAGAAGAAAAACGGGTATAAGCGTTCAATCGAGCTGTCCAAAGAGTATGGGCTGTACCGGCAGGATTACTGCGGCTGTGAATTTTCGCGGCGAAGCTCAGCCATGCGTTGAGCGGGGACACAGGCCATGCCCGCAAAGCCATGCGGCATGGAAACGCATGAGGAGAGGGCCTTAAGCGCATTTTTGCATTTTGCAGTAGACATCACACACTTTAGTGTGATAAACTAAGTGGAAAATGTTGAGGAAACAGGGATTTTCCCGATATTTGAGAAACAGAACAGAAAAGAGGACAGGGAATGGCACAGTTATGGGGCGGCCGTTTCACGAAAGAGACGGACAAGTTAGTTTACAATTTCAATGCTTCTATCTCCTTCGACAAACGTTTTTATGAACAGGATATCCGAGGCAGCATCGCGCATGTGACCATGCTGGCAAAGCAGGGGATACTCACAGACGAGGAGAAGGAGCAGATCATAGACGGGCTTGAAGGGATCAAGAGAGACGTGGAGGAGGGCACGCTTGAGATCACATATGAGTACGAAGATATCCACAGCTTTGTGGAGGCGAACCTCATCGGCCGGATCGGGGACGCGGGCAAGAAGCTTCACACCGGACGCAGCCGCAACGACCAGGTCGCTCTGGACATGAAGCTCTATACAAGAGATGAGATCACAGAGCTTGACGGACTGTTAAAAGAGATGCTGGAAATACTCTTAAAACTCATGAAAGAAAACACAGAAACCTATATGCCGGGATTTACTCATTTGCAGAAAGCCCAGCCGATCACGCTGGCTCATCATATGGGCGCGTATTTTGAAATGTTCAAAAGGGATCGCCAGAGGATGAAAGATATTTACAAAAGAATGAATCTTTGTCCGCTTGGCTCAGGGGCCTTAGCGGGAACAACGTACCCTCTGGACAGAGCGTACGCGGCAGAACTTCTCGGATTTGACGGACCGACGCTCAACAGCATGGATTCAGTATCCGACAGAGATTATCTGATCGAACTGTTGTCCGCCATGTCCACGGTGATGATGCACTTGAGCAGATTTTCCGAGGAAGTCATCATCTGGAATTCCAATGAATATAAATTCGTGGAGATTGACGACGCATACAGCACAGGCAGCAGTATCATGCCGCAGAAGAAAAATCCCGATATCGCCGAACTGGTGCGCGGGAAGACGGGAAGGGTGTACGGCGCGCTGACGTCGCTGCTCACCACAATGAAAGGTATCCCCCTTGCGTATAATAAGGATATGCAGGAGGATAAAGAACTGGTATTTGATGCCATTGACACGACAAAGGGCTGTCTGGCATTATTTACAGGAATGCTGAAGACAATGAAATTCGATGCGGGGCGCATGGAAGAGAGCGCGAAGCATGGATTTACCAATGCCACGGACGCGGCGGATTATCTCGTAAACCACGGAGTCCCTTTCCGCGACGCCCATGGCATTGTGGGACGGCTCGTTTTGTACTGCCTTGAGAAGAAGATTGCATTGGATGATATGTCGCTGGAGGAATTTAAGGCAGTCTCACCTGTATTTGAGGATGATATCTACGAGGCGATCAGCATGAAAACCTGCGTGGAGATGAGAAATACCATCGGGGCTCCGGGACGAAAGGCAATGGAGAAGGTTATTGCGGCAGAAGAAGCATATCTGACCGCTGAGTGAGAGAACTGATATAATACCGGAAAGGTATACCATTATGCCGTGAAAAACACGGCAAACAGAGGAAAGGAGATCATAAGAAAATGGATCAGAAATTAAAAGCAGGCATCTTAGGCGCAACAGGAATGGTAGGACAGAGATTTATCGCCCTGCTTGAGAACCATCCGTGGTTCGAGGTGGTGACCGTGGCAGCAAGCCCGCGCTCCGCAGGGAAGACATATGAGGAGGCAGTAGGAGACCGTTGGAAAATGGACACGCCCATGCCGGAGGCAGTGAAGAAGCTGACGGTGCTCAATGTAAATGACGTGGAGCACGTGGCTTCCACTGTTGATTTTGTGTTCAGCGCAGTAGATATGACAAAGGAAGAGATCAAAGCGATCGAGGAAGAGTATGCGAAGACAGAGACTCCGGTCGTGTCAAATAACAGCGCTCACCGCTGGACACCGGATGTGCCGATGGTGGTGCCGGAGATCAACGCAGAACACTTTGATGTGATCGTGGATCAGAAGAAACGTCTCGGCACAACACGCGGATTCATTGCCGTAAAACCGAACTGCTCCATCCAGAGCTATGCTCCGTGTCTTGCGGCATGGAAAGAGTTCGGGCCGAAGGAGCTTGTAGTGACAACTTATCAGGCAATCTCAGGCGCAGGCAAGACATTCAAAGACTGGCCGGAGATGGTAGAGAATATTATCCCGTTCATCGGCGGAGAGGAAGAGAAGAGCGAACAAGAGCCCCTGCGTGTCCTTGGTAAAGTGGAGAACGGAGAGATCGTGAAAGCAGAGCTTCCAAGGATCACCTGCCAGTGCGTGCGCGTGCCGGTGCTGAATGGACATACAGCAGCCGTGTTCATCAACTTTGAGAAGAAACCCACGAAAGAACAGCTTATTGAGAAGCTGGTAAGCTTCAGGGGATTCCCGCAGGAGGCAGAACTTCCCAGCGCTCCGAAGCAGTTCATCCGGTATCTTGAGGAGGATAACCGTCCGCAGGTGAAAATGGATGTGGACTATGAGAACGGAATGGGTGTGTCCATCGGACGTTTAAGAGAGGACAGCATGTATGACTTCAAGTTCATCGGATTGTCGCACAATACAGTCAGAGGAGCGGCAGGCGGGGCAGTCCTGTGCGCAGAAGCATTGACGGCGAAGGGATATATCGCGAAAAAATAATCTCAATCGGAATTTTTGAAGAAGGAAGATTCTGAGAAAGAAATAAAAATAAGATAAGGAGGCTGTCCCAATGGGAATGACAATGACGCAGAAGATTCTGGCAGCTCATGCAGGGCTTGACTCTGTAGAAGCAGGTCAGCTGATCGAGGCGAAACTGGACGTAGTTATGGCGAACGATATCACAGGTCCCATGGCTCTGCCGATCATCAAGCAGATGTCGGATAAAGTATTTGACAAGGATAAAGTAGTCTTTGTACCAGACCATTTCACTCCGAATAAAGATATCAAATCCGCGGAGAACTCCAAAGCAATCCGTGAATATGCCAAAGAGCAGGGACTGACATGGTACTTTGAACAGGGAAAATCAGGTGTTGAGCATGCGATCCTTCCTGAGGCGGGAGTCGTGACCGCCGGAGAATGCATCATCGGCGCGGATTCTCACACTTGTACGTACGGCGCGCTGGGCGCGTTCTCCACAGGAATGGGAACAACAGATGTGGCGACCGGCATGGCGACCGGAGAGATCTGGTTCAAAGTACCGAGCGCGATCAAGTTTGTGCTCACAGGCAAACCGGGGAAATATGTAAGCGGCAAGGATATCATCATCCACATCATCGGAAAGATCGGCGTGGACGGCGCTCTGTATAAATCCATGGAGTTTACAGGGGACGGCATCGCAAGCCTGTCCATGGACGACCGTTTCACCATGGCAAACATGGCCATTGAGGCGGGCGCAAAGAACGGCATCTTCCCGGTAGATGAGAAGGCGCTTGCATACATAAGCAAACATTCCAAAAAACCATACACTATCTATGAGGCGGACGAGGACGCACAGTATGACGAGGTGATCACCATTGATCTCTCAGAAGTCCGTCCGACAGTTGCTTTCCCACATCTTCCGGGAAATGCAAAGACTATTGACGAGGTGGAGGCAATGGAGCCCGTCAAGATCGATCAGGTTGTGATCGGATCCTGCACAAACGGGCGTATGGAAGATATGAGAAAAGCGGCGGCGATCCTGAAAGGCCATGCGGTGCATCCGGATGTGCGTGTCATGGTCGTCCCGGCAACGCAGAAGATCTACAAAGAATGTATCAAAGAAGGCCTGCTTGATATTTTCGTGGACGCAGGCTGCGCGGTGAACACACCAAGCTGCGGCCCTTGTATGGGCGGCCATATGGGCGTTATGGCAGCGGGAGAGAAATGTGTGTCAACAACGAACCGTAACTTCGTGGGACGTATGGGACATACAGAATCCCTTATTTATCTGGCATCGCCTGAGGTGGCAGCAGCCAGTGCGATCGCAGGATATATCGCGAATCCGGAGAAGATTGCCTCCGGGCCGGACGGAAAGGCGGGTGACAAGTAATGCGGGCAAAAGGACATGTATTCAAATATGGCGATAATGTAGATACAGACGTAATCATCCCGGCAAGATATCTGAACTCTTTTGACGCACAGGAGCTTGCAAGCCACGCAATGGTGGATATTGATCCAGATTTTGTAAAGAAGGTGCAGCCGGGCGATCTGATCGTTGCAAATAAGAATTTCGGCTGTGGTTCTTCCAGAGAGCATGCGCCGCTGTGTTTAAAGACAGCGGGCGTGAGCTGCATAATCGCGGAGACATTCGCAAGGATCTTCTTCCGCAACGCCATCAACATCGGTCTGCCGATTATCGAATGCCCGGAGGCTGCAAAGGGCATCGACGCGGGAGACGAGGTCGAAGTGGACTTTGACAGTGGAAAGATCTACAACCGTACAAAAGGCACAGAGTTCCAGGGACAGCCGTTCCCGGAATTTATGCAGAGGCTTATCACTGCTGGTGGACTGGTCAATTACACAAACAGCAAGAAGAAATAAAATAGTGAATAAAGAAAAGGGATACTGTACGAAAGTACAGCATCCCTTTTGTGAAAAGAAAAATACATGAAAGGAAATATATGAAGAACGAAAATATACAGAACGAAAATACACAGGGACGACTGTCGGCGCTGCTGCCGATCGGTGTTTTTCTGATCATTTTCCTCGGAGCGGGGATCGTGTTCAATGACTTTTACGCAATGCCCGCCATCGTGGCATTTCTGATCGCTTTGTTCGTGGCATTTTTACAGAACAGAAAAGTTGGTTTTCAGGAGAAGTTAAAGCTCATCGCGGAAGGAATGGCAGAGGAGAACATAATTACGATGTGCCTTATATTTCTCTGCGCGGGAGGTTTCTCAGGCGCGGTGACTGCGGCAGGCGGGGCGGACAGTGCGGTAAACTTAGGACTCTCCCTGATTCCGGCTCATCTTGCGGTGGCGGGACTCTTCCTCATAGGATGCTTTATCTCTGTGTCAATGGGAACATCGGTAGGAACCGTCACCACACTGGCGCCGATCGCGGCAGGTATCAGCGAACAGACAGGCTTCTCCCTTGCTATCTGTTCCGCAGCGGTTGTGTGCGGAGCAATGTTCGGAGATAATCTGTCCATGATATCTGATACGACCATTGCTGCTGTAAAGACACAGGGGTGTGAGATGAAGGACAAGTTCAGGGCAAATTTCCTGATCGTCTTTCCGGCAGCGATCATATCCGCTGTTTTCTTCTGGTTTGTGACAAGGGGCGGAGACTTTGAACTAAAAGATCCCCTTGACTACAGTATGCTGGAAGTACTCCCGTATATTGTTGTCCTTGTGGGGGCGCTGATCGGGATCAATGTGTTTATCGTGCTCATCAGCGGAATCGTACTTTCCCTGATCGTCGGTGTTGCCGCGGGAAATATCGCCCTTTCGGAAATGTTTAACGTGGTCGGTGACGGAGTAGTATCCATGTATGATATTACGGTCATTTCCATCATTGTAGCATGTATTGTTTCACTGGTGAGGAAAAACGGCGGCATCACATTTATTCTGAACCGGATAAAAAGCCGGATACGGGGGCAGAGAGGAGCTCAGGCGGGAATTGCGTTGCTTTCGGTGCTTGTCGATATGTGTACGGCGAACAATACAGTGGCTATTGTCATGGCCGGACCAATCGCAAAAGAGATCAGCGATGAATACGGAGTAGATCCGAAACGCTCTGCTTCCCTTTTGGATATATTTACATCCGTGGGACAGGGCATGATCCCATACGGAGCACAGCTTTTGACCGCAGCGGCGCTGACAGGGCTGGAGCCTTTCGACATGATCCCGTATCTGATCTATCCGATGCTGATGGCCGTGTGCGGAATCGTGGCGATCATTATAAGTGGAAAGAAAGCTTGAGAATAAAACACAGAGGGGTCAGGTGTACGACCGACGCATTGCGCGGGGTGAAAAGCTATGATATAATCACGGAGTGAGGTTAACAGATTGTATAGAAAAAGAGGTATCGAGATGAATTTGTTATACAACAGTACGAGGGACGCGGAGAAGAAAATGACGGCATCTGAGGCCATCTTAAAAGGTCTCGCGGATGACGGCGGCCTGTTTGTTCCGGAGTGCATCCCGAAGCTGGATGTGACGATGGATGAATTAAAGAGCATGTCTTATCAGGAGACAGCATACGCGGTGATGAAGCAGTTCCTGACGGATTTTACAGAGGAAGAGCTTATGAATTGCATCAACAGCGCATATGATTCTAAGTTTGACACAGAGGTGATTGCTCCTCTGGTGAAGGTAGGAGACACTTATCATCTGGAATTGTTCCACGGCGCAACGATCGCGTTCAAGGACATGGCGCTCTCCATCCTGCCGCATCTTCTGACGACGGCAGCGAAGAAGAATGGTGTGACAAAGGAGATCGTCATCCTGACCGCTACTTCCGGGGATACAGGCAAGGCAGCTCTTGCCGGATTTGCCGGCGTGCCGGGCACGAAGATCATTGTGTTCTATCCCAAGGGAGGAGTAAGCCGTATCCAGGAGCTGCAGATGGTGACACAGAAGGGGGATAACACTGCAGTTGTGGCGATCCACGGAAACTTTGATAACGCCCAGAGCGGCGTGAAAGCAATGTTCGAGGATAAAGAACTGGAAAAGGAACTTTCTGAAGCGGGATATCAGTTTTCTTCTGCCAATTCCATTAATATCGGTCGTCTCGTGCCGCAGGTTGTATATTATGTATACGCTTATGCGAAACTGCTCGAGAACGAGGAAATCGCGTCCGGGGAAGAAATCAATGTGACTGTTCCTACAGGGAATTTTGGAAATATCCTTGCCGCATACTATGCAAAACAGATGGGAGTGCCGATCGCGAAGCTGATCTGCGCATCTAATGAAAATAAAGTACTCTTTGATTTCTTCCGGACAGGCGTGTACGACAAGAACCGTGAGTTCATCCTTACATCTTCACCGTCAATGGATATCCTTATCTCCAGTAACCTGGAGCGTCTGATTTATACAATCGCGGGACAGGATGCACATAAGAATGCAGAGCTTATGATACAGCTTAAAGAAAAAGGCGTCTATGAGATCACGTCTGAGATGAGAGAGAAACTGGAAGATTTTTCGGGCGGTTTCGCCACAGAAGAGGAGTGCGCGGCAACGATTCGGAAAACTTATGAGCGCACAGGCTATGTGATGGATACCCACACCGCCGTGGCGGCGGCCGTATGCGCACAGTACCGCAAGGACAGCAGGGACGATAAAAAATGCCTTGTGGCATCCACGGCAAGCCCGTATAAGTTCATCCACAGTGTAATGACGGCTATCGATGAAAAATATGCGTCGGCCGGCGAGTTCGATCTGATTGATGAACTGAGCAGCATTTCAGGCACGGAAATCCCGAACGCCGTCAATGAGATCCGAAATGCCGATATCCGTCACGAACGTGAATGTAATGCGGATAAGATGAAAGAAACTGTGAAAGAGATCCTTGGAATTTAGGTTACGTATTATTTTGCGATAAGGAGAGTGGACGGCATGGATAATATTTGGGGATTTATCGGGATTATGGTGTTTGGCTCCGGTATTTATGCATTGTATTCTTATGTAAAGATGAAAAGTTCAGGAGAGATCAACGCCAATCTCCTTCTCGGGAAAGAGTTCATGTATAAGACATGCAAGGATAAAGAAGCATATATTCAGAAAGCCGGGCCGGCGCTTTTGGTGTTCGGGATCGCGGGAGTGATATATGGAGGGATCGATATTGTCCACTGCTATGTATATCCCATGGCTGCGATCGACATTACGGGAATGGTTTTGTTCTTTATCGTTCTCGTCTGGTTCGGGCTTTATACTACAAAATTAAAGAAAAATTATTTTTAAAAATTCCCGGAACCCTTTTGATGATATCTTAACATTCTATAAAAAATGCAGGATTTGATTTTGAATCCTGCGTTTTTAGATGAAAGAAACTTTATTATAGCGAGAACAATACGGGTGAGATGAAGTTGCCAGTGAATCTTCTTTCATATTACAAGAAAAGTCTGGAAAGATTATTGTTGATTTTTTGTCAAATTTTTTGTATAATAAAAACTGTGCTGATGTCAGAGAAAGTTTTATGCATCTGACAGACAAATACTATAGAAAGAAAGAGGTAGAGCGAAACATGTCAAAGATTGATTTAACTCAGTACGGTATCACCGGAACCACAGAAATCGTTTATAATCCTTCTTATGAGACACTGTTTGAGGAAGAAACAAACCCGAGCCTGGAAGGGTTTGACAGGGGTCAGGTAAGCGAGCTCGGCGCTGTCAATGTTATGACAGGAATTTACACAGGACGTTCCCCGAAAGACAAATACATTGTAATGGATGATAATTCCAGGGATACAGTGTGGTGGACGTCCGACGAGTACAAGAACGACAACCACCCGGCTACACAGGAAGCATGGGATACTGTAAAAGAGATCGCGAAAAACGAGCTCTCCAACAAGAGACTTTTCGTTGTTGACGCATTCTGCGGAGCGAACAAAGACACACGTATGGCAATCCGCTTCATCATGGAAGTGGCATGGCAGGCTCACTTCGTTACAAATATGTTCATCCAGCCGACAGCAGAAGAACTTGAGAACTTTGAGCCGGATTTTGTTGTATACAACGCTTCCAAGGCGAAAGTAGAGAACTACAAAGAACTGGGTCTGAACTCAGAGACAGCGGTAATGTTCAACATTACAAGCCGCGAGCAGGTTATCGTGAATACATGGTACGGCGGAGAGATGAAGAAAGGTCTCTTCTCCATGATGAACTATTATCTGCCTCTTAAGGGCATCGCTTCCATGCACTGCTCAGCGAATACAGATATGAACGGCGAGAACACGGCAATCTTCTTCGGACTTTCCGGAACAGGTAAGACAACACTTTCTACAGACCCGAAGAGACTTCTCATCGGTGACGACGAGCACGGCTGGGACGACAACGGCGTGTTTAACTTCGAGGGCGGATGCTATGCTAAGGTTATCGACCTTGATAAGGATTCCGAACCGGATATTTATAATGCAATTAAGAGAAACGCTCTTCTTGAGAACGTTACTCTGGATGAGAATGGAAAGATTGACTTCACAGATAAAAGTGTGACAGAGAATACTCGTGTATCCTACCCGATTGACCACATTGAGAAGATCGTCCGCCCGGTATCTGCAGCGCCGGCAGCGAAAAATGTTATCTTCTTGTCAGCAGATGCGTTTGGCGTACTTCCGCCGGTATCCGCATTGACGCCGGAGCAGACAGAGTACTACTTCCTGTCCGGTTTCACGGCTAAACTTGCCGGAACAGAGCGCGGCATCACAGAACCGACACCGACATTCTCCGCATGCTTCGGACAGGCGTTCCTTGAGCTTCACCCGACAAAATATGCTGAGGAGCTCATTAAGAGAATGAAAGAGAGTGGTGCAAAAGCATACCTCGTAAATACAGGATGGAACGGAACTGGAAAACGTATCTCCATCAAAGATACACGCGGCATCATTGATGCGATCCTTGACGGATCTATCGAGAAAGCTCCGACAAAGAAGATTCCGTACTTCAACTTCGAAGTTCCGACAGAACTTCCGGGAGTTGATCCGGCGATCCTCGATCCGAGAGACACATATGCAGATGCTTCCGAATGGGAGGCAAAAGCAAAAGACCTTGCTTCAAGATTCATTAAGAACTTCAAGAAGTACGAGAGCAACGAGCTTGGAAAAGCGCTGGTTGCTGCAGGTCCGCAAGAGTAAACATGTTATGATGGCCGGCTGTTAAGAAGGTAACAGCTGATCGGAGACAATAAGATCAGATTAAAAAGAAAGCCTGAAAGTGAAGAACTCGCATTTGTGGTGGGAAAGCTTTATTTTCAGGCTTTTTGTATTACATAAAAGTCCTGTGTCAGGGGATTGTGGAGACTGCGCAGGGGTGGTACGATAAGCGTATGAAGAAATATACTGCTGAAATGTTGGGTATTTCTATTTACGATTGAGAATGTAGTGAGTGTTAAGAAAATATGAAGAATGTATATGATCAAAGTAGTCATTTTAGATATGTTTGACACTTTAATTGTTCATTAACGAAAGCCCTCTATATTTTGGGAAGCAGATCTGGACAGAGCTGGAATATGCCGGCGTGGGTGCACGGAGATTAAGAAGGCTGAGAAAATGGCTGAAAAACCTCTGTATCCTGTTACATATGAAATAACAGAAGATTTATACAGGGCAGCGAATTGTATGTTTTATGAAAAGGAACTTGTCTGTTTAACCGAAAAGAGTCAGATAAGCTACGATTACGATCAGTTTTGGAAAATGATGAGGAATAAAGATATTACCCTTATGTTGTTGGGAAACCGGCGGCAGCCGCTGATAATCATTCTTCCACGGCACGGGATATGGGAAAAGTGCGATGAGCAGATGGGGGTCTTTTTAAGAAAAAAATGTATTAACATATAATAAAGACACAGGAAACAGTGTAAGTGGAAATGAAGGATATACGGAGAGGAAAAATATGACAAATAGAGAGATTTTAGAAATAGCAATGCAGCAGTCTGCCATAGACGCAAATTGTGATAAAGATGATTTTACAAGAAAAGACAATGTTATCGTTGCTTCAAAAAAACATCCAAATGCAAGAAAATATCTGGAATTTCCGATGCAGTGTACCTTAATCTCATATGGAACAAATATTGTCGCTTCAATAGATATGGATTACAAGGACATTGTTGAACGGTATATAGAGAAATATCCGCTTGAGCATTGCTTTGAGACGCCAAATATGCATGTAATAAACAAAGAATTAGAAAAGCATAATATGCAAGTATGTTTTATGGCAGAATATTTCCTTCCAGACATAAATAAAATTCCTGCTATAAAATGTGAGTATGAATTAAGAATTTTAGATCAGGCAGATTTTACGGATCTATATACACCACAATGGTCTAATGCGTTATGCGAGGCAAGAAAAGAGCTGGATATACTGGGAGTCGGAGCGTATAAAGATGATAAACTGGTTGGATTAGCCGGTTGTTCGGCAGACTGTGATGCGATGTGGCAGATAGGAGTTGATGTTTTACCGGAAGAAAGACGAAAAGGGATTGCTTCAGCACTGACAAGCAGACTTGCTGCTGAAATTCTTAGCAGGGACAAGGTTCCGTTTTATTGTTGTGCATGGTCAAACATTAAGTCTGCGCGTAATGCAATCAAAAGCGGATTTCGTCCTGCGTGGGCAGAAATGACAGTGAAACCAAAAGATTTTGTTGAAAAAATGAATAGGGAGCTATAAAATGCGAAGTGAAAAAGAGATGTATGACCTGATCATCGGCACGGCCAAGAAGGATGAGCGAATCCGGGCTGTCTATATGAATGGATCGAGAACAAATCCCAATGTTCCAAAAGATATTTTTCAGGATTATGATATTGTCTATGTGGTGAAGGAAAACGCTCCTTTTTATAAAGACAAAAGCTGGATCGATATCTTCGGGGAGAGGATGTATATGCAGTGCCCGGATGAAGTGGACAGATGGAACGGACAGAACAGGAACTTTGATAAATGCTATGGGTGGCTGATCCAGTTCCGGGATGGAAACCGGTTTGACCTGCATGTCATTCCTGTGGAAGAAGTGAATATATCAGAGGACAAGCTGTGCAAGATCCTTTTGGACAAGGACGATATGCTGGGACAGATACCGGAACCGTCTGACGAGGATTATCATGTGAAAAAGCCGTCGCAGGAGGAGTTTTGGGCGTGCTGCAATGAATTCTGGTGGTGCCTGAACAATGTTGCGAAAGGACTGTGGCGGGAAGAGGTACCGTATGTGCATAAGATGCTCTATGACGGAAGCCATCCGCAGTTGGTGAGACTTCTGGACTGGAAGGTTGGCTGTGAGACGGATTTTCAAGTGTCAACGGGAAAGGCGTCTAAGTATTTGAAATGCTATCTGCCTGCCGATATATGGGAGAGGTTCCTTAAGACATACGCCAACGGGAATATAGAAGATATCTGGCAGTCAGTATATATCATGTGTGATCTGTTTAATGATATTGCCTACGAAATGGAAAAACGTTGGGGTTACAGATATAATGAGAAAGAATCCATAGCAAGCTATGAATTTTTAAAGCATGTTCATGCGCTCTCCAAAGACGCGGAGGAGATTTTTTGAAAACAAAGAGCATCCTCACGCCTCTGTTCGCGGTGACTACCTGGAAGGAAAACAGAAATCTGTATCAGCATATCCATACTTACACGAATATCAGGAGGGAGCAGTACTTTTACATCAATTTCCTTCTCATCAGTTGTTATGACAGACTGGCTGACACGATCAACCAAAATGACGAGGAAGACGATAAGTTGCGGGTCGGCGGTTTTACCATGGAGAAAACATATGACAAATCTGATACTTGAAACGGACAGACTGATTTTAAGAAAATTTGAAGAGAGAGACATGGGAGCACTTTATCAGCTTTTGGGCGATGAGGAGGTAAATATATTTCTGCCTTGGTTCCCAGTGAAAAGCATTGAGGAAATGAAAAAGTTTTATGAGAAACGTTTTAAAGGTAAAAAATATTATTTTGCGGTCTGCTTAAAAGAGGATAGCTCTGATCAGAAAAGGGATATTCCTATCGGGTATATCAAGGCGGAGGCAGACGAGAGCCATGATTTCGGCTATGCGCTACGAAGAGAATTCTGGCACAAGGGGATTGCCACCGAGGCAGGCAGGGCGCTTATCGAATACTTAAGAAAGGATCACATGCCTTACATAACAGCAACACATGACAGAAACAACCCGAGAAGCGGCGGAGTGATGAGGCGGCTCGGCATGAAATATTGCTATTCCTATGAGGAACAGTGGCAGCCAAAGGATTTTCCGGTCGTATTCCGAATGTACCAGATGAACCTCGACGGGCAGGAAAACAGAGTGTACCGGAAATACTGGGAATTTTATGAGAAGCATTTTGTAGAAGCTATAGGATAAGGCGGGACAGCATGGCAGAGGAAGCCGACCCGAAGCAGACGAAACGTGCATATCTGATAACTATAGTTGGCAGTGATGGTCTGTATCAAACAGTATAATAAGGTCATAAATGAATGAGGAGGCAGAGTGATGAATCTAGGAAATAATTTATTCCACGCAAGGAAAAATGCGGGCTTACTCAGGAAGATGTGGCGGAAAAACTGGGAGTAAGCAGACAGACTGTTTCAAAATGGGAAACGGAGGGTTCACTTAGATAAAGATACCACACCATTCCTACGCTGACTTTTGCTCAACCGATACAGTCGGAGGACTGGATAACAAGAAAAGGCGGTATGCGTCCCATAGAGGGGTAGCATATCTCCTTTTCTTGTGGGGGTTCCAAAGGGGGCAAAGCCCCATTTGGCACACGGCTTTGCGAAGTAAAGTGTAGTGTGTTATACCTGCTGTCACGGCTGGCGGGTAAAATGAGTGGCATCCCATTTGGAAACACTTGTTTTGCTCGGCAGGAAAACGGACAGGTTTTTGCGGATGGGAAGGGGCAAAAAGCTGGGCGGTTTCAAAAGTGAGAGCGGGTATATGAACTGTTATCTGAACAATCTGCTTATCTCTTGATCGATATGTTGCTCATAAGCATCAAATTGGCTCTTATCATATTGTGTTTTACTATCATAACAGTCTATCAGTTTAAACGGAACACCATAATCACTAACTTTACGTGCATTGGGCGAAAGCGCATTGTATTCAAGTTTTTGAAGTAGCAACCCTAATCCAGCAACATTTTCTATATCAATATTCTCTAACTTTGAAACTTGATATCGGAAGAACACATCAAAAAGGCCAAGATATTTTACTAAATGGTACTTAAAAACATTGTAAACAAAGTCAGCTACTTGCCGCATTGCTTCATCCTTTGTTTTTGGATTATCTTTCCGTCCAACATAAAACTGTACCATGGAAAGAAAACCACCTGAAAGATATGAATTCAATAAAACTGTAATCAACGAGTACTGATTCTTCCCTACACGCATTGAAATAAGTTGTTTAAGTTTTTCCTCGTGTACAATTGGTAGGATGATATCCATAATGGCTTGAAAACCAGGCCAATATAGGCGGTGTGCATTGCTGCTTGCCAGTGTTATCGAAACACGCTTGATATCTTCTATAGTCCACCATGGGTAACAGATGTAACCGAATTTTCCCTGTTTGGGAACAAACTTTACCTCTCGCCTGTGCTTGACCTGTATAATGGTGAAATCATCAGTTATGCCATCAGTGAACACGCCAATTACCGTCAGGTGGAGGAGATGCTGGATAAGGCTTTCTCCCGGCTCTCGGACGGAAGCGGATTGATCCTTCATTCGGATCAGGGCTGGCAATATCAAAATGCCAGGTATCAAAAAAGCTGTTGGAAAAAGGTATTCGACAAAGTATGTCCAGAAAAGGGAACTGTTTGGACAATGCAGTTATGGAAAACTTCTTCGGTCTGTTAAAATCGAAACTGCTTTACCTGCGGACATTTCAATCATTAGATGAGTTCTGTCAGGAACTGGTCGCTTATCTTGAATACTATAACCATGAACGAATCAAAGCAAAGTTGAATGGATTAAGTCCTGTCCAATACAGAATTCGATGCGGCTTTGCTGCATAGCCACTGTCCAACTTTTGGGGGTCACTTCAGGCTTACACCCGGCCTTGACCGTTGACTGCTCCGGCTGGCGTTGCTATTTTCTTTTTCCTCTCTGCGGAATATGCAATTTCATAAAATCCGATTTTGAGCCTATTCGTATCAACCACTGCTTTTCTTCTTCTGTCAGTCGGTGATAAGGAACCCTGTTTTGCTTACAGTAGATTAGCAGCCCTTGCCACATCAACCCATGCGTTCAGATTTTGAATTTGCCTGGCGGCAATACCATTCACATAGATTTCAATGTCCGCCAGCAACTTCACAAAATCCCTGCGAGTTGCCAACTCACAAAACAAGACCGTATCAATCCTCCCATTTGTCAATAGGTCAATCAATTCATCACTCAAACACAGGTCTGCAAGATCGGCGTTCGGGTGATTTTTTGTTTCAGACAGCCCCAGCAGATAGTCAGCGGTCACACCATAAAACTTCGCCAGTTTGATAAGGGCATAGTGGCTGATGTCTTTAAAGTCATCCGCTTCATAGCTGCCCAGGGCAGACTTGGGGAGGTGGGTATGCTCGGCAAGCTGTTTCAGCGTTAAACCACGCTCCACACGCAGGTCTTTTAGTCGTTCTTGAATTGTTAAGGCCATATTGTCTCCCCTGTTTGCTCAATAGGCGGGAATTATCGTTTTTTAACTGCTTTGTAGATGCCGAGAGCAAGCAAACAGCACCCCAACAAGCCGATGATAATTCTCCATACCACACCCGAAACCGCCAACAACGATGGAAATGGACAGATTGCGGTGAGTATGAGAATAAGCGATCCCAAAATTATCAATGCAATATTTTTCATAATATACTCCTTGATTTTCTATTTTATGACAATTTTAATATATGATATTTGCATTTTACTTCTTCTGGTAAGTTCGGATAAAAGGTCAAGTTGGCGTACTCAATAGCGGTGTTCTCCCCCCCCCAATATTTTCAGTTGCAAGCAAATAGCCATGGTAATCATCATCATAGCGGATATGCCACGCTAATGCCTTAATTACCTGTAAGCCTAATACTTCCTCGCTCGTTGCTTGCCATTGATTAGAAAGTCATATTCGGCTTCTAAGAGTAGGCGGGCTAATTCTGGTAGCGGAGAACTTAGAAAAATCTCCATAGAGGTATCCCCAAATTGCTTATATGGGCTGGGGGTGCTATTTTCAAGCGGCAAATCCTCTACCCCTGATTTTTGGAGATGCAGAATTATCCTCATAAAATAGCAGAATACCTTGTCCAAATTTTCGTTGTCATATCCGAGACTTCTTACACTTATTGTTACCACTCCAAAGATTTAATTTCAATATTCTGCTTTTTATTGTATCACAATTCCGAGAACGTGGAAATAGGGAGTTTTCCGGGTTGATCTCCTACCTTTCAGATATACGGCACAGGCGGTCAAAAAAGTATACGCTTGAGATAGTTCATCGATGGACAGTACTTTGAAAACAGAATGACCGTCCGAAAAGGAATACTCCGACTGGGGAAGTACCGCAAAGAGCCGACTTCGGGACAAAATGTCCCAAAGTTGTGGGGAGAGTGCCTCGTCGCCGCAAGCTACGTATCATTCGCTTGCGCCAAAAGGCGAAAGCTCACTCACTCCGCTACGGCTCCTCTCCCCACAAAGTCTGATGAATATCACAGAATACAACTTCTCCATGCCGTCCAAGAAGTACCAAAGTGAACAGGCTGAACTGGAAGAAAAAATTGAACTGCTTCAATCCGCTATCGCCACCGAAAGCCAGAACGACGCAGACGCAGAAAAATGGATTGCCTTGATGAAAGAGTGCGTCAATCCAACGGAACTGACCGCTGAACTTTTGAATACGCTGATTGATTTTGACATTGATATAAGAGAAATCCAGGACGTGATCGGCAGAACGAATGAAGAAAGAGAAAGACAAACAGAGGATGTAAAATGCCGGGATGGCTATTTTGGCGGTCATGATCGTGATTGCCTGTAGTGAAGAAAAAGAGAGCGGAAAAAGGGGTCGTTTTTCCGCTCTCTTTCTCTTCATATAAGAATGCCTTATCCATAAGCAAATGTTCTGCCCGTGCGGATTTTCAGAAGAATTCCCGCAGCTTTTCAATGGCGCTCTTCTCGATGCGAGAGACGTAAGAGCGGGAAATCCCAAGCTGTCTGGCAATTTCCCGCTGCGTGTATTCTTCCCCGTTATAAAGACCATACCGCATTTTTAAAACGAGCTTCTCTCTTTTGGAAAGCTCGTTTTCGACTTTTTCATATAGCTTCTGTATATTTTCTTTGAGATAAATTTTTTCGGGGACATCGACCTCATCGGTCTCGATGATATCATAGAGCTTGATCTCGTTGCCTTCCCTGTCAGTGCCGATCGGTTCATAGAGGGAGATTTCCTTTGAAGCTTTCTTCTTAGAGCGCAGATGCATGAGAATTTCATTTTCCACACACCGAGAGGCATAGGCCGCGAGCCTGTTCCCCTTATCAGGATTAAAGGTGACGACTGCTTTGATAAGTCCGATCGTTCCGATAGAGATCAGATCTTCGGGGTCTTCTTCCAGGTTTTGATATTTTTTGATCACATGGGCGACGAGCCTCAGATTGCGTTCGATGAGGATGTGCTTTGCCTCGAGGTCTCCCTCTGTGTACTTCTGGATGTAATACTTTTCTTCCGAGGGGGTGAGGGGATTGGGAAATGATTTCAAGGCGGCACCTCTTAGCACATTTGATATAGTGTATGAAAAAAACGGATGATTCGTGCTTTTCCAAGCGAAAGAAGGACAGTATAAGGGTGGTATCCAGAGGGTGGCATGGGGACCGATAATAAAGATATCTATAAAAAGTGTATAGAAATATCCGTAAATTGGGTATGCATCCGCCCGGCGTTGACACCCATATACGCATAAGCTATCGGAGCCTTGTATGGCAGTGTAACGAAAAGTACCGGGGACAGCATTGCTCCACGCCCCATCTTACAGAGGGTGAAATCAAAGCCGCATTTCTGGCCGCCTTCAATATCGTGCTGGGGAACCGGGACGAGATTACAGAGGCATACGAAGAAGTGATCGCGGCGCTGACCGATACGGCAGACTTGGATGCAGAACAGGAAACCTTGGAAAATGAAAGCGAGGTTGTACTGGGACTGATCCAGAAAATCATTTCTGAAAATGCGCAGACCGCCATGGATCAGGAAGAATACAACCGCCGGTATGACGCTTACTCCGAGCGATTTGAAGCCGCCCGGAAACGGATGGCGGAAATCGCAGAGCTTCGGCAGGAACGCAATGCCAAAAAGACAAGAATCCGGCTGTTCATGGAAAACATGAATAATCATCAGGAACTGGTGCAATCCTTTGACGAGGAGCTTTGGTATTCAACGGTGGACTATGTGACGGTTTACGAAGATAAAAGGCTGGTATTTACCTTCCGCGACGGGCGGCAGGTTGAAGTCACAGCAGAATTATGGAAAGCAGCATAAAGACAAAGAGAAAACCGCAGGTTCCAGCCTGCGGTCTTTTTCTTTGCCCTCTACTGCAAGGTGCTTATAAATTCAAGCAGCAGGGCTTTTTGCTTTTCGGTGAGTGTACTCCATTTTGCAAAAAGCTCGCGCTGTTCATCCGTTATTTCCACAGCTTCTCCGCCTTCCGCGAAAAACTGTGCTAAGGTTATTCCA
>CAJFQC010000015.1 GCA_904418845.1 uncultured Ruminococcus sp. | reverse complement strand
GTTGGGGGAGATTTTCTGATTTATAGACAGGACGCTTGCACAGACACCCCACCGCCCCATGGGTTCCCGGTGCTCTGTGCATCCGCTTTGCGGAACGCTAAGTTATAAAACATAAACAAGGAAAAGGGGTATCTATCTGATTTGATATACATAACAGGTATTAGAACGAGTTGATTACTTTGATTACACCTTTGATTACACTTGCTTAGGCGATACGCAAAAGCCCCCTTTCTAAGCGTATTTCGAGTATATTTCCAGGGTTCGAGCCCCTGATCGCGCACTTGGAAATCGCTGTTTTTGGAGACGACGGAGCTCCGGGGACGGCGGTTTTTTTGTGCGTACTTTCAGGGGGTTTTGACCCTTTGACTTATTTTTCTGGAAAGTGTAATAAATTATGTTTTAAAAGAATAATAGATCGAACGCTTACCCAGCCGCTCCGCAGACAGAGTATTTCTTTCTTGACATTTTCCCATTCCGACCGTATTATAGAAACCGACAGGAATTTACAATTAAATTAGGATTGATGACAAGGGGAGCTTGTGTGACAGGCTGAGAGGAAGTTAAAACTTCGACCCATAACCTGATTTGGATAATGCCAACGTAGGGATTATGTTATGAGTGGTTTCAGACCCTTTGGTTTTCAATCTGAGAACAGGAGGGTTTTTATTATGTTTGAATTACTTGTCAATGCGGAAGGCGGGCTTACCACCGCCGGATATGCAGTCACCGTCATCGTGGGGATCGTGCTTTTCCTTGCAGCGATATATTTTGCGGGAAAACACTCGGAGAAACATAAGATGAGCACAAAGCAGCTCGTGTTCTGTGCGATGGCAATGGCGCTTGCCTTTATCACGTCTTATATTAAGCTGTGGGAGATGCCGTGGGGAGGCAGCATTACACTGTGCAGTATGCTGTTCATTGTGCTGGTTGGGAACTGGTACGGTGTAGGCGCCGGAATCCTCGTGGGACTGGCTTACGGGATACTCCAGTTCATTCAGGAGCCGTATGTGCTGTCTTTCTTCCAGGTATGCTGCGATTACATACTGGCATTTGCCGCTTTAGGCGTGGCAGGATTCTTTGCAAAGAGCAGGCACGGTCTGCTGAAAGGATATATCGCGGCGGGACTCGCAAGAGGTGTATTCCATGTAATAGGCGGATACCTGTACTGGATGGATTATATGCCGGATAATTTTCCGCAGTCATTAAAGAGTATCTATCCGATTGCGTATAATTACAGCTATATCCTGCCTGAAATGATCATTACGATTATCGTCATCCTGATCCCGGCAGTGGCAAAGGGACTTAACCGTGTAAAGCAGACGGCGGTAGAGTAGAATATCATATATTATTATAGAGATATGTGGCCGGTGCGGCCGCATTTGGTATCGGAGTTCCGTTCGCGGGACTCCTTTATTCTTTGATAAGAAATTTTTAAGATTTACGTTGAGGTTTTCTTTAGTCTCCCCTATTATAGTCTTAGTTGTAAAGGAGGAACGATATGGACAGCCGGATAATGACGGAAACAGCAAAATCAGACAACGGCGCTCCGGAGGCGACTATTCTCGTGGTGGATGACAATAAAGAGATCGTTTATTCGATCAGCGAACTTCTCAGATATGAAGGATATCGCGCTGTTCCCGCATATGACGGGATGGAAGCGCTGGACGTGATGGAAAAGGAGGAGATCGACCTGATCCTTCTGGATGTGATGATGCCCAGGCTCAACGGTCTTTCAGCTCTGATGAAGCTGAGGGAAAAGACAAAGATACCTGTGATCATCCTTTCCGCGAAAACCGAGGAGAGCGACAAGGTGTCAGGCCTGGTGCTGGGGGCGGATGACTATGTGGAGAAGCCGTACAACCCGGCGGAGCTCATGGCAAGAGTAAAAGCGCATCTGAGAAGATACCGCGCATGGGGAGAAGGCGCGCCGAAGTCGGAAGCAGACCAGATCGTAAACGGGGGACTTGTGCTGGATAAGAAACAGAGGATCATCATTGTGGATGGCGGGGAAGTCAGGCTGACCGCCACGGAGTATAAGATACTGGAACTTCTGATGGAACACCCCGGGCAGGTGTTTTCTGCGGAACAGATATATGAGAATGTGTGGCAGGAGAATGCGAACTATACTGTGGAGAATACCGTCATGGTGCATATCCGCCATATCCGCGAAAAAATTGAGATTGATACAAAAAAACCAAGATATGTAAAGGTGGTGTGGGGAATTGGATACAAAATGGAAAGATACAGCTAAAGAGACTACGAAAAACGGGATACGGATCATCAACATCCATCGCAGGGAGATCGTCGGAATAGTACTTCTTATTGCAGCAGTATGGGGGACTATCCTGATGTTCATGGACGCGATGTGGTATTATCTGGGAGAGGCGTTATTCTTTGGCGCGCTTGTAAATCTCCTGCTGGGGGGAGCTGTGGTTCTCCTTCGGGGACATCTGCTGGAGAGGTGTTACGACGGGTGGGAGCCGGAAGGAGAGAATGCATATGAAGAGTGGAAAGCCATCGGAAAAACCGCAGAAAAAAGATGGAGCATAGCGGCAGGCGCGGCTCTGCTGCTGGCAGTCTGGTATTTGCTGACCACGGGCTATATGACAGGTTTTGTGCTGATGTTTACAGTGCTGATGCAGTATATGCTGATTCGGTTCCTGTTCAGCCGCTCCCGGCGGAAGAAATTAGATCTTCTCATGGAATGTCTGGAAGAGAGCGGGAAAAGACGAGTAGAGGAAGCGCTGGCGATTGAGCGTAAAAGTCTGGAAAAGGTTTCGCGCAGCGATCAGCTGAGGGTAGATCTTATCACCAATGTCTCTCATGATCTTAAGACTCCTCTTACCTCTATGGTAGGATATATCGAACTGATTAAGAAAGAGGAATTAAACGACCTTGCCAGAGACTATGTAGATGTGATCTCAGAGCGGGCGGAAAAATTAAAAGAGATGATCGACAGTCTGTTCAATCTGGCGAAAGCAAGCAGTGGAAACGTGGAGATCCGCCCGGAAAAATTTGAAGTAAACCGGCTCATTGAACAGATCTTCGCAGATATGGATGACCGCATCAAAGAGAGCGGACTGGAATTTGTCATGCAGCTTGCCGGCGAGGATACCTCTCTGGTGACAGATAACAGTTATTTTTACCGAATCTGCCAGAATCTAATAGAGAATGCGCTTAAGTATTCTGCCAAGGGGACAAGAGTGTTTGTAAAGACATTCATAAAGCAGCCGGCAGACCATCAGCCGGGTCTCATCTGTCTGGAGATCACCAATACATCAGGTTATCCGATGGACTTTACGAAGGAGGACATAGTGGAACGTTTCGCCAGAGGCGACAAAGCCAGATCTGGTGATGGAAACGGCCTTGGGCTGGCGATCGTAAGCACATATGCAAAGGCTCTGGGAGGAGAATTTGATATCAGGATAGACTGTGATCAGTTCAAGGCAAGCCTGACATTTCCTGTAGTTTCTTCATCGGTTTTATGATAACTGTAAAGAGCGGAAGAGAACAGCCTGGAGAATATGTATCACCACAAGCGCACAGCCTGAGACTGCAAGGGTGAGATGCATTCGTCTCCAGGTGTTTTGCTTCATCCGTTTTTTGAGAGGGGCGAGAAGTGTGAGGAACAGAAGCAGCGTCCAGGCGAGCTTGCCTGTCATCATAGCCGAGCCGCCGCCTGCCAGGAGACCGTGGATGAGTCCGGTCACAAGCAGAGTGATGCCATAGAACGTATGGAAGCCGACGAACCGGCGTATCCATGGATGTTTCTGAGCCGCAGATGAACGCCTCAGCGGCGCCAGCATACAGGCGGTCAGCATGAAAAGGGACAGAAGGGCGGTAATTTTTTCGATAATATTCAATATGAGATCCTCCGTGTTTTTGATTTTGGTTAGAAATAACTAACTTGTGTGAGTATAATACAAAAAGGGAGGATTTGTAAAGAACTTTTTTATATTATATCAATCATAGGAAAGCCCTGAGGATCGGCCTGTGATATAAAAAGGCCTCCGATCAGAATGCGCGCGCCGCAATAAGATTATTTTACCGCTTTGCGGTATTGCGGCGGCATGCAAAGGGTGTCTGCCTGCTTTGTTCTTTGAGGATAATATTTCTTCACTGTGCAAACAATAAGCCGTATGATACAATGGGTTCGTACAAACTTGCACAGGAGGGAAAATGTGATGCGCAGAACGAAGATTGTATGTACTCTCGGACCGTCTACTGATAAAGGCGATATACTGGAAACCATGGTCAGAGAAGGAATGGATGTTGCAAGATTTAATTTTTCTCACGGGACTCATCCGGAGCAGAAAGAGCGCCTGGATAAGTTAAAAGAGATCAGAGGGCGCTTCGGCAGACATGTTGCGGCCCTTCTGGATACAAAGGGACCGGAGATCCGTATCCGTACGTTTGCGGAAGGGAAGGTTGAGCTGGAAGAAGATCAGACATTCACCCTGACGCCGGAGGATATCGAAGGAACGAAGGAGCGAGTATCTGTCACATATGAAGATCTGTATAGAGATGTTAAGCCGGGCGACAGCGTCCTTATCGACGACGGCCTCATTGGGCTTGAAGTTGTGAGTGTCGAAGGAAAAGACGTGCATTGTGTTGTGAAGAACGGCGGGACGGTATCGAACCGCAAGGGTATCAACCTCCCGGGAAACGATGTCAGCATGCCTTTTATAAGCGAGAAGGACAGGGAGGACATACTGTTCGGCATCAGAGAAGGATTTGACTTTATCGCGGCGTCATTTACAAGAACGGCGGAGGATGTGGAAGAGATACGCACCCTCCTGCGTGAAAACGGCGGGGAGGATATCAGCATCATCGCCAAGATCGAGAATCAGCAGGGGGTAAATAATATCGACAGCATTATCCAAGCTGCGGACGGCATCATGATCGCGCGCGGTGATATGGGAGTGGAGATTCCGCTGGAAGAAGTTCCCGTGATCCAGAAAAAGCTGATCGCGAAAGTGTATCATGCGGGCAAGCAGGTGATCACTGCCACACAGATGCTGGATTCTATGATGAAAAATCCCAGACCGACAAGAGCGGAGACTACAGATGTGGCGAACGCGATCTATCAGGGAACAAGCGCGATCATGCTGTCAGGAGAAACCGCGGCGGGCAAGTATCCCATCGAAGCACTCAGGACCATGGTAAAGATCGCCGTGCGCACAGAGAGCGACATTGACTATAACCAGTTGTTTAGTATCCGCCAGAAAGAAGAGAAGCCGGATATGACGACAGCGATCTCACATGCGACCTGTATGACAGCCATTGACCTGGACGCGAGGGCGATCATCACAGTGAGCAAGTCCGGCCACACGGCGAAAATGATCTCCAAGTACAGACCCGGCTGTCAAATTGTGGGATGTTCGCCGGAGGAAAAGACGTGCAGGAAGCTGAACCTTGCATGGGGAGTGCTTCCGGTGTTTATCAAGGAAGAGTACAGTATGGAGATCCTGTTCCTTCATGCGACAGAGGCGGCAGAGCGCGCCGGATATGTAAAAGAGGGCGATATCGTCGTGCTTACGGCGGGAGTTCCTCTTGGACGTCCGGGGAACACAAACCTTATCAAGACAACAGTAGTCGGGGAATATTAAATAAGACAGGAATGAATAAAAGAGGGGCTAAACCGCGGCCCCCGGCGTGAGAAGAAATACATATTCATCCTGCGTGGAAAGGTCAGAACGGAAGCGATATCCGAGTTCTTTGAATTCGCGGATATCCTCCGCTTTTTCTATGTTCTTTTCCGACATCCAGCGGACCATCTCTCCCCGGGCGATCTTTGCCTGAGTTCCTTTCATCTTCACTTTGCCATTTGCCGGCTCACCGAAGATACAGGTGATGCAGGGGATGCGCACGGGGGCATTTTCGGGATTGAGCCAGGGCAGCACGGACTTGCTGTATTCTCCTGACGCCAGATTGACAAGCTGAGTCATTCCGTCACGTACAAGCTCTTTGCACAGGGCATTTCCCCAATAGCTGTATAGGTCAGAAGATTTCCCGGTCTTTAGCTTCGCCTGCATTTCCAGACGGTAAGGGATGACTGTGTCAGTCGGTGTAAGAATGCCGTAGAAACCCGAGAGGATGCGCAGGTGTGAGTTTGCGTAGTTCCACTGCGCGTCCGTAAAAACTCCTGGGGCAATATGCTGATACTGGATACCCTCATAAGCGAGGAGGGCAGGGCTCACTGCGCGCTCCGGAGAGTATGTATGAAGCCGTTCATAATTCTGCGCGGCGAGTCTGTCGCTGCATCCCCACAGAGCGGTCAAATCGGCAAGACTCATTTCTTTTAACGTTTCATGGAGATCGAGTGCCCGGTCGAGAAAGGCGGGCGTTGTCAGCTCGCAGGGATATTCTTCAATGAGGTTCATTTTCTTGGCGGGGGAAATAATGATCTTCAGCATAAAGGATCCTTTCTGTACGTTTCTTAGTTAAGCAGAGTATAGCACATATAGTAAGGGTTCAGCCATGTCATTTATAATTTGCGGGAATAAACGACAGCTTATGATTTTATGAAAATAGATAATACTGGCATTTTAAGAAGGAGAAGATACATGATGGACAGGAAGATTATTTTAGGCTCAGCTTCGCCCCGCAGACGGGAGCTACTCGCGCAGATGGGCGTGAAGTTCGAGGTGAGAGTGAGCGATAAAGAAGAAATATATTACAGTGAGACGCCCGAAGTAATCGTTAAGGAACTGGCGCTTATGAAAGCGGAGAATGTTCTGTCAGATCTGCTGGAAGAACAAGTATCGGGGAAGAGAATGTCCGGGGAAACGGGGGACGGAGACGCTCTTCTGAAGGATACTGTGATACTGGGGGCGGACACAGTGGTTGTTCTTGATGATAAAATACTGGGAAAACCGAAAGATGAAGAGGACGCGTTTCGCATGATACAGTCACTTCAGGGCAGGGAGCATGAAGTGTATACAGGTGTTGCCGTGATTGAATTCGACAGTCAGGGGAATCGCAGTACAGTCAGCCACGCCGTGGGAACGAAGGTCTGCGTCCATGAAATGACAGGAGCTGAGATACAGGCTTATATTGCTACAGGAGAGCCTATGGACAAAGCCGGGGCATATGGGATACAGGGGCGGTTCGCGCCATTTATCGAACGCATAGAGGGGGATTTTTACAATGTGGTCGGTCTTCCTGTGTCCTATGTGTATCAGATGCTGTTTAAATACGAACAGGGAGCGGACAGAGGTTAAAGAGGAGTGCTAAATCATCTCCCACAGTGTATGCCCGTTTTCTCTGAGCCACTTACGTGCCCTGCGGTAATCGGGCAGCACGCTTTCAACCACTGCGTAAAAAGCTTTTGAGTGGTTCATCTCCCTGCGGTGGGCGAGTTCATGTACGACTACATAGTCCAGCACTTCCTCCGGGGCGAGGATGAGACGCCAGTTGAAGTTGAGATTGCCTTTGCCGCTACAGCTTCCCCAGCGGGTTTTCTGCTCCCGGATGGCGATGCGCCCGTAAGAGATACCCATGATGTGCGCGTAGTATTCTGTCTTGCGGGTGAAGGTATCCCGCGCGATGGCGATGTATCTGGAACGGTCCTTTTCGGTCAGCGGCGGACGGGCTGGAGCAGGGCGGGATTCAGCCTGTTCCTGAAGTTTCGCAAGATGCTTTTCTATCCAGTGTTCTTTTTCACGGACAAAGGAGTCGATATAAGAACGGGAGCAGCATCCGGGCGCCCGGACAATGACCCTGCCCTCTGGCGTGATCTGGAGCGCAAGGGTTTTGCGGCTGCTGTATATGATTTGATAATCGAATGAGTATTTCATAATTACGTTTACCGAAGAATTTTGTAAGCTTTTTAACAATAGGACTATTTTTTAATCTAGCAGAAGCTTTGAGATGCTTCAAGTATTTTCTGGCAAAGGATGCTAAAAAAGCGCTGCCGTACTAAGCTTAGTGCGGCAGCGCTTTCCATTTAACCAGACAATGCGGCAGATTCTTCTCTGTCGGGTACTGTCTGGCTTTTGTGAAAAATAGACAAATTATATTTTATTTTAAAAAATGAATTGACTAAAATGTTCATATATGATAAAAAAGAATTAACAAAAACGTTTTTGGAAACATGGAGGCTGAAAAGTATGGCGGCAACGATCCAGGATGTAGCAAAAGCAGCCGGTGTTTCGGTAGGTACTGTATCCAGAGCCATGAACAATTATCCCGACATCAGTGCAAAAACCAGAGAACGGATACTTGATGTGGCGAAGGAACTAAAATACCGGCCGAACCTTGTGGCGAAAAGCCTGTCATCAAAGCATTCGAGAAATATTGCACTGATCTTGTCAGGATTTCTCGAGGATGTGATGTTCAATGATTTTGAGACAATGCTGATGAAAGGGTGCTATCAGTTTGCAATCGAACATGATCTTGATATTTCAATGTATGTGATCAACACAAAGACGCAGGCAGAAAAGAGCTACGAGCAGCTTTGTTATGAACATAATATTGCGGGCGCCGTCATATTTGGACTGAAAAATACAGATCCGTATTTTAAAAGTCTGGAGGAGAGCAGAAAACCTTGCGTTACAATCGATGTAGAGGTCAGCGGAGAAAATGTCAGTAATGTGACAAACGATCATAAAGCGGCTTTTGAAGAGCTTACGCAGTATCTTATTGATCAGGGGCACCGGAAGATCGCGCTTGTATGCGGCAGAGAGAATGCGGCGGTCACGGCGCAGAGGATGGAAGGAGCGTTAAGCGCGCTTCACAAAAACGGACTTGCATTGCCCAAAGAGCTGATTATCTATACGAACTTCTTGAAAGAGGAGGCGAGCGAGGGAGTGGCGCGGTTTTTAAAAGACGGCGCAGGGAAGGACGTAACGGCTTTTTTGTGCATGAGCGATATGCTTGCGATCGGCACGATCGAGGCATTGAAAATGTCAGGCGAAAGAGTTCCGCAGGATTATTCGGTAGTCGGATATGACGGGCTGTATGTGACCGAGTATACAGATCCAAAGATCACTACAGTAGACCAGAATATAAAAGACAAAGGATATGAGGCGGCAAACCTGCTCTATGATATGATTGAGGGGATACGTCCCGCCCAGGACCTGATTCTCCCCCATAAATTGGAAATACGCGACAGTGTAAGACAAATTGATGCGTAGATCCACAGCAGACATTCTCCACATGGGGGATGTGAAGCGGTAATATAAAATACCGCTTTTTTCAGAATAATTTACAAAAACGTTTTCGCAAACCAATGATATGAGGTACAGAGATATGAGGTACAGAAAGGAGAGTATTATGAAAAAGAAACGATTTTTAGCGGCTTTAATGGCAGGGACCATGTTTGTTCTGACAGGGTGCGGCGCTTCTTCGGGCAGCGGGAATACCTCCGGCGGCGATGGATCGGGGGAAATTACGATCACGATACCTTCGTATAAGACAGGAGAAAACGTAGGAGCGGTATTTTTCGAGCCGCAGGTAGAACGTTTTAACGAGAAATATGACGGCCAGTATCATATTGAACTGGAAAATGTAACAGAGGATGTTTTCAAAGACCAGATGAAACAGCTTGCGCAGCAGAATGCGCTTCCGCCGCTTGTGCAGGGCGGGGATCATGAATGGCTTAAGACAGTCATATTCCCGAACGGGAGAGCCTACGATATAAGCGGATGGCTGGAGGAACACCCCGAGATCAAGGAACTGATGCTTGAGGACGGCATCGAATATTGCACAGAAGATGACGGCGCTATCTACAGCGTTCCGCTGGCGACAGTAAGGCCTACAGGATTTTTCTATAACAGTGCGATGTGGGATACAGCGGGTGAAGATTTAAGCGCCCTTACGATGGACGAATTCATCAATCTGATAGGAGACCAGAAGATCGCATTTTCTACAGCGGAGAACGCATGGGTGAGCGCGCTTTTCCTGACAGCCCTGATCGCGGATGAAGAAGGCGGTGCAGAGCTGCTTAACAGCGGTGTAGATGAAAAGATAACAGACTTTACCCAGACACCGATTGTGAACGCCGTGGAAAAACTTCAGACTCTTCTTCAGAATAACGCGTCTGCCAATTCTATCGGAGCAGCTTATCCGGACGCTGCAAATGCGTTTATGAGCGGCCAGGCATCGATCATTGCGAACGGACCGTGGATGTCCACGGATTTTGAGGAGGCGAATTCCGCAAACTGGAGCAACGGTTTTGACGGTGCGAACGTAAGGGCGTCTCTTTTCCCAAATCAGGTGGGGATCGCACAGACACGCATCTATGGTGAGTGGTGGATATCCGCCGATGCTTCAGAGGAAGAAATAGAGTGTGCGCTGGCATTTCTGGAATTTATTTATACACCGGAAGAACTGGAAGCTTTCCTCCTTGCAGAGGGCGGCGACGCGCCGAACCTTGAATACAGTGAGGAGTTTGTCGCACAGCAGGCAGAGACACAGGTGCTTGCTGACCTGGCAGAAGATACCACGGAGGACACAGTCTATGTTCCGTGCATTCTCGACGTGGTTCCGTCATCGGTAGCGAGCTCGGATCTGAGCAGACTGATGCCGACACTTGCAGACGGTTCAATGTCAGCTGAAGAATTCTGCGAGCAGCTTACGACAGCGGCACAGGAAGCAACACAAGAATAACAGTGTTTACAGCAGCATACAGGTTTGTCCCACACGCCCGCCGTTTCAGACGGGCGTGTGTGCTAAAGAAAGGAATTGATCTAAATGAAGAAAAAGGGAACACAACCATATCGCACTCCTAAAAATCATTGGGAACGAAAAAATTATAAATGGATCTATCTGTTCCTGCTGCCGACAATCATCATTTTCCTCATGTTTTATATGGTTCCGATCATTCAGGTGTTTGCAACGTCGTTTACGAAATGGGATGGGTTTAACGATCCGGTATTCAACGGCTTGACAAATTATAAAAACCTGTTTACAAGCAGCGCGTTTCTCATATCCCTTAAAAACCTCTTTCTGTGGGCGCTGATCGCCATGTTCCTTCATGTGGGATTCGGAACTCTCGTCGCGTTTGTGCTTTACCAGCGCCGGAGAGGATGGAAGGTCACCCGTGCGGTGTTCATGATTCCGAACGTGATCAGCGCAGCGGCGTGGGCGATGATATACCGGTTCTTTTTTAATAACAATTTCGGCGTATTAAATTCTATTATACGCAAATTTAACCCGGACTTTGACGTGCAGTGGTTTTATCAGTCTCCGTGGGCTTTCTGGGCGGTCACATTTACATGGCTGTTTTACGCGGTGATCGTTACACTTTTAGTATATGGAGACCTGATGAATATACCGCAGGAGCTTAACGAGGCGGCGATCATAGACGGAGCCGGAGGATGGCAGCTTATACGGCATATCCAGCTTCCTCTGTGCCGCAGCGCGATAGCGACCGGGGTAATCGCCTCTCTGACTTCCCGTATTACTATGTATGAGCAAATATCGCTTACAACAGCGGGAGGACCGGGCAACGACACGATGAGCCTTCCGATACTGCTGGTCAATGCGGTGACAGATTACAGATACGGATATGCGAATGCAATCGGAGTGCTCATGTTCGTGATAGGCCTTATAATGATGGGAATCGTCAACAAGGCGTTCCGGATGAATGAATCGGTTTACTAAAGGAGGCGATGGCATGCTGACATTAAAAAAAGGATTGGGCAGTATAATTGTTTATTTTGTAGAAATATTTGTGATCGTTATATCAGTGTTCCCTATCTTATGGGTGGTGATATCCGCTTTTAAGACAAATGGAGAGATACTGAGCGATCCGCTGGCGCTGCCCTCATCCATTTCATTTAATACATTTATAGAGCTGTTCGAGAACTATAATTTTCCGCAGTATTTTTTAAATTCCCTGCTGGCGGCGGGGGTATCTACAGTTGTGTCTCTGTTGTTTTACGCGATGGCGGATATGTGCTGGCGAAATACCGTTTCCCGGGACGAACGCTTTTGTTTACCCTGTTTACGGTCACGCTCCTTGTACCCGCGCACAGCAAAACACAGCCCATTTTCAACCTGATCATGGAACTGGGACTTTACGATAATCTGTGGGGAGTTACCCTGGTTTATCTGTCGACAGGAATGGCGATGTCGATCTTTATTTTAAGGGGCGGATTTTTGTCCATACCGAAATCGCTTGACGAGGCGGCGATCGTGGATGGAGCCGGGTTTATGAGGATATTCTGGTCGATCAATCTGCCTTTGGCGAAGGGGGCTCTCTCCACTGCGGGCATTCTGATGTTTTTGAGCAACTGGAACGAATATTATTACGCATCACTGCTTACAATGTCAGATTCCCAGAGGACGCTTCCGATCGCTCTCAGCTATTTTACAAGTGAGTTTTCATATAATTACACCGATCTTTTTGCGGCGCTTGCCATCGTTGTGCTTCCGGGCATTATACTTTACATTTTTGCCCAGGAACAGGTACAGATGAGCATGGCGTCAACAGGGATCAAAGGATAATTTACGATACAGAGGAGATTGCTTATGAACTATTATATGAATTACAATGCCGATCCCGCAGGCTGGACAGTCGAAGAGGCGGGATTTGATTCCGGCTGCATGGCAAAATGCGAATCCATATTCACCCAGGGAAACGGATATATGAATATACGCTGTGCACTCGAAGAGGACTATGTCGGTCAGTGCAGGGATACTTTTATAGCGGGAACGTTTGATAAATCCATGCCTGACGAGGTTACTGAGCTTCCGAACCTGCCTGATGCGGCAGGGCTTGTGATTAAAATCAACAAAGAAAGATTCTCCATGGAGAAAGGTCGGCTTCTGGCATATTCAAGGAAGCTTGACCTGAGAAACGGAGAATGTGTCAGGGAAGTGACGTGGGAAAGCCCGCAAAAAGAGAGGATAAAGTTTGTCTTCCGCAGATTTGTGTCCCTGGCAGAGCAGCATGTGGCGGCCTTTCAGATGGAAGTGACTCCTTTGACAGGGGCAGTGGAAATCGAGATTGAGAGCGGGATCAGCTCAAGGAGTTCCAATATGGGAGCACAGCATTGCACGGATGGAGAGAAACGGCTTTTAGACGGGGAGTGTCTGCGCCTGATAACGAGAACGTCACAGTCAGACATTCCCGTAGCCGTCCACTGTGTGCATCGGTTCAGCAAGGACCCGGATTTTGAGCTGCCGGTAATAGAACGTAGAAGGCTTGTAAAGCGCTTCCGTTTTCTTGCCGATGAGAAGCAGACGTTTAAAATGGATAAAACAGTCTGCTATCACACAGGCAGGGACAAGGAATTCGAAGAACCGGAATATCCGTCAGGGACTGCGGATGCACGCCTCGTTGCCGAAAAAGGGGAAGAGTGCATACGCAGGAACAAGGAAAAAAGCTATGAAGAAATGCTGGAGGAATCCGCCAGAGTATGGAAGGATTACTGGGAGCGCATGGACGTACGGATTGAAAGCCCGAACAGCATGGACCAGCTTGGGGTAAGATTCGCTCTGTATCATCTCAATATCATGATAAACAGGAAAGACAACAGAGTCGGCATCGGGGCCAAAGGCCTGACGGGAGAGGGCTATAAAGGGCATTCGTTCTGGGATACAGAGATGTTCCTGCTGCCGCATTATCTCCTTACCGACCCCGGTGCGGCGAGGACGTTGCTTGAGTACCGGTACAGGACGCTTCCTGGAGCCTACAGAAAAGCAGAGGAAAACAATTATGAAGGCGCGATGTTCCCATGGGAGAGCGCGTGGATGGACGATGGCGAGGTCACGCCCCTGTACGGCGCGGCGGACGTTGTGACCGGAGAGTGTATCCCGATCTATACAGGCATCAGAGAGCATCATATCACAGCAGACATCGCGTGGGCAGTATGGCTGTACTATAATGCAACAGGCGATGATGAATTTATGGACAAGTATGGATGTGAACTGCTGATCGAGACGGCACGGTTCTGGGCAAGCCGGCTGGAATGGAAAGAAGAAGCGGGGCGCTATGAGATATGGGGGGTAATCGGGCCCGATGAATACAAGGAGGACGTTGATAATAACGCGTTTACAAATTATCTTGCCACATATAATCTCTGGACGGCGGCTGAGGCGATAGACCGCATGCCTGAGAGATGGGGCGGGGCATGGGAGCGTCTGAGAAAATCCTATGATCTGGAGGATAAAAAGAAGGAATTCAGGGAAAAGGCAGATAAAATATATCTCCCGGTTCCAAACCGGGACGGCATCGTGCCGCAGAATGACGAATATTTATCGCTTGAGAAGATCGATCTGTCCAAATACAGAACGCAGCAGGGCGTATCCACCATATACGAAGATTACAGTCCGGCCCAGATGAATCATTTTATGGTGTCGAAACAGGCAGATCTTGTGATGCTGCTGAGGATCATGCCTGGTCTTTTCGATGAAGAGACAAGACTTCGGAATTTTCTGTTTTATGAATCGCGCACTTTGCATGACTCATCGCTCAGTCACGGCCAGCACTGTGTTGTAGCTGCATGGCTTGGCCAGGAGGAGATGGCGCTGGATATGTACCGCTATGCGGTGAACATTGATTTGGGGCCGAATCCACATTCATCAGACGAGGGAATACACAGCGCGGCCATGGGCGGTATCTGGCAGTGTAACATATGCGGATTTGCGGGCCTTAAGTGGGACGACGGACGCCTTTCCCTGGAAAACCATCTTCCGGCAAAATGGAACAGAATGGAATTTAAGGTCTGGTGGCATGGAACGCAGATCAAAGTGGCGCTCACCCATGACATGATCACAGCGGTGCATTTGTCCGGACCGGAGATCAGTCTGCGCATGAATGGAAGGACATATTATCTGAAAGCCGGCGGACAGGTATCTGACGATAACAAACAGACAGACGCAGTCAGGTATAAGGGCGTTATCTTTGACCTTGACGGCGTGCTATGCCATACAGATCAATATCACTACTGCGCATGGAAGAAAATTGCCGATGAACTGGGGATTCCCTTTGATGAAAAGACGAACCGGAGACTCAGGGGTGTAAGCTGCATGGAAAGCCTTGAGATCATACTGGAGCAGAGCAGGGAGAGTGTGACAGAAGAAAGAAAGCGCATCCTGGCAGAAGAAAAAAATGATTACTACAAAGAACTGTTGTCAGAGATAACGTCTGCAGACATGGCGGCGCCGGTCAGAAAAATGCTTTCGTCGCTAAGGAAGAAAGGAATAAAGCTGGCAGTAGGATCATCAAGCAAAAATGCTTCATATATACTGGAACGGCTGAATGCGGAAAAAGAATTCGACATGGTGTGCGACGGAACGATGATCACGCACAGCAAACCCCATCCGGAGGTGTTTATAAAAGCGGCCGAGGGGCTGGGATTAGAACCGGAAGAGTGCCTTGTGGTAGAGGACGCTCCGTCAGGCCTGGAGGCGGCCAAAGCGGCAGGAATGGACTGCGCGGTCATAGGCAGCGGGACATGGCCGCAGAAACCTGATTTTGAGATCAGCGGCGCAGAAGAGATCATGAAGATCTTTGAATAATAAAAGAAAGGCTTTGGAATACAGGGCAGAGAGACAAAAAACAGAGACATATCGAAAAGAGTGTGATAAAATAAACGGACAACCATTTAGAAAAGGAAATTAAAATAATGAACAGAAAGAGAAAAGACAGTCAGAAAAATACATGGTTCCGTAATCTGGGCGCGGCTCTTCATATGGAGCTTCGTGAGCACAAGAGTTCTTTTATCGTATACTTTACGCTCCGGGCGCTTGTCATTGTTATGCTCATCCTCCAGCTTTTGAACAGGAATTATGAGAATGTGTTTCTCTGTGTGCTGACGTTGCTTTTGCTTGTCATTCCCAGCCTTGTGCAGATCACGTTCAAGGTGGAGCTGCCGACGACGCTGGAGATTATTATTCTGGTATTTATTTTTGCTGCGGAGATATTAGGAGAGATCAGCGAATTTTATCTCATGTTTCCGTTCTGGGATACAGTGCTCCATACGCTCAATGGCTTCCTTGCCGCGGCCATTGGGTTCTCGCTGGTAGATCTTTTAAACCGCAGCGAAAAGGCGGTGTTTCAGCTATCCCCGCTGTTTACTGCTATTGTGGCATTTTGTTTCTCCATGACCATTGGTGTGATATGGGAGTTCTTTGAGTTTGGGATGGATATGTTTTTCGGTTACGATATGCAGAAAGACACAGTGATCCATGCTATCCGTTCAGTGACTCTTGATCCCTCAGGTCATAATATTCCTTATGTGATAAAGGGCATAGCAGACACTGCGGTAAACGGACAGGAGTTAGGACTTGGCGGTTATCTTGACATCGGGCTTATCGACACTATGCAGGATTTGATCGTCAATTTCATTGGAGCGCTTGTATTCTCCATTATTGGATTCTTCTATGTGAAGAACCGTGGAAAGGGAAGCGTAGCGGGAAGTTTCATTCCGCGCAGGAAAGCGAAAGACAGGGACTTTCTGAAGATCGCGCGGGAGATTTCAGCACAGCAGACGGCCGGGCCGTCTGCTGCCGGTCTGTCCGGGGCAGAAGACGATCGGCAGGGAGTACAGTCAGAGCCCGTCCGGTCAGCGGCGGCAGAGGACGCGGCGGACGGGGCGCCAGAGCAGGAAAAATGAAAACGCGCCCAGCACAGTGACTGCTATATACAGAAGGACAGCCGGAAGATTCCCTGTGACGGGGACAAGTTCACGGAATACGACCTGCTGCATGGGATAGTGGATGTTGATGTAAAACATATTGATCAGCCCATACTTATCCAGCGTCAGGTTGAGCGTTTCTGCGATGACACAGCAGGACAGGTACAAAAGTGTGGCGTAAAGGAACGGGCGCAGTGGGTAGACACGGGAAAGAGAGCGGGAGAACAGGATGTTCTTCGCGTCAGAACAAAGCCCGTGACAGTATGTGACGCCGGCTCCGATCCCGATCAGGATAAGAAGCAGATGCCAGATGTAGGAGTGCGCAGTGAGTTCCGGCAGGGCATACTTAAGCCCGCTGGTGTCCGCGAACACGATGATTCCGCTCATGAGGCAGTAGCTCATGAGAAATGCCAGGAGTGTCCTGCGGAGGCTCTCCCGGCGCAGCCAGGGATAGGCGAGCAGTACATACATGGGAATGCTGCAAAGCTGGAAGGGCAGATACCACCAGTCATAGACACCATTTCCCACCACGAATGTCAGGACAAGCTGCTTCCAGATCTCGCTGCACAGCATAAGAATTCCGCACAGAAAGAATACTCTGTCCGATATCTTCGGAAAATATTTTTCAATCAGCGATAATTTTCTATCCATATCTACTACCTCTCTTTTAAAGTATACCTCATCCCCATGATAACTTATACGGATTTCTTTCTTTTTGACAAGAAATTGTTAAAAAATAGACATTTAAGCATGCTGAATAACCAAAAATCTTTAAAAATTCAAAGGTTTTATTGTCAAATAAATCTAAATAACACTGTGCGCGTGTACTTTCTTTAAAATTAAGATGAAAAATGGATAAAAATACGGCAAATTAATGTCGGAAAAAGGGCAAAGTGAAAGAAAAAAACAGAAAACGCGTTCAGAGATACCACGCAGTGTCTTATATTGACAAAAATTTTACCCAGGCGTAAGATTGATAAAGCTTTTGGAAAAGCCATATTTTAATAGGCAAAGGAGGGAGTAATACGGGGAATTTGACAGAGAAACTAATGGAAGAATTAAACTGCGAAACAGTCTTTACTCTTCCGGTATTAGGCGGGATATCAGAATCCGTCGTCGTCACTTGGATCATCATGGCAGTGCTCGTTGTTCTGTCCATCATCCTTACGCGGAACCTGCGGGTGGAAAACCCCGGAAAGGTCCAGCTTGCTCTCGAGACAGGGATCAGCTGGGCGAAAGATTTCTTCGAGGGGATCATAGGCCGGGAAAACAGCAGATATACAGCGTATCTGACCACAGTGATCATCTATCTGGCGGCAGCGAATACGATCGCGCCTCTGTTTGGCTTTAAGCCGCCGACCAAAGACTTAAATGTGACCGCGGCGCTGGCGATCATGAGTATGGTCGTGATCGAATTTTCCGGTATCCGCAAAAACGGAGTTATATACTGGGTAAAGCATTTTGCAAAACCAGTTCCGGTCGTGGCGCCGATCATGGTGCTGGAGATCGTGATCCGTCCGCTGTCGCTTTGTATGCGGTTATTCGGAAATATGCTGGCGGGGTTTGTGGTGCTGGAGCTCTTGAAGTTCTTCGTACCGCTTATCATTCCCATCCCGGTGAGTTTTTATTTTGACATTTTCGACGGTCTGCTTCAGGCGTACGTGTTCGTATTCCTGACGGCAATCTTTATGACCGAGGAGATGGAGTAAAGTTACATAATTTATCATAAAGAAAAGGAGATTAACAACATGGGAACAATTATAGCTATCGGAGCAGGTATTGCAGTATTGACAGGTATCGGAGCAGGCGTAGGCATCGGTATCGCTACAGGTAAGGCGACAGAGGCGATCGCAAGACAGCCGGAGGCAGAGGGCAAGATCTTCAAGAACCTGATCCTTGGATGTGCGCTTGCAGAGGCTACTGCCATTTACGGATTCATCATCGGTCTTCTGATCATTCTTCTTCTCCAGTAAGTATGCCGGGAAGCGACAGTAAGACGATATTGATAAGAAAAGGCAGGTAGAGAAGATGATCAAGCTAGACATGAATATTGTCTATACCATTATAAATCTTATTGTTCTTTATCTTCTGCTGAGACATTTCCTCATCCGCCCGGTGACAGAAGTTATGGAGAAACGCAGGAAGATGATCGAGGAGGGATTCCAAAACGCACAGTCCGCGCAGGAGGATGCCCTCCAGATGAAGCAGGAGTATGAGGCGTCCTTAAACGGAGCAAAGCAGGAGGCTGTGCAGATCGTGGAGAACGCGCGCAGATCCGCGAAAGCAGAGTATGACCGTATCGTGAACGAGGCGGGCGATGAAGCGGGAAATATCATCATGTCTGCAAAGGAGACTGTCCGCATGGAGCGCGAGAAAGCGATGCAGGAGATGAAGTCAGAGATCGCGGGTCTGGCGGCGGCTTCTGCAAGAAAACTTATAAAAAGTGGAACAAGAGAACAGCAGGATCAGGCGTTGTATGAGGAGTTCTTAAGGGAGAATCAAGATGAAGACAGATAAGGAGATACGCTGCTCTTCACCGGCGGTCATATACGGGAAGGTGCTCTTCGAGATGAAAGTTTCGGAAGAAGCGGTCAGCAAGACGAGGCAGATACTTGCGGAGGCACCCCGGCTTACAGAGATCCTGCAGAACCCGACGGTTGCCATGCGCAAGAAGCAGAGTGTGATCAACAAGGTGTTTCCTGAGGAAATGAGGAATTTCTTAAAGACAGTGTGCGCACGTAAAAGGACCGCGCTGTTGGAGGAGATTTTCGTTTCCTACGACAGACTGCGGGATGAAGAAGCAGATCTCGTACATGCCGTTTTGATATGTACCACAGTTCCCGGAGAGGAACAGATGAAGGGGCTGGAAGATTTCCTCTGCAGGAAATACCGGGCGAAAACGGCGCATATCGAGGTGCGCAGGGAGGACTCGCTGATAGGAGGATTCATTCTCCGTGTGGGAAGCGACGAGTATGACAGAAGCGTGAAAGGCGGCATGGACAGGCTTGCGCAGAAAATAGCAGGAGGTAGATAAGGTGGGTTCAATTAACTCGGACGAGATCATTTCGATCTTACGGGAAGAAATAGAGAATTTTGATGAGATGAGCAAGGACAGGGAAGTCGGTACTGTCGTTGCGGTAGGCGACGGGATCGCCACAATCTACGGGATCGACCGCGCCATGTACGGTGAGGTCATCACCTTTGAAAACGGTCTGAAAGGAATGGTGCAGGATATCCGTAAGGATGAGATCGGCTGCATCCTCTTCGGAAGCGATGCAGAGATCCGTGAGGGTACGAAAGTGTCCCGCACGGGCAGGAGAGCAGGCGTTCCGGTGGGCGACGCTTATATCGGCAGGGTGGTCAATGCCCTTGGAGAGCCCATTGACGGCAAAGGAACGATCAAGGCAGACGATTACCGGCCAATCGAGCAGGAGGCCCCGGGTATCATTGACCGTAAGTCTGTGAGCCAGCCCATGGAGACAGGAATCCTTTCTATTGACGCCATGTTCCCCATCGGGCGGGGACAGCGTGAGCTTATTATCGGAGACCGCCAGACCGGCAAGACATCCATCGCCATGGATACGATTCTCAACCAAAAGGGCAAGGACGTGATCTGCATCTATGTGGCTGTCGGACAGAAGGCGTCCACAGTGGCAAAGGTAGTCAATACATTAAAGACACACGGTGCGCTTGACTATACCATTGTTGTATCTTCTACGGCGAGTGACTGCGCGCCGCTTCAATATATCGCGCCGTACGCGGGAACTGCAATGGCAGAGCATTTTATGTATCAGGGGAAAGACGTGCTCATCGTGTACGATGATCTATCCAAGCATGCGGTGGCATACCGCGCGCTGTCTCTTCTTCTGGGACGTTCTCCGGGGCGTGAGGCATATCCGGGAGATGTATTCTATCTCCACTCAAGACTGCTGGAGAGATCCAGCCGCTTAAGTGATGAGAAAGGCGGCGGTTCGATCACGGCTCTTCCGATTATCGAGACACAGGCAGGAGATGTATCCGCATATATTCCGACCAATGTTATCTCCATCACAGACGGACAGATATTCCTTGAGAGCGGCCTGTTCGCGTCCGGCATGAGACCTGCCGTGAATGTGGGTCTTTCTGTATCCCGTGTGGGAGGCGCGGCGCAGACTAAGGCGATGAAGAAAGCTTCGGGAAGCATCCGTATCGACCTGGCACAGTACAGGGAGATGGAAGTGTTCACCCAGTTCAGTTCAGATCTGGACGCCGCTACCAAGGAGCAGCTTGAATACGGAAGCGGGCTTATGGAGCTGCTAAAACAGCCCCTTTGCCATCCTCTTTCTCTTCCTGAGAAGGTCATTACCTTGTGCGCGGCTACCCATAAAGTAATGCTTGGCATCGGGAAGAAGCAGATCAAGCAGTTCCAGGCGGATATGCTGACGTATTTTACATCGAATCATCCAGAGATCGCTCGGGAGATCGAGGAGACGAAAGCGCTGTCCGAGGAGCTGACCGGGAAGATCGTAGAGATTGCGAAGGAATTTAAGACAACAGTTCAGTCATAGGGCTGCGCGGCTTTGCGAATAGTGCGGACCAGACTGTTATAGTTAAAAAAGCAGGTGATAATATGGCAAATATCAGAGAGATACAGAGCCGCATCAACAGTGTAAAGGACACTATGAAGATCACGAATGCCATGTATATGATCTCCTCCTCTAAGATGACACAGGCGAAGAAAAAGCTGGCGGATACAGAGCCTTATTTCTATGCGCTGCAGGGCGAGATATCAAGGATATTAAGGCATATTCCGGAGCTGGAGCACCATTTCTTTGATCAGAGAGCGAAGATACCGGAAGAGGAGCGCAAGATCGCGTCCATCGTTGTGACTGCGGACAAAGGGCTTGCAGGCGCGTACAATCACAATATCGAGAAGCTTGAGGAAGAGATCCTTGCCCGGCCCGGCATCCACAAACTGTTCGTGGTAGGAGAGCTGGGAAGGCATTATTTCGCCAAGCGGGGTGTGGAGATCGACACGAACTTCCGTTACACCGTACAGAAACCGACCATGCACCGGGCGAGGGAGATATCGGGAGTGCTCTTAGACCAGTTCATTTCCGGAGAGTTAGATGAGATATACATTGTCTACACACGCATGGAAAATTCGGTTCAGTCCGAGGCAGAGGTGTTAAAGCTTCTTCCTCTGGAGAGCAGATCGTTCAATGAGATGAAGATGCCTCTTAATATTTACAGGGAGGCCATTGATCTGTATCCGTCTGCGGAGGCAGTGATGGACAGCATCGTGCCGAACTATGTGACCGGAATGATCTACGGATGTCTTGTGGAGGCTTACGCCAGCGAGCACAATGCCCGCATGATGGCGATGAAGGCGGCTACAGACAGCGCGAAAGATCTGATTCACGACCTGTCCATCCTCTATAACAGGGCGAGACAGGCAGCGATCACGCAGGAGATCACAGAGGTGTGCAGCGGCGCGAAAGCACAGCAGAAATAGAGGAGAATGATAATGAATAAAGGAAGAATCATACAGGTCATGGGGCCTGTTGTTGACGTAGTATTTGAAGACGGCGGGCTTCCCTTTATCAAAGATGCGCTGGTGGTTGACAACGGCGGAAAGAAGTGCATCATGGAGGTGGCCCAGCATCTGGGAAACAATGAGGTGCGATGTCTGATGCTCTCCGCCAGCGAGGGGCTTCACAGAGATATGGAAGTCACGGCAACAGGAGCGGGGATCAAGGTTCCAGTCGGCGGAAAGACGCTGGGAAGGTTGTTCAACGTCCTTGGCGAGACCATAGATAACGGTGAGAGCATAGATGACGCGGAGAGATGGGTCATCCACAGACAGCCGCCGACCTTTGAAGAACAGAGCCCGGTGGTGGAGATACTGGAGACGGGGATCAAGGTTATTGATCTTCTGGCGCCTTATGCGAAGGGCGGTAAGATTGGTCTCTTCGGCGGTGCGGGCGTTGGAAAGACAGTGCTCATCCAGGAGCTGATCCGCAACATCGCCACAGAGCACGGCGGCTACTCGATCTTTACCGGAGTCGGAGAGCGTTCCCGTGAGGGAAATGACCTCTGGTCCGAGATGAAAGAATCCGGAGTCCTGGAAAAGACAGCCCTCGTGTTCGGACAGATGAACGAGCCGCCCGGAGCGCGTATGCGTGTGGCGGAGACAGGACTTACGATGGCAGAATATTTCCGTGATGAGGAGCACAGAAATGTTCTTCTCTTCATTGACAATATCTTCCGTTTCACACAGGCAGGTTCCGAGGTGTCCGCGCTTCTCGGGCGTATGCCGTCAGCGGTAGGATATCAGCCGACCCTTGCCACGGAAATGGGCGAGCTTCAGGAGCGTATTGCTTCTACAAAGAACGGTTCCGTCACCTCCGTGCAGGCAGTCTATGTGCCGGCGGACGACCTGACAGACCCGGCTCCGGCGACGACATTCGCCCATCTGGACGCGACGACCGTGCTTTCCAGAAAGATCGTGGAGCAGGGAATCTACCCGGCAGTCGATCCGCTGGAATCCAGCTCGCGTATCCTGGAAGCAGACGTGGTGGGCGAGGAGCATTATGAAGTGGCGAACCAGGTGACCGCCATACTCCAGAAATACAAAGAACTTCAGGATATTATCGCGATCCTTGGTATGGAAGAACTCTCCGATGAGGATAAGGCCACGGTCATGAGAGCAAGAAAGATCCAGAGATTCCTTTCCCAGCCGTTCTTTGTAGCAGAGACATTTACCGGGATTCCGGGGAAATATGTGCCGCTTAAGGAAACGATCCGCGGGTTTAAGATGATCATCGACGGCGAAATGGACGAATACCCGGAGAGCGCGTTTTTTAATGTGGGAACCATTGAGGATGTGATCGCGAAAGCGAAAGCAGCAGAGACGGCTGGCGAGTAATCTGCGCGGCACGAGTGGAAGAAGAAACAGGAGTGTGTAACGTATGGACACATTTGGTCTGAAAATAATAGCAAGCGATAAAGTGTTTTATGAAGGACGCTGCCGGAAACTTACTATTCCCGCCCCGGATGGCGAGATGGGACTGCTTCCGAACCATGAGAACATGGTCATCGCTATCACAGTGGGTATCGCCCGCATGGAAGCTGAAGAAGACCATCAGCAGGAGATTGCCCTCGGGCAGGGATTCGCGGAGGTTGTCAACAACCGTGTGACGTTGATCGTGGACACGGCAGAGCGCCCGGAGGACATCGATGTGCGCCACGCCCAGGAGCAGCGGGAGCGCGCGGAAGAACAGATGCGCCAGAAACAGAGTATCCAGCAGTATTACCATACACAGGCGTCTCTCGCAAGAGCAATGAACAGATTGAGGCTTGCGCAGAATAAGAAGTGGAACTTATAGCGCCGGACCCGCAGCCGCAGAGGCCGCCAACTTAATCAAGTGTATATAGAGGGAACGTATCCATGTAAGCGGGATGCGTTCTTTTTATCTTGCATTTCAGCAGTATGTATACTACAATAACTATGTCTTGACTTTTACTGAATTAATGATTTTTTTACAATATATCATAGGGGAGAAAATAGAATGAGCGATAATTATACACCACGTTCAATCGTGGAGATCATGAATGATGTACTAAGTACGGTACGCGATTATTATGACGCAGAGTATGCTTATTATATAGAAAAAGAACAGGGGGATATCGAGACAATTTACGAGTGGTGCGCTGAGAATGTAGAGTGGCAGCGTGACCGTTTAAAGCTGCTTCCGGAGGATCAGCAGCCGAAGTGGATGAAAGAGGAGATCACGGATACTACGTCTGACAGTTACAGTGTGTTCCGCCAGATCAGTGAGGATACGACTGCAATCCTCGCCGTGGCGGGAGTTCACCGTGGGGGATGCACACTTGACCTGATGCGCGCGCTCCTTCCGTATATTCCGCAGGCTATCGCTCTGCAAAAGATACAGAAGCAGCAGGAATATCTGAGTTATCATGATGATCTGACAGGGCTTTTGAACCGTAACAGCCTTGTGGATTATCTGGATAAAGTAAAGGAGAGGAAGCTGAAATCGCTGGGCGCTCTCTCCATTGATATCAATGGCCTGAAGAATTTTAACAAAGAGTTCGGCCGGGAGTACGGCGACGAGGTTGTCACCCGCGTAGGAGAAGTTCTTGAGGAGTTTTTCCGCAGCGCGGAGGTGTATCGCCTGACCGGAGACGAGTATCTTGTTCTTGTAGAAGACAGCACCTATGAAAATTTTACAAAACAGGTCTATGCGGCGCATACAAAGCTGGACAACATCAGCCTGGGTCTTGTGTCCATGGGATATGCGTGGGAAAAGCTTGACATTGATGTGGACAAGCTTGTGACCAACGCAGAAGTCATGATGCGCGAGGAAAAGAAAAAATATTATAAGAATCTCAAAAGAGGACACCACGAGCCGATTATCAAACAGGATCTTTTGGAAGATATCAAGCATGGGAATTTTATTGTCTGTCTCGTACCGAAGATGGATGTGCAGACGGAGGCGGTCGCGGGGGCAGAGGCCGTCGTGCGCTATCACCACAAAGATCTGGGTATTGTGGATCCGGGGAAATATATCAATCTCCTTGAGGAGACAAAGCTGTCACACTATCTTGATCTGTATGTATTTGAGGAAGTGTGCAAAACTCTTCACCGCTGGGAGCTGCAAGATATCCCGATGATTCCGGTGGCGGTGAATTTCGCGGGCGCAACATTAAAGCAGGAGAGTGTGGCTGAGAAAATGATGAAGATCATTGACAAATACCATGTGCGCTGCGAGTATCTTGAGGTGGAAGTCTCCGAGGCCGGAAATGACATGAATCAGGAAATGCTGGCTGAGACGAGCGGTAGGATCAGAAAGGCAAATGTCAGAGTGATATTAGACCATTTCGGTGCGAAAGATTCCAGTTTTTCGATCTTATCACTTATGGAGTTCGATGCCCTGAAGCTGGATAAGAGTCTGATCACCAATCTTGTCGGCAACAGCAGAAGCCGCATCGTTGCACAGGCAGTCATTGATATCTGCCGGCAGCTCGGCGCTTCTGTGGAAGCTGCCGGTGTGGAGACACAGGATCAGCTCAATGTGCTGGGCGAACTTGGCTGCGATCACGCGCAGGGCGTCCTCTTTAATAAACCGATCACGATCGAGACTTTTGAGGTTCGCTATCTGAAAGATTAGAGATGGTCAGGGCATGGATTGCGGAGTCGACTCCGCTGTATGAAAGAGAATGTTATGAGAGATATTACCGCGCGCTGCCCGATTTTCGCAGGAAGAAGGCGGACGCGCTGCGTTCTGTGGAGAAGAAAGCGCAAAGTGTCGGTGTCTGGGCGCTGTGGGCGAAAATATGCGAAGAATACGGACTGCCGGAGGGTTCAGCGGTCAATTTCTCACATTCCGGGAAATATGTGATGTGCGCGGCGGCGGACAGCAAAAAAGTGTGTGTGGGATGCGATCTGGAGAAGATCGGTGTATTCAGAGAAAATGTGGCAAAGAGATTTTTTTGTCCGGAAGAATATGAGACGATCATGAAGGAGAAAACAGAAGATGGCAGGGCACAACTCTTTTACCGGTACTGGGTGCTCAAAGAAAGTTTTATGAAAGCCACTGGAAGAGGGATGGCTCTCCCGGCCAATGCCTTCTGTATTCGTCTTGGAGAACCGCCGGTTCTGATCAGACAGCCGGCAGAGTTTTCGCAGGAACATTATTACATGGAATATAAAATTGATGCAGCGCCATATAAAATGGCGGTATGCTCTACGGATAAAGAGATCGACGTGAAGCTGCATATGGAGTTGAAGCTATGAGAAAGATGAAAATCCAGAAGATAAAACAGGTATTTCTTGTTGGCGTGGTTATCGGTGTTCTGGCCGGAATCCTGTTCACAGTGCCTGTCGCAAATATGGTAATTTCAAAAAGGGAAGCGCAGTATGAGAAAGAGAATGCCAGCCTGACAGAAAAGAATGAAGAGCTTTCTCTGCAGGTCAGTAAAAATGAAGCCGCTCATAACAATGCGGCTGTCCTGATGGGAAACGATGCCGGGTGGGCTCTTGCGCTGGTGAATGAAGAACATCCCCTGGACACCTCTTATGTCCCGGCGGAGCTTGTGGAGATTGAGAGTGAACGCTCGGTGGATACAAGAATCGCAGAGTCTCTCCAGAATATGTTGGACGACGGGGCGGCAGCAGGACTGAGTATGTATGTTACATCCGCGTACCGGGACTATGAATATCAGAGGACGGTGTTCAACGCTACGATGAATGACTGGATCAGCCAGGGATACAAGCCGCTGGATGCCTATGACGAGACGAAAAAATCAGTGGCAGTTCCCGGGACAAGCGAACATGCGACAGGGCTGGCAGTGGATATTATATCGTCAGATTACTCTGCGCTGGATGACAGACAGGGAGATACCGAAGAACAGAAATGGCTTATGGAGCATTGCTGGGAATACGGATTTATCCTGCGTTATCCACAGGATAAGGCGGAGATTACGGGGATCATATATGAACCTTGGCACTATCGTTATGTAGGGGAAGAGGCAGCGAAAGAGATTCATGAGCAGGGACTGACACTGGAGGAATATCTGCAGCAATGATATCTGCGTTATGGTTTTCAACAGTGATTGACGTTCTATACAGGATTTGTTAGAATGAAAAAAGTAAAATAATAGATTTATGAAGCAATTATATTGTTTCTACATTGGTTGATGAGAGGGTATAAATACATACGATAAGGAGGAAAACCACCATGGAAGATTTAACGTTTGGGGAACAGGTCAAGATCATCCTTGGGAGAAAAGGGATGAGTATCAAGCAGCTCGCAGAGATAATCGAGGAAAAGACCAGGAAAAAGATGTCGCGTCAGAACCTGACACAGAGGCTTGGAAGGGATAATTTTCAGGAACAGGATATGCGCATGATTGCAGAGATTCTGGGATGTCCGTTCCATCTGAGTATTATGGGCGGCGACGCGCAGACACAGGACCGCAGCACGGAAACTCTGGAGAGGGCGGCAGCAGAGCACACAGAAAAAGCGAAGATCATGGAGGAACAACAGGCGCCGGCTGTGGAAGAAGAACCGACACAGCCTGTGGAAGAAGAGCCGGTACAGCCTGTGGAAGAAGCAGAGCAGTCTGCAGACGAGCCGGGACCGGACGAGAGGGATTTGACTATTGGAGAACTCTACGACATGCACAAGGATCTCTCTGAGCTTGAGGAGAATGTAAAGACTGGCAGAGTGACCGAACTGTCCAGAGCGGCGGAAGCGATCGGCGCTGCAGAAACGGGAGTGGCGGCAGATATCGGCAAAGAAGTAAAGTCTCCGCAGCAGGGGGAAAAAGATTTCGAACCTGTCATCGCGTATGACGATGTGGAGGAAGATACGCAGGCGGGAGAGATTAATCCGTATACAGGGCGAGAGTACCAGTCCAACAGTGTACGTATGCATCCGGCACGTATCGGATATGTTCAGGTATATGACCGCACTATTCACAAATGGACAGATATGACAGAGTGGGCGTTTTTAGGACTTCAGGAGCGAAAGAAAGCGCTCCTTGGAAAAGCTTATGAGCCGCCGATTTATCTGGATTAAGGAACAGCGTATAATTTATATAACCAATAAAGTGATATGACACCCCGCAGCGAAAGTCTGCGGGGTGAGATGTATCCGGCGAAAAGAAGCCCGGCAGACCGGGACAGGAAAGGATCAAAGCTATGGAATGGAAAACACTGTTATCCACGCGGCGGGAGCGCGAGAGTTCGCAAAGACAGCGGTCGTCGGACTTAAGAAGTGAATTTGAGAAGGATTATCATAGGATTATCGGAAGTGCTTCATTTCGGAGACTCCAGGATAAGACGCAGGTGTTCCCCCTTGATAAGAGTGATTTTATCCGCACGAGGCTGACCCATTCACTGGAAGTTTCTTCTCTGGGCAAATCCCTGGGGCAGAATATCGGAGAGAATATACTTACATACCGGAGAAATTCCGGTTTTACCCCTCAGATGAAAGAGGATATTTCCCACATCCTTGAATGTGCGGGACTGATCCATGATATAGGGAATCCGCCTTTCGGACATTTCGGAGAGGTGGCGATTAGAGAGTGGTTTGCGCGCTGGCTGCCGAAGCTTTCTTTTAAAGGAAAATGTGTCATGGAAATGCTTACAGAACAGATGCGGCAGGATCTTTTGCATTTTGAGGGCAACGCGCAGGCGCTGCGCCTTGTGACAAGGCTTCATTATCTGGTGGATGAGCATGGGATGAACCTGACCTATGCCCTTCTTAATACAATCATTAAATATCCGGGAGCCTCTACTGACATAGATGAGAACAGCGGGAACATCAAGGATAAGAAAATGGGCTATTATCTTGCGGAGGAGAAGATATTCCGAAGCGTGACCGAAGCAACGGGCGCGGGCAGCAACAGGCATCCTCTCACCTATATCCTTGAGGCGGCGGATGATCTTGCCTACAAGACAGCAGATATAGAGGATGCTTTTATCAAAGGCTTTATCACTTATGATATGCTGGCGCAGGAACTTGCTCCTCTGGACAGAGAGTTTACAAAGTTTCGTCCGCTGGAGAAATTAAGACAGCTCTATGAGAGAGGGGCCGACAAGGGTGTGAGCGATCCGGCATCCTATGCGGTAAAAAACTGGATCGTGAGCGTGCAGGGCTTTCTCATAAACTGTGCCACATATGGATTTACGTCGAACTATGACAGCATCATGGAAGGTACGTTTAAGCAGGATCTGTTTTATGGGACATTTGGACAAAAACTTATGGATCTGCTGGGAGATATGGCGCACCGGCGCGTATTCTCCTCCATGGCGATTTACAAGATGGAAGTGTCGGAATCGTCGATTTTAAATTATCTTATGGACAAGCTGGTCCACGCTGCTTTGTACTATGACACAGATGAGCCGCAGGACACTATCGACAGCCGAGTCGTATCCTTCATATCAGATAATTATAAGAATGCGTATAAGCGGCAGGCGGAAGGAAAGAGCGAGGAGGAGAAGCTCTATCTGCGTCTCCTCCTTGTGACCGACTATGTGTGCGGCATGACAGACAGCTATGCCAAAAGGTTGTATCAGGAAATGAACGGGATGCTGTAAGAGCGCGACAAAATGTTTGCAATTACAACAGGCCGGGCGTCAGCGCGGGGGAATACTGCCCACACAGCGGCACCAATGGCCGAAGTCAGCATCGTCAGTGCGTTCTTCCGCTGTCAGCTCCGGAGATTCGGCATAGGAGCGTGTAAAGCGGGGGAATCCGAAAAGGTCTGCCGCGCGGGCTTCCTGTGGGGCATAAGTCCCGGGAACTCCGAGCCACAGACGGCCGTCCTCTTCAATGAGCATGAGATGGCCGTAGTTGTGATATCCGTGCAGGAGAAAGCTGTTGTTGGCAAGAGGCCAGAACTTTCGTGGAAGCTGAGACATATCTGCGCGTTGGATTTTTCTGGCGGAGGGCCGCGCAGATGGAGGGGCAGTTTCAGAAAGCGCTACATCTTCATCTCTGCCGCTGTCCTGCCCAGCTGTATTTGTTTCTGCGGAAATTTGGACCGATTCCGATCCGGCGGCGACTGTTTCTGCAGCATCCGCTTCAGCGGTATTTGTTTTTTCGGTCTCATCCCTGTCAACATCTGCCTCAGCAGTGTTTATCTGAGAAGCATCTGTCTCGGTAACGTCTGGTTCAGCGGCATCTGCCTCGATAATATCCGGTTCGGCAGCATTTGTTTCGGCGGCGACTGTTTCGGTGTTTTGATCTTTTTGAATGGAAGAGGCGGTTTTCATTTTCCGGATATCCACATCGAAGAAAAATGCGGAGGCCATCCAGAACATAGAAGAACTTCTTCCGGGGAGTTTGATGATAAACCCGTCGATCTGGGACAGAGGCCGGCCTTCCGGGAAACGTGTTTCTGAGACGGGAAGGCGTGCTGAGATGCTTCGTCCAAAGCAGTTAATCACAGCGATCTGCTCAGCTATAAGGCTGTCGCCGTCGTCACGGAAAAATGCCCACAGCTGCACAGAAGCTCCGTTTCCCACGGGGACGCCCCGCGCATGGAGCTGAAGGATGCAGGAGCGATAGTGTCGGCTTACCTTGATAAAGCCGACATTACGAGTGCGTCTGCCGTTTTCATATTCATATAGATAAAATGTACCGGGATTCATAGATTACCTCTGATCTTGTCTTGTTTCAATCTAGTGTATTCGAGGATCGGGGAAAAAAGAACACCGCGTACTTTAAGGGGGGCCGACGCGGAGCGTTCGAGGCGGCAAAAGTGAAAGAAAAAGAAATGGAGAAAGACAAAGGGAAAGAAGAGGATGTCTGAGAGAATAGAAGAGCTTTTTGAAAAGCAGAGAAAGATTGATGAGAAATATATGAGGGCAGCGCTTAAACAGGCGGCGAAAGCCTATGAACTTAACGAGACGCCCATCGGCTGCGTGATCGTACATGACGGGAAGATTATCGGCAGAGGCTATAACCGCAGAAATACAGACAAAAATCCTCTCGCCCACGCGGAGATTGCGGCGATCAAAAAGGCAAGCAGAAAGATGGGAGACTGGCGTCTGGAAGAATGTACTATGTATGTGACGCTGGAACCCTGCCAGATGTGCGCCGGGGCGATTGTCCAGTCCCGGCTTACAAGAGTGGTGGTAGGCTGTATGAATCCGAAAGCAGGATGTGCCGGCTCCATCCTTAATCTGCTGGATGTAAAAGAGTTCAACCATCAGGTGCAGCTTACTACAGGAGTGCTTGAGGAGGAGTGCAGCTCTTTTATGAAAGAGTTTTTCCGGGAGCTGAGAGAGAAACAGAAGATGAAAAAGATAAAAAAAGAAAACACGCTTTCCCTGGATTGATAAAGATCTCAGGACAGCGTGCCTGTCTGTTTCTAATCAGAAAGACTTTATTTCTTTTCGTGCATTGCGCTTCGAGCATGGCCAACAGGCGTTACCCCGGCAGTTAACTCAGCCCAGGCGCCCTCACGGCACCCGGGAGCTCCTGCTTAGTGCTGCTCCGTTCCCGGCCTGACACGGTTCACAGGTTCCCGTCGCGTGAGACCCAGACATCAACATCACTTACCGGGGGCAGCCCTGCCGGCTGCCGCCCTCTGCGCAATATCACCCCTGCTATAGCGGATTGCAGGTACAAGGTACCGCTAACACCCCGGCTGCACGAGTCTTAATTTTACACGGGTTTTTCAGAAATGTCAAGATGGCGGCGCGCCACTTGCTCCATATTCCGATTAATGGTAAAATCTCTTGTATGACAAAGGGAACGGAGCGTTGATGATGAAGGTGCTTTTAGCGGCGGTGAACGCCAAATATATCCACTCGAACCTTGCAGTATACAGTCTGCGTGCATATGCCCTGCAGCATAGTGGGGAGATCCGGCCAGAGGAGATCGAGATTGCGGAATATACGATCAATCAGCCTATGGATGAGATCATGATGGATATTTATGACCGCGGGCCGGATGTTCTTTGTTTCTCCTGTTATCTGTGGAATATTTCTTATGTAGAATGTCTTGTCAGGGAGATACCGAAGATCCTGCCGGGGATAAAGATATGGCTGGGCGGCCCGGAGGTATCATATAACGCGGGGGAGACGCTCGAAAAATATTCTGATGTGACAGGCGTCATATGCGGAGAGGGTGAGGAGACATTCTCAGAATTGATGGACGTTTACCGGGGACAATTTGGCGCAGGACAGACAGGCGGGAATGAATTTCTCAGGATAAAGGGCCTCGCCTGCCGGGATGAGAGCGGCTCCATTGTAGAAACAGCCCCCCGGCCTGTCATGGATCTGAGCAGGCTCCCCTTTATGTATGAACATATTGAGGATTTTCAAAATCGGATCATTTATTATGAATCAAGCCGGGGATGTCCCTTTTCGTGCAGTTACTGTCTGTCCTCCATCGACAAATGTCTCAGGTTCCGGGATATGAGCCTTGTGAAGAAAGAGTTACAGTTTTTTATCGACCATGAAGTGCCGCAGGTGAAATTCGTAGACCGGACATTCAACTGCCGCCATGATCATGCCATGGCAGTGTGGACTTATATCAAGGAGCATGATAAGGGTATCACGAACTTTCACTTTGAAGTGGCGGCGGATCTGTTAAATGATGACGAGACTGCCCTGATCTGCTCCATGCGTCCGGGACTGATCCAGCTTGAGATTGGCGTGCAGTCGGCAAATGAGCGCACGATCAAAGAAATACAGAGAACGATGAAATTAGAGCAGGTTAAAGATAAGGTGTCGCGCATAAAGGAGAGCAAAAATGTGCATCAGCATCTGGACTTAATCGCGGGGCTTCCCTATGAAGATTATCATAGTTTTGCCCGTTCCTTTGATATTGTATATGGCATGAGGCCGGAACAGCTCCAGCTTGGATTCCTGAAAGTATTAAAGGGCTCTCTTATGTATGAGAAGGCAGAAAAATACGGCCTGCTGTATCAGGAGCGCCCGCCCTATGAAGTGCTTTCTACGAAATGGATGACCTACGCGGATATCCGCTGTCTTAAGCAGATTGAAGAGATGGTGGAAGTGTATTATAACAGCGGACAGTTCCGAAATACGATGGAGCATCTTGAGCAGGAGTTTTCTTCACCTTTTGCCATGTATGAGGCTCTGGCGTCATATTATAGAGAGAGCGGGCTCTTTGGTGTGCATCACTCCCGCGTTGCCAGATATGAGATCTTAAACCGCTTTATTCCCGCTGAAAAGAGGGAAGAATATTTAGAGTGGTTGACATTAGACCTGTATTTGAGGGATAATGTGAAAAACCGCCCGTCATTCTTAGGTGAGAACAAAGTGACAAAGGAAGAGGCGGCGGCATTTTACAAAACAGAGGCGCAGGAGCTCCGTTATCTGAAAGAATATGAGGGATATGACGGCAGACAGATGAGGAAGATGACACATCTGGAGCGGATACATGGACAGGTGATCTTGTTTGATTACAGGCGGAGAGACATCCTGACAGGAAATGCGGGGATATGTATCATAGATAATATTTAGCGGCGGTGTGTACCGGGGCTGATAGTGGGAAAGGAAAATGCAGGATGAATTTTTTTAATAAAAGGGTCAGCCGGATACTATCTGTTGTGATTATCCTTATTATTGTAGCAATGGTGCTGACGATGGTACTGCCATATATCAATGTGTGATGATCGCGGGCAAATGCCGAATTTCTGACAGGAGAGAGTGAGAGTGACAAAACCCGGAACAATAAAAAGACAGAAAAAGCCAATATATAGCAAAAAAGCAGCCCTGTTGATCGCAGGGCTGGCACTGTGTGCCTGTGCGGTCATTGTCGGGATTAATGTAATGTTCTATAGAACAATCAAGGAATATGATCCGGATATCATTATCTCCGGCGTGAAGATCGGGAATACAGACGTGTCCGGGATGGATGCGGCTCAGGCAAAAGAAGCAGTGATGCAGGCGGCGCAGGAATATTCCGGGCGCAGGCTTGTTCTCAGGCTGGCGGACGGCCAGCAGGCAGAGGCAACGCTGGCAGAACTGGGACTGTCAGTGCCCGATCTGGAATCTGCGGTCAAAAAAGCGGTTGTTTACGGAAAAGAAGGCAGTAAAGCTACGTGCTATAAAATATTGAAGAGTGCGGAGAAGGGAGAGAATAACAAGGTTTTCCCTATCACGTTTGCAGTGGATGCAGAGACAGCAGGAAATGTATTGAAGGAAAGGCTGGGAGGACTTCTCCCTCAGCCCGAGAACGCGAAATTAACACAGAGCAACGGGGCGGGCATTGTCACGGAGGATATATCGGGCAAGAAGGTGGATGTAAAAAAGACCGTGGCGAATATCAATGAAGTGATCGCGGACGGCAGGACATCGGACGGTGACACGGTGTCTGTGGATACAGAAGAGTATAAGGCGGATATCACGGCGTCGGATCTTGAAGGCATTACGGATCTGCTGGGAACTTATACGACATACTATGGAGACAGTGACAGCGGCAGGAAGATGAATGTGGAATCCGGGTCTGCCCATATCGGCGGGACTCTGATGGAGCCTGGGGAAGAGGTGTCAGCGGATGCGCTTATGGCGCCGTATACAGAGGAAAACGGTTATGCGATGGCAGCTTCCTATGAAAACCGTCAGGTTGTGGAGTCCATGGGCGGCGGAATCTGTCAGGTATCGACGACCCTTTATAACGCGCTCCTGCTGTCAGAACTGGAGATTACAGAGCGGCATGCACATTCCATGCTGGTCTCCTATGTGGAGCCTTCCATGGACGCAGCCATCGCGGATGATGTCAAAGATCTGAAATTCAAAAATAATATGGAGGCTGCGGTCTACATAGAATCTGTGTGTGCTGACGGGTATATTACTTTTAATATCTATGGGAAAGAGACGAGATCGGAAAATCGTACTATAGAGTATATCAGTGAGGAACTCAGCACAGTAGAATCCGACGAGACACTGTATGTGGCGACAGAGGAAGCCATCGGCACGATGTATACGCAGAACAACGGCAGGACCGGGCTGGAAGCGCAGCTTTGGAAGGTCGTCTATGAGAACGGTGAGGAAGTAAGCCGCGATACAGTTAATTACAGTTATTACATGGCTTCGGGAAAGACGGTGGCCGTTGGGACGTTTACGGATAATGCAGAAGATTCGGCGAAGATCAACGCCGCTATAGAATCGCAGAACGAAGAGACGATCAAAGCAGTGATTGCGGAGATCCAAAACGCGCAGAGCGGCAGTGAAGGCAGCGGCGCGGACGGAGAGTAGAGATGAAATATGGGAAGCTGACACAGACCGCATGGATGCGCTCTGTCAGGCGACAATTACATATAGAAGGACAAAAAACTTTGTTCCGGCCGTCTCCTTTTGAGACGTGTTCCGGGCTTTTATGCGGCAGTGGAGATCCGGCGGGCAATGAAGCTCTTCCGGGAGATGCGGTGAAGGGCGCAGGGGCGGACGGTGAAAAATGTTTTTTGTGGGCAGACGCGCATGCATCAGGCACGTCCCCGCAGACCGGGTACTATGCTGTGTTGCAGGCAGCCGGAGAACTTGCGGCAAAGGGGGTGTCTCCGGCGGAGATATCTGTCCGTATCCTTTTTCCGCCGGAGGCAGAGGAAGTACAGCTTAAAGCTCTCACTGCAGGAATAGTATCGGCATGTAGCAGACTTGGACTTACTGTGGATTCTTTTCAGGGAGAGACGACTTTCGCGGCAGCGGGCGTCACGGTATTCGTCACCGCCGCAGGCGTGGCAGAGAAGAGTCGGCTGATATCCGCTGAAGAGACAGGTACGGTCGGGGATATCGCCGCCGCCCCAAGCCCGGGAATGTCCGGGCAAAAAAGCGGTGAACAGGAGATCTTGCTCTGCGGCTATGCAGGGTTGGAAGGGACGCTGCGCATTTTAGATGAGGCTGAGGAAGAACTGGGGACGAGGTTTGTGTCTACCTTCCTCGAACAGGTGAAAGAACTTTCAAAAGACCTTGTGACGCCGCCGCAGATCCTTGCCTTGCACAGGGACAGCGGCCGGCATGCCAGTGTCGGCGGTAAGGATTCTGCCGGCAGGACAGCGGCGCCCCGCATAACAGTGATGCGGCAGATTACAGGCGGCGGTATCCTGGCGGCCCTGTGGGAACTGTCGGAAACACTGGGGACAGGCTTTGAAATAGAGATGTCTGCAATCTCCTTAAAGCAGGAGACTGTGGAGATCTGTGAGTTCTATCGTCTCAATCCGTATCAGATGACTTCAGCAGGGAGCTTTCTGATCGTGACAAAGGACGCGCAGGAGGCTATAGACTTCCTTGAGAAGGCCGGGGCACGAGCTGTCAGGCTTGGGGTCACAAAAGCGCAGAACATGCGGGTGATCACAAGTGGAGAAGAAGTGAGATATCTGGACAGGCCTGCGCCGGACGAACTGGTAAGCTGGATGGCGGACAGGAGGAGAGCCTCTGATAATAATGCAGGGCGCGGCGAATGACAGATTATCACAAAGGCAGGAACACTAATATTACGAATCGGAATGAATAAGAGATGAGGAGACAGATATTATGAATGAGAAGAAAGAAGCTTTAAGGATCGAGATATTGAAATATATCGAAAAACACAGCAGAGTGGATTTAGGAGAACTCGGGGTGCTTATGGGAGCAGAAGAGGCAGAGGTGGCAAATGAGATCGCAGAGATGGAGAAAGAGAAGATCATCTGTGGATACCACACTCTCATCGACTGGGATAAGACCGGGATGGAGATGGTGACAGCGCTCATTGAGGTGCGCGTGACACCGCAGAGAGACAGAGGGTTTGACCGTATCGCCGAGAGGCTCTACAATTATCCCGAAGTATATGCGGTATATCTGATCTCAGGCAGCTACGATCTGCTTGTGACGCTGGAAGGAAAGACGCTCAAAGAAGTGTCCCGGTTTGTGTCTGAGAAGCTCTCTCCCATCGACGGGGTCTTGAGTACGGCGACACATTTCATTCTTAAGAAATACAAAGACCACGGAACGATCATGGTTTCGAAGAAAGAGTCGGAAAGGATACCGGTGACACTGTAATGAGGAATTTGTTAGCAAAAAAGATCATTGATATACAGCCCTCAGGAATCCGTAAATTCTTTGATGTGGCAAATGAGATGGAGGACGTCATCTCCCTGGGAGTCGGGGAGCCGGACTTTGATACACCGTGGCGCATCCGTGAGGAGGGTATCTTCTCGCTTGAGAGAGGAAAGACATTTTATACTTCCAACGCAGGATTAAAAGAACTGCGGCAGGAGATCTGCAGCTATCTGGAGAGAAAGATTCATGTGGCCTATGATCCCATTGACGAGACATTGATCACAGTGGGCGGCAGCGAGGCGATAGACGTGGGACTGCGCTGTATGCTCGATCCGGGCGACGAAGTGCTGATTCCCCAGCCAAGCTATGTCTCCTACCTGCCATGTACGGTCATGGCGGACGGAGTTCCGGTGGTCGTGCCGCTTCAATATGAGAATGAATTCAAGCTGACCGTACAGGATCTTGAAAAATATACGACGCCCAGGACAAAGATCCTTATTATGCCTTTCCCGAATAACCCGACAGGCTCTATCATGACGAAGGAAGATCTGGAGCCTGTGGCGGAGTTTGTGAAAGAGCATGACCTGTACGTGATGTCAGATGAGATCTACTCAGAACTTACATATAAGACGGAGCACGTGTCCATTGCTTCCTTTCCGGGAATGAGGGAGCGAACGCTTGTCATCAATGGTTTCTCCAAAGGATTTGCCATGACGGGCTGGCGCTTAGGGTACTGCTGCGGTCCGGAACCTCTTATTGAGCAGATGACCAAGCTTCATCAGTTTGCCATTATGTGCGCTCCTACGAACAGCCAGTATGCGGCGGTGGAAGGTTTGAGAAACTGCGGGGCAGAGGTCGAGGAAATGAGGAAATCCTATGACCAGAGAAGACGGTTCCTTATGCACGAATTCGCCCGCATGGGACTGGAATGCTTTGAGCCTTTCGGCGCGTTTTATGTTTTCCCGAGCATTCAGGAATTTAACATGACCTCCGAAGAGTTTGCGACGCGTCTCCTCAATGAGGAGAAAGTGGCAGTCGTTCCGGGCACCGCGTTCGGAGAGTGCGGGGAGGGATTTCTGCGTATTTCTTACGCGTATTCTCTGGAGGACTTAAAAGAGGCTCTGGGCCGTGTTGGAAACTTTATCCGAAAACTTAGAAATGAGAGAGTTTAAGCCATGATAAATATTGTGCTTCTTGAGCCGGAGATCCCGGCGAACACAGGAAACATCGGGAGAACCTGTGTGGCGGCGGGAGCAAAGCTCCACCTGATCGAACCGCTGGGATTCAGTCTTTCCGAAAAAGCATTGAAACGTGCCGGGATGGATTACTGGAAGGATCTGGATGTGTCGACCTATATTGATTATAGGGAGTTCTTTGAGAAGAATCCAGGGGCAAAGATCTATATGGCGACCACAAAAGCGCGCAAGGTGTATACGGAAGTTTCATATGAGCCGGACTGCTATATTATGTTCGGAAAGGAAAGTGCGGGGATTCCCGAGGAGATTCTGGTCAACAACAGAGAAAATTGCGTGCGCATCCCCATGATGGGAGACATCCGTTCACTGAATCTGGGAAATTCTGCCGCCATCGTGTTGTATGAAGCTCTGCGGCAGAATGGGTTTGCAGGGATGGAGACGGCGGGGAACCTGCACCGGCTGGAATGGTGACAAGATTTTATAAAGGAGTCAAGTGATTAATAAGATTCAAATGATTAATAAATAATTTTTAATAAAAAGAATTAATAAATGTTTTGAATACTTCGAAAATTTAGTATATAATAGCATTAGTCTGTATGCAAAAAACATTAAAATAGAAGTCGTATGAAAAGAGGGGCAATGGAAAAGCTAAGAAAATAAAACAGGAAAAATTAAGGTGGAAAGGTGGTGCATAAAGCATGGTGGAAGAGACGATCCGATCGATCCGTGAGACAGAGAAGAAAGCGGATGAGATGGTAAGATCGGCAGAAGAAAGAGGAAGAGAAACAGCAGAGGCCGCGAAAGAGCAGGCTTTAAGCGCTGCGGACCAGATCATTAAAAGTGCCCGCGAGCAGGCTGCGGAAGTGTCTGAACATGCAAGGTTGGCAGGGGACCGCGCGGAGGCGAAAGCGCTTGCCGAACTGGAAAAAGAGGTAGAGACCCTCAAATTTTCCGCGCTTGGGCGGGAGAAAGAAGCGGTGGATCTGGTCATTTCGCTGCTTGCATGAACCCGTCTGAAGCGGTGTGTGTAAGCGCGGAAACAGTATAAAGCATACAGCAGTGCGAAAAAGATAGGAGGGATAAGTAAATGGCGGTACTTAAGATGCAGAGAATCAGCATCTGCGCCTTAAAGAAAGACCGAAAAGCGATCCTTGAAAAACTGCAGAATCTTGGAGTACTTGAAGTAAATCATGTCATTGATGAGGATGAGGACTTTAAAAAGATGGACACAGGGGGACAGAGGATGGGCTTTGAGAAAGCGGCGGCGTCCGCGGATCAGGCGCTGGATATCCTTGAGAAATATGCCCCGGAGAATAAGTCCATGTTCGCATCCCTCGAAGGGAAGAGGCTGATCGGGCCGGAGGAGCAACGTCAGGTTCAGGAAGAGCGGCGCGAGCTGTTAAAAACAGCAAAAGCCATCTATGATCTGGACCGGGAGCACGCAGAACAGCTTGCCAATATCACGAAGCTTACGAACAGCATCGAGAGTCTGAAGCCCTGGCTTGCGCTGGATGTGCCTCTTCGTCCTGCGGACACGAAACGCACGGGCATGTTTTTAGGTACGATGCCCGGCGGAACGACGGTGGAGACCGTATATGGGATATTGGCGGAAAAGGCGCCTGAGGCCGGAGCTGATGTGCATCTCATCTCTTCGGAACAGAGCATGGTCTATCTGGCTGTGCTGTGTCTGAAAGAAGATATTCCGGCAGTGGAGGAGGCTTTGAGGAGCGCAGGTTTTGCACGACCGTCCCAGACATGGGAGGATGTGCCGGCAGTCCAGAAAGAGAAACTGGAGCAGCAGATCGCAGCCTGTCGCGACAAGATTGCCGGGATAGAAAAAGAGATCAAGGGTTTTTCGGAACAGAGAGAGAAATTAAAGATCATGGCGGACTATTACCGTGTCCGTGCTGACAAATATACGGTGCTCGGAGGGCTGCCGCAGTCAGAGCGCACCTTTGTCATCAGTGGATACATTCCCCAGTGTGAGGCGCCTCACGTGGCAGATTATATGACAGACAGGTATGACTGCATGGTAGATGTGGAAGAATTAAAAGAAGATGAAGAAGCGCCGGTTATCTTAAAAAATAACCCGTTCTCCATGAACATGGAGGGCATTGTGGAATCTTATGGGCTTCCGCACAAGGGAGAACTTGATCCGACGACCATCATGTCGTTTTTCTATATATTCTTCTTCGGAATGATGCTCTCGGACGCGGCATACGGCGCAATTGTTGCCATTGCCTGCGGAGCGCTGGTGTGGAAGTTCCCGCAGATGTCAGACGGTATGAAGAAATCACTGAAATTATTCTTCTACTGTGGTCTTTCTACATTAGTGTGGGGTATCCTCTTCGGAGGATATTTCGGGAACATCGTGGATGTCGTTTCTGAGAAATTCTTCGGGACAACGGTCACTGTGCCGGCGCTCTGGTTTATTCCGTTAAATGATCCCATGAAGCTGTTGGTATTCTCGCTTCTTTTTGGTGTGATCCATCTGTTTGTGGGTCTTGGGATAAAGGGATACCTGTGCTTAAGAGATGGAAAAGTCATGGACTTTTTCTGCGATGTGGTGCTCTGGTTCCTGCTCCTGGTGGGGCTGATCCTGATGCTCCTGCCAAGCGATATCTTCGCTTCGATCGCACAGACGAACATCGTGTTCCCGGAATGGCTGAATACAACAGCAAAAGCGCTGGCGATCATCGGAGCGGCAGGCATCGTGCTTATGTCAGGCAGGGAGAACAAGAATCCGGCGCTGCGTGTGGCACTGGGTGCGTATGACCTTTACAATATCACAGGGTGGTTAAGCGACGTCCTTTCCTACTCGCGTCTGCTGGCGCTGGGACTTGCGACAGGCGTTATCGCATCCGTTATCAATCAGATGGGAAGCATGCTTCCGAACAACATAGTGGGAGTGATCTTTTTCATCGTGATCTTTATCGTCGGACATGTGCTGAACCTGGCAATCAACCTGCTGGGCGCGTATGTGCACACGAACCGTCTACAATTTGTAGAGTTTTTCGGAAAGTTTTACGAAGGCGGCGGACGCCCGTTCGCTCCTTTTAAAGAAAATACAAAATATACAGAGGTTAAGGAGGAAACTTTATCATGAGTATTGCAGGTGAATTAGGAATTGTTTATGCGTTGTTGGGAGCGGCTGTGGCCGTGCTGTTCGCAGGAGCAGGCTCCGCGATCGGCGTAGGTATTGCGGGACAGGCAGCGGCAGGAGTTGTGACAGAGGATCCGAGTAAATTCGCAAAGGTGCTTATCATCCAGCTCCTTCCGGGTACACAGGGTCTGTACGGACTGCTTGTAGGATTTATCACACTGTCCAAGATCGGTATCTTAGGCGGCGGTGTAGTTGATCTGTCCGTATCAACAGGCCTTCTTATCCTCGCGGCGTGTCTGCCGATCGGTATCGTGGGACTTCTCTCCGGTATAGCGCAGGGCAAGACAGCAGCTTCTGCTATCGGTATTGTTGCGAAGAAACCGGATCAGTTCGGTAAAGCCATGTTGTTCCCCGCTATGGTTGAGACATACGCCATCCTCGCACTCCTTATCTCTTTCCTTGCTGTAAACGGAATCCAGGTATAATATTCAGCCGTGCTGAACTGAGCAAAATAAAAGGAAAGAAATAAAAAGGAGAACAAGACATGAGTGGACTGGATAAAATGAAATCCCGGATTCTCGAGGAAGCGGACCACTCTGCGAAGGAGATTATCGACAAGGCGAATGCGGAAGCCGAGGCTGTCATAAAGGCGGCGGAAGAAGAAGCAAGAGCCGAGGCCGAGAAGATCTCTTCAAAGGCGGAACGTGATGCGGCCGACTACGCGAAGCGCGTGGCGTCCTCGATGGACATGCGCAGGAAGCAGGCTCATCTTGCCGCGAAGCAGGAAGTGATCTCGCATGTTCTTAAAAGTGCGTACGACACGGTTATGAATCTGGAAGTAAAAGAGTATTTTGATATGCTCGAGAAGCTGCTTGAGAGATATGTACTTCCCGAAGAAGGGGAGATCTGTTTCTCAGCTAAGGATCTCGGGCGTATGCCGGAAGGGTTTTCCGGGAAGGTTAAGACGATTGCCGCGAATAAAGGCGGAAGCCTGACGTTGAGTGACGAAGCGAGGGACATCGACGGAGGATTCCTTCTCGTGTATGGCGGCATCGAAGAGAACTGTACGATAAAGGCAGTGTTTGACGCAAAGCGCGAGGAACTGTCAGATCAGGTGAACAGGCTTCTGTTCGGATAAACGCAGCCGTAAGGAGGGTTTAACTTGGGTAATACAAAATATACGTATGCGGTTGCGCGTATCCGTGCGCTGGAAGTATCCTTGTTTTCCGACGCTGTCATCGAGCAGCTGTTGGCGTGCAGGACAGCGGAGCAGACGCTCCAGCTCGTGATGGAAAAGGGCTGGGGTGATGTGTCCTCTGACGGGGACATGGATGCGGTCTTAAAGCGTGAGGAAGAGAAGACATGGGAAGTCATCCGTGACGTTGCTCCGGATATGAGCGTGTTCGATGTCCTCTCCTATCCGAAGCTGTACCATAACTTAAAGGCAGCGATCAAGGATGTGTGCACGGAGACACAGAATCCGGGCATTTTCTATGATGACTGCCAGATCCCGGGCAAAGAAATGCTCCGGATCATTGAGAGCAGAGAGTTCTCAAGACTTCCGGGAAGCATGAGCCGGGTGGCGGAGGAAGCGTTTGAGACGCTCCTGCACACGAGAGACGGACAGCTCTGCGATATCATGGTTGACAAGGCGGCGCTGGAAGCTATTTACGAAGCGGGCAGACGTTCGGGCGAGCCGATCATAGAAGATTACGCAGACACCACGGTAGCCATTGCGGATATTAAGATTGCAGTGCGTTCCCAGAAGACGGGGAAAAGCGCGGATTTCATGAGAAGCGCCATGGCAGAGTGCGCGGGACTTAATATTGAGCAGCTTATACGGGCGGCCCTCGCCGGAGCGGACGAGATCGCCCAGTATCTGGAGGGCACTTCCTACGCGGGAGGGGCTGATGCCTTAAGAGAGTCACCGTCAGCGTTTGAGCGCTGGTGCGACAACCGTATGATAGAGACATTGAAACCACAGAAATATGAGACATTTTCCGTAGGTCCCCTGCTTGGGTACCTGATTGCGCGGGAGAATGAGATCAAGACAGTTCGGATCATCCTGACCGGGAAACAGAACGGTTTCCCCGACGATGCGATCCGGGAAAGGATAAGGGAGATGTATGTATAAGATTGCAGTGATCGGCGACTACGACAGTATCTATGGGTTCGCCACATTGGGCCTTAGCATCTGCCCTGTGAAGACCCGGGAGGAGACGCGCGACAAGTTAAGGCAGCTTGCGGAAGGTGAGTACGGCATCATCTACATCACCGAGAAAGCGGCGGCGGAGCTTGGCAGTGCGCTTGACGAGTATCGCGAGAGGGTGCTTCCGGCGATCATTCAGATCCCGGGTGTATCGGGAAATACCGGAGCCGGAGTGGAAGGTGTGAAGAAGACCGTGGAGCAGGCGGTCGGATCAGATATTCTGTTTGGAGGAGTAAGCTAATGAGCACAGGAGTTATCAAGAAAGTCGCAGGACCTCTCGTTATCGCGGAAGGTATGCGGGATGCAAATATGTTTGACGTGGTCCGTGTTTCAGATCAGCGTCTCATCGGTGAGATCATTGAGATGCACGGCGATGAAGCGTCCATTCAGGTCTATGAGGAGACTTCGGGACTGGGACCGGGCGAGCCGGTGGAATCCATGGAAGTGCCCATGTCCGTTGAGCTGGGACCGGGACTGATCACCAGCATTTACGACGGGATACAGAGACCGCTGGACGACATTATGAAAGTATCAGGCAACAATTTGAAGCGCGGTGTAGAGGTGCCGTCCTTAAAGCGTGACCTGAAGTGGGAGTTTGTTCCTACAGCGAAAGTCGGAGATGAGGTAGAGGCAGGAGATGTGATTGGTACAGTACAGGAGACGGTACTCGTACAGCAGAAGATCATGGTGCCCTACGGAGTAAAAGGAACGATCAAAGAGATCAAAGCAGGAGAATTTACGGTAGAAGAAGTCGTTGCCATCGTTGAGACAGAGAAGGGCAGCAGAGAGCTTACTCTTATGCAGAAGTGGCCGGTACGCCGGGGACGCCCGTATCAGAAGAAGCTGCCGCCGGAGATGCCGCTTGTTACAGGACAGCGTGTGGTGGACACCTTCTTCCCCATCGCAAAGGGCGGTGTGGCGGCAGTGCCGGGGCCGTTCGGAAGCGGTAAGACGGTCATCCAGCACCAGCTTGCGAAATGGGCGGAAGCAGATATCGTCGTCTACATCGGGTGCGGCGAGCGTGGGAACGAGATGACGGACGTTTTAAATGAGTTCCCGGAGCTGAAAGACCCCAAGACAGGACAGCCTCTCATGCAGAGGACCGTTCTCATCGCAAATACATCTGATATGCCTGTGGCAGCCCGTGAGGCATCCATTTACACGGGCATTACCATTGCAGAGTATTTCCGTGACATGGGATATTCGGTAGCGCTGATGGCAGATTCTACCTCCCGCTGGGCAGAGGCTCTGCGTGAGATGTCCGGACGTCTGGAAGAGATGCCGGGTGAGGAAGGCTACCCGGCATATCTGGGAAGCCGTCTGGCTCAGTTCTACGAGCGAGCGGGCCGCGTGACGTCACTTGGAAAAGAAGGCCGCGAGGGTGCGCTCTCCGTTATCGGGGCCGTATCTCCTCCGGGTGGTGATACATCCGAGCCGGTATCTCAGGCGACACTTCGTATTGTCAAGGTGTTCTGGGGACTGGATTCCGCGTTGGCGTACAAGAGACATTTCCCTGCCATCAACTGGCTGAACAGCTACTCCCTGTATCTGGATGATATGGAGAAATGGTTCAACAGCCAGGTGGCTGAGGACTGGATGAGCGGACGCCAGAAGATGATGACGCTCCTACAGGAAGAGGCAGAGCTGGAAGAGATCGTGAAGATGGTCGGTATGGACGCACTTTCACCGGGTGACCGCCTGAAGATGGAAGCGGCGCGCTCCATCCGCGAGGACTTCCTGCACCAGAACTCGTTCCATGAGATCGACACTTATACATCACTTAAAAAGCAGCACATGATGATGCTCCTTGTAAACGCATTTTATGACCGGGCAACAGAGGCGCTTTCCCAGGGTGCTTCCCTGCAGAAGCTGATCTCCATGCCGGTGAGGGAGCAGATCGGACGTTTTAAATACGTTCACGAGGACGTATTAGATGAGGAGTATAAGAAAGTAGATGAAGATCTGAGCGTTCAGATTGCCAACGCATTTGTAAAGGAGGAACGGTAAATGCCTAAAGAGTACAGAACCATTCAGGAAGTCGCCGGACCGCTGATGCTTGTGCGCGGCGTGGAAGGCGTGACATACGATGAGCTGGGAGAGATCGAGCTGGCGGACGGCGAAACAAGGCGCTGCAAGGTGCTCGAGGTAAACGGGAACGATGTGCTCGTACAGCTCTTTGAGAGTTCCACAGGAATTAACTTATCCAACAGCAAGGTGCGTTTCCTCGGACGGAGCATGGAGCTGGGCGTATCCGAGGATATGCTGGGACGTGTCTTTGACGGACTGGGACGCCCCATCGACGACGGCCCGGAGATACTTCCGGACGCGAGAATGGACATCAACGGTCTGCCTATGAATCCGGCTGCAAGAAGCTACCCGGAGGAGTTCATCCAGACTGGTGTGTCTGCCATCGACGGACTGAACACACTGGTCCGCGGTCAGAAGCTTCCGATTTTCTCCGCATCAGGACTTCCGCACGCACAGCTTGCCGCGCAGATCGCGAGACAGGCAAAGGTGCTCGGGACAGATGAGAATTTCGCCGTAGTATTCGCGGCAATGGGTATCACTTTCGAAGAATCTAACTTCTTCATAGAGAGTTTCCGCCAGACAGGAGCCCTTGACCGTACCGTTCTCTTTATCAACCTGGCGAACGACCCGGCGATTGAACGTATTGCGACACCGAAGATGGCACTGACAGCGGCGGAGTATCTTGCATTTGAAAAGGAGATGCACGTTCTCGTTATCCTGACAGACATCACCAACTACGCAGACGCGCTCCGCGAGGTATCCGCAGCCCGCAAGGAAGTGCCGGGACGCCGTGGATATCCGGGATATATGTATACGGATCTTGCGACGATCTATGAGAGAGCGGGAAGACAGAACGGGAAGAAGGGAAGTATCACCATGATTCCCATCCTGACTATGCCTGAGGACGACAAGACCCATCCGATCCCTGACCTGACAGGCTATATCACAGAGGGGCAGATCATCCTGAGCCGTGAGCTTTACAGAAAAGGTGTGACGCCGCCGATTGACGTGCTCCCATCCCTGTCCCGTCTGAAGGATAAGGGTATCGGTGAAGGCAAGACTCGTGCGGATCATTCCAACACCATGAACCAGCTCTTTGCCGCTTATGCACGCGGAAAAGACGCGAAGGAGCTTATGGTCATCCTCGGAGAAGCGGCGCTGACCGAGATCGACCTTATGTACGCGAAGTTCGCGGACGCCTTTGAGCAGGAGTACGTATCCCAGGGATACAACGCGGACCGCGGGATCGAAGAAACACTGGATATCGGCTGGAAGCTCTTAAGGATGCTGCCGAGAACTGAGCTGAAACGTATCGACGACAAATATCTGGATATGTACTATGACGCATAGGTCCGCAGACAGGTGCGGCTGAACGGAAGAATATTTAAGGAGGTGGCGTTTTGGCGGCAAAGCAGGTGAATCCTACCCGTATGGAGCTGACCCGTTTGAAGAAGAAACGGATCACTGCGATACGCGGTCACAAGCTCTTAAAGGATAAACGCGATGAGCTCATGCGTCAGTATCTTGACCTTGTCCGTGAGAATATGGAAGTGCGCAAGAAGGTGGAAGCGGGAATTAAATCCGCGAACCGGAACTTTGTCATTGCCAAGGCGGGAATGTCAGAGGCTGCCCTTAACACGGCTTTGATGGCGCCCAAGCAGGAAGTAAACTTAGAGGCCGGCGAGAAAAATGTCATGAGTGTTGACATCCCGACCTTTGAGTACAAGACAAGGACTGCTGATGAGAATGACATCTATTCTTACGGTTTTGCCTTTACATCCAGTGACCTGGACGGGGCGGTGAAATCCCTGGCAGATGTCTTGCCGGACATGATCCGTCTTGCTGAGTGTGAGAAGGCATGCCAGCTCATGGCAGCGGAGATAGAGAAGACGAGAAGGCGCGTCAATGCGCTGGAGCATGTGATCATCCCGGAGACGGAGGAAAGCATCAAATATATTACAATGAAGCTGGATGAGAACGAGAGGAGTACCCAGATCCGACTGATGAAGGTGAAGGATATGATGCTTGAAGAAGCTCATCATTACAGTGAGAAATAAAAAACGGATAAAAAAGCCCCTGCAATCTTGAAAAACAAGACGGCAGGGGCAGCTTATTGTCCGACAGGCTGTCCGGTAATAATCGTGTGCTGTTCAGGTTTACCCTTTACATAACAGAACAATATGGTACAATATTCTTCGAATACAGAAACTGGAAAATAAAAAAATGAGGCAGGAGAAGCTATGAAACTTGATAAAGAAAATATGCGGAAAATGAAAGAACTGATTCTTTTTACGGTCATCCTTTTGATCGCACTGTGGAACTACAATATCCTTTTTGAGTGGGCGGGATTTGCGTTCGGCATTATATTTCCCTTCCTGCTCGGCGGCGGGATTGCGTTTGTTCTCAACGTACCGATGAAATTTCTGGAGAAAAAGATATTCGGACACCGCCGCCTGCGGGACAAAAAGATCACTCAGAAGATCGCCCGCCCGGTGAGTCTTGTGCTGACAATCACGATCGTCATCGGCGTGGTCGTTCTTGTAATGTTTGTAGTCATACCGGAACTGACACAGACCATCCTCTCCCTGGGGAAGAATATTCAGACCTTCATCCCGGAAGCGCAGCGTGCATTGGAACAATTATTTGTGGACAACAGTGAGGTGCGGGCATGGCTTGACAGTCTGAATCTGGACGTGGGGAAGCTGATGGACAGCGCGGTGGCGTTTTTCCAGAACGGGGCCGGCAATGTGCTCAATTCCACAATGTCTGCCATCGGGTCTATCGTAAGCGGAGTGGCGACGTTCGTGATCGCCTTTGTATTTGCGTGCTATGTACTTTTGCAGAAAGAAAAACTCAGTGTGCAGGTGCGGAAAGTAATGTACGCTTTTCTTCCGGAAAAGAAAGTGGAATGGTGCCTCGAAGTGTGCTCGCTGGCGGCGAAGTCGTTCTCCAGCTTTCTGACAGGGCAGTGCGTGGAGGCATTGATTTTAGGAATGATGTTCTTTATTGCAATGAGTATCTTTAGTATGCCATATGCTCTGCTGGTGGGCGTGCTCATTGCGTTTACTGCACTGATCCCTATATTCGGGGCATTTATCGGATGCATCGTGGGAGCTTTTCTGATCCTGATGGTAGCCCCGGTAAAGGCGCTCATCTTTGTGATCATGTTCCTTGTGCTTCAGCAGATTGAAGGAAACCTGATCTATCCCAAGGTAGTGGGAAGCTCCGTAGGGCTGCCGTCTATCTGGGTGCTGGCGGCAGTGACCATTGGCGGCAGCCTGATGGGCGTCGTGGGAATGCTGATCTTCATTCCTATTACATCCGTGGTCTATACATTGTTCAGGGCGAGTGTGTATAAGAAGCTTAAGAGTAAGCACAGGGATATCAGGACAGCAGAACAGGAGGAAGGCGATTAACCGCGTTAAAGCGCAAAGTAGCGCTTTGTCTGAAAAATGATCCCCAGTTTATCATACATCTGGAACCGGCCGTAAAAAATCCCCTTAAGACCTTGACTTCTATTCGCCGGGCGTGGTACAATATTACGGCGAATGGAAGTTAGGTCTTTTTTTTATGCCTAAAAATCGATGGGGTCGCAGCCATCAAAGGAACACGCAGGTGAATATTAAAAAAGCGAGGTGGAAGTTGTGCGCACAAGAATTACACTGGAGTGTACGGAATGCAAAAACCGTAACTACAACATGACAAAGGACAAGAAAGCTCATCCAGACCGCATGGAGACTAAGAAGTACTGCAGGTTCTGCAAATCACACACACTGCATAAAGAGACAAAGTAGTCGTCGGAAGGAAGTGGCATTATGAGTGAAAACACAAAGACTCAGAAGAAGAGCTGGTTCAAAGGGCTTCAGGCAGAGTTTAAGAAAGTCATTTGGCCGGACAAGAAGACACTTGCAAGACAGACCACGGCAGTTGTTGCGGTATCTTTAATTCTCGGGGCGTTGATCGCGATTATCGACGCGATCCTGCAGTTCGGACTCGAATTACTGGTACGATAGTTGAGTGCAGCAGAAAGGTGATTTTATGTCAGAGGCGAAATGGTATGTAGTTCATACTTATTCAGGGTATGAAAACAAGGTGAAGGCGAATATTGATAAGACGATCGAGAACCGCCATCTGGAAGACCAGATCCTTGAGGTCCGCGTTCCCATGGAGGAAGTGACGGAACTTAAGAATGGCGTCCAGAAAGCCGTACAGCGCAAGATGTTCCCGGGATATGTCATGATCCATATGATCATGAATGACGACACATGGTACGTCGTCAGAAATACCCGCGGAGTCACAGGCTTCGTAGGTCCGGGGTCCAAGCCGGTGCCGCTTGAGGAGAACGAGATGGAAAATCTCGGTATCAAGAGGGACAACATCATCGTAAACTTCGGAGTGGGCGACATGGTTGTTGTCACGGGCGGCGCGTGGGAAGGCACTGTGGGAGCTGTGCAGAGCATGAACGAGCAGAAGAAGAGCCTGTCTATCAATGTTGAGCTGTTTGGCCGGGAGACTCCGGTCGAGCTTAGTTTTTCAGAAGTGAAGAAAATGGATTAAAGATGAGTGGGAGGGGCGTGTCCCCGCCAATACCACAAGGAGGTAATTGAAAATGGCAAAAAAAGTAGAAGGTTATATCAAATTACAGATTCCTGCCGGCAAGGCAACTCCGGCGCCGCCGGTTGGTCCTGCGCTCGGACAGCACGGAGTAAACATCGTTGAGTTTACAAAGCAGTTCAACGCAAGAACAGCAGACCAGGGGGACCTGATCATCCCGGTTGTCATCACGGTATACAATGACAGAAGCTTCAGCTTCATCACAAAGACACCGCCGGCTGCAGTCCTGATCAAGAAGGCGTGCAAGATCCAGTCCGGATCAGGCGTACCGAACAAGAATAAGGTTGCAACGATCACAAAGGCTCAGCTTCAGGAGATTGCTGAGATGAAGATGCCGGATCTTAACGCGGCAAGCGTTGAGGCGGCGATGAGCATGGTGGCCGGAACATGCCGTTCCATGGGTGTCGTTGTAGAGGAATAGAGCACTTGGCGAGGTCTTTTTGAGCCTAGTGCGAATTCCGTTCCGCGAGCTTAGCGAAGGGAAGTACCTTAGCATTTGGCGATGGATCTGATTGTTAGAAGCTATGAAACAGAAGTGGGAGGGGCAAGATCCCGCAAACACCACAAGGAGGTTATTGTAAAATGAAACGAGGAAAGAAATATATCGAAGCTGCGAAACTGATCGAAAGAGGAAACCTCTACGACAAGGAAGAAGCAGTAGCATTAGTAAAGAAAGCGGCAACAGCAAAGTTTGACGAGACGATCGAGGCTCACATCAGAACGGGATGCGACGGACGTCATGCTGATCAGCAGATCCGCGGTGCGGTTGTGCTTCCGCACGGAACAGGTAAGAAAGTCCGTATCCTTGTGTTCGCTAAGGACGCAAAGGCTGAGGAAGCAAAAGCGGCAGGCGCTGATTTTGTAGGCGGAGACGAGCTGATCCCGAAGATCCAGAACGAGGGCTGGCTTGACTTTGACGTAGTTGTTGCCACACCGGACATGATGGGCGTTGTAGGACGCCTCGGACGTGTTCTTGGACCGAAGGGTCTCATGCCGAACCCGAAGGCCGGAACAGTTACTATGGACGTGACAAAGGCTGTCAACGACATCAAGGCCGGTAAGATCGAGTACAGACTCGACAAGACAAATATTATTCATGTGCCGATCGGTAAAGCATCCTTTACTGAGGAGCAGTTAGCGGACAACTTCCAGACGCTTATCGACGCGGTTAACAAGGCGAGACCGGCAGCGGTTAAGGGCCAGTTCCTTAAAAGCGTGACTCTTACATCTACAATGGGTCCAGGCGTGAAGGTCAATCCGATGAAACTCGCGTAATTGAAAAAGATATAGATTTATCAGAGGAGAAGGACATTTTTTTGGATCGGTTATAAGATTCGAAAAATGTCCTTTTATGTTATAATGGGAGAAAGCGGGCAGCATTGATTGTAATGTTATGGAATATTTTGAAAAATATGAAAAAACAAATTCAGAAAATGCTTGACAGGTAAAACATACTGTGATATGCTATATCAGCAACTGCCGAAGACAGCAGGCGCTGTAAAGCGTAAGGGTGTTCCCGCCTGCCGAGGAAAGTTAGATTTATTACGTAAGTATGAATTTACAAACCTCTGTGTCTTTTGGCACAGAGGTTTTTTATACCGCTGCAATGCGGAAAACTTTGGCAGTACACGCGAATAATATAAGGAGGTGTACCAGAAAGTGGCAAAAGTTGAATTAAAACAGCCGATCGTACAGGCAATCGCAGAAGAGATCAAAGGCGCTCAGTCAGTTGTTCTTGTTGACTACCGCGGACTTACTGTTGCTCAGGACACAGAACTGCGTAAGCAGCTCAGAGAAGCGGGAATCATCTACAAGGTATACAAGAACACGATGATGAAGAGAGCTTTCGAAGGAACTGAATTCGCAGGTCTTGATAACTGTCTGGAAGGACCGAGTGCGATCGCGATATCCAAGGATGACGCGACAGCACCGGCAAGAATTCTGTGCAAGTTTGCCAAGGATGCTCAGGCACTTGAACTTAAGGGCGGTGTCGTGGAAGGAACAGTCTATGACGTTGCCGGGCTTACAGAGCTCTCCAAGATCCCGTCAAGAGAAGAACTTCTTTCCAAACTTCTCGGAAGCTTACAGTCACCGATTACGAATTTTGCCCGTGTTATGAAGCAGATTGCGGAGCAGGGCGGCGAATCGGCAGAGGCGGCGGAGGCTGCGGCCGAGACGACAGAAGCTCCGGCCGAAACACCGGAAGCAGACTCATAACAGCGGGGGTATTTCCCGGAAATATCGCCTGTAAAGGGTAAGTAATAATCTGAAAATAAAACATGAAAATGGAGGATATGTAAAATGGCTAAGATGACAACAGCTGAAATGATCGAAGCGATCAAAGAGTTATCAGTATTAGAGTTAAACGAGCTTGTTAAGGCTTGTGAAGAAGAGTTCGGCGTATCTGCGGCAGCAGGCGTTGTAGTTGCGGCAGCAGGCGGAGAGGCTGCGGCAGCAGAGGAGAAGGATGAGTTTGATGTAGAACTTGTATCCGCAGGTGCTTCTAAGGTTAAGGTTATCAAAGTTGTACGTGAGATCACAGGCCTTGGACTGAAAGAGGCGAAAGAGCTTGTAGATGGAGCGCCGAAGGTACTTAAAGAGGGCGTTTCTAAGGCAGAGGCTGAGGAGATCAAGACTAAACTTGAGGCTGAGGGCGCTGAAGTTAACATGAAATAATACAGTTGATAAAGAGGTGTGAGCCGCAGGGGATAAGTCCTTCTGCGGCTCTTTCTTCCCTGAATGGCATCCGGTATATGTCCGGATGCGCTATACCATAATCAGGGAAAAATGTCAAGAAAAATCGAAAAAATGTTGTTGACAATAAAAAGAGCTGTGTGTTATAGTAAAAAATGCACTATTATGGAAAGCTATGCCATATTAGCAGACAGACATTACTGTTACACGGCTCTTTTCATATTATAGGGGTTTAGATCATCCGGCGGGATACATCAGTGTGTGAACAGTCTTACGGGTGATTGAAAATAAAACAGAGGAGTGAAAACGTCAATGGAGAAAAACAGGATCCGTCCCATTAAAACCGGAAAAAGCTTCCGCATGAGCTATTCCAGGCAAAAGGAAGTATTGGAGATGCCGAACCTCATTGAAGTTCAGAAGGATTCCTACCAGTGGTTTCTGGATGAAGGACTCAAAGAAGTGTTCGGCGATATTTCCCCAATCGCTGATTACAGCGGACACTTAAGTCTGGAATTTGTGGATTTCACACTTTGCGACGAAGATGATGTGAAATACACGATCGACGAGTGCAAAGAGCGCGACGCGACTTATGCGGCACCCCTGAAAGTCAGGGTAAGGCTCCACAATAAAGAGACAGATGAGATCAATGAGCATGAGATCTTCATGGGAGACCTTCCGCTGATGACCAAGACCGGAACCTTTGTCATCAACGGGGCAGAGCGTGTTATCGTCAGCCAGCTCGTGCGTTCTCCGGGTATCTATTATGGCATCGCCCACGATAAGCTTGGTAAGAAGCTCTATTCGGCGACCGTGATCCCGAACAGAGGCGCATGGCTTGAGTATGAGACTGACTCCAACGACGTTTTTTATGTGCGCGTGGACCGTACAAGGAAGGTGCCGATCACAGTCCTGATCCGTGCTCTTGGTATCGGTACGAACGCAGAGATTATAGATTTGTTCGGTGAGGAGCCCAAGATCCTCGCGAGCTTTGGAAAGGACACTGCTGAGAACTATCAGGAGGGTCTGTTAGAGTTATACAAAAAGATCCGTCCGGGAGAGCCGCTGGCTGTGGACAGCGCGGAGAGCCTGATCAACAGCATGTTCTTTGATCCGAGACGTTACGATCTGGCGAAGGTCGGACGTTATAAGTTCAATAAGAAGCTTATGTTCAGAAACCGTGTGAACGGCCAGATTCTTGCAGAGGATGTAGTAAGTCCGCTGACAGGAGACATTGTGGCTGAAAAAGGGACAAAGATTACCCGTGAACTGGCGGATGCGATCCAGAACAGCGCCGTTCCGTTTATCTGGGTAGAAGGAGAGGACGAGTCAAGAAATATCAAGATCCTTTCCAATATGATGGTAGATCTTCAGGCGGTGGTTGACATTGATCCCAGGGAAGTGGGCGTGACAGAGCAGGTATTTTACCCGGTGCTGGCAGGCATCATTGAGGAGTCCGCAGGGGATGTGGAGGAGATGAAGAGCATGATCCGCCGCGATCTTCACGATCTGATCCCGAAGCATATCACAAAGGAAGATATTTTAGCTTCTATTAATTATAACATGCACCTTGAGTATGACATGGGAAATGACGACGACATCGACCATCTGGGCAACCGCCGTATCCGCGCGGTAGGTGAGCTGCTTCAGAACCAGTACAGGATCGGTCTGTCCAGACTGGAGAGAGTTGTGCGCGAGCGTATGACGACACAGGATCAGGAAGGAATTTCTCCGCAGTCGCTGATCAATATCAAGCCGGTGACGGCAGCGGTGAAAGAGTTCTTCGGTTCCTCACAGCTTTCGCAGTTCATGGACCAGAACAACCCGCTGGGCGAGCTGACTCACAAGAGACGTCTTTCCGCGCTGGGACCGGGTGGTCTTTCCAGAGACCGCGCAGGGTTCGAGGTCCGCGACGTACACTACTCCCATTACGGAAGAATGTGCCCGATCGAGACTCCTGAGGGCCCGAATATCGGCCTGATCAACTCCCTTGCGACATACGCAAGGATCAATCAGTACGGTTTCGTTGAGGCTCCGTACAGAAAGATCGATAAGACAGATCCGGAGAACCCGGTCGTTACAGAAGAAGTCGTATACATGACTGCCGATGAAGAGGATAACTATCATGTGGCGCAGGCTAACACACCGCTTGACGAGGAGGGCCACTTTATCCATAAGAATGTATCCGGTCGTTACCGTGAGGAGACACAGGAGTACGAGAGAAGTAAGTTCGATTACATGGACGTTTCTCCGAAGATGGTATTCTCTGTCGCTACGGCACTTATTCCGTTCCTTGAGAACGATGACGCCAACCGCGCCCTTATGGGATCGAACATGCAGCGTCAGGCAGTGCCGCTCCTAACCACGGAAGCTCCGGTAGTCGGAACGGGTATGGAAGTAAAAGCAGCAGTGGACTCCGGCGTGTGTGTGGTCGCAGAGCAGGCAGGCGAGGTGGAGAGTTCCACATCCAAGGAGATCGTGATCCGTCACCGGGATGGAACGAAGGCAGCTTATAAGCTGACGAAGTTCCAGCGAAGCAATCAGAGCAACTGCTACAACCAGAGGCCGATCGTCAATAAGGGCGATATGGTAGAGGCCGGGCAGGTCATTGCGGACGGTCCGTCCACATCCGGCGGCGAGATGGCTCTCGGAAAGAACCCGCTCATCGGATTCATGACATGGGAAGGTTACAACTATGAGGATGCCGTTCTCTTAAGCGAGCGACTGGTGCAGGATGACGTTTATACTTCTGTCCATATCGAAGAATATGAGGCAGAGGCAAGAGATACAAAACTCGGACCTGAGGAGATCACAAGAGATATCCCTGGTGTGGGTGACGACGCACTCAAAGATCTGGATGAACGAGGCATCATCCGCATTGGTGCGGAAGTGCGTGCGGGAGATATCCTTGTCGGAAAAGTAACCCCCAAGGGTGAGACTGAGCTGACGGCAGAGGAGAGACTGCTCCGCGCGATCTTTGGCGAGAAAGCCCGTGAGGTAAGGGATACTTCCCTAAAAGTTCCACACGGCGAGTATGGTATCGTTGTGGACGCCAAGGTATTCACACGGGAGAACGGCGACGAACTGTCTCCGGGTGTGAACCAGGCAGTGCGTATCTACATTGCGCAGAAGAGAAAGATCTCCGTTGGAGATAAGATGGCGGGACGCCACGGCAACAAGGGTGTTGTTTCCCGCGTGCTTCCGGTGGAGGATATGCCGTTCCTTCCGAATGGACGTCCGCTGGATATTGTACTCAACCCGCTGGGCGTGCCTTCCCGTATGAATATCGGACAGGTGCTCGAGATCCACTTGAGCCTTGCGGCAAAAGCACTTGGATTTAACATCTCCACGCCGGTATTCGACGGTGCGAATGAGATTGACATTATGGATACCCTCGATCTGGCCAATGACTATGTAAACCTTGAGTGGGAAGAGTTTAAGAAGAAGCATGGACAGGAACTGCTTCCTGAGGTGCTTGAGTATCTCTCTGAGAACAGAGAGCACAGGAAGCTTTGGAAGGGTGTGCCTCTCTCAAGAGACGGTAAGGTTCGTCTGCGTGACGGACGTACCGGAGAGTTCTTTGACAGCCCGGTTACGATCGGACACATGCACTATCTGAAGCTCCACCATCTGGTAGACGACAAGATTCACGCGCGTTCTACCGGCCCGTACTCACTTGTCACACAGCAGCCACTGGGCGGTAAAGCACAGTTCGGCGGACAGCGTTTCGGTGAGATGGAGGTGTGGGCGCTTGAGGCTTACGGTGCGTCCTACACGCTGCAGGAGATCCTGACAGTGAAATCTGACGATGTGGTAGGACGTGTTAAGACGTACGAGGCGATTATCAAGGGAGAGAACATCCCGGAACCGGGTATTCCGGAATCCTTCAAGGTGCTTTTAAAAGAGCTCCAGTCACTGGCTCTGGATGTGCGCGTGCTGCGTGACGACAATACAGAGGTTGAGATCATGGAGAACGTGGATTACGGCGAGACAGACCTGCGCCATATTATCGAGGGAGACAGAAAGTACCGCGATGAGAACGAGTCCTTTGGTGAGCATGGATTTACCGAGCAGGAGTTCGTAGGCGAGGAACTTGAGGACGTGGAGCCGGAAGAGGAAGAGCCGGATGATGTAGATCTGGACGTCATCGATTTCGACGAGTATTCCGATTATGATGAAGAATAACAGGAGGAGCCATATCTATGCCAAATAACAATGAACAACAATATCAACCGTTAACATTTGATGCGATCAGGATCGGGCTGGCTTCACCTGAAAAAATTATGGAGTGGTCCAGAGGCGAGGTCACGAAACCGGAGACGATCAATTACAGGACATTAAAGCCGGAGAAGGACGGTCTGTTCTGTGAGAAGATCTTCGGGCCGAGCAAAGACTGGGAGTGTCACTGCGGGAAATACAAGAAGATCCGCTACAAAGGCGTTGTCTGCGACCGGTGCGGAGTAGAGGTTACAAAGGCGAGCGTGCGCCGTGAGCGTATGGGGCACATCGCCCTTGCGGCTCCGGTATCACATATATGGTATTTTAAGGGAATTCCAAGCCGTATGGGACTGGTTCTGGATATCTCTCCGAGAACACTGGAGAGGGTACTGTACTTTGCATCCTACATTGTTCTCGATAAGGGAGAGACGGATCTGCAAAACAAGCAGATTCTTTCCGAAGCAGAGTATCAGGAGCAGAGAGAAAAATGGGGCGGCGGTTCTTTCCGCGTAGGAATGGGAGCTGAGGCGATCAAAGAACTTCTCGAGAGCATTGACCTTGAGAAAGAGTACGCAGAGCTTCAGGCCTCCCTTGAAAATGCCACAGGCCAGAAGAGAGCAAGGATCGTGAAGCGTCTGGAAGTGGTAGAGGCGTTCCGCGAGTCCGGAAACCGCCCGGAGTGGATGATCCTCTCCGCAATCCCGGTGATCCCGCCGGATCTTCGTCCGATGGTACAGCTTGACGGCGGACGTTTCGCTACGTCTGACTTAAACGACCTATACAGAAGAATCATCAACAGAAACAACCGTCTCAAGAGACTGTTAGAGCTTGGCGCGCCGGATATCATCGTGCGCAACGAGAAGCGTATGCTCCAGGAGGCGGTAGACGCCCTGATTGACAACGGACGCCGCGGCAGGCCGGTCACAGGTCCGGGTAACCGCGCGCTTAAGTCACTGTCTGACATGCTTAAGGGAAAGTCCGGACGTTTCCGTCAGAACCTGCTTGGAAAGCGTGTTGACTACTCAGGACGTTCCGTTATCGTCGTGGGACCGGAACTTAAGATCTATCAGTGCGGTCTTCCGAAAGAGATGGCCATCGAGCTGTTCAAACCGTTCGTTATGAAAGAGCTTGTAGCAAACGGAACAGCCCACAATATTAAGAATGCAAAGAAGATGGTAGAGAGACTCCAGCCGGAGGTATGGGATGTGCTCGAGGAAGTCATCAAAGAGCATCCGGTCATGTTAAACCGTGCCCCCACGCTCCACAGGCTGGGCATCCAGGCATTTGAGCCGATTCTCGTAGAGGGTAAAGCGATCAAGCTGCACCCGCTCGTGTGTACAGCGTACAATGCAGACTTCGACGGCGACCAGATGGCAGTCCATGTGCCGCTGTCACAGGAAGCACAGGCTGAGTGCCGTTTCCTTCTGCTCTCACCTAACAACTTGCTGAAACCGTCCGACGGCGGTCCGGTAGCCGTTCCTTCTCAGGATATGGTCCTTGGTATCTACTATCTGACACAGCTTCGGCCGGGAGCAAAGGGCGAGGGTATGTTCTTCAAGAGTGTGAGCGAGGCGATCCTTGCTTATGAGAACGGATATATCACTCTCCATTCCCAGATCAAGGTGCGTGTCTCCAAGGTAATGCCGGACGGCACAGAGAAGACAGGCGTGATCGATGCCACACTGGGACGTCTCCTGTTTAATGAGATCATTCCGCAGGATCTTGGTTTCGTGGACAGAGAGATTGAGGGCAACGAACTGATGCTTGAGGTGGATTTCCATGTGGGAAAGAAACAGTTAAAGCAGATCCTTGAGAAAGTCATCAACACGCACGGTGCGACACAGACAGCGGAAGTGCTTGATGATGTAAAATCTATCGGTTACAAGTTCTCCACAAGGGCAGCTATGACCGTATCCATCTCGGATATGACGGTGCCGCCGGAGAAGCCGCAGATGATCGAGGAAGCGCAGAACACTGTGGACCGCATCACAAAGAACTACAAGCGCGGCCTTATCACAGAGGAAGAGCGTTATAAAGAAGTCGTAGAGACATGGAAGGCAACCGATGACAAGCTGACGGACGCGCTGCTTTCAGGTCTTGATAAATACAACAATATCTTCATGATGGCAGACTCAGGAGCCCGTGGTTCTGACAAGCAGATCAAACAGCTTGCAGGTATGCGCGGACTTATGGCGGATACGACCGGACGTACCATCGAACTTCCGATCAAGTCCAACTTCCGTGAAGGTCTGGACGTACTGGAATACTTTATGTCCGCTCATGGAGCTCGTAAAGGTCTGTCCGATACGGCGCTTCGTACAGCCGACTCGGGATACCTGACAAGACGTCTTGTCGATGTATCCCAGGAACTGATCATCCATGACGCTGACTGTGTAGAGCCGGGACAGGAGATACCGGGCATGTATGTGCATGCGTTTGTGGACGGAAACGAGGAGATCGAGAGCCTTCAGGAGCGTATCACAGGACGTTTCTCATGCGAGGATATCAAGGACAAAGATGGAAATGTGCTTGTGAAAGCGAACCATATGATCACACCGCACCGCGCTGAGCGCGTGATGAAGAGGGGAGTTGACGAGAACGGCGAACCGCTTGAGAAGGTGAAGATCCGTACTATTCTCACATGTAAATGCAAGAACGGCGTGTGCGCGAAGTGCTACGGCGCAAACATGGCGACAGGCGAGGCGGTTCAGGTCGGTGAAGCAGTCGGTATCGTGGCGGCACAGTCCATTGGTGAACCGGGTACACAGCTTACTATGCGTACCTTCCATACAGGCGGTGTTGCCGGAGACGATATCACACAGGGTCTTCCCCGTGTCGAGGAACTCTTTGAGGCAAGAAAACCGAAGGGACTTGCGATCATTACGGAGTTTGCCGGAAAAGCGACGATCTCCGATACGAAGAAGAAGCGTGAAGTCATCGTCACAAACGACGAGACAGGCGAATCCAAGGCTTACCTCATCCCGTACGGTTCCCGCATCAAGGTGCAGGACGGCGCAGAGCTTGAGGCTGGCGACGAGCTCACAGAAGGCAGCGTAAACCCGCACGATATCCTGAAGATCAAAGGTCTTCGTGCCGTACAGGATTATATGCTGCAGGAAGTACAACGTGTATACCGTCTGCAGGGTGTTGATATCAACGACAAGCATATCGAGGTCATTGTCCGCCAGATGCTGAAAAAAGTCCGCATCGAAGAGAAGGGCGACACAGAGTTCCTTCCGGGAACAATGGTAGACGTCCTGCTGTTTAACGAGGTCAACGAGCAGATGGAAGCAGAAGGCAAAGACCCGGCTACGGGAGAGCAGATCATGCTCGGTATTACAAAGGCTTCGCTTGCCACAGATTCCTTCCTGTCAGCGGCATCCTTCCAGGAGACGACAAAGGTGCTCACTGAGGCGGCAATCAAGGGTAAGGTGGATCATCTTGTAGGTCTGAAAGAAAACGTTATCATCGGTAAACATATCCCGGCCGGTACGGGTATGAAGAAATACCGCGACGTGTCGCTCAACACAGATATCGATCTCGATGAAGAGATCGGGCTGGGCATGGACGACGAGATCGAACTGTCCGGGGAAATGCCGGAGGATGTTGACTCCGCAGCAGAGGAGAACACAGACACAGAGGAGGATCTTGTCCTTGCAGGCGATCAAACTGTGGAAGAGTAAGACAGAAGGAATACTCACTTCCAAAGAACAGTGATAAAAATAAAGCAAATCCCGGTCTGCATTATATGCAGTCCGGGATTTTTAATATCATAGATATGGCTGCAACCATTTAAGTTACAGCCGACAGAAAAAGAAAGAGCGATAAAATGAAACCTACTTAAAAAGGGATATTCCGAAACGCGCTTTCCGGTAGATCTTCTGAACGATCGTCGCCGGAAGGCTGATCAAGATGTAAAGCGTTGCGAAAATACCTACGGAACCTCCGATAATCATAAGCAGGATAAGACCAATATTCATAATGCTGCACACTCCTTTTCATACTGTATACAAGTTCCATTTTATAACAGATGGGTGTGCAAGGGAATGAACCGGAAAAGTCTTTAGCAGATTCTTAGCGAGAGAGTCACTCATCCTCATCCTCCACCATACGGTATCCTACGCCTACCTCTGTAAAGATATATTTCGGCTGCGCCGGGTCCTCCTCAATCTTTCGGCGGATATTCGCCATATTGACGCGCAGGATCTTGTTGTCGCTGTCCGCGTAGGGACCCCAGACATTTGACAGGATAGAGGCATAAGTGATGACTTTTCCCGAGTTCTGAGCGAGATAGGCGACGATCTTGTATTCGATGGGCGTCAGATGAATGACAGCGTCCTTGATCGTCAGCAGACGTTTCGAGAAGTCCAGCGTCATTTCCCCGTGGCGGTACGGGCGGATATACAGGGCGCTGTCTGTGTGCAGACGGTTGCTGTGGCGCAGGGAGGCGCGAATCCTTGCCAGCAGTTCGGAAGTACCGAAAGGTTTGGTGATGTAGTCGTCCGCACCTAGGTCAAGGGAGGATACTTTCTCGTGTTCTGCAGTGCGGGCAGAGATCACGATGATGGGCGTGCTTGTCCATGTGCGTACCTCTTGGATGATCCTGCCGCCATCCATGTCGGGAAGTCCCAGATCCAGAAGGATGATATCCGGACACTGGGAACGGATGATCTCCAGTCCCTGCGTGCCTGTATCTGCGCAGAGGACACGATATTCATGTCTTTTTAACACTTTTCCCATGAAGGTCTGTATGTTCTTTTCATCTTCAATGATAAGTACTGTGAATTTAGGCATTGGCGGTGTTCTCCTTTTCTTTCGGAAGTGTGAAAGTAAATTCTGCTCCGTTCTGGTGATTAGAAGCCGTGATCTGTCCCCCGTGCGCCTGGATGATGGTCTTGCAGATAGAAAGTCCAATTCCCATCCCTTTGCGGCTGTCTGAGTTCTCTGACGCGCCCTGCTGTCCCTCGAAGATATAGGGAAGCTGGGACTCTTTTATACCCCTGCCGTGATCGCGGACCGAGAAGGTGATGCACTCATCTTTGTCGCGGATGACAAGATCAATGGGATCAGCGCTCCCGGAGTGGACAAATGCATTTTCCAGAAGGTTGATGAGCACCTGTTCGATCAGTGTGGGATCCATGGACAGCATGAGGAAATCATTCGGCATGTTCACCCGGATGCGGATATCAGGCAGACGTTTTCGGAGCCGCTGGATTGCCTCGGAGACGACTTCTTCCACGACCTCCGGAGATTTTTTGACCTTGTCGGTGGCATCATTGTTGATGCGGGTGACTGTGAGCAGATTTTCCACCATGTTGAGCAGCCACTGGGAATCCTCCCTGATGTTGGAAAGAAGCTCTGTGCGCTCGGCGTCGGAGAGTTCCGCGGAATTTTCCAGATAAGAGGAGGCGCTGATGATGCTGGTCAGAGGAGTTCTCAAATCATGGGACACAGCGCGCAGCAGGTTCGCCCGCAGCTTTTCCCTGTCTGCTTCCACAAGTGCTTTCTCCCTGTCCGCGATGGCGCGCCGCTGTCTTTTCAGGGCAGTGGTAGTGGCGCTGGTAATGACAGAGATGATAAGCATACCGATGAAAGTGACCGGGTAGCCGTCCAGAAAGAAATTGAATTTAAAATACGGGTAGGTAAAGAAGTAATTTACTGCAAACACACAGAACAGCGCCGCGGCGATCCCGTAGACATAGCCCGAGGTGCGGAGCGCGGTCAGGATCAGGGCGAGCGTATAGACAACGGTAGTGTTCGCCACATTCTTATTGCCCAACTGAAAGAAGCAAAAGGAGACCGCGGTGGCGGCAACGAGCATAAATATGGTAAATGCAGTGTCGTAAAAAAATGTTTTCTTCATAAGCCTTCCCTGTAAGTCTTTGTAAAACAATTTAGGAGAGCCGTTAAATAGGCTCTCCGTTTTTGTATTTCTGAATGATGTGCTGAATTCTCTCGTTCGGGTTTAAAAACGTGCTGATTGAGCCGTCATGATTCAGCGTGTCTACGATGAGCGCGATGTATTTGCTCATGTCGCAGTTGATATAGTACGATCTGGACAGAAGCTCCGGCGTCTGGTAGATCAGATTGGTCGTGAGGATGCCATGGAGAATGCCTTCATTGTAGGCTTTGTCAAACTTTTCCATGCCGTTTGTAAACAGGCCGAAAGTCGCGGCGGCAAAAATTCGTTTTGCCTTCCTGCGTTTTAGCTCAGTGGCAACGTCAATGATACTGTCGCCGGAGGAGATCATGTCATCAATGATAATGACGTCTTTGCCCTCAACGGAGCTTCCCAGGAACTCATGAGCTACTATAGGGTTGCGGCCGTTTACAATCTTTGTGTAGTTGCGGCGTTTGTAGAACATACCCATGTCAAGTCCCAGCACATTGGCAAGATAGACAGCACGATTCGTGCCTCCTTCATCCGGGCTGATGGCCATCATGTGCTCGCTGTCAATCTGCAGGTCCTTTACAGTGCGCAAAAGTCCTTTGATAAACTGATAGGTCGGGGACACTGTTTCAAAACCGCTTAAGGGGATAGCGTTCTGTACCCGAGGGTCATGCGCGTCAAAGGTAATAATATTGTCAACACCCATGCGTACCAGCTCCTGAAGCGCCAGTGCGCAGTCCAAAGATTCGCGGGAGTTTCTCTTGTGCTGTCTGCTTTCATAGAGGAAAGGCATGATGACATTGATGCGGCGTCCCTTTCCGCCGATAGCGGCGATGATTCTTTTAAGATTCTGGAAATGATCGTCCGGGGACATATGGTTTATTCTTCCGGTGAGCGAGTAAGTCACGCTGTAATTACATACATCTACTATCAGGTACAGGTCTTTTCCGCGCACGGATTCTCCGAGGATTCCTTTTGCTTCGCCGGAGCCGAAACGGGGTACGCGTGCTTTGACAAGATAGGTGTCCTTTTCATATCCTGGGAAAGCGATGTCATCTCTGTACTCATTGGTGTTCTCGTGGCGCCATTTGACGAGATATTCATTCACTTTTTGTCCCAGTCCTTCGCAGCCTTCCAAAGCTATAAGCCCAAGGCTTCCGACTGGTATGTTCTCCAGAATCCGTTCTGTTCGGCGTATCATTTATGTTCCTCCCTGTGTTCTATCCTTTTCTTGATTCGTATATCATCACCGATGATCTTCAACATCGTATAGTTGCTGGTGATTCTGGAAAATGAGCGCTCCGTATAAAGATTAGCGATCGAATCCAGAGAAAGGTTTGTTGAGATGACCGTTGACTTTTTGTGTATGAGCCGTTCGTTGATGCAGGTGAAAAATTGTGATGTAATGAAGGCGTTCGTGTATTCGCTCCCCAGATCATCGATAATCAGGAGATCGCAGTTGAAGATATAATCACTCATATTCTTCGCGTCCGCATCGTTTCGGTCGAACTTCGACTGCGAGAGTGTAACAAAGAGTCGTGGAGCGGAGAGATAGAGCACGGAATATTCTCGATCCATGATCTCCTTTGCAATACAGACGGAAAGAAATGTTTTCCCCACCCCTACATCGCCATAGAGGAAGAGATTCCGGAACTCTTCTCCGAATTTGTCGATAAACTGTCGGCAGAGCTTAAGAGTATCCGCCATCATCGCGCGGGCAGAGCGCCCGGTTGTTTTATCATAATGTGAAGGTGAATAAAAATCAAGGACGAAATTGTCAAAAGAAGCCTCTGTCGGAAATTCTTTAATATTGGACTGTTCATACAGCAACCGAATAACTGCCTGTTTGAAACAGCGGCATTTCTCATTGCCGATATAGCCGGTGTCCTTACAGTCCGGACATTCATAGACCGGCTCCAGATAATCTGCAGGAAATCCTGCCGAGATGAGCAGATTCTTTTTGCTGCTGCGCAGGATCTCGAGCTCTTCCTTTAAAGAATCCAGCGCTCGTTTGTCACCGCCCAGCAGTTTCTTGCCATACTGAACGGAGAGAATGGATATGGACTCATCCAGCGATTTAAACTCCGGGAGCTTTTCATATACTTCTTCATAGCGGGCGGCCTGTATGTCGCGGTTTTTGAGCTGCTTCTGTTCATATTCCCGCATGATCGCGTAGTATTGTGCATTTTTGAGTGCCATTGATGTACTCCTTCTAATTGCTGTTCAATAACTGTTCTTCCAGAGAGTCCATATCATAGCTGCGCCGCTCGAAATTATTCAAATTCTTTGTGACAGCTTTTGTCCGTGTAGAAGATCTCCCCAAAGCCCGCTCTTTCTGGTATTCTTCATCGAGTGTTTCAATATCCTTCAGATGGCGGATGCCCTTGTCATGCCATTTGGTGAGGATGGAATCCGCATATTCAAAACTGGGCTGGTGTGTCGCGGCAATAGTGCGGCGGCAGGCCTCCTGTATAATATCGGAGGAAAACGCGTAGTCTTCATTCCATTTGCGGATATATGTAAGCTCCGATGTCGCCGGAGCGCGGTTTTTGATGCCAAATGCATTCAGTACGGTGTAACAGTTTTTGTTATAGAGGGCAGAATGTTCCTTTGCCTGAGCCACCGTCACAATTCCTGCCTCTGCCCAAGAGAAGGCCACTTTGCGGATATAGTGCATACTCTTATGACCGTTCTCCACACAGGACTCAATCAGATACTCGATCAGATCTGCAGACATATGGAGCGTATCATAAAAATAAGTGATTGTCTCCATATCAGAGTGGGTCAGGGTCTTGCCGAGATACTGCTCCGCAATGAAAAGAAGTGACTTGATCTCCTTCTGGGCGCGCAGAGTGTCAATGGATACAGCTTTCCCTGTCCGGGCAGACGCACCGCCTGCCTGCCTGCGCTCGGACGTGCTTTCTGCAGGCTCTGTTACTGCAGCGGGCGCGGAAACGCTTTCTGCACTGCGCAGGAGCGCTGTCTTCTGCAGCTCGAGCGCAGTGATCCTGCCCTCGCTGTCGCGCTCCATGCGCAGAAGCCCTTTTTTCTCCCAATAGCGGAAGGCACGGAGAATGTCCTTCTCTGTGTTGTTTAAGCAGTCTGCGATGGTTGTGAGCGTCAGGGACGAACACGGATCGTCAAGGTGACGCAGAAGGAACAGATATACCTTCACAAACTCACCGTTGGCATCAATCATATAGTTGTCGATAAAATCATTCGGCAGCAGTGTTGCGTTCGTCTGAAATTTATTTTTAAGTGTCAATGTCTTCATAGCTATCCCGTCCTACCCTCTCTAGTTGTCTTCTGTGAAGTGTAAGACTAATATATCATTTTCTCTCCCGGTTAAAAAGCATTTTTTCGTGGGTAACTCCGGGTTTTTTGTAGATAACTCTGTGCAGAACATGTGGATAACTCCCGCAGCCCTTGTGTTTTCAGGCGTTCTCGATGTGTATGGAGAGTCGGGCAATATAGAGGCGGGGGACTATCTGAGCAGGTCCTCGCCGATAGTCACGACGTCACCCGCTCCCATCGTGATAAGCAGGTCGCCCGGCTGGCAGTTCTCTTTTAAGAACGCTTCGATCTGTTCAAAACTTGGGAAATAATAGGTATCCGTCCCAAACTTTGCTGTCTCCCCGGCAAGATCTTTTGAGGAGATCCCGAGTGTATCTGTCTCCCGTGCCGCATAGATATCAGCCAGTACAAGATGGTCCGCATGCGAGAGCGCCTCGGCAAACTCGCGGAAAAATGCTTTTGTACGGGTGTAGGTATGAGGCTGGAATACACACCACACTGCGTTGTGCGGGGAATGCTGCGCCGCTTTTAACGTCGCTTCGATCTCTGTCGGATGGTGGGCGTAATCGTCCACGATGGTAACGCCGTTCCACTCTCCTTTGTACTCAAAGCGGCGGTCTGTTCCTGTGAAGGAGAGAAGCCCTTTTTTCGTGATGTCCATGGGAATGTCCAGCAGGTCTGCCACAGCGATGGCTGACAACGCATTGGATACGTTATGGTCTCCGGTGACAGAGAGAACGATATGGTCCGTGTATTCTCCGTGGCGGAATAAGTCGAAAGAGACATGTCCATTCTTGTCATAAGAAATGTTGGATGCACTGTAGTCATGACCGGCTCCCGTGCCATAGGTGACGACCTTACAGGGAAGCCCCTCGTATATCTCCTGATGGTCCGAAATCTCGCCATTGATGACCAGAGTGCCGTCTTCGGGAAGAAGAGCGGTAAACTGGCGGAAAGAGTGGCGGATATCTTCCAGGTCTTTAAAGAAATCCAGATGATCTTCCTCTATATTCAAGATAACGCTGATCTTCGGGAAAAAGTTCAGGAAGCTGTTCGTGTACTCGCAGGCTTCCGTGATGAATGTGCCGGAGCTTCCCACGCGGATATTTCCCTTGATGGCTTTGAGTATGCCGCCCACGGAGATGGTGGGGTCTAAATCCGCCTCCAGAAGGATGTGTGAGATCATGGAAGTAGTTGTCGTTTTGCCGTGGGTTCCGGATACGGCGATCGGTGTGTCATAGTTCTTCATGAGCTGCCCTAAGAGCTCTGCCCTTGTCAGCATAGGGATCTTCTTCGCTACTGCCTCGATCAGTTCGGGATTGCTGCGGCTGATGGCCGCTGTATACACAACGCATCCGATGCCGGGCGTGATGTTCTCGGCTTTTTGTCCGTATATAATGTGCGCGCCTTCGGATTCCAGCTTCTTTGCCAGAGGGGATTCCTTTGTGTCAGAGCCGGATACAGTAAAGCCTTCTCTGAGAAGGATCTCCGCCAGCCCGCTCATGCTGATGCCTCCGATGCCGATGAAATGGATGTGGATCGGGTGTTCAAAATCGATCTTATACATGTAAATGCCTCTTCCCTTTTATTTTTATTTTCTTAATTTTTAGTAATAAATTGTCTTAGCCTACTATATTATACTATATATGATAAAAAATAAAAGAAGTTCTTTTTGTGGGAAATTAACAAAAAGTAAGCGAATTGTAAAAAAAAATTGTAAAAATTATTGGCTAAAGATAAATATATGGTATAATGATTACATCTAACTAGAAATGAGGTGACGCAATGTTCAAAAAAGAAATGATCGCCATGCTGCTGGCGGGAGGACAAGGCAGCAGGCTCGGTGTTCTTACGGCGAAAGTCGCTAAACCCGCGGTTGCTTTTGGAGGTAAGTACCGGATCATCGATTTTCCGCTGAGTAACTGTATCAACTCAGGTATTGATACAGTGGGCGTGCTGACACAGTATCAGCCTTTACGTCTGAACACGCATATCGGAATCGGGATCCCGTGGGATCTGGACAGAAACGTCGGTGGGGTATCTATCCTGCCGCCCTATGAGAAGAGCTCGAACAGCGAGTGGTATACGGGGACGGCAAATGCGATCTATCAAAATCTGAATTATATGGAAACATACAATCCGGACTACGTTTTGATCCTTTCCGGAGACCATATCTACAAAATGGATTATGAAGTCATGCTTGATTTCCACAAGGCAAATAATGCTGACGTGACCATCGCGGCCATGCCGGTGCCGATCGAGGAGGCAAGCCGCTTCGGTATCGTGGTGACAGACGGTGACAGCAGGATTAGAGAGTTTGAGGAGAAGCCGGAGAAGCCGAGCAGTAATCTCGCGTCAATGGGTATCTATATCTTTAGCTGGCCGGTGCTTAGAGAAGCGCTGATCAAGCTGAAAGACCAGCCGAACTGTGATTTCGGAAAACATATCATTCCCCACTGCCACGGCAAAGGGGACAGGCTGTTTGCCTATGAATACAATGGGTACTGGAAGGATGTGGGCACGCTCAGTTCCTATTGGGAAGCAAACATGGAGCTGATTGATATTATCCCGGAGTTTAATCTGTATGAGGAGTTCTGGAAGATCTATACGAATAGTGTGAGCCTTCCGCCCCAGTACATATCCGAGGAGGCAGTGGTGGACCGCTGTATCATCAGCAACGGCTCCGAGATCTACGGTGAAGTACACAGTTCCGTCCTGGGCGGGGGCGTTTCAGTAGGCAAGGGCAGCGTAGTGCGCGATTCGATCATCATGCAGGGAGTGAAGATAGGAGAGAACTGCGTGATCGAAAAAGCGATCATCGCGGAGGATACAGAGATTGGGAATAATGTTGTCATCGGTGTCGGAGCCGAGGTGGAGAACAAGACGAAGCCGAATATATACAGCGGCGGACTGGCCACTATCGGAGAGAATTCCGTGATCCCGCCGAATGTACAGATCGGAAAGAATACCGCGATCAGCGGCGTGACGATGCCGGAAGATTATCGTGACGGTGTGCTTGAGAGCGGCGAGACATTGATAAAGGCAGGTGACAGGATATGAGAGCAGTAGGTATTATCTTGGCAGGCGGTAACAACAGGAAGATGCACGAGCTGACAGCGAAGCGCGCTGTGGCGGCAATGCCTATCGCAGGGAGTTACCGGGCGATCGACTTCGCGCTCAGCAATATGACGAATTCTCATATTCAGAAGGTTGCTGTGCTAACCCAGTATAACGCAAGATCGCTGAATGAGCATCTGAACTCCTCCAAGTGGTGGGACTTCGGACGCAAACAGGGAGGGCTGTATGTGTTCACACCTACGATCACAGCGGACAACGGCTACTGGTACAGAGGGACCGCTGACGCGATCTATCAGAATCTTGATTTCTTGAGAAAATGCCATGAGCCGTATGTGATCATCACATCGGGCGACGCGGTGTACAAGCTGGATTACAATGATGTGCTGGCATATCATATTGAAAAAAAAGCAGATATCACTGTGGTGTGTAAGGAGCTGGGACCGGAGGACGACGCGACCCGCTTCGGCACGATCCGTATGAACGAGAATTCCCGGATCGAAGAGTTTGAGGAGAAGCCCATGGTTGCCCACTCCCAGACAATATCCACAGGAATTTACGTGATCCGCAGGAGACTGCTCATCGATCTCGTAGAACACTGTGCAGAGGAAGAGAGACATGATTTTGTAACCGATATCCTCATCAGGTACAAGAACCTGAAAAAGATATATGGTTATAAGATAAACAGCTACTGGAACAACATCTCAACGGTAGACGCATATTATCAGACGAACATGGATTTTCTGAAACCGGAAGTGCGCAATTATTTCTTCCGGGAGCTGCCGGCAGTATTTTCTAAGGTGAGCGACCAGCCGCCTGCGAAATACAATCCGGGCGCAGTTGTCAAGAACAGTCTTGTAGGAAGCGGAAGCATCATCAACGGCATGGTTGAGAACTCCGTGATCTTCAAGAAAGTTTTCGTCGGAAATAACTGTGTGATCAAGAATTCCATTATCTTGAATGATGTATACCTTGGCGACAACACGTACATTGAAAACTGTATTGTCGAGAGCCGTGACACGATCAGGGCGAACACAAGGCATGTCGGGGAAAATGGTGTCAAAGTAGTAGTCGAAAAAAACGAAAGATACGCATTATGATCCTGTGAGGAGAACGGGGAAAGAGGCAAGGTCATAAGGGCTGGATGCTGGTATGTCAGAGCCGGAGATAATGCGGCAGAGAAAGGAGACCTGAGAATATGCAGATCACAGATGTACGCGTACGCAAAGTTGCGAAAGAGGGGAAATTAAAAGCTGTCGTATCTATTACCATTGACGAAGAATTCGTTGTTCATGATATCAAGGTGATAGAGGGCGAGAAAGGATTGTTCATCGCGATGCCGAGCAAAAAATCACTGGACGGCGAGTATCGTGATATTGCACATCCAATCAATTCGGGGACAAGAGAAAGGATACAGTCTACGATCCTTGAGAGATATGAGCAGTCCCTTGCGGAAGAGGATGAGATGGCGGCAGAAGAGGCATAAGCTGGGTTTCGGAAAGGGATAGGTTTCAAAAGTGCGGGGCGGGTACGTCTTGCGCGATATAAAGATATTGTGGTAAACTAACAGCGTCAGTGTACGGCGGATATCGCTTGTTTACACTGGCGCTGATGTACGTAAAGATAACAGGAGGAACGGATGAACCATTTATTACTGCTTGCAGCCATTGTACTCATACTTTGCATCCTAATGAACAGGATTGCCGCGAAACTTCCCATACCTTCGCTTCTTATGTTTATTGCTCTGGGAATGTGTTTCGGGGAGAATGGTTTCCTGAGGATTCCCTTTAATGACTATGAGATGTCCGAAGCGATCTGCTCGATCAGCTTGATCTTTGTCATGTTCTACGGAGGATTCGGAACAAACTTAAAAACTGCCCGGCCTGTCATGGCAAGATCCTTTTTGCTTTCAACGGCAGGCGTTGTCGTGACCGCTCTTCTCACCGGGGGCGCGGCCCATTATCTTCTCGGCCTTGGCTGGCAGGAGGGACTTCTCATCGGTTCTGTGATCGCCTCCACGGACGCTGCTTCCGTGTTCAATGTGCTGCGCTCGAAGAAGCTGTCCTTGAAAGACCACACGGACTCCATGCTGGAGCTGGAGTCGGGCTCCAATGACCCCATCTCCTACATGTTGACCATACTTATGATATCGCTGATATCCGGAGAGGAGATCTTTGTCCCGGCCATGCTGGCGAAGCAGATCATATTCGGCATCATGTGCGGACTGCTCATCGGAAAAGTGGCGTTCTATATCATGGATAATATCGATTTCCGTATGAGACAGGGAAGAACCGTGTTCGTATTTGCTATCGTTATCGCAGGATATGCCCTGGCGTCGATCATCGGCGGCAACGGATATCTGAGTGTGTATTTGTGCGGGATCTTTATGGGGAATGGATTTATCGAAGACAAGAAAGATATGGTGCGTTTCTTCGACATCGTAACCGAGATCGCCCAGATGGTCATCTTCTTTTTGCTGGGGCTTTTGGTCACGCCGGTAGAACTGCCGGCAGTATTTCTTCCGGCGCTGGTTGTGTGCCTGTTCATGACATTTATCGGGCGCCCAGCCGCAGTATTCCTCGTGCTGAAACCCTTCGGCGCGTCTATGTCCCAGATCGGACTCGTATCGTGGGCGGGCCTGAGGGGTGTGGCATCTATCGTGTTCTCTATCTATGTGGTGCTGGCAGATATTCCGATGACATATAATCTGTTCAACCTTGTGTTCGTGATTGTCCTGCTCTCGCTTGCAGGGCAGGGAACGCTCCTCCCCGCTGTGGCAGAAAAGCTTAAGATGATCGATAAAAATGCCAATGTGCTCCGCACCTTCAATGATTATCAGGAGGAGAGCGAGATTGCCTTCATTAAGATCAAAGTGACGCCGGATCATCCCTTTGCAGATAAGAAGTTAAAAGAAGTGGTCATGCCGCCGGGCTTCCTCGCGGTGCTCGTGTTCCGGGGAGAGACATCTGTCACGCCCAACGGCGACACCCGGGTTTACAGCGGGGATGTGATCGTCTGCGCGGCCCCTGCCTTTGAAGACAGGGAGAACCTGACACTTCACGAGATCAGCATCGGGAAGAACCACAGATGGAGAGACAGGATGATCAAGGATCTGCCCTTAGATGCCGGGCTTCTGATCATTATGGTAAAGAGGGGGGAAAACATACTCATCCCTAATGGAGAAACAAAGATATGCAGGGACGATGTGCTGGTGCTCAGACGACAGGCAGGGTGAAGTTTTTTATGGCAGCTCAAATACCAGTTTTCTTCCGTCCAAAGGATGTTTAAAACAAAGTTTATACGCGCAGAGCCGAAGCGGCTCTGCGCTTTTTCTGCTTTCATATCCGTATTTCCGGTCGCCGACGAGAGGACATCCCAGATGAGACATCTGTACGCGGATCTGATGGTGTCGCCCGGTGTCCAGCTTTATCTCCACGAGAGAGGTGCCGCTGCCGGGATACGTTTCGATCGTTTTATAGTAAAGACGGGCTGTTTTAGCGCCCGGTGTATCCTTTTTGCAGACGCGGGAGGAGTTTGTTCGCGCGTCTTTTACCAAATAGTCCTTAAGTGTTCCCTCAGAGGGGTCAGGTATGCCGGATACAACGGCGCGGTAATATTTTTCAAATTCCAGGGAAGTAAGCTGACGGTTCAGCTCCCTGGCGGCTTCTGGTGTTTTGGCAAATACAAGAAGCCCTTCTACGGGCTGGTCGAGGCGGTGGAGGACGGCCAGATAAGGGCCGGAAGAACTGGAGCCGCGGGCCCGGCGTATCTGCGCCGACCGGGTGCTGCGGCCCTGGCTGCCGTGCGACTGTGACGTGGCCAGATAGTTCTTCAAAAGACTCTCTATATCTTTCTCTCCGAGGCGCGCGCTCTGCACAGCGATTCCCGCAGGCTTGTGGCAGACAATAATCTGTGCGTCTTCATATATAATAAGGCTGTTTAAATCTTTTTTCATGTAGTGCACCTTTCTTGACTTTTCGGCCTGTTACGACTAAACTGATTATCATATAAAAGATTTTTAAGGTCAAGCATTTGAGGAGGAATTCCATGATAAATAATGACTGGGAACGGTTTGGAGATGAGATTCGCAGGACTATACAGGATGCAGTCGATAACCAGGACTTTCGCAGACTGAATCAGACAGTTACAGATACGATCGGCAGGGCTATGGGCGCTGTGTCTGACGGGCTTCGCCATGGCGGCTGGTATCGGGAGCCGGGCGCCGGGGGCCAGAACAAAGCAGGTTTCGAACAGCAGAACGGAGGGGGCGCGCCGGGTGCAAATATGCATGGCGGCTCCCGGGGAGGAACGGTACAGCCTCGGAAAAAGATGCTGTATCTGAAAGGCACGGCGCCGAAAGCAGGGGGGATATTTCTGGCGGCAACAGGCTATACATTCGGCCTCGCTTCCCTTGTTGTGCTGTTTATACTCTGCCTGATCGGGCTGAAAAACGGCTGGGGATTGGGAATCAGGATCGCGGGAGGGCTGCTGGGGGCCTCGGCGGTTATATTCGCAGGCATGGCATTTACAGGGACAAGTATGGTGTGCAGTGTAGGGCGTTTCCGCAATTACGTGAAAGCGCTGGGCGCGCGGGAATACTGCGATACGGCAGAGCTGGCGCAGAGAACCGGCCGTACGGTAAAGGCTGTCGTGAAAGATCTGAAAAAAATGATACGAAAGGGCTGGTTCCTTCAGGGGCATTTGGATGATAAGGGCACATGCCTGATGACGAGCAATGAGGCGTATGCGCAGTACAACGCGCTTATGGAACGCATGAGCCGGGAGAAAGCAGAGAGGGAAGCCGCAGAGACAAGAGCGCGCCAGGAGTACGAGAAGCTTTCGCCGGAAGTGCAGAGCATTGTTAAGGCGGGGGACGATTATGTGAGGAAGATACGCGAGGCGAATGACGCTATACCCGGTGAAGAGATTTCAGCGAAAATCGCCCGCATGGAAATGCTGGTTGACCGGATCTTTGACCGGGTGGAGCAAAATCCCGGAAGTGTGGACGATATCGGAAAGCTGATGCAATACTATCTTCCTACTACGATTAAACTTCTTGAGGCATATGAGAAACTGGACGCTCAGCCTGTCCAGGGAGAGAATATCCTGTCCTCAAAGAAGGAGATTGAGAAGACAATCGATACGCTGAACGTCGCATTCGAGAAGCTTCTGGACGACCTTTTTCAGGATACGGCGTGGGATGTATCCACAGACATCTCCGTGCTGCACACCATGCTGGCCCAGGAGGGGCTGACAGAGGACGGACTGAAAAGAAACAAAAAGTAAGACGATTTAATAAACAGGGAGGACAAAAAGATGAGCAATGAGTTTAAAGACATGGGCACAGCGCCTACACTGACACTGAACCCTTTTGCGGCGCAGGAGGAGAAGAAGCCGCCTGCGGCACAACCGGAAGAGCCGGCGATGGACGAGAGCATCCTGACCGAAGAAGAACGGCGGACTGTGGATGCATTCGCACAGCAGATCGACCTGACGGACTCCACTATGGTGCTCCAGTACGGAGCGGGTACGCAGAAAAAGATGGCAGACTTCTCCGAGTCCGCCCTGGAAAATGTGAAGTCCAAGGATCTGGGAGAGATAGGGGGGCTGCTGACAGATGTGGTCAAGGAGCTCAAGAACTTTGACGAAGAAGAGGAAAAAGGCTTCTTCGGTATCTTTAAGAAGGCCTCCAATAAGATTGAGTCTATGAAAGCAAAATATGCCAAAGCGGAGACGAATGTCAACGAGATTGTCAAGGTGCTGGAATCTCATCAAGTACAGCTCTTAAAAGATTCTGCTCTTCTCGATAAGATGTATGAGCTGAATCTTACTTATTTCAAAGAACTGTCCATGTATATACTTGCCGGCAAGAAGAAACTGGCGCAGGTAAGGGATACAGAACTGCGGGCGCTCCATGAGCGGGCTCAGATAAGCGGTCTTCCAGAGGACGCACAGGCGGCGAAGGACCTGGACGCGATGTGCGGCAGGTTTGAAAAGAAGATCCATGATCTTGAGCTGACAAGGATGATTTCCATTCAGACAGCTCCGCAGATTCGGCTCGTGCAGAACAATGATACGGTGATGGTGGAGAAGATCCAGTCTACCATTGTCAATACGATCCCACTGTGGAAAAGCCAGATGGTACTTGCCCTTGGCGTGGAACATTCCGCCCAGGCGGCGGAGGCTCAGCGTCAGGTGACAGACATGACAAACGAGCTTCTTAAAAGGAACGCGGAGAAACTAAAGACAGCGACTGTTGAGACGGCGAGAGAATCAGAGAGGGGCATCGTGGATCTGGAGACGCTTAAGACAACCAATGCCACTCTTATCTCTACTCTGGACGAGGTTATGACCATCCAGCGAGAAGGAAGGGAGAAACGGCAGGCAGCGGAGGCAGAGCTTCGTAATATGGAGGCAGAGCTTAAAAATAAACTGCTGGCTATACAGGGATAAACAGCCGTGGTCTTGATGAATGGAATAATCCTTCCTTGACACCGCCGGTATTTTCCGCTAGAATCACAATTGCAATGAACGGGAATAGTATATATGAAGGAATGCCACAGAGAGGGGGCGGCTGGTGAGAGCCCCTGCAGGAGCGTATAGAACCGGCCCGGGAGCATCCACATGAAAATGCGGCGTAGGCTTGCGTTAAAAGCAAAAGAGAGAACAGCCTGTGGATCACCTGTATATCAGCAGATATGCAGGAAAAACATACGCAGGAGGTTAATTAGGGTGGTACCGCCGGGAGATCCGGTCCCTTGTTATTCGGGGACCAGGGTGTCGCGGCGTTTCGTATTTTTATACAATATTGTTAAAGGAGAGAGAACAATGGCAAAGGAAAAGAAACTGGTACAGTCGATCACTTCCAGAGATGAAGATTTCGCGCAGTGGTACACAGACGTTGTACGCGAGGCGAAGCTGTGTGATTATTCAGGCGTAAAGGGCTGCTTAAACTACCTGCCGAACGGCTATGCGATCTGGGAAAATATCCAGGCGGATCTGGACGCGCGTTTTAAAGAGACGGGCGTTGAGAACGTCTATCTTCCGATGTTGATTCCGGAGAATCTGCTCCAGAAGGAGAAGGATCATATCGAAGGTTTTGCGCCGGAAGTGGCATGGGTGACACACGGCGGAACAGAGCCTCTTCAGGAACGTTTCTGCATCCGTCCGACATCTGAGACACTTTTCTGCGATGTGTGGAGCAAGACAGTGCAGTCTTACCGCGATCTTCCGAAAGTATGGAACCAGTGGTGCTCTGTGCTCAGATGGGAGAAGACGACAAGACCGTTCCTGCGTTCGAGAGAGTTCCTCTGGCAGGAAGGACACACGATCCATGCGACCTGCGAAGAAGCAGAAGAGCGTACAAAACAAATGTGGAAAGTGTATAAAGATTTTGTAGAAGAAGACCTTGCGATCCCGGTTGTCGCGGGACGCAAGACAGAGAGTGAGAAGTTTGCAGGCGCGCAGGATACTTACACGATTGAGGCGCTGATGCATGACGGACAGGCTCTTCAGTCCGGCACGAGCCATTTCTTCGGAAATGCGTTTCCGGATGCGTTCAACATCAAATATGCGGATAAGAACAACGAGCTTCACAGTGTATATGAAACTTCATGGGGAATGTCAACGAGGATCATGGGCGCTATCATCATGGTACATGGTGACGACAGTGGACTTGTACTTCCGCCGAGGATTGCTCCGGTGCAGACCAGGGTTATCCCGATTGCGCAGCACAAGGAAGGTGTGCTCGGCAAAGCGAACGAGGTCCTTGCAGCTCTGAAGGCGGCAGGCTACCGGGCCGCGATTGATGATTCCGAGAAGAGTCCGGGATGGAAGTTCAGTGAGCAGGAGATGCTTGGTATCCCGACCCGTATCGAGATCGGACCGAAAGATATCGAGAGCGGTCAGGCGGTGATCGTGCGTCGTGACACGAGGGAGAAGATTGTCGTTAAACTTGACGAGATTGAGACAAAGCTGGGAGAGATTCTGGAGACAGTCCAGAAAGACCTTTACGCGAAGGCAAAGGCATTCCTTGAGGATCACATCAGCGCAGCTGTAACCATGGATGAGATGAAGGCTGCAGTCACGGAGAAGAAAGGCTTTGTGAAGGCAATGTGGTGCGGCGAGGAAGAGTGTGAGGATGAGATCAAAGCCCAGACGGGCGGCGTGACATCCAGATGTATCCCGATGGAAGAGGAGCACCTTTCCGACGTGTGCGTATGCTGCGGCAAACCGGCGAAACACATGGTGTACTGGGGAAGAGCATATTGATCATTGAATGAGGGATCAGAGCGGGGCTCGTGGGTGCAATGAAGACGCGGCCGTATCTCCGAAGCTGAGACGGTTTATAAAGCGGTAAAAAACAAAAAAAACCCTTGACTTTCCAAAATAAACGTAATACACTAATTTAGCGTGCATGAAAAGGCATTGTTCTTTTCGTGCGCTCAAATGGATAATGACAAGATTATCCGCAGCCCCTTGCGGAATAACCCGTGAGGAAACGAATAATTCATAGGAGGTGAAAAAGAATGCCAACATTTAACCAGTTAGTTAGAAAAGGACGCCAGACTTCTGAGAAAAAGTCTACTGCACCGGCACTCCAGAAAGGATACAATTCCCTGAAGAAGCGTGCGACTAACACATCTGCACCGCAGAAGAGAGGTGTGTGCACAGCAGTGAAGACAGCAACTCCGAAGAAGCCTAACTCAGCTCTGAGAAAGATCGCCAGAGTCCGTCTCTCTAACGGTATCGAAGTAACAAGCTACATTCCGGGCGAAGGACACAACCTTCAGGAGCATAGCGTTGTTATGATCCGTGGAGGAAGAGTTAAGGATCTGCCGGGTACAAGATACCACATCATCCGTGGTACACTCGATACAGCAGGTGTTGCGAAGAGAAGACAGGCCCGCTCCAAATATGGCGCGAAGAGACCGAAAGACGCTAAGTAGAAGTCGGGTCAAGGAAAACAAGCACGAACAATCGAGGGTTTTCGTGAAGAAAAAAAGATGTAACTAAGTAGTTAAATCGTATCACAAACAGAACTATGATTATCGTAAGGTTGCGGATTAAGTAAAGCACTTATATATAAGTCCCGCGGCCACGAGCACATGCTATGCGATTCCATAGAGAGACACATGTGAGTACCGATGAATTAATCCCGGTGCAGACCGGAAAATATGATTAAGGAGGGAAGGACCGTGCCACGTAAAGGACATACTCAGAAAAGAGATGTATTAGCGGATCCGATATACAACAATAAGGTTGTTACCAAACTTATCAACAATATTATGCTTGATGGTAAGAAGGGCGTAGCACAGAAGATTGTATACGGAGCATTTGAAAGAGTAGAGGCAAAGGCTGAGAAGCCGGCGATCGAGGTGTTCGAGGAAGCAATGAACAACATGATGCCGGTTCTGGAAGTTAAAGCCAGACGTATCGGCGGTGCAACATACCAGGTGCCGATAGAGGTCAGAGCTGACAGAAGGCAGGCGCTCGCTCTTCGCTGGCTGACAATGTACTCCCGTCAGAGAGGCGAGAAGACAATGGAAGAGAGGCTGGCAAATGAGATTCTTGACGCAGCAAACAACACAGGCGGAGCTGTGAAGAGAAAAGAAGACATGCACAAGATGGCAGAGGCAAACAAGGCGTTTGCACACTATCGTTTCTAAATTAGGAGGAAATAACCTTGGCTGGAAGAGAATATCCATTAGAGAGAACCAGAAATATCGGTATCATGGCGCATATCGATGCGGGTAAGACAACGCTGACAGAGCGTATTCT
>CAJFQC010000014.1 GCA_904418845.1 uncultured Ruminococcus sp. | reverse complement strand
CTGGCATCATAACCATCGTGATAAGTGGCATGAACCGCTTTCCGTTCAAACAGGTACAAAATGATTGCAAGGATAACCATGCCGCCCCAGACAAGCCAAGAGTGAAAAGTCTTTGGTATGTATTGGTTTCATGGAGTTGTGTTGCAGGAATTGCAGTATGTGTAATTTATTTTTTACTAATATTACTTATTAAGAAAATAACTAGAAAAAAGTAAAATGGTTAAAAAAATTAGTGACTTCTAGCTTGTGTGACAAGTCAACATAAAGAGGGGAATCTAATCCTAACGGACAAATACTCCCTCTTCAATAATACTGATTTGTGTGATTAAAGGAATTTTAGTTTACATTGTTTGTAGTGGGGAATATAATTTGAGGTGTAAATTGGAAATTTTGCAATTCGCCTAGAAGAGCGGAAAACCATAAAGGACGAGGAGGTTAATGAAGCGAATGAGGTAGTAAGAAAAAAGATTTTTCTGATATGGAAATTAGCAATATTTATCGGTGAAAGAGCATTTTATACCGAGATTTCCCATGATCACCTGTTTAAATTCTCATGGGTTCATTCAGCAGCACAGGGACAGGCGTTTTTTGATGAAACAAGAGATCATACGAGATTGTTGAAGATGTATCTTCAAAAGCAGATTTCGGCAGGAAAGTATCGGGAAATTGCGGAGTATTCCTCACCTGGGTGGAAAATCCTTGATGACGGTACGGAAGTATATTTGACTGCCGAGGGAGCAATCGGACGCCCTGATTTACCAGTAAAAGCGAATAAAAAATTCCGTTTTTTCCGATCAAATACAGAAAATCAGATGAAAAATTTTCGGGAATTTCTTGCGATGCGTAATATTATTTCAAATCATCTGGGAAATGCAATATTCCTGCAATATTATCTACTGATGTCTACCATGACCGCACTATTCAAAGAAACTGGGCATCAAATAGAGTTTTGCGTTGCAGCGATTGGGAAAACTAATACTAGAAAAACGTCATGTGCGGAAATATTTACAAGAGTTTTTAATCGAACACCCGCAGCAGTTCCGGATATAAATTTTGCAGCAACGGCTCCGGCAGTTTACGAGATCATGGATAAATATGCGGATCAGATCGTGCTTATTGATGATCTGACGCCATCGGAAAATGATGCGGATGACAGAGAAAAGCGGAGAAAACTTGAAGTTATTCTTCGTTCTTATGGGGATCGTGTGCCGAGAAAACGCTCTGTTTCTTACGCTCAAAACAGTACGGCAAAAGAGTTCATTCCGATTACTGGGTGTGCCCTTTTAACGGGTGAAACCTTTTCGGGAGGGAAATCGAGCAGAAGTCGAGTTATCATTTTGCGATTTGAAGATGGTGACGTGAATACGGAGATTTTGACGTATTATCAGGAGAATTTGCATATCTTGCCGGATTTTGTGTATACCTTTCTGGAATATGTGACGGAGAATTTAAACCGAATAAAAGAAACGATTAGTGTTGTTTGTGATGAAGTGCGAAGATTAAATTCGCATGAGATTAAAATGCCGCGCTATGTAGATGCGCTGGGAAACATGTATGCAATAACCACTATTTTTCACAGTTTTATACTGGAAAAAGAGCTCTTGGATAAGACACAGGCAGATATACTGATTGCAAAGGACAGAGAGCAGTTGACACGAGTAATCATGGAAAATGATGCGGAGTTGTCCATAGTATCACCAGCCGTGACAATTTTGGAAGCTCTGAGGCATGCCCTTTGTGCGGGGAAAATTCTGGAAAAGAGAAAAGAAGAAGTGAGTGAAGAAGATGTTCAGAATTATTGTCTTTCTGATGAGGTGTTCTTTTATATCACATCGGAAAGGCTGTGGGAATGTGTGAAAGCTTACACAGATTATCGACGAATTTATTTTCCGTATAAAGTGGGGCGTGAGATTATAGAACCACTAAAAAATGAGGGGATACTATACATAAAGAGAGAGGGAAATATAGCACGAGCTTCGCACAAAATTACCATTGCAGGGAAAGTTGTTAATAAACGTTTCCTGTGGTTGAAGAAAGAAACGGTGGAGAAAATTTGGGGAAAATTGGAGGAGAAGTAGAGATGAGACAGGAAGTTCCGATTTGGAAAAAATCAACTCTAACATTAGAAGAAGCAGCGGCGTATACCGGGATCGGAGTTAATAAACTCAGGGATCTCAGCTCTGACGAGCGTTGTGAGTTCGTTCTCTGGAACGGCTCGAAGCGGATGTTTAAGCGTCGCAAGTTGGAGGATTATCTGGAAAAAGCCTATTCAATTTAACGTAAGCAGGGCTGTGAGCGGATTTGCTCACAGCTCTTTTAAACAGGAGGAAAATATGGCAAAGAAGAGATACGACAGCAAGCATAGGTTGCTAAGAACAGGAGAAACTGAAAGGGCAGACGGCTATTACATATATCGTTGGACTACGAGGGACGGCAGGCGTCATAGTTGTACTGCCGCCACATTAGAGGCACTCAGGGAGAAAGAAGATGAGATAGCTAAGGATAAACATGACGGGATTCGTGCTGAAGCGAAGAATGTTACAGTCAATGATATGTATAATCTGTGGCGGGAGATGAAACGTGGATTAAAGGATAACACATTCCAGAATTACTGCTATATGTATGAACAATTTGCCGCAGACGAGGTGGGGAAACTCCGTATTCAGACCTTGAAAAAATCAGATATAAAGAGGTTTTATAATCTGCTTGTAGACGAGAGGCAGCTTAAAATTTCAACAGTGGATAATGTGCATACTGTTTTACATCAGGTTTTAACAGTAGCGGTGGATGACGGGTATCTGCGTACCAATGTATCTGATAATGTTTTAAAAGAATTAAAGCAGGCTCGTAATCTGGAGACGGATAAGCGGAAAGCTCTTACACAGGCAGAGCAGGATTTGTTTCTGGAATTTCTGCAATCGGAAAAGACGCCTTTTCACCATTGGTATACGATTTTCGCGGTAATGCTTGGGACTGGAATGAGGGTAGGAGAAGTTACGGGACTCAGGTGGTGCGATATTGATCTGGAGCGGGGGATCATAGACGTGAATCATACTCTGGTTTATTATAATCATGCGGAAAACAGATGCTATTTTAACGTACATACGCCGAAAACAAAAGCCGGAACAAGACAGATTCCCATGCTCGACTATGTAAAAGAGGCGTTTTTACAGGAAAAGCAATATCAGGAGGAGAATGATATTCAGTGTAAAGTAACGATAGACGGATATACAGATTTTATATTTGTAAATCGGTTTGGCGGAGTACAGCATCAGGGGACCCTGAACAAGGCTATACGCAGGATCACCCGTGAGTGTAATGATGCTCTGCTGAATAAAAACAGCAATCCCAAAGTATTATTACCCCGGTTTAGCTGCCATTCACTGCGGCATACATTTACCACACGGCTTGTAGAGTCCGGGGTAAATATTAAAGTTGTTCAGGATGTTCTTGGACATAAAGACGTAAAAACTACTTTGAATATCTATACAGACGCAACGCAGGAGCTGAAGCAAAGAGAATTTGAAACTTTGCAGAAGAAGATAAATGGTCAATACTATGAAGCGCAAAGGGGGTGTTAAAGTAGGAAAAAATCTAGTATAATGAAAAAAGAAGTTTACGTTATGGATTCTGTATATAGATGGTTATAGAGCGCCTGTTTGATTAAACAATATTTGAAGGAGGCGAAACAGACGGTATGTGTACCGAAAATGAACTGAATACAATTTTAAAAAAAATGACAGAAATCTATTACTCTGTATATGGAGAAGATGTTGTCAGGATTATTTTGTATGGTTCCTATGCAAGAGGCGATTATCAAAATGATTCGGACATAGATATTGTAGCTATTGTGCGGGGAGATCGTGTTGACTTGCAGAACCGGCTGAAAAAGATCTGGGATATTTCATCCGACTTGGAACTGGAATATGGAACGATTGTTTCCCCCACAGTCATCCCATTTAGCGAGTTTGAACAATATAAAGATGACTTACCCTACTATAAAAATATACAGAATGAGGGGGTGAATATCATTGCATGATAACCGGATAGAGTTAATGAAATATCGTCTGGAAATGTCAAAAGAACGGCTGAAATCTTCAAGGCTGCTTCTGGATGCCGGGTGCTATAAAGACTCGATCGGACGTTCCTACTATGCAATGTTTACCGCTGTTCGTGCGCTATTGGCAGTAGATGGACAAGACTTTTCTAAACATGCAGGCGTAATTGCCTGTTTCCAGAAAGAGTATATTAAAACCGGAAAAATAGAGAAGAAGTATTCCAAATATATAAGCCAGGCATTTCAGATCAGGAACAATACGGATTATGGCGATTTTTTCGTAGTCTCAAAGCAGGATGCACAGGAGCAGTATGAGAAAGCAGAAGAATTTCTTGGAGTGATTGAAACATATCTGTCTAATGACAATCGTATATAAAGGTGTTGATATGCCCGTGACAATAAATAATCTGGTCATGCAGTATGTTGAACTGCTCAGAAAAATATACGGAGATCATTTAAAGACGGTGATTTTATATGGCTCATATGCAAGAGGCGATTATACGGAAGATTCTGACATGGATATTATGGTACTTCTGGATTTGAGCGATATGGATATAAAAAAGTATCGGCATGAACTGTCAGGCATGACCTATGATTTTAATATGGACTATGATCTGGATATTAAGGCGATAGCCAAAAATAAGGAGCATTTTAATAAGTGGATGGACGTATATCCGTTTTATTCAAATATAGAAAGGGAGGGGCTAAAGCTATTTGACTCAAATTAACGAAAAGGGAACGCAGCGTGATTTATGGAATTTTGCTGTTTTGGCAAAAAATTTCATTGCATGACTATTGCCGGTAAGATTATAATAGATTAAAAGAAGAGAAAAAATAAGCCATGAGGCCCTATATTATAAAGAGTAAATGAAATAGAAAGTGAAACCTTGAATAACCTGAGATAGGAGGAATTGTCAGTGGAAGCAACAGCAAGAAAGACAGATTTTATAGATTCAATGGAAGAAAACCAGAAGGATGTTCGGAAAATGGTAATGGATAGTTACCGTGATATCGAGAAAGGGAAAGGCAGAGATTATAAAGAGTTCTTTGCGGAATTAGAAAGCAGGTACAGGAATGCAAATGCATAAAGTTATGATGCTTCCTCTGGCAGAGGCGGATATCGTGAATAATACGGATTATATTGCGTTCGAGAAAAAAGCACCTGAAACAGCGTTGGAATTGGCAATGGGTTTTCGTAACACCATTGCCAAACTTGAATTTATGCCTAAACAGCATGAACTGGATGAAGATGAGGAACTGGCGGCGCGAGGAATCCGAAAGTGTTATTACAAAAATTATAAGATATATTTCTTTATTGACGAAAAAATTAGTACGGTATATGTACTTAGAGTCTTACATATGTTGGTAAATGCAAAACCATTATTGCTGAATATGAGGTTCTGATTTTTGTACCAATCTTGTACCAATTTTGTACCAAATGCCGTAGGAAACCGTAGAATTATGTATAGAACATTGAAAATCTCAAAATAACGATAACACAGAAAAACAGGCTTTTGACGAGTGGTAAAGACTAGTATAACGGTACATTTCAAGTCTCCCCACAATGAAGTCACAGGGGGCTGCAAAGAATGAAGCTAACAATGCTGCACAGTCCACTTCAGTTGAAAAAACAGTGGAAAAAGTAATCGCTGAAGTGAAAGAAACTTACGATTTCTCTAACGTAGAAGTGGAGCCATTGTTCAAAGATATGGTTGATTTCGACACATTCAGCAAGTCTGATTTCAGAGCTGTAAAAGTAAAAGAATGTGAAGCAGTTCCGAAATCTAAGAAGCTTTTGAAATTTGTTTTAGATGACGGAAGTGGCGAAGAACGTGTGATTTTAAGCGGAATTCATGATTACTACGAGCCGGAAGAATTGGTTGGAAAGACATTACTTGCAATCACAAACCTTCCACCACGTAAGATGATGGGAATTGATTCTTGTGGTATGATTATCTCCGCTACACACCTTGTAGAAGGAAGAGAAGGACTCAATGTTCTGATTCTTGATGACAAGATTCCAGCAGGAGCAAAACTTTACTAAGATGTATTGTTTTCGTTTTCTCTAAGAGCTTTTAGAGAATGAAGGGTGTAGATTGCGACCGATTTGCGACCAAATAAAGAGAACATGCTTAAATAAATAGGACTTCCCATATGAAATGATGAGGAAGTCCTATTTTTTATATACATTTCTTTGGAGTGTTTATTATTTTATCTTTCCATTTAACAATACTTTTGATAGCAAGTTTTTCTTGAATAGTAATTAGTTGTTCCATCGTATTAAAATCTAAGTTATTATTGTAATCTACAGGTAATGAAACATAATCATTCTGAATTTTCTTTTTTGATATAGAATCGCCCCATGTATAAAGCGGTTTTAAACTTTTATATAGAGCAGTAACCATGAATAATTGTGCTTTTTCAGTTCGTCCTCGTTTGTCATGAATATATAGAGCAAGATTATGACTATCGTTAGAATAATAATCGTTAGGTTGATAGGTAATAACAAGAGTTTTTCCACCTATCATTATTGAATTACCTTCTTCAATAAGTTCTTTATTGTATGAAATGTAGGATAAAATAGAGTTTTTTCCCTCGCTTGCTGTGACATAAGGTGAAGAACCGCTGTTGAGTACTACTTCATTTTTTAAAATACTGTGAGTATTTTTGACTGTAAATATATCTGTAATTTTAAAAGAGTGAAAAGTTATATTACCACTAATAAAGTTAGTTAGTAAGTTTTTTTCTGTGATAGTTAACCTATAATTATTTAATCCGCTTGCTGTTAAGTAAGCGGAGAGCTCACGTATACGCTCCTCTTCTAGTTCGCGTATACGCTCCTCCATGTATTGGTAATAAATTTCTTCGTTATCTGTAATTGGTAATTCAATGTATGTATTTTTTAATGCTATTTTAGTGGCTTTATCGTTATAAGCAAATTTTTTTGTGATTACTTTCTTAATGCATGTAATAATATAAAGGGCATTCTTTTCATTAAGTTTTTCAGATTGTAATACACTTGTTGCTCCATGTCCATCTTTTAAATAAAAAGGGGTCTCTAAATAAACAATATTTTGGTTGTTGGAATGAATTAGAATGGTTGGTTTACCATCAGTGTTATTCAATACTTTGGGAGTAAGGGTTTCAAACGAAATAATCCCATTATTTAAAGTGGCTTGTCCGTAAAAAGGATAAGAATAATTAGCATCTACAGTAAGCTCGTTGATTTTTAATGGGTCAATTTCCTTTTGGGGTTGCCATTGTAACACTTCGGAAATTTTAAATTGTTTAGTTTTCACTTGACATATCCCCCTTCATAATCATTGATACTTTCCAACTTAGGTACTCTTTTACAACATCTCTAAAATCATTTTCGGTCGGTATGGTTTCTATTTTTTGATGTTGTTTGTATGTCCAGTCATTCCCATTAAGAGTTATAGTATCTTCGGTGTACTCCTCCTCAGTAAAATAGTGTAGATAAGATTTTCCATATAACACAAGATTTACAATTTCTTCATATCGTTCTAAGGCATGGTCGGTATTTTTTAAATTGGTTTCTTGACTTGATTTTTTTCGATTTTGTCTTGTATACCCATCATTGGTAAAATCAATAAATTTTACAAGTTGCTTGATGTCATGCGGAACACCTACATTAAATACATATATTGCTGTTTGAACACCAGCTTTACCATGAAAAATATCTGACATATGGATACTTGCAATAAGAGTATTGTTTTCTAATATGTTTTTGGTATAAGGTAAACCGTTACCACTTCCAGCATTTTCTTGTATAAGAATAACAGCACGTCCATTGTTCATGCGTTTAAGTGCTTTCTCGACAAATATGAATCCTTTTCCTTGTGCGGAATATGGTGGATTTAATAAGAATACATTAGCAGGGTATTTCTTTCCATTTAGCTCGCCTTGTTCATAGTTACCGCTATATTCTGTCAAACTGTCTTTATGAATAATATTTGAAGAACCATCACCCATCAAAATCATATTAAGCACTGCTAGCAAATAAATATCAGAACGTTTTTCGATACCAAGAAGCTGTTCGCATTTGATTTTTACAATCTTTTCGTTTAGCTCCTTAGGACTTTTTATTCTTTCCTGAGCGTCCTTAATCATCAATTTCATTGATGAAATAAGAAAACCTGCTGAACCAACTGCATAATCCCATACATAACTATCTTTGTTTACTTGTGCAAGTTTTGCCATAAGTTCTGTAACATATCGTGGTGTTAAGACAACATCATTTTTATCACTATCTGGAATGTCAACCCATGCGTTAAGGACATTGAAAAGTCTTCCAGTAAAATCCAGATGTCTTGCTGATGTAAAAATAGGCATAATGTCATTTTTCACGCTTGTATAGACAGTTTTTAATTTGCTTTCTCCATTTTCGGCTTTCCAAAGGTCTGAATAAATAAAAACTCTGGAAAGGTCATTTATTATCATTTCTTTTTTCTCTTGCGGAAGATTTTTTTCTTCAAGAAATGAATCAATTTTATTTATTATAACTGTTCCGTCGTTACTCTTATTACTGCCTTCTCCTTTTAAGTCAGTAATTTCAAGGGGTGCAACTTTTCCGTCTACTCCAAGAGATGCCATTATCATGCCCGTAACAAGTTCTACTCTTGATCCTACTGAAATCTTTAAATCATCTTGCATAACTTGATTCAGTTTTTTTAATTTGCTTTCTATTTCATTTTCAAATTCTTTAGCTTTAGCTTCGAGCTCTTCATCTGTTAAACCGATTTTGTCAATCTGTTCAACAAATTTTTCTTGATTCTTTGACAATAAGAATGATAAGTCAGTATAGGCGCTTATACGTTTTGGAATAGAGTAATTTTCAGCTGATACATAATATGCTTCAATTTCATAAATTCTTGTTCCTGCTTCATCATAGCCATTTAAACCAATAGCGACCACCTGTTTGTAGCTTTTGGAGTGTTCAATAATAGCCTTTGCATAATGCACCGCACCGTTTACAGCATATTTATTGATATTGGTGTAATTAGGAGTACCATCTTTTTTCTTATTATCAATTTCCCCATCTGTATTTTGTTTTATAAGGCTTCCTTTTGTTCCTTTAACTTCAATCATAACTGGGATTTTGCGTAGGGTCTTGGTTTCAATAAACATTTTAATATCTGGATAATTTGCACCTGCACCACCAGTTTTTGAAGGTGCTATTTTTAATGCAGTTTCAATTTCGTGATTTATACTTTCTGTTTTTGTATAATATTTTGTCTTTCCCAGCTGTTTTTTTCCCCAATCTTCAACTTGTTCTTCTATGCTTTTTGCCATTTTGATTGCCTCCTTTACCATAATCCATGATATATTTTTCCAGATGCACTCATATAAGTTTCATTAAAAAAATCAGTATAATGTTCTCTTAGATACTTTATTAGGATATGTGTTATCAGTGTGTTAAGCGATATACCCATTTCTTCGGAAATGTTTACTAAATCTTGCTTAATAACATTTGATAAACTTATATTGCTCCTATAATTTTCGGCAGATATGTCCTTTAATAGAGTAGCAAATGATTTGTCATACTCTGCGAAGATATTATCTAATTCATTTCTAACCAGATTTACAATTAGCTCATTAAGTGATACATTGAGATGTTCTTTCATATCCATTAAATCTTGATACATATTATCTGGAATTTTAAATGAAAATTTTTTGTAATGTTCACCATCTTCCACATCTAGTTTTTGAGAGCGTCTAGTATTCCATTGTTCTAAAAATGTTTTATTTTGTAATTTAAACAAAATGATTTGCTCTGATATGAAAAAACGAATACAAGATGGACGTTGTAAATTAGAGTATCGAGCATATTTTTTTACATCATTATCAGTTGATGTTGATAATGTGAAATTTATCGTTTTCTCGTTCATAACTCTCTCCATTTAAAAATATTAAGAAAAATAATTTAGGTAAATTATACACAAATATACCTAATTTTACAAGAGAAAATAGTGGAAAATGTTGAGATGATAAAAGTAGTAAAGTAGTTGAATTTTTTGGGGTTAGCTGACGCCGATTTTAATAGCAAACTGTTGGTGCTATAGTACAGTTAAGCTAATAAGTGGGGGACGCTTCACAGAAAGGAGAATAAAGAAATGAAAGTAGTTATAGATAACAACATAATGAAAGCAAGCGAACTTGTAATTTTTGCGGAAGATAAAATTCCAGAAATAGACGTTTTGAAGAATGTAAGATTGTCATATAAGATGGATGCAGAAGGAAAAAAGACTGATAAAGTAGATTCTGTTAGATATGATTGTGTTAATCCAGACAATTTTTCTATGTTTACTTTGAAAGTAGAAACAACACGTTCAGTAGTAATACAAGAAATACTTGAGTCATTCAGAAGAACCAATGTATATTGCTATTCCAGTTTCAGAGACAATTATACGACCATATGATATTTCATATGGAAATGCAAAGGTGTCTATTGTTGCACCATACATGAAGTTAATTGAAAATTAAAAGATTTTAAATCAGAGGGTAGGTAAACCTATCCTCTGTAGAAGGTGGAGTTATGAAAGAAATCAAAGAAATGCTTAAAAAATACAAAGTTGGTAAATGTACTGTAAAAGAGTAGATGATGGTAAGAATTGGCATATGTGTAGTTTTTGTTACAGTGTTATGTTGCCTAAGCGCTATTATGGATTTTATAGTATGGATTTATCCATACATGGATTCTATAACTTTTCTAGATACGATGGGAGTTATAATATATGAGGGTGCTTATATATTGTGGTATATGGAAGTTTGGGCATATGGGGGAGTTGACTTTGATGCTCGAAAAACTATTCGTATATTCAAAATGCAATTTTTATAGTGGTATCAGATATTTATACTGCATTGGGGGTCATAAAACCCTCAGTAAAAGTGCGGTAGCATCTATTGGGCAGAAAACATTTAATAAAGGGAAAGAGGTCATTTATCAATTCGATTTGGTTCTGAAAGATGCCAGTGAAATGATACATGTAGATGATGCAAAAGAGATTTTGCAGAATGAGCTAGTACGTAAATCAGAAGAAGGGTTTGATGGAATTACGTTTGATACAAAGTCCCTATTTGCGAGTGGATTCTGTTTTGGTAAATGGTGCGTATTTACAGGTGCAAATAATTGTTTTTTGGAATGAAATAGAAAAAACAATTATGAAGAAGAGAAAGAAGAAAAACAGACTATACACTTCGAATACTATGGTGGTAGATGATGAGGTGTTTTAGATGCTTTTGCGGTTAGGTTTTAATCAAGATTTATTGCTACTCAATTTGCAACGAGAAATTGTGCTGGATACGGATAAAAATGCAATGACTCTATTGCAGGGTGCAACAGGTTCTGGGAAGACATTTTTATTAAACAGAATGCTGGCATATTGTGAATATGATTTAGAACAGAGCGGAGAAAATGGTACGGTCATTTTGTGTGATTTCAAGGGAGATGATTCCTTTAAAGAATATCGAGAATGCAAAAATTACTATGCTTTTATGGAATGTATAGAGCATTTTTGGAGTATTTTTAGAGACAGACAGCAGGGCAATCCAGATAGAAGCTTTGTGCTTCTATTCTTTGATGAATATGCCTCTTTTTTAACAGCATTAGATTTAAGAAGGAACAGGAAGCAGTTAAAAAGAAAATTGCTGTGTGTGTTATGACCGCAAGGGCATTTGGTATGGCAATGATCTTTGTATGCCAGATGGGATATGCAGATACATTTGAGAAAATTCGAAATAATATCACCTGTGTGATTGCTATGTCCAACATAAGTAAAGAGATGCAACAGATGTTTTTCTTCAATGTGAAGGAAGGCATGAGGAATGATAAAACACGAGGTATGGGACATGTTCTGTGGATGGTAGTAGGTTGAAACATATTGTAGTTCTTAGGATTACTAACATGGATAAAATGAATTTAAATGTTAAGAGATTGTTAAATAGAGAAAGCGGTTCAGAAGAAATATAGAAGGGTTATAGGATGCGAAGCTCGAAACACGCATTTGCGTGTGCAGAGCGTAGCAATCCTAATGCCTAAGGCATCCTTAAGCTAGTATTACCTTAAGGAAATGCACAAACAAGATAGAAATAGCGTAAAATCAACGCTTATAGACAATTTTCATATTTGCACAAAATGAACAAGGGAGATGAAGAAAATAGCAGAAAAAAGAAGTAAACAATCAAATAAGTTCCTCTTAACAATTAACAACTCCAAGGAGAAGCAACTGACACATGATGAAATTAAAAAAATTGATAAGAAATTTTGGTACTTTAGCGTATTTTGCAATGGCTGACGAAATGGGAAGTGCATATCATACCCATGTGTTTGTTTATTTTAATTCAAGAGTAAGATGTGAAAATTGAGCTGTGCTTTGAAGAAATGGTTGATTTTGAGACTTTCAGCAAGTCAGATTTCCGTGCTGTGAAGATCCTGGCATGCGAGGCAGTGCCGAAGAGCAAGAAACTTCTGAAGTTTACCTTAGATGACGGCGTGCGCAAAGACCGTGTGATTTTAAGCGGTATCCACGAGTATTACGAGCCGGAAGAACTGGTTGGAAAGACCGCAATCGCAATCGTAAATCTGCCGCCGAGAAAGGTGATGGGTATTGTAGTCTCCGGCAAGATCGGGGGATGGAGGCATGAGTAAGTACGGAAATAAAAGTAGTCATTACTTAAAGTCGATAAAAGAATATGTGCCGGAGGAAAAATGGAAGATTTTTACATGTGAAATGGAGCAGCTAATAAATGATATAGAAGAAGAGTCTTTTATGGAAGGATATTGTTATGCAATACAGGTTTTACAGGACGGCTTAAAAAAGAAACCTACATAGAAAAAGATACTGAGGGTGTAATATTCTCAAATTCAACATGGACGGATATACATGGACGATCAATGGGAAAATATCTTTGCCGATGACCTTCAGGATATCAACATGGAAGTGAAGTTTGATACAAACGCAGTTTCGAGCAACTCTTACCATGGACGTAGGAAAAGAATATAGGGGGAAATATGAAAATCTCTATTATTATAATAATAAAAATCTGGAGTTTATGACTTCTGACAAGACTGCAGAAACCGGAACTGTAAATCTGGATTTCAGCCATGCTTTGGATTATGTGCTTGTAATGTCTGATGCAGAAGGAGTGCAGGCAGGAAACGCTGATGGCAATGCCCGGAAAAGTGTTAAAACAGGAGATAGTACGACTACTTTGCCATATGTGGCTGCACTGATTGTATGTGCAGGAATATGCGGTGCGATTATCAAGAAAAAATATTTTGTAAAATAATAGCAACCGTGGGGCAGGAGGATCAATCTTCCTGCTTTTCTTTATGTATGTAAAATCTCAGATTTTCAATGATATATTATTATAGTGAAACCATTCAGCAACAATAGAAAAAGCCAACGATATGCAAACGGCAGGGAATTATTCCCTACCGTTTCTTGCGGAAAGGAGGAAAGTGAGATGTTTGATGGATTTGGGCTGTTTGGCACAGGTATTGGAACTGGTCTTTTTGGAAAGATTGAGGACTTGGTATTAGGAGCGATCTTATCATCAGAAATGTGAAAAGGGAAGCTGAGAATGTAGGACTTGAGGGCAGGAAAAGGAATATTAGCAATCACTTTGGCGGAGTTCAACATCAGGGAACGCTGAATAAGGATATACGCAGAATTACACAAGATTGTAACGAGGCTCAGTTGAGTAAAAACAGCAATTCAAAAGTACTACTTCCCAAGTTCAGTTGTTATTCGTTGAGGCATACGTTTACAGCCCGGCTTGTAGAGGAAGGGGTGAATATTTTTAGATGCTTACAAATACTGCTCCGCCAGCCGTCTGCTCTCCGCCTTCATCATCTCTACCACACTCTCCGGCCCGGTGATGCGGATATCTGCCCCGATGCTGAACACCCAGCCCAGGAACTGGGGGCTTACGGTGACGTCTACATATGCAGTGAAAGTGCCGTTATCCTTGGGGATCATACGGACGTCCTGACCGAAACGGTCGATCAGGATGCCCGCGATGTGCTCCTTTGCCTCCAGGGAGACGCGAGCTTCTTCACCACCGAACATCCCGAACATCTTTCTGGAATATGCAGCGATATCCAGTGATTTAAGCAGATGTTTTCCCTCGCGCTTTTTGTCCGCGGCGCTGATCCGCAGCATCTTATCTACACGGTAATGGCGTATTTGCTGAGAGATCGTGTCATAACCGATCATATAATAGTTCTCATTATCCCAGATAAGCGCCCATGGGCTGACGTCATACCATGCCCCATCATGGCGCAGTACCATTTCTTTTTTTATATTCCATTGAAAATACTGAAATTTAATACAGGAATCCGCATTAATCGCAGAGTGTATCTTATCCACGTTATAGTAGATACTCTCGTTCATTGTTTTTATGCGCCCGGAGATCAGTACCTGGCGGTGAAGCTGCTTCGCCTCATGACGGCTGACAAGGCCCTCTAGTTTCTTGATGAGAGATTGGGATTTTCTTTCGGTGATAAATCTTGCGGATTGTACGGAATCCACAAGGAGCTTTAATTCGGCAAGCTCGAAATCGCGCTCCCCGATATGATAAGTCCAGTCGTTTCCCTCGTGTTCGGTGATGATGTCGATGCCGAATTTCCGAAGTTCCTCAAAATCCGCATAAAGTGTCTTTCGGTCCGCCGTTATACCGTGGGAATTCAGTTTTACAATGAGTTCCTGGCGGGAGAGACCGTGGGTGTCGTCGGTCTCCTCCGTAAATATTTTCAGAAGATATAAAAGTTTCAGTTTTTGATTCTGTCCCTTCGCCATGAAGATTCCGCCTTTCTGCCTTCTGTCCTTCAACAGCGCGCCGCCGTACATTCTGCCTGCCTTTGTGTTTCCATCATATCAAAAGACCAGAAAAAAGAAAAGCATAGATGGGAAGTTTTTGGGACAGCTATCTGAGTAAGATATAAACCATAGAAACCGAATCAACAAAGATTGACAGAAAAAAGGAGAAGATTATGAAGGGATATTTAGTAAGTGACGGTTATATGGGTTATGTGGGAGGAAGATACATGCTGTTTGCCAGCGAAGCGGATTATCGGGAATACATGGCAGGATAAAGAGATACGTGACTTCCCCTTGTGTACCGATGTCATTTAGCTGTAAAATGAAAGCATCAAAAGAAAGGCGGGGAGAGGCATGGAGACGAAATGGAATATAAAGAAGACAGCATACAGAGGGATTCAGTATGCTGTCAAAGCAGGGATGTACGCACTGCCATGGCGCGTGCCGAAAGTTATGAGTGGGTCAGGGAAGGTAAAACGTCTGCCCGGTGTGGTGAAGAAGTGTGGTTTAAAAAAAGTGCTTGTTGTGACGGGACCAAAGCTGATGAGACTCCATCGTCTGGACGGTATGCTTAAGGCGATGGAAGAAGCGGGCCTTGAGTATGTAGTGTATGATAAGACGGCGGTTAATCCTACGGAGGAGAATGTGGAGGAGGGTGTTCGCTTATATCAGGACACTGGATGTGGCTGCATGATCGCATTTGGCGGCGGCTCCCCCATGGATTGCGCCAAAGCGATCGGTGCGCGGATCGCTCGGCCGAAGAAATCAGTTGGACAGCTTCAGGGGCTTTTCAAGGTGCTAAGACCCCTTCCGGTTATTTTTGCGGTTCCGACCACAGCTGGAACAGGTTCCGAGACTACTATCGCGGCGGTCATTACAGATACGGCCGCCCACCATAAGGCTTCCATCAATGATCTGTGTATGATGCCCAGATTTGCAGTGCTGGACCCAGAGCTGACCGCAGGACTTCCGCCGGAAATGACGGCGGCAGCAGGAATGGATGCGCTGTGCCATGCCGTAGAAGCATACACCAATCATATATATAATACCGCTTTGGAAGATGGGCTGTGCTGCAAAGCCGTAAAGCTGATCTATGACAACTTGTATCGTGTCTGCCGGGACGATTCAGATATTGAGGCCAGGGGAAATATGCAGAGGGCGGCATTTTACGCGGGACGGGCGTTCTCAAGGGGGTCAGTGGGATATGTTCACGCTGTCGGACATACGTTGGGAGGGCTTTACGGTACAGGACACAGCCTTGCTATGGCCATCCTTTTGCCTCATGTGATGAGAGCTTACGGTCCGGCAGTTTATGAAAGGCTTGCACGCCTTTGTGATGTGTGTGGAATCTGTTCTGTAGACGAGACAGATGAGTCTAAGGCGGAAGCATTCCTCTGCTGGATAGAGGAGACAAAAGAAAAGGCGGGGTTGCCCAAGTATCCAGATATGATAAAAGAGGAGGACGTAGATCAGATCGCAGAGTGGGCAGATAAAGAAGCGAATCCACTGTACCCGGTACCAGTCATATGGAGCAGGAAAGAATTGAGAAAATTTATCCGCTCTATTATGAAGTGAGGAATCTAAAATTTGTGCGGCATAGATTTAAAAATGAAAGAAAAGATTTGAGAGTTCCGAAATAGGAACTCTTTTTGTTCATTTAGTTTGGTTTCTGAACAATTTTTCGCTTTTTTTATATTTTCATATAAAAAATATTAAGAACTGTCTGGGATAATTGCTCCATCAAAACGAACCTGGCGTGGTCACTTTTGAAATATACACGAAAGGACAGAGCATGAAAAACATACTGGATTATTTGGAGAAAACAGCTCAGGATCATCCCGGGCGCACAGCAGTTGACGACGGAAAGACAACTATGACGTGGAGCGGACTGACAAAGCTGTCAAGAAGACTGGGGACTGAATTCTGCAAAAGGACAGGCAGGGGGAAACCGGTGGTTGTTCTGGCGGAAAAAAGCTCCTGCACATTAGCCGCGATGTTCGGCGCTGTGTACGCGGGCTGCTTTTATGTAAATGTAGACCCGGCGCAGCCGCCGGCAAGGGTGAAACAGATTCTTAAGTCATTGGGCGCCGGGCTTGTGGTTACAGAACGGGAGTACAACCCGATACTGGATGAGGCGGAATATCAGGGAGAGAGATTCTTCTTGGAAAATATATTAGGGACAAATGTTCCCGGAAGCAGTGGTGAACCTGCGGGCGGGAACAGCGGCGGATTTGTCGGGAATGTTGACGGTGGTATTGACAATGCAGCCCTTGAAGCCGTGAGAGAGAAAAGTCGTGACACGGACATTCTGTACGGGATATTTACATCGGGCTCAACGGGAGTTCCAAAAGGGGTTGTAGTAAGCCACAGAGCGGTGATTGATTTCATAAAGCATTTTATCGATACATTCGGGTTTACGGCAGAGGAGAGGATCGGCAATCAGGCGCCCTTTGACTTCGATGTGTCTGTGAAGGATATCTATACGAGCGTTATGACCGGGGCGGCACTGGTGCTCATACCGAAGAAGATGTTTTCCGTGCCCCCGGTTCTTCTGGATTATCTCTGTGAGAAGCAGACAACAGTCCTGATCTGGGCCGTGTCCGCGCTGACCCTCGTCTCTTCTCTGAAAGGGCTGAGATACCGAAGACCGGAAGCAGTGAAAAAAATATTTTTCAGCGGCGAGGTCATGCCGGCCAGGCAGTTGAGACTCTGGCAGGAGGCATTGCCGGAGGCCGAGTTTGTGAACCTGTACGGGCCTTCTGAGATTACATGTAATTGTACCTATTATCCGGTACAGCGAATCTTCAAAGACGGGGAGAAGATTCCTGTCGGCAGACCATTCCCTGGAAGGGAGGTGTTTCTTCTGGATGAGGCGGACAGGGAAGTTACGGAAACCGGAAAGACAGGGGAGATCTGCGTGGCAGGAGAATCCCTCGCAGACGGATATTATAATCAGCCTGAGGAAACGTCAAAGAGGTTTGTATACTACAGTCGTGGCGGAGTGTCAAAGAGGTACTACAGGACAGGGGATCTGGGATATTTTGACGCGGACGGAGAACTCTGCTTTTCGGGGCGGAAGGATTTTCAGATTAAACACATGGGTCACCGGATCGAGATGGAGGAGATTGAACGGGCGATGGACAGAGTGGAGGGGGTGGAGCGAAGCTGCTGTGTGCTGGATGAGAAGCGGAGCCGGCTTGCGGCGTTCTATCTTGGCAGGGCAGACCCGGAGGAGATCAGAAAAGATATGAAGAAAAGAGTTCCGGTATACATGGTGCCGCACAAGATCATACAGGTACAGGCAATGCCCCTTAATAAAAACGGTAAGACTGACCGGGAGCATCTCAGGCGGCGACTGGAGGTGAGAGGATGATGGACAGAAAGACGCTGGAATACGGGATACTTAAGTACGGAACGCCGATGTACGTGTATGATGTGGATCAGGCGGCAGCCACGGTGAGAATTTACAGAGAACTGCTGGGCGACGGTGTGGGACTGTGTTTCGCGATGAAAGCAAACCCATTTATCACAGCGCAGATGGCAGAAAGGCTCGACCGGGTCGAAGTATGCTCTATGGGAGAGTTCTGTATCTGCCGGGAGCTTAATATCCCGCCGGAGAAACTTTTGATATCCGGTGTATTGAAAAAAGAAGAGGATATCCGTGAGATCCTTGGATATTGCGGAGGAAGATGCACATATACGGTTGAGTCTCCGGAACAGTTCCGGCTTATTGTGGGATGGAGCGACGCAAACAGACAGAAGGTAAATATCTATCTGAGACTGACAAGCGGCAATCAGTTCGGCATGGACGCTGACTCCATATATAGAATCTTGAAAGGTGCGGAACGGTGGGAATTTGTCAGTATAAAAGGAATCCATTATTTTTCGGGAACACAGAAGAAAAACGCAGGGAAGATCAGAGAAGAACTGGAATTTCTGGATGATTTTCTTCAAAAGACAGAAGCGGAGACGGGGCATCCCCTGTCGGAACTGGAGTATGGGCCGGGGCTTGCGGTTTCCTATTTTGAAGGTCAGGAGGACATGACGGTGTGTGACACCAAAGAGATAGGGGACGCTCTTGCTTCTATGAGATGGAACGGCAGTGTCATGCTGGAGATGGGGCGGGCCTTCGCAGCCACCTGCGGGCATTATCTTACGACGGCTCTGGATGTAAAGAAGAGCAATGGGACGAATTACTGCATTGTTGACGGAGGAAGCCACCAGATCAGTTATGACGGACAGATCCGGGGAATGTACCGCCCGGTCTTTCGCGTGAGCCCGGAGCGTGAGTCAGGAGAGGTCAGAGAGTGGACCGTGTGCGGTTCATTATGTACGGTTAATGATGTATTGATAAAGGATGCGCCCGTTCGTGGACTTCAAAAAGGGGATGTGTTCATTTTCGACCGGGCAGGAGCGTACTCGGCAATGGAAGGAATGGCTCTGTTCCTAAGCCATGAACTTCCAAGGGTTGTCATTTACAGCCGGGAGTCGGGATGGAGACCGGTGCGGGAGGAACAGCAGACTTATAGATGGAATATGGAAAGGAAGGCAAGAAACAATGGAAACTTTACTGATGATATTAAATGAGATTGACGACGGTATTGCATGGGAAAAGGAGCAGAAGCTCATTGATGACCACCTCCTGGATTCGTTTGGGATCATTACTTTGATCTCTGAATTAGAAACGGCGTTCGACATTGAGATCAAGGCGGCTGAGATGGTACCGGCAAATTTCAATTCTGTCGCGGCGATGTACCGGATGATCACAAGACTTCAGGAGCGTTAGACAATGGCTTACCATACAGCAATGTATCTGTTCGTGTTCCTTCCTGTGGTGCTGCTGGTCTATCAGTTGACACCGCAGAAGTTTAAATGGGCTGTTCTGTTGGGGGCGGGATATATCTTTTTCTGGTCCTTCAGCGGCAAGCTGCTTTTATTTCTTATAGGAACTACATTATTCACGCATTATATCGGCGTGTGGCTTTCGTGGCTGAAATGCTGCTGCGCGGGAGAGGCAGAGCGGACAGAAAAGAATGAGCGGAAAGCAGTCAAAAACAGATACAAGAAAAAAGAAAGGCTGGTCCTTGCCTTTGGAATTTTTATGCTTATGGCAGTGCTGGCTTATCTGAAATACTATAACTTCTTTGCGCAAAATGCGAATGTTGTCCTGGGGTATACAGGTTTGAATTTCGCTTTTCAGGCAAAACAGCTGCTCCTTCCTATCGGAATTTCTTTCTACACACTGCAGGCCATCGGGTATATGGCGGATGTGTACTGGGAGAAGATTCCGGCGGAAAAACATCTTGGGAAGCTGGCATTATTCCTTGCATTTTTTCCACAGATCATGGAAGGACCAATCAGCATGTACTCTCAGACAGCAGATCAGTTGTGGGAATGTCGTTCTCTGAAAAGAGAGAATCTTACATCGGGTGCTGTTCGTATCGTGTGGGGGCTTTTTAAAAAGATGCTCGTCGCGGACAGGCTGTATGTGTTAGTTTGTGAGGTGTTCGGCCATTATGCTAAATACAGCGGAGCAGTTATAGCTGTGGCGGCAATAGCGTATACAGTACAGCTTTATATGGAGTTTTCCGGAGGTATGGATATTGTCATTGGCAGCGGAAAACTTTTCGGAGTGACTCTGCCTGAGAATTTCCGCCAGCCCTTTGCTTCCGGGAATGCGGCCGAGTTTTGGCGGAGGTGGCATATTACTTTGGGAGTGTGGCTTAAGACATACATTTTCTATCCTATGTCTGTGTCATCTATAGTAAAACGGTGGAATAGGTTTGGAAAGAGACATGTAGGAAAACATCTCACAAAAGTGGGAGTATCTGCGATCGCACTCTTTCCGGTGTGGATCTGCAACGGACTGTGGCATGGCACTGGGTGGAACTATGTGTTTTATGGGATGTATTATTTTACAATCCTTCTTTTCGGTGTGGCAGCGGAGCCGGCCAGAAATAAGATACTGGCGGCCTGTCACATTGATGAGGAGGCATTTTACTGGAAAATCACCCGGATATTAAAGACGTGGGTCATCATCTTCGTGGGAGAGTTGTTTTTCCGTGCGGATGGACTTCGCGCCGGGTTCCATATGTTCCGGAGTATGTTCCGGGATTTTGATCTGCATATATTTTGGGATGAGACGCTGCTTGGTTTCGGGCTGGATCAGGGGGATTATCTGGTAATAGCGACGGGGTGCCTGACAGTCGCCGTCGTGGGAGTGATAAAAGAAAGGAGACTGCTGGGTGACGCGCCGCTCGCAAGAATGTGGACGCCCGCCAGGTGGGTTCTGTACTATGCTTTGATCTTCTCGGTCGTGATCTTCGGAGCATATGGCATTGGTTACCAGCAGGTGGATCTGATTTATGCGGGATTTTAAGGAGATATTCAGAGGAATCGGAAGGCCGCTGCTTTTTCTACTGATACTGACAGGCATTCTTGCGGGGATGTCCTGGCAGGTTATGGAGATAGCAAAGAAGAATGACGGTCTGGTACAAGAACGGAATAAAACTCTTATAAAGCTTCAAAATGAAGAGGCGGATATGATTGATGTTCTGTTCTTGGGAGACAGCCTGGGATACACGTCGTTTTCGCCGCTTCAGATATGGAAGGAGCAGGGCGTCACCTCCTATGCGGGCTGTCAGTCGGGACAGATGATTAATGAGACTTACTCTATGCTTGAGGCAGCGTTTGAGAATCAAAGCCCCAAACTGGTTGTACTGGAGACCAACACCATATTCCGGGATAGTGGGGATCTGAGCGGGATGCAGCAGATGATCACGGAAAAGCTGGGCTCCTGTTTTCCTGTGTTCCGATTTCACAATATCTGGAAGCCCATGCTTCTGGGATCAAAGTATGGAGAACGGACTTATAAAGGATTTATGATCCGCTCTGCAATTATGGCGTATACAGGGAAGGACTACATGACTAAAAATGACAAGAAGAGAGATATATCCGACGGAGTCAGGATGTATATGGAAAAAATCATAGAATTGTGCGGGGAAAACGGCGCGCAGCTTATGCTGGTCAGCACACCCTCCCCAGTAAACTATAATGATCAGAAACACCGGGCTCTTGAAGAATACGCGAAAGAAAAACATCTGGACTATGTAGATCTGAATCTGGAGCTTGAAAAACTTGGTATCAACTGGGCTGTAGATACTATGGATGGCGGGGATCATCCCAATCTGACAGGAGCCCAGAAGATCAGCCGTTATATGGGCGCATACTTAAAGGAGACATATGGACTTTCGGATCACAGAGGAGATGACGCGTACTCTGCATGGGATAAGGAGGCGGAAGAGTACAGAGAAAAAATTGCATCTGAGCAAAAAATAATGTCGGCTGCTGTCAGATAAAAAAATGCCAAATAAATATATACATTCATTTACGGGTTGTGGTATACTAAGCAACTGAGCTGTAAAGGGGTGTTACATATATGAGCAATGAAATAGTACGTGCACAAAAGGCAAATGATATGACGGTGGGAAGCCCGGTTAAGCTGATCATTCGTTTTATGATCCCCATGTGTCTGGGAAATATATTTCAGCAGTTCTATAATATCGCGGATTCTATCGTAGCAGGACAATTTATTGGAGTAGACGCTTTGGCAGCCATCGGCAGTACAGGTTCTTTGATGTTCTTTGTGACCGGCTGGCTGAATGGGCTCAGCAGCGGCTTTGCGATCCTCGTATCGCAATGGTTTGGAGCTAAACAATATGACAGGATGCGCCATTATGTTGCTATGTCCATTTATCTTTGTGCAGCCTTTGCTATTGCCATGACGGCAGGATTCTTGATTGTCAATGAGCCGATCCTGCGGTTGATGAATTATTCAGAAGGACTTTTGCCTGATGTGAAAGCCTATATGGCTATTATTTACGCAGGGCTTATTGTAACAGCGGCATATAATGCATTGGCGTCATTTTTGAGAGCTCTGGGAGATTCCAAGTCTCCGCTGTATTTCCTTATAATATCCGCGGTCATCAATGTGGCGCTTGACATCGTATTTATCATCAGTTTTGACATGGGAGTAGAGGGATGTGCGTATGCAACGGTTATCGCTCAGGGCATATCCGCACTGCTTTGCCTTGTGTATATTATGAAGAAATATCCTATCCTGCACTTGAAGAAAGAGGACTTCAACATTTCTTTCCACAGCTTCGGGCGTCTGGTAGCGCTGGGTATCCCTATGGGTCTGCAGTTCTCTATCACAGCCATCGGGACGATTATCGTGCAGGGCGCAGTCAATGTTTACGGGGAAGTGTATATGGCGGGATTCTCGGCGGCGGGCAAACTTCAGAATATTATACTTACGGTATTTACTGCGTTTGGAGCAACGATCGCCACCTATGTAGGGCAGAACCGGGGAGCAGGAAAGGCGGACAGGGTTCGATTAGGCGTGAAGTACACACAGATTATGATCTTCGCGTGGAGCATCTTTACGATGGTGCTGGTGTACTTTGGCGGAAAATATATGACATGGCTCTTCGTCAGCCCATCGGAGACAGAGGTGGTCAATGTATCTGTCCTGTATTTCCACACGGTATTCTGGTGCTATCCATTCCTTGGAAGCATCTTCATCTATCGGAATACCCTTCAGGGAATGGGGTATGGCCTGGTGCCTATGCTGGGCGGGGTCTTTGAACTGGCGGCAAGGACGGTCATCGTCATGCTGGTGGCGGGGCGCGCGAGTTTCGTGGGCGTATGTCTTTCAGATCCCGCGGCATGGATCGCAGCGCTGATTCCTCTGGTGCCCTATTATATCTATATAATGCGAAAATGGGAAAAAAGTCAGCAGGGTCAGGCGTAGGGTCTGATCTCTCTGAAAAGCAAACGCCGGGCAATTGTCCGGCGTTGTCTGAAATTTGAGAGGCTGTTGCTCCGGTAGATTAGTCATCTGCTTTTGCAACAGCCTTCTGATTACCAGGTTACAATTTTATCGACTATTGCCTGCTGTTCACTGGCAGTACGGCGAAGGTATATACGAGTGGTTTCAATGCTCTCATGTCCCATGAGATCAGCAAGATACCAGACAACAAAATACCATTCCATATTTCCATCTTTTTTCAGCTGTCGTTTTAAAAATTTGTAGTCGGCATTGCTGATTACATTTTCTAAAAAGCTTTTCTGCTGAATTTTCACTGTTTTCAGCCTGAGTTGAGGTTTTTTTAAATAATCAAGATATTTGTTCATTGCCTGAATCCTTAAATTTACTGTTTTGGGTTTAAAATTTTCCATCAGAAAACCTTTGTATTCAAGTAAGGTTTCTGATGACACCTGTTTGTAATGAACGCTAAAATAGTCTACTGTCCATAGATATGAATTGATACTGCTTTCGGCGAGGTTATTCTTTTTTAGATATTCCTCAAATGTAATTTTTGTCTTCATAAAAAGACACCTCCATAATTTATTTGCGATAATTCGCTAAATAAATTATAGAGCGATATGTGGCAAGTCCTCTTAGTTGTGTAAAGATATGCTCGATTTCCGGAAAATGTGTGAAAACTAAAATTTGTATCAGGTCTAAGAACTGGAAATTACTTTTTCAACTCAGGTTTATAACAAACTGCGGGCTAATCTGTTGCGGTTAAAGCATCTATTTGTTATGATAGTAGGGATGTAACAGATGAACGACATATACGGTCACAATAAAGGAAGGACAGGATATGAAAATCGGAATTGGAAATGATCATTCTGCACTGGAAATGAAGGCGGAGATCATAGAGTTTTTGAAGGAAAAAGGCCATGAAGTGGCAGACTATGGGACAAATTCCCTGGAGAGCTGTGACTACCCGGTATACGGCGAGGTTGTGGCGCGCGCGGTGGCGTCTGGAGAGGTTGAGCAGGGGATCTTGATCTGCGGAACAGGACTGGGTATCTCTCTGGCGGCAAATAAAGTGAAGGGGATCCGCGCGGCAGTGTGCAGCGAGCCGTTTACGGCGAAGATGGCACGGGCACATAATAATTGTAATATTCTTGCGTTTGGGGCAAGGGTTGTAGGCCCCGAGCTGGCAAAGATGATGGTAGACACATGGCTGAATACAGAGTTTGAAGGCGGGCGTCATCAGAGACGGGTCGATCTGATCATGGCGATCGAGGGTAAGGAGTAATGCATTCGTATCATCTGACTCAATGGGTGTTGTTTTTCTTCTTTTACAGCTTTGTGGGCTGGGTATGGGAGAGCTGCTATGTCTCAGTGAGAAAGCGTCGGTGGGTGAACCGGGGTTTTATGCACGGCCCCATGCTGCCGATCTATGGGTCGGGCGCTCTTGTTGTGCTGATCAGCACGATCGGGGTGAGAGAGAACATAATTTTGATCTTTCTGTTCGGAATGGCCGCGGCGACAGTTTTAGAATATGTGACAGGAGCCGGGATGGAGAGACTTTTTCATGTGAGATACTGGGATTACAGTAATCAGAAGCTCAATCTGCACGGGTATATCTGTGTGTCTTCATCGCTGTGTTGGGGCTGTTTTTCTGTGCTCCTTGTGCGGGTGCTCCACGTGCCCGTTGAGACGGCGGTCTTAAAGCTGCCTCTTGTCGCGGCGGATTGGATTGCTTTTGTTCTGGTGGCTGTAGCAGCGGTAGATCTGACACAGTCTTTCAACGAGGCTATGGATATGAAACGTATCCTCACGCAGCTTGAGGAGAGCAAAGAACAGCTGCACAAGCTGGAAGAGAAATTAAAAGCCGCGTCCGTTGAAGTCATGGAAGATTATAAAAAGCGGTATGAGTCAATGACCGAGGATTATCGTAAACGAGCCCATAAGTGGCGGCAGGAAACGGCATTCCGGAAAGATGCATTTCTGGAGCGGATCAATTTGAAACGTGAAGAACGCCGTGGCCAGCTTGTATGGCTGGGAGAGAAAGTAGAGCAGCTTCTTAAAGAAGAACTGCCTTCTAAGATCAATGAGATGATTGGCGGGGAGCGCACAAAAGACCTTGCGGAGATCAGGCAGAATATCATTCAGGAGCTGCAGAAGCTGGGCTCACGGACAGACAGGAATTATCTGCGCATAGCAAAACATCTCAGGAGAAATCCTACCGCGGCGTCAGAGCGGTTTAAGGAAGCGCTCGAGGAGCTCCGAAGGTTTACGGATATGAAATAGCATCTGTATATATACTATATGGTACATAAGAAAGGAATCAGACAAATGACAAAGAAGCAGCGGGCTTTGGAAGTAATCGAACGGCTCAAAAAGGAATATCCGGACGCAGACTGTACTCTGGATTATGACCAGGCGTGGAAGCTTTTGGTCAGCGTGCGGCTGGCGGCACAGTGTACGGACGCCAGGGTTAATGTGGTCGTGGAAGGACTCTATGAAAAATACCCGGATGTAAATGCCCTCGCGGCGGCAGATGTAGATGATATCGAAGAGATCGTCCGTCCCTGCGGGCTCGGGCGCAGCAAGGCAAGAGATATCAGTGCGTGCATGAAAATACTGCGGGACGAGTATGGCGGCAAAGTGCCGGAGGATTTTGACGCACTCTTAAAGTTGCCGGGTGTGGGACGCAAAAGCGCGAACCTGATCATGGGGGACGTGTTCGGCAAACCCGCTATCGTGACAGACACCCACTGTATCCGTCTTGTGAACAGAATCGGGCTTGTAGACAATATCAAAGAGCCGAAAAAGGTGGAGATGGCGCTCTGGAAGATCATCCCGCCGGAGGAGGGCAGCGACTTCTGCCACAGGCTCGTGTACCACGGAAGAGACGTGTGCACGGCACGGACAGAACCATACTGCGGGAAGTGCTGTCTTTCGGAAGTCTGTAAAAAGAACGGTGTAAAACAACAGAAATCCAAAAAGTGAAGAAGAGTTTCTTCCGAGCGGAGGAGTTTTTCATAAAAAAGAAAAAGGAGGCAGATATGAAAAGTATCAAATTAAGAGACAATTTTTACTGGACAGGCATTATCGACGACAAGCTGAGAGTATTTGACATCATAATGTATACAGAGTTTGGAACAACGTATAATTCCTATGTGATGAAAGCGGGAGATAAAACGGTGCTCTTCGAGACCGCGAAAGCGAAATTCTTCGATGAGTATCTGGAGAAATTAAAAGATGTCATCGATGTGCATAAGATCGACTACCTGGTGGTGAGCCACACGGAGCCGGACCATGCGGGAAGCGTGGAGATGCTCCTTGACTTAAGCCCGCAGATGAAGATCATCGCTACGGGTTGCGCTCTTGGCTTCCTCAAGGAGATCGTGAATCGTGACTTTGTGGGGATTGCGGCAAGGGATGAGCAGAAAATGACCATAGGAAACAAAACGCTGCGTTTCATGTTTGTGCCGAACCTGCACTGGCCGGATACGATGTATACGTTTATCGAGGAAGAGCAGATCCTTGTCACCTGTGATTCCTTCGGTGCGCATTATTGTCTGCCGGAAATTCTGTCCACAGAGATCAAAAACGAGGCGGACTATCAGAGTGCGCTCAAGTATTACTATGATTGCATTATCGGGCCGTTCAAGCCGTTTATGCTCAAGGCCCTGGATCGGGTGGAAGATATGGATATCTCCATGGTTTGTACCGGACACGGACCGGTGCTTGTGGGAGACCGCATCAAGTCTGCAATGAAGCAGTACAGAGAATGGTCCACGGTGGTCAATCCGAACCCGAAAAAGACGGTCATCATCCCTTATGTAAGTGCGTACGGATATACCAAATCTCTGGCGGAAAAGATCGCAGAGGGGGTAAAGGACAGCGGCGATATAGATGTGCGCTCTTATGATATGGTCGAGGCGGACGCAGCAAAGGTGAATGAAGAACTTCTCTTTGCAGACGGTATCCTGCTGGGAACGCCGACCATTGTAGGAGAGGCGTTAAGGCCTGTCTGGGAACTGACTCTTAACATGTTCCCGGGAACACATGGCGGGAAATATGCCGGGGCGTTCGGAAGTTATGGCTGGAGCGGCGAAGGTGTACCCCACATCATAGAGCGTTTAAAACAACTCAGGATGAAGGTGCATGAAGGCTTTCGGGTACGTTTCAAACCGTCCGAGGCAGATCTTGTCGGCGCATATGAATACGGCTATCAGTTCGGATGCATCGTCCAGAATAAAGAGCCGGTGAAGCCGAAGAAGAAAGGCGCGAAGAGTCTTGTGAAATGCCTTGTCTGCGGCGAGATCTTTGATTCTTCCATGGAAATCTGTCCGGTGTGTGGAGTCGGAAAAGAAAACTTCGTGCCGGTTGACGTAGAAGAAAGCGGTTACATTAACAATACGCAGGAGTATTATGTGATCCTTGGGAACGGAGCCGCCGGCTTTAACGCGGCGAAAGCGATAAGAGAGAGGGATAAGACAGGCGCTGTCATCATGATCTCTAACGAGCCGTATCTGGCGTATAACCGGCCCATGCTGACGAAATCTATCGTGGCAGGATTAAGCGCGGAGCAGATTGCTGTCGAGAGTCAGGACTGGTACGAAGAGAACAAAGTGTATCAGATGCTTGGAAAACAGATACAGTCCATTGATATGAAAGAGAAGGAGGTTCTGCTAGAGAGCGGGGAGAAGGTACACTTTACAAGACTGATCTATGCTCTGGGAAGCGAGTGCTTTATCCCGCCCATGGAAGGCAGCAGGCTTCCCGAAGTCGTGGCGATCCGCAGACTCTCCGATGTTGAGAAGGTAGAGAAGCTGATGGAGACATCGTCAAACGCAGTCGTGATCGGCGGCGGAGTTCTGGGACTTGAAGCGGCGTGGGAACTTAAAAAAGCAGGTCTCAATGTGCAGGTATTAGAGGTGGCTCCGGTACTTATGGGACGTCAGCTTGACGCAGGATCGGCAGAGATCCTTAAGGAAACAGCGAAGAAAAATGGAGTGGAAATTCATACAGGAGTCTCGGTGGAGGCTATTGAAGGTGAAGACCATGTGACAGGCGTGAGGCTCGCGGACGGGACGGTAATTCAGGCAGAGATGGTCATCGTATCCGCAGGCGTGCGCGCGAACACGGCGCTGGCGCAGGAGATAGGACTTGATACTGGCCGCGCGGTGAAGGTCAGCCCGAAGATGGAGACGAGCGTGCCCGGCGTCTATGCGTGCGGAGACTGCGCGGAGTATGAAGGCGTCAACTACGCGATCTGGCCGGAGGCTGTGGAGCAGGGGCGGATCGCAGGAGCGAACGCGGCGGGAGAAGAGCTGGAATATGAGCCCGTGGCGGCTGCTCTCACCTTCCACGGTATGAATACCGCGCTGTTCGCGGCAGGAGACAATGGGAAGAACCCTGACCTGCTTTACAAGACTGTAGAGTACCGTGATATGGGTAAAGGGCAGTACAGGAAGTATTACTTCCTCAACAACAGGCTGTCAGGAGTGATCCTCATGGGAGATCTGTCCGAGATGGCTAAGATGACAGAGGCGCTGGCAAAACATGCCCCGTACAAAGAAGTCATCAGTTGAAATGTAAAGAACAAAGAGGTCATTAGTAAAAAATAGTTGCAATTTTCTCTGGCATGTGATAAGATAACAGGCGTGTCAGAGATGATGCGGGTGTAGTTCAATGGTAGAACACCAGCCTTCCAAGCTGGATACGTGGGTTCGATTCCCATCACCCGCTCTTTTTTTATATTTGTATCCATGCCGCCGGTGTGCTATACTGTAAGAAACTTACCGGAGAGAAGGGAAGGCGGAAAGGCTGCCATGAGATTTAATATCAATGATAATATTATTGTGCGCGCGCTTGGAAAAATCTGCGATCTGATGTGCCTGAACATACTTTGGCTCGTCTGCTCGATACCGATCTTTACGATCGGGGCGTCTACTACAGCATTATATACGGTTGTTCTTAAAATGGTAAAAAATGAGGAAGGGTACATATTCAGAGGCTTCTTCAAAGCATTTAAGTCAAATTTCAAACAGAGTACTATTACCTGGATTATTCTGCTTATTCTGGGAATCCTGTGCTGGATTGACCAAAGGATTGTGTCTTATCTTCCGGGAACCGCAGGAACAGTGTTGAATGTACTCGTCCTTATTGTGAGTTTTATCCTGCTGGCAGTGATGATTTATGTATTTCCACTCATTGCAAGATATGAGAATACTTTGAGCAACACATTGAAAAATGCCGTGCTGCTCTCTATTGCCAAACTCCCGTATACACTGATCATGATGGCAGTGATCATAGGGGCGGTTATCGCCTCAATGTGGACGGGGTATACCCTTTTATTTGCGATTCCGCTGTGGTGTTTCATAGGCGTATCTGCTATCGCTTGTATTAATTCTTACTTATTAAGACGTGCATTTTTGGTTTTTGAGGAGAATGAGGATAAGACAGAAGAGGAGGGCGCTGAATGAATTTTCTGGAAGAACGCATTGTGAAAGACGGTGTGGTAAAAGAAGGAAATGTGCTTAAAGTAGACAGTTTCCTGAATCATCAGATGGATATCAAGCTGCTGAATCAGATGGGTGCGGAGTTTAAGAAGAGATTTGAGGGAAAGCCCATTAATAAGATCCTGACCATTGAGGCGTCAGGCATCGGCATTGCCTGCATAGCGGCGCAGCATTTTGACGTGCCGGTTGTGTTTGCCAAGAAGTCCCAGAGCATCAATCTTGACGGGGACATGTATGTAGCCGAGGTGGAATCTTTCACGCATAAGTGCATAAATCATGTGATCGTAGCACAGAAATTTTTAACGCCGGACGACCATGTGCTGATCATCGATGATTTCCTCGCGAACGGCTGCGCGCTTCAGGGACTGATTCAGATTGTTCAGTCATCAGGAGCTACAGTGGAGGGGATTGGAATCGCCATTGAGAAGGGCTTCCAGTCCGGTGGAAGGATGATCCGCAATCTTGGATTCCAGTTAGAGTCACTTGCGATTGTGGACGGGATGAATGCCGAGACAGGACAGATCCAGTTCCGGGATCAGAATGTGCCGGCTAAAAGCGGGGATGCAGCAGGAGATGGCGAAATATGCAGGAGTTGTACCCTTGACTAAAAACTTTTTTAGAGGGCTGTTTTGGGGAAGAGGTTATAAAGCAGTTTTGCTGTTGCAAACCGCAGGAAACTGTGATAGAATATTCGTGGCTTATCCTTGGGAGGTATTGAGATGGATATTTTAAAGACTGTTTTGACAATTATTTTTGTTATAGATTGTATTGCGTTAGCGGCTATTATTCTGCTTCAGGAAGGAAAATCCGCAGGGCTTGGCACAATCAGCGGTGCGGCGGACACATACTGGGGCCACAATAAGGGGCGTTCTATGGAAGGAACTCTTGTAAAAGTGACAAGAGTGATAGCAGTTCTCTTTATCGTACTGGCTCTTGTTCTGAACCTAAGTGTCTTTAATTAGTATGAAAAGCGAGATATCGAAAGATAATAAGTAACGTAAGCACTCTATGAAATTATAGGGTGCTTACATTTTATTCGGCGAAGAAATGAACGGACGGCATGTACTTCATGTTCATCCGGCCGGGGAGAAGAAAGAACATGGACAAGACGTTTGAAAAACGGAAGAAAGTCATATTGGATTTTATGAGCGATGATCTGTACGTCCCTATGAAGATAAAGGAGATTGCAGTCGTCTTACAGATACCGGGAGAGCAGAGGGAGGAACTGCGAAATGTTCTTGACACTCTTGTGGGGGAAGGTAAGATAAACCTTTCCAAACGTGGGAAGTACAGTCGTGGACATACGGAGCGCCTTCAAGGAACATTTCAGGCAAACGCAAGGGGATTCGGATTTGTAACTCCCAAGGAGGGCGGGGAGGATGTGTTCATCCCGGAGGAGAACCTAAACGGTGCGTTTCAGGGGGATGAGGTAGAATACATCATTACAGGGGCTCCTTCGGGAAGGCGACGGGAAGGAAAGATTGTAAGTATCCTTTCACACGGCGTTACCCGCATGGTGGGCCTGTATGAGAAAGTGAAAAGCTTTGGATTTGTCCGCCCGGACAACCAAAGGTATCTAAAGGATATCTATATCCCGGAGGGCAAAGACGGAAACGCCATGACAGGGCACAAGGTTGTGGTGGAGCTTGCCTCTTACGGTGGGGAGCATATGAAGCCGGAGGGGAAGATCGTGGAGATCATCGGGCATATCAACGATCCGGGCACGGATATCCTGTCTATCGTGATGGATATGAATATTCGCACGGAGTTTCCCGAAAAAGTATTGAACCAGGCGGTGCGTGTCGGCAAAGATGTAAGTGAGGCGGACTGCGTGGGAAGGCTGGATCTACGCGGATGGCAGATGGTGACCATTGACGGCGAGGATGCAAAAGATCTGGACGACGCGGTTTCTCTTACAAAAGAAGGAGAGAATTATCGTCTCGGCGTACACATCGCAGATGTGACAAATTATGTTCAGGAGAGAAGCGCCCTTGACCGGGAAGCATTTGAAAGAGGCACCAGTGTGTATCTGGCGGACCGCGTGATACCGATGCTTCCGCATAAGCTGTCAAACGGCATCTGTTCCCTTAATGAGGGGGTGGACAGACTGGCGCTGTCGTGCATCATGACTTTGAGCCCGGCGGGGGAGATGGTAGATCACCAGATTGCGGAGACAGTGATCCGCGTAGATAAGCGGATGAGTTATACCGGCGTGGCGAAAATACTGGACGGGGACAGCGCGGCTCAAGAAGAGAATAAAGATTTTGTGCCGATGATTCTGCTAATGAAAGAGTTGTCTGAGATCATTCGGGAACAGCGGGGAAGAAGAGGTTCTATCGACTTTGACTTTCCAGAGGCAAAGATCGTGCTGGGCGAGAACGGGAAACCGATTGATATAAGGCCTTATGACCGAAACGCAGCGACAAAGATTATTGAGGATTTTATGCTCATGGCAAATGAAACTGTGGCGGAAGAGTATTTCTGGAGAGAGATTCCTTTCCTATACAGAATCCATGAGACGCCGGATGAGGAGAAGATCCGCCGGCTTTCCACATTTATCAATAACTTCGGATATCATATCCATGTCCGAAACGAGGTGCGTCCGAAGGAGATACAGAAGCTTTTAGGAAAAGTGGAGGGCACGCCCGAGGAGGCGCTCATCAGCCGCCTTGCCCTGCGCTCTATGAAACAGGCCGGGTACACCACGGAGAATACAGGACATTTCGGCCTGGCGGCAAAATACTATACACATTTCACCTCTCCTATCCGGCGGTACCCGGATCTCCAGATACACAGGATTATCAAGGAGAATTTAAGAGGGCGGCTCGGGGAAGAAAGGATCGCGCATTATGAGGCGATACTTCCGAAAGTGGCAGTTCAGTGCAGTGAGAGGGAGCGGACCGCGGAGGAGGCAGAGCGCGAGGTAATGAAGCTGAAAAAGGCAGAATACATGAGAGCCCACATCGGCGAAGAGTATGGCGGCGTGATCTCCGGCATCACAAAATGGGGCGTCTATGTGGAACTTGAAAATACAGTGGAAGGCCTTGTGCATGTGACAGATATGCAGGAGGATCATTACGAGTTCATAGAGCAGAGCTATGAGATGGTAGGAGAACGTACAGGCAGGACTTATAAGTTAGGGCAGAAAGTAAAAGTGCGTGTGATCGACGCGGACAAAGTCCAAAGGACCGTAAACTTTGAATTTATGAATGGCGCGGGTTGAGACGGCGGCCGAAAGAAGGAAAGCGCTGAGCAGGAGCAGAGACGATGCTCGCATGGCTGCGCGAGCGGGAGTGCATGGGAGAGCGCCGGATATGAGTAAAAAAGCGGCGGAAGGAGATAGATATGGCAAAGGCAGAGACAAAACTGATCGCCAACAATAAAAAAGCATATCATGATTATTTTATCCTTGAGAAATATGAGGCGGGGATCGTGCTCCACGGCACAGAGGTCAAGTCCCTGCGCATGGGGAAATGCAGTATCAAGGAAGCATTTATCCGTGTAGAGAACGGTGAGATATACATTTACGGTATGCATATCTCGCCATACGAGAAGGGGAATATTTTTAATAAAGATCCTCTCCGGGTGAGAAAGCTGCTTCTCCACAAGAATGAGATCAATAAGATATTCGGCAAGATGAAAGAGCAGGGAATCACCGTAGTTCCCTTACAGGTATATTTCAGCGGTAGTCTCGTAAAGGTGGAGATCGCTCTTGCAAAGGGGAAGAAGCTTTATGACAAGCGGGACGACATTGCGAAGAAGGACCAAAAACGAGAAGCACAGAGGGAATTTAAGATAAGAAATCTGTAAGGAGTAAGACCGGTATGATTCAGGATATACAGCCGCATCACTTATACAATGAGTATACTCCGGTTCCACCGGACAGAGACAGCTATGCATTGTACTATGAGGATCACGCAGTGCTCTTGAAACGCACGGAAGAGGGCATCGCATTTCCAACATTTAAGGAACTGGAACGGCTCAACGAAGAAATTTATGAAGATTACATATATCTGTTTTCCGTCGATGACGAACGGTACTATCTCGTACAGGAAATAAACAGAGAGCCGCTCTCGGAGTTTACGATGGAGAACACGGAGATATTCCGTGCGGCTGATCCTCAGCATTACGCATTTGCCGGGATCACAGGATATCAGCTCCATAATTGGTACAGAAATCATAAATACTGCGGGCGGTGCGGCAGACTTATGGTCCGGGATGAAAAAGAGCGGATGCTAAGATGCGATGCCTGTCACAACATGGAATTTCCGAAAATATCTCCCGCAGTCATCGTAGGAGTAGTTGACGGAGACCGTATACTTATGTCAAAATATTCTGGAAGGACATACAAAAAGTATGCGCTTCTTGCCGGATTCACCGAGATCGGAGAGACGGTGGAAGAGACGGTAAAAAGAGAGGTCATGGAAGAGGTCGGATTGAAGGTTAAAAACATCCGGTATTATAAGAGCCAGCCGTGGGCGTTCAGCGACACGCTTCTTATGGGCTTCTACTGCGATCTGGACGGCGGGGATACAATCACTTTGGACCGGGAGGAGCTTGCCCTTGCAGAGTGGTTCAAGAGAGAGGATATTCCGGTGGAGCCGTCACGCGACAGTCTGACCAATGAGATGATCATCAAGTTTAAAAACAAAGAAGTATAAGGAGGAGATAGCAGATGAGAGCAGAATTTGATGAGAGTTTAGTGACAGGAAATGAGATGATCGACAGCCAGCACAAGGAACTGATCGACAAAATCAACAGGCTTCTGGACAGTTGCGAGACGAGCAAAGATAAGCCGGTTGCGGTAAAGACACTGGATTACCTCGCAGACTATACAGAGTTCCACTTTGGCGAGGAGGAGAAGCTTCAGGAAACGATCAACTACCCTGGGATGGCCGAGCATAAAAAAGAGCATGAGAAGCTCCGCGGCGTGGTAAAAGATCTCTACAATATGCTGGAAGAGGAGGAAGGTCCGTCCGATGCGTTTGTAGAGCAGGTGAATAAAAATGTCATCGAGTGGCTGTATAGACACATCAAGACGTTTGACAGGTCAGTGGCAGAGTATAAGTTTATGAATGAGAGCAGCGAGAGGCTGTAAAATACGGGTCTGGCGAGGGATAGGAAAAACCGCAGTTACACGATTTTTCCATCGCATATGGTTATCTTGACTTTTCCGTAAAGTTCCCATTCTGTGAAGGGTGAATTGGACGACATGGAGACATACTCTGTGGGCGTCCATTTTTCTTCCGGGTCGAAGAGGACCAGATCTGCGGGGGCGCCTTCTTCAATAAGCCCGACTGGCAGATGATATAGTTTCGCCGGATTAACGGTCATTTTCTCAAGGAGCTGCATCATCGTCAGATGTCCGGGGCGGACAAGCGAGGTAATGCCGAGAGCAAGGGATGTCTCCAGCCCGATAATCCCGCTGGGAGCGGCTGTGATGGAACGCTCTTTTTCCTCTCTGCTGTGCGGTGCATGGTCTGTGGCAATAATGTCGATAGTTCCGTCCGCAAGTCCGCGGATGACGGCCTGGCGGTCAGCCTCCGTGCGGAGAGGCGGGTTCATCTTTGCTAACGTACCGTATTTAAGTACCGCTTCATCCGTGAGGGTAAAGTGATGCGGGGTGGCCTCTGCGTGCAGGTCTGCGCCGAGAGACTTAAACATACGTACAAGCTCCACAGAACGACCGGAACTGATATGCTGGATGACTACACTGGCGCCTGAACGAAGGGCCAGCATACAGTCCCTTGCTACAAGAGATTCTTCTGCAATGGACGGCGAACCATAGATGCCAAGCTGATCTGAGACAGGCCCGTGGTTGATGCCGTTATTTTTAATGAAGGAAGGATCTTCTTCGTGGAGACTGACAGGCACCCCCAGCTCTTTTGCCTTTTCCATGGCATTATAAAGAAAGGCCGCGTTTTTGAGTGGAATACCGTCATCTGTAAATCCACATGCCCCGGCCTCTTTTAATGCTTCCATATCCGTCATCTCTTCCCCTTTCAGAGAATGGGAGACCGAGGCAGCCTGATAGATGCGGATCTTCTCGGACTGCGCGCGCTGCAGAATATCATTTAGTACGGGGATGCTGTCTACCACAGGGGAGGTGTTCGCCATGCAGACGACAGAAGTAAAACCACCTTTGGCCGCGGCGAGGGCACCCGTGTGAAGCGTCTCTTTGTGCGTGAAGCCCGGATCACGGAAATGCACATGAGTATCAATGAGTCCCGGAGAAACCGTGAGTCCGGCGGCATCGATGACCTCTTCGCCCGGAACAGGCATGATGTCAGCGGCAATCTTCCGGATCACTCCGTTTTCAATACGGATATCACCAGTGTAAGAACGCTGAGAAGCGGGGGATATGATAAAACCATTTTTAATCAGCATAAATACCTCCTGAAAAATAGAGTTCGTTTTGTGCTTTGTACTTTGCGCAATTATTATACCATACGAACAGGTATAATAAAAGGGAGGGGCCTCCGTCCGGCGGGAGCCCTCCCTGTAAGTAATTCTGTTTATTATGTTCAGCCGATGGCTGTTCTTAGATGTGACGATACAGATGGCGCGGGATGCCGTCCACCATTACCGGGGATACATCGCCCTGGATGAGCGGGCGCACATAGCTGACGAACTCATCCGTCACATAGGAGCCGTCCTTATTTACCCATTCACGGGGAACGAGCTTCTCGTCATTCGCGATCTTGTGCACGTCCTTTACTTCTGTTCCGCTCTGGTACGGATCGTCGGACAATCTCTGAAGGACAACCATTTTTCCGGAATCGCCTTCATCAGCCGCTTTGACAGCAGCACCTCCTACCTGGTATGCCTCAAGGATATCCACACGGGATGCACAGTGAGAAGCGGAGCGCTGGAGCGAACTCAGCTCGATGGAGCGGGTCTTGCACCCGAACTCTCCTGCGATATAGCTTGCAAGATAGTTTGCTGTACCAGAGAGCTGTTTGTGTCCGAATGCGTCCACGAAGTCGATACTCTGTCCGAGCTCGCATACATAACGGCCGTCCTCGAGGCGGATGCCCTCGGATACAGCTACGACTACGGAAGGTTTCTTGGCAAGCAGCTTCTTTACTTTTGTTCCGAAAGCCTCGATGTTAAAGGGAAGTTCGGGCAGATAGATCAGATCAGGACCTGAGCAGTCCTCGCCTCTTGCGAGAGCCGCGGCTCCTGTAAGCCATCCGGCGTTACGGCCCATGATCTCCACGATGGAGACGAGACCTTTATCATATTCCAGACAAAAGCTGTCACGAATGATCTCTTTGACGGACGTCCCGATATATTTTGCGGCGCTGCCGTATCCGGGCGTATGGTCCGTAAGTGCAAGGTCATTGTCAATAGTTTTCGGGCAGCCGATGAAACGTGTGGGATGACCTGTGACGATAGCGTAATCAGACAGCTTCTTGATTGTGTCCATGGAATCATTGCCTCCGATATAGATAAACGCTTCAATGTTCAGTTTATCAAGGATGGAGAAAATCGTCTCATACACACCCTTATCCTGATGGATCTCAGGAAGTTTATACCGGCAGGAGCCGAGGAAGGCTGCCGGGGTTCTCTTTAAAAGCTCAGCGTCAAGTTCATTTGTAATATACTCGGACAGATCAATGTAGCGCTCCTGCATCAATCCCTGAATGCCGTGGAGCATTCCGTATACTTTAGCCGCTCCGCGGTCTTTAGCTGTGCGGTATACGCCTGCAAGGCTTGAGTTGATGGCGGCAGTCGGGCCGCCTGATTGTCCGACGATTACATTTCCTTTCATTATTAAGTACCTCCGTTTTGCGATATATACTCCGGATGAAACTTTTCCCGAAGCAGTTATAATAATAGTTTAGTGCATAATTACTAATTTGTAAATGAAAAAATAAAGATTATGGGTAATATAAACAAAAAGTTCGCGCGGGGAAATCTGTGTTGGCAAACAACAAAATGTAGGGTATAGTAGATAAAAAGCAAAACGATAAATATTAAGAGGTGAAAAACATGAAACAATATGATTATCTGATCGTAGGCGCTGGCTTGTATGGTGCTGTCATGGCCTGTGAATTAGGAAAACAGGGAAAAAAATGTCTGGTGATAGACCGGAGGGATCACATAGGCGGAAATATCTATTGTGAGGACATAGAGGGGATTCATGTACACAAGTACGGCGCCCATATTTTCCATACATCAGATAAACGGGTCTGGGATTATATCAATAAGTTCGCTGAATTTAATAATTACATCAATTCCCCGGTTGCAGTATATAAAGATGAACTCTATAATCTGCCCTTTAACATGAATACATTCAGCAAGATGTGGGGAATCCGCACGCCTGAAGAAGCAAAGGAGATCATTGAAAGGCAGCGGCAGGAAGCGGGTGTTGCAGAGCCGAAGAATCTGGAGGAACAGGCGCTGTCTCTTGTGGGACGGGATATTTATGAGAAGCTGGTCAAGGGCTACACAGAGAAACAGTGGGGAAGAAAATGTACGGAACTGCCGTCCTTTATCATCAAACGGCTTCCGGTGCGTTTTATTTATGATAACAATTATTTCAACGACAGATATCAGGGAATCCCCATCGGCGGTTATACACCGATCATCGAGAAGATGCTCTCAGGCGCGGAAGTGCGGACGGGAGTGGATTTCTTCGAGTTTAGAAAAGAGAATCCGGATATTGCGGACAAGATCATTTTCACAGGACAGATAGATGAGTACTTCGGCTACCGTCTTGGAGCGCTGGAGTACCGTTCCGTGCGGTTCGAGACAGAGATGCTGGACTGTGCCAACTATCAGGGGAACGCTGTGGTCAACTATACCGAGAGGGAAGTGCCCTATACACGTGTAATCGAACACAAGCATTTTGAGTTCGGGCAGCAGGAAAAGACTGTCATTTCGAGGGAGTATTCTTCTGAGTGGAGCGTGGGCATGGAGCCGTATTATCCGGTCAATGACGAGAAGAATAACGCTCTGTTCACGGCTTATAAAGAACTGGCGGGGGAAGAGGAGAATGTGATCTTTGGCGGAAGGCTGGGCGATTATAAATATTATGATATGGATAAAGTGATTGCGGCGGCGCTTGACAGACTGGAATCATTATAAGATATAGTAATACAAAGTAATATAAAAAATCATAGGCCGGGAGAAGATGCGAGGGTTGCATTTTCTTTCCGGCTCATGTAAGATATCTATACTTGGATCAGTCTGATCCGGGAGATCTTGTCATCAGTTTCTGATGGATTTCATTAGGGAAAATGGGTGTATTACAGGCACTGTGGAAGAAGAGGGATTTCTGCGGCGCCATCATATGCAGCCGAAAGAAAATTGCATATGGAAGAAATGTATGAAGTGCTGAGGTTTATTGAATATGGAACGCATTGCAGACAGAGCATGGACTGTGTCCGGGGAACGATTATGGCTGAGTTTCTTAAGAAAAATCCGCAGATAGAGAAAGCAATGCTTTTCTGCTGGTTCCGCGAATTGTGCGTGAGTTTGGATCAGTATCACAGGAGCAGGAAGGAGCGAAAGGATTACCGCTATCTGAATCCGTACAGTATCGTTGTCACAGAGGAAAATGAGCTTCGTTTGTTAGATCTGGAAGCGCCGGAGAATAGATTTGTGATGAAACAGATGCAGCGACGGGCAGTGAGGGAGCATTTTGTGAAACCGGTATGTGAGATGGGGCGTGAGAAGGAATATAAGGCGGATTTATTTGCATATGGCCGGATGGCCCAATTCCTTTTGGCATATGCCGAGGTGGAGCCCGGTCTGACACTCTTTGAAGAGTTTCGCCTGTCAAGGGTCATCGGGCGCTGTATAGGTGAGCAAAGGAGAATATATGAGAGTATGGGACATGTGGTTCGAGATCTTCCTCCTGTACCAAAAGAGGAGGGATTATCAGGAAAACACGAAAAAGTTCTGAGAAAAAGTGTTTTTGCCGGAGCGTGCATCTGCGTGGTGTTATGTTTGATTATCATAGTGATAAGAGGAGGGATTTGATAGAAAAAATTTACAGAAATCCCCTTTTTCTTGTGTTTTTGCACAAAAAGAACAGCAATTTCTCAAAAATTTAAAGCAATTTTTTGAAACATGAAAAATAGGATACGGGATATAATCTGGTTATATTAAAGGTTGACTGGAGAAAACACAAAAAGGAGGATGTAACAAATGAAAAAGAAAGTATTGGTAACTTTATTGGCAGCAGTAATGGTGGGCACAATGCTTACAGGATGTGTAACAGACGGGCGCTCATCTGGAAAAGATACAGCCGAAGAGACCACAGACAAAGGCAGCAGCGACGGCGCGAAGAAATTTGCCGCATTCGTGCCTACAATGACAAATCCATACTGGGTGAGTGAACTGGGACAGCTGGAAGCGGATATCGAAGCTGACGGCGGAACATTGGATATCTTTGACGCGCAGAGTGATCAGTCCAAGCAGATTTCTCAGGTAGAGGACGCGATCTCCGCAGGCTATGATCTTTTCTTTATCAGCGCTTTTGACGCTGACGGTGTAAGACCTGCTCTGGAGGCTGCAAATAAAGCTGATATTCCGGTCGTGGCTATTGATACTTCTGTAACAGATGTAGATCTGGTACAGTGCCAGGTGACAGCGGACAATGCTGAAGCGGGAAGACTGGCCGGAGAAGCGCTTGGCAAAGAGCTTGAAGAAAACGCGAAAGTCGGAATTATTGGCCTTTCCGTAAATATGGACTGCCGCGCACGTTCCGACAATTTTAAAGAAGGACTTGCCTCAACATGCCCGACTGCAGAGATCGTATTCGAGCAGGAAGGAAACGGAACGACTGACACGGCCCTTACGATCATGGACAATATGATCCAGAGCTATCCAGACCTGGATGCAGTTTTCTGCATTAACGATCCGTCCTCGCTGGGCGCAGTGGCATCTCTTGAATCAGCGGGAATGCTGGAAGATGTGAAGGTGGCTTCTGTAGATGGTTCCTCAGATGGTGTAAACGCTGTGAAAGAAGGCAAAATGATCGGTACTGCGGCACAGTTCCCGGTTGAAGTCGCAAAAACATGTCTTGAGAATGCATACAAGATCCTTGACGGCGAAGAGATCACAGAAAAGGAAGTCATGGTTCCCTCTTTGTGGATCAACGCAGATAACTGTGAGGAAAATCCGGGATACTAATCAAGAAAATATACAACCGAAAGAAGAAGGGATATCATGAGTGAACAAGTTCTATTGAAAATGAAAAACGTCACAAAGAAATTCCCAGGTGTGGTGGCCCTTGATGATGTCAGCCTCACTTTAAACAGGGGAGAGGTACACGCTCTTTTAGGTGAGAACGGCGCCGGTAAGTCTACTCTGATTAAAGTGCTTGGCGGAATCTATATCCCGGATCAGGGCGAGATCGAGATCGACGGCGAAAAGAGGACTATTAACAGCGTTGCTGTCTCGCAGGAATGCGGGATAGGAATCATCCATCAGGAAATATCGCTGGTGCCTGAGATGACAGTGGCACAGAATATTTATCTGGGAAGGGAAAACGGCAGAGTTTTCATCAACCAGAGAGAAAATGTAAAAAAAGTGGCAGAACTGCTCGAATATCTGGAGTTTGATATTAATGCCAATGATATTGTGTCAAAACTGAGCATAGCGAAGCAGCAGATCGTGGAGATTGCAAAGGCGCTTAGCATGAACTCAAGAATCATTGTTATGGATGAGCCGACTGCGGCGATCACGGACAATGATACCCGCAAGCTGTTCAAGATTATCGAAAGGCTGAAAAATGACGGGATAGGAATCATTTATATTTCCCACAGAATGGACGAGCTGTTTGAGATAGCAGACAATATTACGATTTTAAGGGATGGAAAGTATATCGGAACAGTTAAGACAAAAGAGACAGACAGAAACGAACTGATCTCAATGATGGTAGGCCGTCAGTTGGAGGAGATCTACAATTATGATCAGGGAAGTCTTTCAGAAAATGTCCTTGAAGTGGAAAATCTGTCCAGTAAATACGTCTCAGATATCAACATTCAGCTGAGAAAAGGAGAGATCCTCGGCTTTTCCGGACTTGTAGGGGCCGGACGGACAGAGTTTGCCCGCGCGCTGTTCGGGATTGATCCAATCCAATCAGGCACAGTGAAGATCAAGGGGCGCGAAGTGAAAATTAACAGCCCCAAAGACGCTATCAAAAACGGTATTGCGCTTGTTCCGGAGGACAGAAAGGGTCAGGGGCTTGTTCTGGGAAATACAGTCCAGTTTAATACGCTTTTAGTTGTTCTCGACAAATTTATCAAAGGCTGTATCGTCAACAAAAAGAAAGCCAATTCGATCGTGTCAGAAGAAGTTTCTTCCCTGAGGATCAAAACGCCGTCTTTCACAACTCTGGTTTCTTCCCTCTCAGGAGGAAACCAGCAGAAGATCGTTCTGGCAAAATGGCTGGAAAATACACCCGATATCATCATACTTGACGAGCCGACCCGGGGAATTGATGTGGGAGCAAAGATGGAGATTTATGACCTGATTTTCCGGCTGGCAAAGAAGGATGTAAGTGTAATACTCATCTCATCTGATATGTCAGAGATTATCAACCTATCCACAAGGGTAGTTGTTATGCGGGAAGGGAAAATTACGGGGATTTTAGACAGAAGTGAACTGAAACAGGAAAAGATTATGGCATACGCGATGAGAGGAAGTGAAGAAAATGGATCTGTCTAACACGAAAAAAATAGTGGCCTCTGTTACAAATAAGCTGAGCAGCATTATGGCCTTGCTCATTGTTTCGGTGATCGTTGCAGTCATCATACCTGAGGCTTTTCTGACGAGCAGCAATATGGTCAATATTATACGGCAAATGTCAACAAACGGCATACTGACGATTGGAATGACTATTGTCCTCATTTCGGGAGGAATTGACCTTTCTGTGGGTTCGGTTTTGGCGGTATCGGGAGTGATCAGCTGCGGGCTTATCAGCGACGGCGTGAATGTATGGGTTGCAGTATTTCTTGCTCTTCTGACCGGACCGGTATTCGGAATCTTCAATGGATTTTTCGTGGCAAAGCTGAATATTCCTCCATTTATCGTTACTCTGGCCTCCATGCAAATTGGAAGAGGTATTGCCTATGTATATTCGGCAGGCTTACCTATCCGTTCTTCTAATGAAGTATACAACCTGATTGGAAATGGATATCTGTCATTCGGATTATTTGAGGTGCCGATACCAATTGTTATCCTAATCATTATTGTGGTGATTTCTTATTTGCTTCTGCATAAAACTAAGTTTGGAAATTACGTGCTGGCTGTAGGAGGCAACAGTGAGGCTGCCAGATATTCGGGTATTAATGTAGTAAAGACAAAGTTCTTTTGTTATGTGTATTCGGGCACTCTGTCCGCAATAGTTGGAATTATTCTGGCCTCCCGCATGTATTCAGGTCAGCCGACGGCGGGCGAAGGTTATGAGATGGACGCGGTGGCGGCAGCCGTTCTTGGCGGAACCAGCTTCTCAGGAGGCGTGGGCAGCATCATAGGAGTGTTGTTTGGCGCCCTGACGATCGGAGTCATCAATAACGCTCTGAATCTGTTGAACATATCGTTTTATTTCCAGGATATTGTCAAAGGTTCTGTTATACTGATTGCTGTCCTGCTCGACACACTTAAAAAACGCGGCAAAGGAAAATAAAAAAGACAAGAAGACAGTGGCAAGTGATTTAAGAAAAGAGGTATGAGAATGAAAAACACAATAGCGAAAAATATCGCCAGAGTCGTTCCTATGAGGTTTGAAGGAACGAATATGGAAGAATTCGATAAAATCCTTGGGAAATTAAAAGAAATCTACGCAGAAGAGATGGAAGTGAAAGATCCGGTAATGCTGGGGGATGAGATTCCGGAGGATGTGGACGCAGTCCTTATTCCGGTTATGTGGGTAGACACTTACACAAACCTGGAACTTTTTAAAAGGACGATCCAAAAACCAATCTTGGTGATCACTACTGTGTTTGGCGTGTCGCTCATGTTTGACTGGGAAGCTGTTACCTATTTGAAGTCAAAGGGATTCGAAGTTTATAATCCACACAGCATTGAGCTTGGAAAGACGATTCTGAAAGCACTGGCATTAAAACGTGTGATGCGGGGACAGAAATTTCTCATATTCCAGGATACGCCGGGGGACGGGCTGATACCGGAGCAGTTTAAGATTTTTTACTGGTGGAACGACGAATGTACAAATGACATCAAAGAGAAGTTTGGCATAGAGATCGTCCGCAAGCCGTACAAAGATCTTTGCGATTACGCGAAATCCATCGCTGATGAAGACGCCAAAAAGGAGCTGGAACGCTGGGATTTTGACAGTGAGGGCGTAAACGATAAAGCGATGTATGAGACAATCAAAATGTTCATGTCTCTCCGGGAAGAGGTGGATAAGACAGGAAACGTGGCGGCATGTGGAGTAAACTGTATCAATGAGGCTTACGACACAAATGTAACTCCGTGCCTTGCCTGGAATCTGCTGTACCGCGACCGGGGCGTTATGTGGGGATGCGAGGGAGACACATCTGCGCTCCTGACTCAGTACATCATGGGATCTGTCATTGATTCTGCAATATTTACGACGAACATATATCCGTTCCTTTCTGGAATGCCGGCTCTTTCTCACGAGAAGATCCAGAGCTTTCCGGATGTGGAAGATCCGGACAATCACGCGCTCCTCGTGCACTGCGGATATCTGGGATGCAGCATTGCCCAGAAGTATGCTACAAAATGGACATTGAAGCCGTCTGTTCTCGCATGGCTGTTCGGCGAACATTCCACGGCTATCGACGCAGAAGTGGAGAAGGGCAATATCACGATGTGCAAACTCCACTCCGATTTTAAGAGCCTGATGGTAGAGAAAGCTGTTCTGGAAGAATATGTGCAGTATCCGGGATCAGACTGTAGAAACGGCGGACTGATCAAGGTGGCCGATGGATACCGCCTGATGGAAAAGATATACTCACATCATGTTATTGTCTGCACCGGCAAGAGAAGCAATCAAATGCGTGCCGTATGTTCTGTGTTTGGAATCGAGTACGACGAGATATAAGGAGGCATGTATAATGGCAGATATGGTGAATGGATTCGCACATATAGGAGTCCCGTGCACAGATCTGGAAAAATCGGTTTCCTTCTATGAGGAATTTGGTTTTCGTGCAGCGGCAAAAGCCAGAGATTTGAACGGCTATCATGTGGCGATGATGGAGAATTCCGGATGTATCATAGAACTGTATGAAAGCGCGGACGCAGAAGAAAAGGAGGCGGCCGGCCAGAGAAGTGACGGCCATGTGGATCACATAGCGCTCAGGACAGAAGATCTGGACAGAGTATATGCGTACTGCACAGAAAAAAACTATCCCGTTGTGACGGACGGGATAGAGTCTACAGATATATGGAGCCCGAAGAAGTGCAGGTATTTTACCATCACAGGGCCAAGTAATGAACGTGTTGAGTTTTCACAGACAGAACAATAGAAGAATCAAGCAGATTCATTTTCCGGAGTTGCGGTAGGAGAGCGGAGTGCTTCCCATAACACGTTTGAAGGTAGTACAGAAACTGCTCTCATCCGAGAACCCGCACTTAATAGAAATATTTTTGATAGAAAATGTAGTGGTTTTCAAAAGGAAGGCGGCGAAGTTCACACGAGATACAACAATGTACTCGTGAGGAGTGTAGCCGACTTCCTTTTTAAATAGACGGATAAAATAATATTTGCTCAAAAATGCCCGCTCTGCCAGTTCGTCGACAGTCAGCGGGCTGTCCAGATTCTCGGAGATATAAGACAGAGTGTCGCCGAGAGAACGTGCCGGTGGCCGTGAGGACCCATCTGATGTTTCAGGCGCGGGGCCGTTGAAGAACATACAGAGAAGATTACCGATCATACAGGACAGTGAGGCTTCGCTATAATCTCTGTGCAGATTATATGCATCGTAGACTGCTTTCAGCGCCTTGTAGGCAGAGGGGATATCCGGCGGCGGCAGAATCAGGGATCTGGCGGTCAGTTCATCAAAAAAGCTTCTGGCCATGGGGCCGTCAAAATGGAGCCACAGGAGTTCCCATCCGGTCTCCGTATAATAGTGGTGGGGGCGGTAGCAGTCGACCAGTACAAAATCTCCTTCTTTGAGGGCGATATTCTGGCCGTCCGTTTCGAGAAAACCTGTGCCGTGCACGATATGCATAACAAGAAAACTGTCATAGCTGGTGCGCTTAAGATTGTAATCGCTGTCACAGACAAAGTGTCCGGTACACAGTGGATAGAAGAACAATTTTTTCGCCCTGGGGCTGGCTGTATGAAAATACAGATTCGATGAAGAAAGTACGCCTTTCTCTTGAGCGCGCATGGATAACCTCCTTTGGCAACGTGTCTGCAAGCAATAAATTACAGGAGCAATTATTCAAAAAAAATTAGCAATAAACAAAAACAGAAATGTTATATATGATGATATTATAATGGCAAAACAAAGCTAGTTCAACCTTTAATATGAAAAAATGTCAAATCAACAGAGTGAGAAGGAGACAGATAAACATGGAAAAAAACATCAGGGAAGTTCAAGTGTGGGAGGAAAGAATCACAATTCCTACATATGAAGTTGGAACGCCGGATAAGAACCCGATGTTCTTTGAAAAACGAGTGTATCAGGGCAGTTCGGGAAAGGTATACCCTCTTCCGGTGATCGACAAGATCTACGACGAGAAAAAAGATAAAGAATACAACGCGGTATGGCTTGAAAACGAGTATCTGAAAATTATGATCCTGCCCGAACTGGGCGGCCGTATTCAACGGGCTTACGACAAAACTAACGGGTATGATTTCGTATATTATAATGAGGTGATCAAACCGGCGCTTGTAGGCCTTACCGGTCCATGGATCAGCGGCGGTATAGAGTTCAACTGGCCGCAGCATCACAGGCCGACTACGTTTTCACCGGTGGATTATGTGCTGCAGGAGAATGAAGACGGGAGTAAGACTGTGTTTGTCAGCGAAGTAGACAGAATGTACGGCACAAAGGGCATGGCAGGCTTTACTCTGTATCCAGGAAAGGCATATCTGGAGATACGCGGACAGCTCTACAACCGGACTGAGCTGCCGCAGACTTTCCTCTGGTGGGCGAACCCGGCGGTTGCTGTCAACGATAATACTCAGTCTATCTTCCCGCCGGATGTGCACGCGGTCATGGATCACGGCAAGAGAGACGTGTCAAGATTTCCGGTCGCAAGAGGCGTTTATTATAAGCATAACTACGGGGAAGGTGTGGATATCTCCCGTTATAAAAATATTCCCGTACCCACCTCATACATGGCATATCACTCAGACTATAATTTTGTGGGAGGCTATGATTATGGAAAAAAGGCGGGGATTCTGCACATAGCGGATCACCATGTATCTCCTGGAAAGAAACAGTGGACCTGGGGCTGCGGTGACTTCGGCCAGGCCTGGGACAGAAATCTGACCGATAAGAATGGACCGTACATCGAACTGATGACAGGGGTATATACAGACAACCAGCCTGATTTTACATGGCTGAAGCCCTTTGAGGAGAAGACGTTCGTACAGTATTTTATGCCATATAAAGAAGCTGGAAATGTAAAGAACGCCACGAAAGAACTCGTTCTTAATATAGAAAAGAACAAAGACAATAAAGCAGAGGTGACCGTCTATGCTTCGAAGGAGACAGAAGGGGTCAGAATCTGTGTGACATATAATGGAAAAACAATCCTGGACGAGGTGAGCAGCCTGTCGCCGGTGAACGTGTTTAAAAAGACATGCGGAAGCAGTGTTTATGAGGAAAGCGGTCTGGAAGCTTCGGTTTACGGAAGGGATGGTCATCTGCTGCTGAGCTATAAAGCGGCTCCGGAAGAGATCGCCCAGATACCGGCCCCCGCGAAAGCGGCGGAAGCACCCGAGGAGATTGCGACAAACGAGGAGCTGTATCTGACCGGAATGCACATCGAGCAGTACCGCCATGCTACATACAGACCAGACCCCTACTATCTGGAAGGTTTAAAAAGAGATCCGGGAGATATCAGGATCAATACGAGCTATGGGCTGCTGCTGCTCAGAAGAGGGCTGTTCAATGAGAGTGAAACATATTTCAGAAAAGCGGTGGCGAGAAGCATTTTAAAGAATCCGAACCCTTATATCAGCGAGGCATACTATGACCTGGGACTCTCTCTGTTCCATCAGGAGAGATACGATGAGGCGTTTGACGCATTCTATAAAGCTACGTGGAGCAATGAACAGCAGGAGATGTCCTATTACTACCTGGCTGTGATCGCATCCAGGAAGCAGAACTATGCGGAGGCGCTTGAGCTTGTGGAGAAGGGACTTGTCAAAAACATGCACAACGTTAAGGCCAGAGGCCTTAAGGCTGTACTCCTCAGAGTGCTGGGAAGAGAAGAGGATCGCAAAGAATGGCTGAAAGCCAATATCGAGATTGATCCCTTTGATTATATGAGCCGGGCGGAAGCCGGCTGGGAGGAGAAGCAGAAAGTGTTCGGCATGATGAGATATAATCCGAACGCTGTCATCCTGTTGGCATCAGACTATGCGGAGGGAGGCTTCTGGAAAGAAGCTGTCTGCATTCTGGAAGAAAGCGGGCTCTCCCATCCCATGATATGCTATTATACTGCATATTATAAAGCGCAGATGGGAGACGGCGAAGGAGCGGAAGAGGCGCTTCGCACAGCGGTATCCGCACCGAGCGATTACTGCTTCCCGAACAGGCTGGAGGATATCTCTGTGCTTGAGTGGGCGGCAGATCAGAATAGAGCGGATGCAAAAGCAAGATATTACCTGGGCAACCTCTGGTATGATAAATACCAGTATGAGAAGGCAAGAAACCTCTGGGAGTGTTCGGCCGAGATTGATCCGAATTTCCCTACCGTGTGGAGAAACTTGTCGCTTGTGTATTTCAACAAGACGGCAGAGCTGCAGAAAGCAAGAGAGGCGATGGAGAAAGCGTTCCACCTGAATGAGTCAGACGCAAGGATTCTTCTTGAGCTTGATCAGCTCTATAAAAAGATGAATGTGCCGGTCAAAGAGAGGTTTACGCTGCTTGACAGCCACGTGGAGCTGGCGCGCACAAGGGATGACCTCTACACAGAGTATATCAGCCTTCTGAATTTGCAGGGAAGATATGAAGAGGCATACCGCCTCATAATGGAGCATAAGTTCCATCCGTGGGAAGGCGGAGAAGGCAAGATTACCATGCAGTACCGCATTTCACTCATAGAGATGGCGAAAGAGAAAATGGAACAGTCAGATATGGAGGCTGCGGAAGAGTGCTTGAAGCGGGCAACGGTATACCCGGTCAATCTCGGAGAAGGAAAACTGGAGGGTGTAAGCGATAATGATATCTACTACTATCTGGGTATGATCAGCAGCAAGAGAGGAGACGGTAATACAGCCCGTGAGATGTGGGAGAACGGGACCAAAGGGCTGGGAGAGATTGCGGGCATGATGTACTACAATGACCAGCCGGCAGATATGATCTTCTATCAGGGTAAGTGTTATGAGGCGCTCGGGGATGAGAAGACCGCGGCGACGCTTTATAACAGGCTTCTTGAATACGGAGAGTCTCACATATTTGACGAAGTACATATCGACTATTTTGCCGTATCACTGCCGGATCTTCAGCTCTTTGATGAAGATCTGATGAGAAAGAATAAGATCCACTGCCATTATCTGCTGGCTCTTGGCCATATGGGACTTGGTCATGTGAAGCAGGCAGAGCGGGAATTTGATACAGTGAGGGGTATAAACGAATCCCATGAGAAAGCATTTATATATAGAAAAATGTGCGTATGAGAGGGATGTCACGTCCGGCGCGCCCAAAACATCGTGGAGAGGTCGGAATGCCGGGAAGCTTTTATCGGTTTCCCGGCATTGTTTTATGGGGATACAGCCACAGGTGTTAAAGATAATGCCTGGGGACGGTTCCCTTGCCGTGGGTTCCCTTGCCGTGATAATGGATCTATACAGCCGTATATTGCCAGATACAAAAACGGAGGAAATGCGGTTCCTGAAAAGGGAGGATGCCGGGTAGCTGATCGGCTCAGCTCCCGGCATGTATTATGAAAAAGTTTATTCAAAATAACTTGTTAACGTCTTGTTTATGTTTGTTTTTTCTTTCGATGGTTATAGTATATGAGGGAGAAATGAAGAAAACATGTTGATATCGTAAAAGAATTTTAAAGGATAAATGAACAAACTATGAACGTTGGTTTTGCTATCTCAGAATAGTAAAAGACCGATGGGGGAGCCATCGATCTTTTGAGGGGAGTATAAATAATTAATAAGGGGTTGTAGAAAGTAACCTTCCTACAATGAATAGTATAATATATTGAATTGGAAAAAGCAAGCAAAATATTTAAAAAATTATGAAATTATGAATATAAAAAACATGAATAAAAAAACGTGCTTATGAGATACTAAGAATGAATCAAAAAACAGGAGGTATCATCATGGCAAAGAATTATAGTAACGCTAACAATTCTAATTCTAACAAGAACACAACTTCAAAGAACAGCTCTTACTCATCCTATGGGGATACACAGAGCAAGAACAAGAACTCTAACAAGAACAGCAGCAACGCTGAGTCAAACGCATCAAACAGCCAGAACAGCGGAAGAAACTACAATGCTTCTAACGCTTCTGACCGTTATTAAACTGAGGAACACCTTGGGCAACGGGGGTGTTTTCTAAGACGCGCCATATGGCGCAATGACACAAGGGCAGAGCAAAGTTCAACTTTACTCTGCCTTTGATTTATAGTAAGATGGATACAGATTAGGGACAAGGATGGAAGATTTCATGGGTATAGATAAGGCGGAATGGATTGCTCCGTGCCATTTTGGACTGGAATCTGTATTAAAGAAAGAGATTCAAAATCTTGGATATGAGATTGTTCAGGTTGAGGACGGAAGAGTTACTTTCTCAGGCGGGGCGGACGCAGTGTGCAGGGCAAATATATTTCTGAGAACTGCGGAGAGGATACTTCTCAAGGTGGGGAGTTTTCGGGCAGTCACTTTTGAAGAGTTGTTCGACAGGACAAAGGAGATCCCGTGGGAGAAATATATTCCTGAGGACGGGAAATTTTGGGTAACAAAAGCGGCGTCTGTGAAGAGCCGTCTTTTCAGTCCGTCGGATATCCAGTCCATTATGAAAAAGGCTATGGTGGAGCGCCTCAGGATGAAATACAGTATACAATGGTTTCAGGAGACAGGGGCATCTTATCCGGTGAGGGTATTTTTGATGAAAGATGTCGTTACCGTGGGTATCGATACGACGGGAGTATCCCTTCATAAAAGAGGTTACAGGCCTGTGGCGGGCAAGGCGCCTATTGCGGAGAATCTGGCAGCGGCGCTCATCATGCTGACGCCGTGGAGAAAAGACAGGGTACTTGTAGACCCGTTTTGCGGCAGTGGAACATTTCCTATCGAGGCGGCAATGATGGCAGCCAATATCGCCCCTGGAATGGACCGCTCATTCACGGCGGAGGACTGGACAAATCTGATTGACAGGAAGAACTGGTATGAAGCAGTCAATGAGGCGCAGGACCTGATTGATGATGAGATCGAGACAGATATACAGGGCTATGATGCAGACCCGGAGGTAGTGCGTACAGCCCGCAGAAACGCGGAGGAAGCGGGCGTGGAACATCTGATCCATTTCCAGCAAAGAGCGGTGAAGGATTTCAGCCATTCTAAGAAATATGGATTCATTATCACTAATCCACCCTATGGAGAGCGTCTTGAGGAAAAAAGTGCGCTTCCCCGGATATACCGGGAATTCGGGGAGGCTTTCCGTGGGCTTGACAGCTGGTCAGCGTATATGATCACCAGCTACGAAGACGCGGAGCGGTATTTTGGACGCAGGGCGGATAAGAACAGAAAGATATATAATGGCATGATACGGACGTATTTCTACCAGTTCCGTGGTCCGAAGCCGCCGGGGCGGAAACGTTTGGAAAATACATAAGAAAAAGAGGAAAGGTACAAGGATAGAGGGTACAAAGGAAAGATGAAAAAAAGGATTGTATTTGCAACAGGTAATGAAAATAAGATGAAAGAGATACGCATGATCATGGCGGATCTGGGGATGGAGATTGTCTCCATGAAGGAAGCAGGCGTAGATCTGGATATTGTCGAGGATGGCATGACTTTTGAAGAAAATGCGGAAATCAAAGCGCGTGCGGTATCTCGTGTCCTTACGAGTGATGTTGTGCTCGCGGATGATTCCGGATTAGAGATTGATTATCTGGACAAGGCGCCGGGGATCTATTCTGCAAGATTCGCGGGGGAGGATACATCTTATGATATAAAGAACCGTATCCTTCTGGACCGTATGGAAGGCGTGCCGGAGGAACAGCGGACCGCGCGTTTTGTGTGCGCGGTGGCAGCAGTATTTCCGGATGGCACAGTGCTGACGGTGCGCGGGACAGTTGAGGGGAAAGTCGCCGGGGAAGCAGAGGGGAAGAATGGTTTTGGATATGATCCCATTTTCTATGTGCCTGAGTATGGCTGCACCACAGCGCAGATGACGCCGGAACAGAAGAATGAGATAAGCCATCGGGGAAAAGCGCTCCATGAGATGAGGGAAGTCTTAAAGAAGAGATTTAGAGAGGAAGCGTTATGAGAGTATTGATCGTCAGTGATACGCATGGAAGGCATGCCGCTCTTGACAGAGCGCTGGAAGAGGCAGGCCGTATTGATATGTTTATTCATCTTGGTGACGTGGAAGGCGGAGAAGAATACATAAATGCGGTGGTGGACTGTGAGAAGCATTTGGTGAAAGGAAACAATGATTTCTTTTCAGATCTTCCAAGGGAGGAAGAATTTAATATAGGTAGATATAAAGTATTTATCAGCCACGGCCACCCGTATTATGTGTCGCTCGACCCCGAGTATATCAGGGAAGAGGGCGAGTCAAGAAATGCAGATATTGTAATGTTCGGACACACGCACCGCCCGTTTTTCGAGCAGAAGAACGGGATTACCGTGCTTAATCCGGGGAGCCTTTCTTTTCCCCGCCAGGAGGGGCGAAAGGGCAGTTATATGCTCATGGAGATAGAAGAGGACAAAGAGCCGGTTTTTGAACAGTTTTTCCTGGATCGGTAGACCAGACGGGAAGAGGCGTTCTGCTTATAAAGATGCCCGCTCACAAGAACATGCGGACATGTTTTATACTGTTCATACGCTGCATGGCCGAACTCTGATAAATAAAAACTGAAAAAAATTGTTGACAATGGTAAAACCATATAATATAATAGTCAATGCGCTACGGGAAAGACAGGAAACGTAGAGAAATACCGGGGTGTGGCTCAGCTTGGCTAGAGCGCCTGGTTTGGGACCAGGAGGTCGCAGGTTCGAATCCTGTCACCCCGATATGTGCGGGTGTAGTTC
>CAJFQC010000013.1 GCA_904418845.1 uncultured Ruminococcus sp. | reverse complement strand
CCTCTTTGGTTTCTCCAACTTCCAAGGTGTCCTGATACTCATATGGATCAACTTCCTCAATGAAGTCCACCAAACGCCCGGCAAGGCTTGTATTCTTATTCTCCGGGACACGGAACCAGTCATTTTCGGTTGCCATGATTTCCGCAAAGAGCTTCTCGTCCTCTGGCGTCAGAGTCTTATGCTGTTCCAGATAGGGAAGGAATACATCTCGTCCCCATTGCAGGCTCTCTATTTTCTCACGATAGAAATCCTCGCCCTGTTTCTTCCATTCGGGAATAAATGGGCAGTTGGGGGAGAGGGAGTATTCATAGAAGTTTTTGATATGTGATAGTTATTAGACTTTACTTTCTTTTGCAAGCTTATCTCTCGGAGAACTGCCTTCTATGTGATTTCTGTCCGTCAGACCAGAGGTTTGCCTACGGCTTCTTTCAGATTTCACCTCGCGATGAACACCCTTGCCGTTTAGCTATACACTTCCCACTATCAGGGTATGTTCGGGACTTTCACCCGTTAGAGTTTGCCCATGCTGGGCAAACAAAAAGCCGACTGGCTTTTATACCAATCGGCTATGTAAACAATATTTAATTTTTAAGGTTTAACTTATATTTGCAAGGCTCAAAACCAATTCACTTTCTCATCTCTAAATTGGGGAATATCGCTTTCTTCGTATGGATTATAGTTATTTAGATTACATCCAAATTCTTTTAGTTCTTTTATTTTGTTGTCTTTTGTCCATACAACTAAAGAAATCCCATCAAACTCTTCAAAATTTCCAGTATTCATTTTATTTTTGAAATACCATTCCACAATGGTTTGGTTGTCCTTATGGAAAAATTGTTTAATGTCCCATATAAGAACTTTTCCACGAGTATTCCATTCATTGAACCAGTGCTTTAACAGTTCTCTATTTTCGTATTTAGGCCCCCAGCTTTCAATATATATGAGATCGTCTGTAAAGATATCATCAATTCCTAAATCTTGTTGATTAAGCCACATATCAAACCATAATCGAATAATCTTTTCTCTTTCATCCATATGATAGGAACCTCCAAATAAATATTCACTTCTTATTATATAACTTTTAGGAGTGCTTTCAACTGATTTTTAGCTTCTTAACTGGTGCATTGATTAACAGATTTTTCAATTCTACAAGACTTTGAAGCAAAAGGCTTCTATCATGGCTATCCACATAAACATGAAATGTTTTTTCTCTCATACGATGCACCTCCTTACAGCATCATTATACGAGAAGCGGTGTACCCCCTCAAATATGCCAGCAAAAGGACGGAATAAACTTCAAAAAAATGCCTTTTACTCGGTAACATTCGCCCATCCAATTAGCAAGGTTTTTTGCATGATTTTTCGGCAAATTAGCAGGAGAGGCCGTTTGATTAGCAAAAATCGAAAATTTTCTGCTAATCATTAGCAAGCTAATCGGTGACAAAAATCAATCGTTCGAGTTCACCATGGTCACTTCCGATTAGCAAAAATGCTTCCTGCTAATCGCTGTTTGTTATGTGTTCGATTTTTCTTGGGAAAAAGAAAACGCCGAAAACCTTGAAAAATCAACGTTTTCGGCGGAGTTTTTGGCGTCGCTAAGAGGATTTGAACCTCCGACCTACCGCTTAGGAGGCGGTCGCTCTATCCAGCTGAGCTATAGCGACATTTAGAAAATCTATATTTAATTTTACTTGTTACCTTTTTCCTTTTCCTCCGGGGTGTATGTTTCAACACTTTCTTAGGAGGCGGACCCTCTATCCTACTGAGGTACTGGGACATTATTCAATTTTATCTATAAAACTCAGCTAGAAAAAGCAAGTTAGGCGATTGCTCTAAGAAGCCCTTAGGAGGCGAGTGCTCTATCCAGCTGAGCTACGAAGACACATGCCGCAAACCCTTGATTTTACTGGGTTTCTCGAGTTTTTCACCCGGCGACCATATATAAGATTATCAGTCTTTTATGACTGCCAATCTACAAATTTTTGATTATGGTGACATCAGAGTATTCCCCAAATAAGGGAATGCCTTCTTATCACTTTTTGCATTTTCAAATTTGAATAGAACCCTGAGCATTTTTTACAATATCTCTTAGGGGAACGCCTCAGCTTATTCCTAGGATGCGGTCGCTCTATCCAACTGAGCTATAGCGACATATATTATTGAGCGCATCTATCCCGGACGCATTAAATAATATACCACGTTTTCCCCAAATTCTCAACTGTTTTATTCGTTTTTCTTTATCATTCGCTTTCTTCCATGATGTTTTCTTATGTGCTGCAGCGCTTTTCTCTTAGCATATCTATTTCAGAAATTGATATATCCCTGGAGCCAGATCGTCCCTTTAAACCGCCGTCCGATGTCCGGCTCTCCCATTACCTCATCTGCAGGAACACACACATCGAACTGGAGTTCATTGACATTGAGCTTCATCTGATACAACTCCATCCCGGTCGCCACATTCTTTCTCCTGCGCACTGCCAGTATCTCTCCCATAATGGAGTACAAATCACACTCCACACCATAAGGCATGAAATAAGTATCCACAATAGAAAATACATCTTCACTTTCCAAACGTCGAGATACTTGAGAATATATATCAATATCGTCTAATGTCAGCGTTTCAATTGCTGTCTGATCCCCGTTTCTCGCCGCATTCAGCAGCATTTTTCTATTGTCCGAAGCTTCCTGATCACTTTTTAGATGCCTCTCATCTTTAACAACGGGTAAAAGAATCATTCCCGACAACGCCAGGCCGGACAACGTAACAGATGTGGTAATATCCGCGGCAAACCCGGCTTGTCGCTCTCTCATATATTCAAGGCCATTCTGAAGGGTAAAAATGAGACTGATCCCAATCTTAGAATCCTCGCACATTCCTACATACTGTTCCTTCTCAATCTTTCTCTCCACAGCGATCTCCGCGTAAGTGCTGATCCCGCTCCCCTCAAAATAAGGAAAATAATAGTCCGGTTGAAAATTTTCCTGTTCATCCAATTCGCCGCACAGAGAAATACCAATACACTGCCCGTATTCTTTTCTCATCTCACAGAAGTCTTCACCCGGTCTGTATGAGATAATCGTCTGGTGAGTGAACTCCTTTTGAATAGTTTTCAAAAGTTTTTTTAAATTGTTTTTTGTGTTGATATTATCGAATCCGATCGCTTTTAAATATTGGTGCATCTGTTCTTATTCTTTCTCTATTTTTTCGGCGTAATTTTATCATTGCCGCCCATATACACTCTTAACACTTCTGGTATGGTAACAGAACCGTCTGCCTGAAGATGATTTTCTAAAAATGCAATAAGCATTCTTGGCGGCGCTACGACTGTATTATTCAATGTATGCGCAAAATAGCTTCCGTTTTCCCCTTTTACGCGTATGCCGAGCCTTCTTGCCTGAGCGTCACCCAGATTGGAGCAGCTCCCCACCTCAAAATATTTCTTCTGGCGCGGAGACCATGCCTCTACGTCCACAGACTTCACTTTAAGGTCCGCCAGATCACCTGAACAGCACTCAAGAGTTCGCACCGGAATCTCCATGGAGCGGAACAGATCTACCGTATTCTGCCAGAGTTTTTCGTACCAGTCCATACTTTCCTCAGGTTTGCATACAACGATCATTTCCTGTTTCTCGAACTGATGAATCCGATATACTCCCCTCTCTTCAATGCCGTGTGCACCCTTCTCCTTGCGGAAGCACGGAGAATAGCTCGTCAGTGTCTGTGGAAGCTGGTCTTCTGTAAGCTGTGTGTTAATGAACTTTCCGATCATGGAGTGTTCGCTTGTACCGATAAGATAGAGATCCTCTCCCTCTATCTTATACATCATAGCATCCATCTCTGCAAAACTCATCACACCTGTTACCACATTGCTTCGTATCATAAAAGGAGGAACACAGTATGTGAAGCCTCTGTTAATCATAAAATCACGGGCATACGCAATCACCGCTGAATGAAGTCTCGCGATATCTCCCATCAGATAATAAAATCCATTTCCTGCAACCTTCCTTGCACTGTCAAGGTCAATACCGTTAAATGATTCCATAATCTCTGTGTGATACGGAATCTCAAAATCAGGAACTGCGGGTTCGCCAAACCTCTCAATCTCTATGTTCTCACTGTCGTCTTTTCCGATCGGCACAGACGGATCAATGATATTCGGAATGATCATCATAATCTTCCTGATCTTTTCCTCCACCTCTTTTTCCTCTGTGGAAAGTTCATCAATCCTTCCCGCGTTTTCTGCCACCTTTTTCTTAAGCGCTTCTGCTTCCTCAAACTTTTTTTGAGCCATCATCGCGCCGATCTCTTTGGAAGCTTTGTTTTTCTCAGCGCGAAGCGCCTCTACTTCCTGTTTAATCTCCCGGTTTCTCTGATCCAGTTGGATCACCTCGTCAACGAGTGGAAGCTTCTCTTCCTGAAATTTATTTTTTATATTCTGTTTTACAATTTCCGGGTTACTTCTTAAAAATTTAATATCTAACATTGTTTTTTCCTCTCATTTCTTATATTTTTTTATATCTTTTAGATCATACTCTTCCTGATAGACTGCTTTTTCAAGGCATTGTCTCTCTTCTTCAGACAGTTCAATATAACTTTCCCCTTTTATAATCTCTTTGATATATGTGTAACATCCTTCTCTGCTGTGCATCGCGTTGAATATCCATCCATTGTCATTTTGATCCAGCATCGTCAGCACGAAGCTTAAGTTCCCGCCCATCTCATGAAACGCATCGTATTTTACGATCCCAACTTTTTGATAATGGTCCTCCATCTTTTTTCGTATATCCTGAACTGCTTTTTCATTTTCTTTGACCATCTCAGATATTTCTTCCAGTTCGCTGAACTTCTTGAAAATGCTTTTCTCCAGATTCTTACCGCTTCTGCCTCTCATAAAAGTGGAATAACTTCTTTGTAGTTTCCTGTACCTGCTGTTCAGTAACACATACAGTACAATGAACACAATCTGCAGGATGAATATAATAATGAATAAGTAAAACGGATCTATTCCCAGATTATCCAGTATTCCGTTCATTTAGCATACATCTCCTTCTAAATATTTATCTCCCTCTTATATCTTTTTTCCCCTATTCTAAGCCGGGCTATATTATTTCTCCCTGATGGACATTATTAGATCATAAATTCTCTCCAGTTCTTCCTCTGAATAGTATTCTATCTCTATTTTACCCTTTCCATTCGCTTTGGGGTTTACACTTACCTTTGTTCCTATTATATTTTTCATCTGTTCTTCCAGATTATCGTATACGAACGTATGTTCTTGTTTTGGTTTCTTAATCTCCTTTTTCGGATTTTTTAACGCTTTGACCAGCTTTTCCGTCTCCCGAACACTTAGCTTTTCATCAAAGATCTTATTTGCCAGTATATACTGCTGTTCTTCATCATCAACCGCTAGCAGAGCTCTTGCGTGTCCTGTGCTGATCATATCATCCACAATCATTTGCTGAACTCTTTCGCTCAACTTCAGAAGTCTCATAGAATTAGTAACTGCAGTACGACTTTTTGATACTCTCTCTGCAACTTCATCCTGCTTTAAATTAAACTCTTCAAGAAGTCGCTTAAAAGCCATTGCTTCCTCAATCGGATTAAGATTTTCACGCTGAATATTCTCGATAAGAGAGATCTCCACAATCTCCTGATCTGTATAATTTTTTATGATAACAGGAACCTCTTTTACACCTGCCAGCTTTGCAGCGCGCCATCTTCGCTCTCCCGCAATAATCTCATAATAATCTTTTTTCTTCTGTACGAGAAGAGGCTGTAGGATACCAAACTGTTTGATAGAATCAGCCAGTTCCATAAGAGCATCCTCGTCAAAATCTTTTCTTGGCTGTTCACGGTTCGGTTCAACCTGATTAATCTTTACCACAACCTCGCCTGTCTTATTTTCCGTTTCTTCTTTTTGACTCTTATCCACTGTTTTTTCAGAAGAAGCCGGATTTACTTTTTTATCTGGAATAAGACTGTCCAGTCCTTTTCCTAATCCATTTCTTTTTACTGCCATATTATTCTTCTCCTTTATGAATAACTTCTTCTGCTAACAGCATATAACTTTCTGCCCCTGTGGATTTTGGATCATAAAGATTGATCGGCATTCCATAGCTGGGTGCTTCAGCTAATCTGATGTTTCTTGGGATAATTGTCTTGTAAATATTCTGATTCAAATTATCTTTTACGTTTTCTACTACCTGCAAAGAAAGATTTGTCCTTGCATCATACATCGTAAATACAACTCCCTCAATTTCAAGTTTTGGATTCAATCTCTCTTGCACAAGTTCAATGGTATGTATTAACTGGCTTAATCCCTCCAATGCATAGTACTCACATTGAATAGGAACAATTACTGAATCAGCGGTTGTCATTGCGTTAATTGTAAGCATACTCAGTGCTGGCGGACAATCAATGACAATAAAATCATACTTATCTTTTATTTTTTCCACTTCACTTCTTAAAATATACTCTTTATTCTCAACTCCTATCAATTCTATCTCCGCCGCAGAAAGATTAATATTAGACGAAAGAATATCAAGGTTTTCTAATGCATCTTTGAATATGCATTCATTAATTTGGGCATTCCCTATGATCAAATCATAAATTGTTTTTCCGACTTCATCCTTATCAACACCCAAACCACTCGTCATATTTCCTTGCGGATCCATATCAACTGCAAGAACCTTTTTATTCATACTCGCAAGAGATGCTGAAAGATTTATGGCAGTTGTGGTCTTTCCTACTCCACCCTTTTGATTCGCAATTGCGATTACTCTCCCCATTTTTGCCTCCTCACACTACTACTTTTTCGGATACGTATTTATTATATCACCTTTTTCTTTATTATTCTATAAAATGTTTCACGTGAAACATCTTTATTTTAAAATTCTATCATATAGTATGTGAAATAAAAAATATTTTCTTGTTATTACAGACAGATATCCATATTTATTATTTCTATCCATATGACAATATAATATTTGTAAACATTTCATTCAGGAATGTTTCACGTGAAACATTTTCGATTTATACATGCATCTTTTCAATTATCTTATCTTTTTCCTGACATTTTAATCTTTCTATTTTCTTAAGTTGTCCGCCATTCCTTGAATTGAATATTAGGGTGTAGTATAATAAGATAACGATTATTGAAAGCAGGTGATTCCATGAGTTGGAAAAAAAATCTGGGGCTTGCAACAGTTTTTGTTGGTGCAACATTGGGTACTTTGCATTTTATCAACAAACTGTTCTCCTATATTGCAACAGCAGATAATTTGTTATCTGAAGAAAATTATAAATATTATGAATGGAGATTTGGAAAGATTGCTTATAAAAAGAAGGGATCAGGCTCGCCAATATTACTTATTCACAGTCTTGATGTCTGTTCCTCCTCTCACGAATGGAAAAACATAGAGGATACTCTCTCAAAAACAAACACTGTATACTCTATTGACCTTTTAGGATGCGGATGCTCTGAACATCCTATTCTCACATATACAAATTTCTTATATGTACAATTAATCACGGATTTTATCAAACATGAAATAGGAGAAAAAACAGATGTCATTGTGTCCGGGGATTCTTCATCTTTTGTATTAATGGCATGTGCAAATGATGATACGATCATTGACCGTATTATCATGATAAATCCTCAAAACATGGTTTCTCTCGCAAAGGTACCTACAAAGCGTACAATAACAATAAAATATCTTTTGTCTATGCCTATAATTGGTACGTTTATTTATAATATGAGAGTAAACAAACGAACTATTGCTCAAAAATTTGCTGATACATATTATTATGATCATAACAAAATAGATGAAAAAGATATATTTACATGCTTTGAAGCTTCCCATAAAGATAAAGCACATTCCAAATATCTTTATGCCAGCAAGAAATCAAGATTTACAAATACAAATATTACGTGCTGTCTAACTAAACTCAACAACAGCATATTTATTATTGTTGGAAATGCAAATCCAGAAAATATGCTGTCTGCAAATCAATACCAGAATCAGATGCCTTCAATTGAGATCATAGGTATAGATGAAGCAAAGCAGCTTCCTCATGTTGAAAAAGCAGATGAATTTATGGAGCAGGTGCAAGTGCTCTTTTTTAAAGAAGAGTAAAATGTAGATTGTCGCTGGATGAAAAAAACTCCGGGCAATATATATCCTGAAGTAAAACGTATCTGTTCAAAATATATGTCGCCCGGAGATTATATTTCACCATCCTGTCAGTTCCACATTTACAGTGGATCTTTAGATGGTACTCCTGCTTTTCTCGGATACCTATTATGGGTATTTTTTATTTTTTTGATGTCGATCAACGTCCTGCCCATATCCGTTCCGGGAAGTGTAAATTTGTCTATTTTTTCTATCTTTCCTCCCAGTAACCCTACCGCCTTTTCTGCCTGCTTTACTTCTTCATCAGAAGTGCCGCCTTTATAAGATATAAATACACCGCCTTTTTTTACGAAAGGAATACAATATTCACTTAATGTAGCCAGGTTTGCCACTGCTCTTGATACACAGAGATCAAACTTTTCTCTGTACTCTGTCTTTCTGGCGTGGTCTTCTGCCCTTCCATGCAGCGTTTGAACAAATTCAAGTCTTAGTTCGCCTATGACTGTATTTAAAAATTTAAGTCTTTTATTGAGTGAATCAAGCAGTACTACTTTAATATGAGGATAAGCTATTTTTATAGGAATGCCGGGGAACCCCGCTCCGGTTCCTACGTCGATCAATGATGATACTTTACTCATATCACAGATTCTGCAAAGAGTCAGGCTGTCTATGAAATGCTTTAAGATAACCTCATCATAGTCAGTGATTCCCGTAAGGTTCATAACCTTATTCCATTCTATGAGAAGCTCATAATAGCGGTCAAACTGTTCTTTCTGTGTATCTGTCAGCGTGATGCCAAGTTTTTTTAATTCTGTTTCAAATATCTCTATACTTTTTTTTGTATCCAGCATATTTTCTCCTTGTCAGCCTGTCAAAATTTTTCATTTAGATTTTTCTGTTTCCTGGGATACAGTCACTCTGTCAGTTTATTTCAAATACACAAGAAGCACAGACACATCCGCAGGTGATACGCCCGAAATTCTTGATGCCTGTCCGATAGATGAAGGACGTACCTGATTAAGTTTCTGCTTTGCCTCCAGGCGAAGACTCTGTATTTCGTCATAATTAATATTTTCAGGTATCTTTTTATTCTCAAGCTTTTTGAACTGCTCTACCTGGCGCATCTGCCGCTTGATATAACCGTCGTATTTAATATTAATATCTACCTGTTCTCTCACATCAAAAGGAAGTTTGGGACGATCTTCATCTATTTCTTCCAGCTTTTCATAAGACAGCTCAGGACGACGTATCAGTTCTGCAAGTGTTGTTCCCGAATTTAAAGGTGTACTTCCATAGCTCTTAAGCAGACTTCGAACTTTTTCGGAGGTACCGATGTTCGTATGCTGTACCCGCTTGATTTCTTCTTCAATCATATTTTCTTTTCCAAGAAGCTTTTGATAGCGATCTTCACTGATCAGCCCTGCTTCATATCCAATCTTCGTGAGGCGCAGATCAGCATTATCCTGTCGAAGAAGGAGACGGTATTCCGCCCTGGAGGTCATCATTCGGTATGGCTCCCTGCTTTCTTTTGTTACGAGATCATCAATCAGAACTCCGATATATCCCTGTGAGCGGTCAATCACAATACCTTCTTTTCCCTGTAATTTGCGCACCGCGTTAATTCCTGCGATCAGCCCCTGCGCGGCAGCCTCCTCATAGCCGGAGCTTCCGTTAAACTGTCCGCCGCTGAAAAGCCCTTCGATATTTTTAAATTCCAATGTGCTCTTGAGCTGTCTCGCATCAATACAGTCATACTCGATAGCATAGGCATTTCTCACGATTTTTGCGTTCTCTAGGCCGGGAACGCTGCGGTACATGGCATACTGCACGTCCTCCGGAAGAGAACTTGACATCCCGCCAACGTACATTTCATTTGTAGACAGGCCCTCCGGTTCGATAAATACTTGATGACGGTTCTTATCTGGAAACTTTACTACCTTATCCTCTATGGAAGGGCAGTATCTCGGACCTGTTCCCTCGATAGCTCCCGAAAAGAGAGGGGATCTCTCCAGATTTGCACGTATAATGTCATGGGTCGTCTCATTTGTATAAGTAAGCCAGCATGACGCCTGATCGATCTGAACTTCTTCCGGGTTTGTTGTAAAAGAAAACGGAACGACATGTTCATCTCCTTTTTGCTCCTCCATCTTTGTGAAATCAATGGACTTTTTGTCGATACGCGCCGGTGTTCCTGTCTTAAAGCGATACATCTTTATTCCAAGAGATTTTAAGCTTTCCGTAAGATGGATTGCGCTTTGAAGACCGTTTGGCCCTGTCTCCGCACTTACTTCACCGTAAATACATCTTGCCTTAAGATATGTGCCTGCACAGAGAACAACTGCTCTGCAAGGGTATATAGCGCCGGAATAAGTCTGTACGCCTGTTACTTTTCCATCCTCTGTAAGTATATCTGTCACTTCCATCTGACGGATATCCAAATTATTCTGATCTTCCAATACCTGCCTCATGGTTCTGCTGTATTCTGCCTTGTCTGCCTGCGCGCGCAGGGAATGAACGGCAGGTCCCTTGGACTTATTAAGCATTTTAGACTGTATAAACGTACGGTCAATAACTTTACCCATCTCCCCGCCCAGCGCGTCTACTTCTCTCACAAGATGTCCTTTGGAACTTCCGCCGATATTAGGGTTGCACGGCATCAACGCGATGCTGTCCACGCTTACTGTAAATATTACCGTGTGAAATCCCAGACGCGCCGCTGCCAGCGCTGCCTCACATCCTGCGTGCCCCGCGCCGACAACTACGATATCATATCCGTCTTTATTTTCCCATACAGAATTTGCTGAATATTTCATTTATCAAATCTTCTCCTACTGATTCTCCCGTAATACTTCCAAGTGAGTCATATGCATCCATCAAGTCTATTGAATAAAAATCTTCCGGCATCCCCTCATTGATGCTGTTTATGACCTTTTCCATACTTTTTTCTGCGTCAATTAATGCATTTTTCTGTCTTACATTTGTAATATATATTTGATTGTTAAAAGACAAATTCCCTTCCAGAAAAAGGGATTTCACTGTATCCTCAAGTTCACGGATTCCCTGTTCTTCTTTAGCGGATATTGAGATTACCGGAATATCTGAGTGCTTTTCCTTAGAAGAACTTCCATAATATTCCGGCGCTTCATTAATCTTTTCTCTGATTACTTCCTCCGTAACCATAGTATCCAGATCTGACTTATTTAGCAGGATAACCGCTTTCTTATCAAGGATAAGTTCTAATATCTTCTCATCATTTTCATCCAGATTTCTGGAAGCGTCGACAACATATATAATAAGATCTGCTTTCTGAGCGTATTCCTTTGCTCTGTCTACACCGATCCTTTCTATTATATCCTCTGTCTGTCGAATTCCCGCTGTATCGATCATCTTCAGACTTAAGTCGCCGAGCCGTATGTGCTCTTCCAGGATATCTCTGGTCGTGCCTTCAATATCTGTAACTATGGCACGCTCTTGTCCTGCCAGGACATTTAAAAGTGAAGATTTTCCTGCATTTGGTTTACCAATAATGACAGTATTAATTCCTTCCCGTATCACTTTTCCATTATCTGATGAATATATTAGTTTCTTTAATTCATTTATAATTTCTTTTGAAACTTTTTTTAATATATCCCCATACCCCTCTACACTGATGTGTTCAGGATCATCAAGAGCGGTTTCTATAAAAGCAGTATGGTAAATAATTTTATTTCTTATATCTGATATTTTATTTTTAACGCTTCCTTTTAATTGACTTATTGAACTTTGAAGCGCATACTCATTTTCTGAATTGATAACATCGATCACAGCCTCTGCCTGAGAAAGATCTAACTTTCCATTTAAAAATGCCCTTTTTGTAAACTCTCCAGGCTCAGCTGCACGTGCGCCGTTTTTTAACACAGTTTCGAGAACACGTCTCACAACGAAAGTTCCGCCGTGACAGTTGATCTCCACTGTATCCTCCCCTGTAAATGTATGTGGAGCGCGCATGACCATGACAAGGACTTCGTCCACTGTCTCTTCGGTATCCACAATATGTCCGTACAGAATGCGATGGGTCTCTGTCTCTGATATTTTTTTATTTCCTTTATATATCCTGTCAGCAACAGCAAAAGCTTCCTGACCGCTGATACGGACGATGCCGATCCCTGAGCTGGTCATGCCCGTGGATATCGCAGCAATCGTCTCCTCCCCGGAAATCATTTTCATATTCATCATAACTCCATCCTGCCGTCCTTCCCGACGGCTTCAATAATATTTAACCATATATATACTATCACATTTTTTCAAAAAAGAAAAAGGACGTTTCTTCCTTCACGAAAGCATCCGTGAAGCGTGAAACATCCTTTCGCTTCGAAATATTTAAATGCTGTTTTATAATATTTTTACAACACTATCTTTTTAATGTAACAACAACCTTTCTATAAGGCTCTTCACCTTCACTGTGTGTAGTCACATAAGGATCAGACTGCAGCGCAGAGTGGATAATACGTCTCTCATAAGGATTCATCGGCTCAAGTACAACAGATCTTTTATTTCTCTTTACTTTATGGGCGATATTCTTTGCAAGATGTCTTAATGTCTCTTCTCTTCTTGCACGGTAGTTTTCCGTATCAAGCTTTACCCTCACATAACCAGACTGATGTTTGTTCGCCACACGGTTTGCAAGATACTGGAGAGAATCAAGTGTCTGTCCTCTCTTTCCAATAAGGATTCCCATATGATCACCCTTCATATTCACGCAGAGGGCTCCATCCTCATCAATGGAAGATGTAATCTCAACTTCCATATTCATGACCTTTAATGTATCTTTTACAAACTGTTCAACAGCCTGTATCGTCTGATCTTCCACCTTTGCAAGAACCTGCTGCTCTTTTACCGGCTCTTCTGTATTATCTTCTTCTGTTTTCCCCTTTGCAGGTTTCCCCGCCTTTTTTTCTCTTACCGGACGTTCTTTTTTGGGAAATTCTTTCTTTGGACTTTCTTCCTTTTTTTCGTTTACAGGTTCTTCTTCTATCGAAGCAAAATCAGATTTTACTTCTTTTACAACATCTCTGACCTCAGGCTCTTTCTTTTCTTCTTTTCTCCGTGCTTCAATCACAGCCTGTTTCATGCCGATTCCAAGGAAACCGGCGCTTCCTTTCTCAATCACCTCATATTCCAGTTTGTCGCTTGTAACACCGAGCTGAATCAATGCTTCTGTAATCGCATCGTCTAATGTTTTCGCCGATACTCTAATACTACCCTTCATCCTTTTTACTTCCTTTCCTATCCCCACTGTTATAACGGCTTACAAGATTTGCCTTGTCAGTCAGGCTTCCCGGCTTTGCATTCTTTGCCATCTCTTGTGCATGTTTAATCTTTTCTTCTTTTGCGGGGTCTGACGACTGTTTGTCTGTCCTGGCACTTCCCACATTTCTTGTACTCTTTGTTGCCATCCTGTTGATCTCTTCTGCGGAAGTGCCTTTCTTTTCGCGTTTCTTCTGTGCTTTCCTGCGGTTTTCTTCAATGATATCTTCTACACTCTTCTTCTCAAGATATTTGTTTACTACAACCTGCTGGATACTTCTTACTACAGCGCTTGCCACCCAGTAAAGACCAAGACCGGCAGGGAGTGAAAAACCAAAGAATACAGAGATCAAAGGCATGGTATATGTCATTGTCTTCATAGAGCTTGCCATCGGGTTGTCAGAATCCTGAAGGGCAGCTCCGGAAGCTCCCATCTGTGTAAGCTTTACACTGATGAACTGTGTCACACCGGCAAGAATCGGAATAATAACCGCAAGGATTACTCCGAGAACAGAAGCTGCTGCAAGCGCATCTTTTAAAAGTTCCCATGGATGTGATCCAATATCTATACCGAGGAAATAGTTCATATCGGAAACCTTGCTGACCGTATCTTTTACCGTTCCCTCGATACTCGGAATCTTGTCAACCAGTGCGTCCCATGTGGAATTCTGGAATTTATATAAGACATTTGCAAGCCCTTTTTCTGTAGTGATGTCAAAGCTGTTGATATTCGGGACAACTGTTTTGGAAACAGTCTCCATTATCTTCTCATATCCCGACGTAGCCTGAATCTGCTGGATAACCGGAGCGTACACATCCCTTACTTTTGTCACATACTCTGTCACATACTGCACAACCGGGTAAAGTCCTAACAGAAATACCATCTGCATCAGTGAAGGAAGACATCCGCTGGACATCTTCACTCCATACTTATCATAGACCAGATTCATCTCTTCTTGCTGTTTCAGCATAGATGCCTGATCCTTTTTATTGGCATATTTCTTCTGAATCTTCTGAATCTCAGGCTGCATCACTGCCTGCATCTTAGAAAATTTCTGCTGTTTAATCGTAAGCGGCATCAGGATCATATACACAATGACCGTAAAAATAATGATGCTCACACCAATATTTTCGATGCCAAGAGCGCTCATCACATTGTAGATCCCATTCATGATTTGTCCAAGCAGCCATGATACCTGCTTTATGACCGGAAGATCATAAAAACCGCCTCCAACCGCTAAAAGTCCATACACTTCCATTACTTGTCCTCCTTAAGGTACCGGATCATATCCGCCTTTTGAAAATGGATTGCAGCGCAAGATCCTCCATAGGGCAAGCCCTCCGCCTTTTAAGGCACCGTATTTTTCTATCGCCTCAATCCCATATTGGGAACAAGTGGGATAATATTTACACGTGCTGTATCTTTTAAGACCTGACAGATACTTTCTGTAAAAACGAATCATCCACAATAAGATCCGTTTCATCTGCGCCACTTCCTTTTTTAATGCAGACTGTTATCATCAGTCCTGCTTATATATTTTATGAAGCTTTCCGAGGTGGATCAGTGCACTCTTTATTTCATGGTAATTCTTTTCCCTGGCACTTGTCCTTGCTATCACGATCATATCTATTCCACACCGGAAATATTCTTCTGACAGTCTGTAACCTTCTCTGATCAACCGCGTCAGACGGTGTCTCACGATGCTGTTTCCTACTTTTTTACTGACTGATATCCCTACTCTGTTCTTATCAAGACTATTCTCTTTCACATACATGACAAGATAACTGTTAGCGAGGGATTTTCCATTTTTATACACATTCTGGAAATCTTTATTTTTCTTTAAAGATTCGGAAAATTTCATCCGTTTCCTCTTCCTTTTTTCCGCTCCACACCGACTGATGAAAGACGCGGGATATTTAATTCTGAATAGAAGAAAAGGCCACATATATGCGGCCTAAGCTGATAACTGTTTTCTTCCTTTTGCTCTTCTGGCAGCTAAAACTTTTCTTCCGCCTGCTGTGCTCATTCTTGCCCTAAAGCCATGAACCTTAGATCTTGATCTTTTCTTCGGCTGAAATGTCATCTTCATCCCCAATACACCTCCCTTTGACTGAGATACTTTATTAAAAAAGTATTCCTTAATTAACAAAATTGTCTTTGAGTCTTTAATAATCTGAAAAGACACCACGCTTAATTATAGTGAAAAAACACATATAAGTCAAGCAGAATCAAGGGTTTAAAGGAAATATTTATCCACATTATGAGGAAAAAAATAGAAAAATATGTGGATAACTTGTGAATAAGCATTAAATAACTATAAAATAAGGTGTAGATAAAAAATATTTTTTTAAAAGACTTTTTATTTTAATAATGACAAAAGCTGTGAATAACCTTATACACATATTATTTTGATTGCTTCACATCCCTTTTTGATGTAGAATGTAATAGAGAGATTCTGCCTTGGCATCTCTCTATTCTGTTGATTAGGAGTTACTTTTAATGAATATTGTAGAACAAAGCTGGGATCAGATATTAAATAAGATGAAGCTGGAATACTGCTCATCCAACATTTCTTATAATACTTGGATTGCTCCCCTCACAGTGTATGAAGTGAAAGACGGCACTGTGTATATTCTTGTGAAATTAAGAGCCAGTCTGGAGCATATTGAAGAAAAATATCTTCTTCCCTTCAAGGTCTGTATCGCGGAAGTAACAGGAATCGAATATGAAGTTGTATTTGTCACTGAAAATCAGACTGTAATTCAGGAAAAGAAAGAAAACATTTTGAAAAAAAACAGGGCAAATGCAGTATTTGAAAAAGCAAACTTAAATCCGAAATATACATTTGAGACTTTTGTCGTCGGAAGCAACAATAACTTTGCTCACGCAGCGTCTCTGGCAGTAGCAGAATCTCCCGGAGAAATCTATAATCCTCTCTTTATATACGGTGGAGTAGGGCTTGGAAAAACTCATCTTATGCATTCCATTGCACATTTCATCCTTGAGAATGATCCTTCGAAAAATGTACTCTATGTTACAAGTGAGACATTTACCAATGAACTGATCGACGCTCTCAAGGCAGGTAAGACAGGAAGTGAGCTGGCAATGACAAAGTTCCGGGAAAAGTATAGAAATAACGACGTGCTGCTCATTGACGATATTCAGTTTATCATAGGAAAAGAAAGTACTCAGGAAGAATTCTTCCATACATTTAATCATCTTCATGTGTCAGGAAGACAGATTATCATATCCAGTGATAAACCTCCAAAAGATATCGAAACACTTGAGGCACGTCTCCGAACCCGCTTTGAGTGGGGACTGATCGCTGATATTTCCTCACCTGACTATGAGACGAGAATGGCGATCTTAAGAAAAAAAGAAGAATTAGACGGTCTGGAAAAATACCATATTCCGGATGAGGTCATGGATTATATTGCTACAAATATTAAGTCCAATATCCGTGAGCTGGAAGGTTCTCTTAATAAACTGGTGGCTTTGTCCAATCTTGAAAATAAGCCCATTGATATTCCTCTTGCTGCGGAAGCATTAAAAGATATGGTATCTCCTGATGACAACCGCGCTGTGACGCCGGATCTTATCATTGATATTGTGTCCGAACATTTTAATATTTCGATCGATGACCTGAAAGGGAAAAAAAGAAACAGGGAGATCGTTCTTCCAAGACAGATCGTAATGTATCTCTGCCGTCAGATGACAGACACCTCTTTGAAAGCAATCGGAGCTTTCCTTGGAGGAAAAGACCATGCTTCGATCAATCACGGTATAAAGAAAATAGAAGAAGACATTAAAAAAGACGAAGCTTTAAATAATACTGTCAACATAATAATAAAGAAGATCAATCCCATATGATTGTTGATAAGTATGTTGAAGAATATGAAAGAAAGTTAAAATAACCTTCAGGAATAAAAAGAAAGATTAATAACCCAAATTTTTATTCTCACACTTTCTTCATTTCATCCGCAAATGACCAACAGGCTTATCCAAATGGACAACCCATGATTTTAACGGGCTTTGAAGCAGTTATCATCTTATTCACAGCCCCTAATAAGAAGAAGGCGGAATCGATATAATATCAATCTGTATTCTGCACGTTCGATTACATTTCCCACATACAGCGAAAGGAGTTATTATCACATGAAGATCATCTGTACAAAAACAAATCTTGCAAAAGGGGTAAGTATCGTATCAAAAGCAGTTCCTTCCAAGACGACAATGCCGATCCTTGAATGTATCCTTATAGATGCTTCTACAGAAGTTATCAAACTGACGGCCAATGATATGGAACTGGGTATCGAGACTTCTATTGACGGTGAAATCATCGAGAGAGGGATACTGGCTCTCAATGCAAAGATTTTTTCTGAGATTGTGCGTAAGCTTCCTGACAATGAAATTGTGATCGAGACACAGGGGGACAGCCAGGCACTTATTACATGTGAGAAAGCAAAATTTAATATCGCTTCACAGCCCGGAGATGATTTTTCCTATCTGCCTGCTGTTGAGAAAGATGATTTTATTACACTGTCTGAATTTACGTTAAAAGAAGTGATCCGTCAGACGATCTTCTCTATTGCTGACAGTGATACAAACAGAATGATGACAGGCGAGCTTTTTGAGATTCAGGACAATATTCTTAAAGTTGTTTCTCTTGATGGACATAGAATATCAATTCGTAAAATCGAGCTAAAGGATTCCTACTCCCCGAAAAAAGTGATTGTTCCGGGAAAAACTCTTCAGGAGATCAGCAAGATTATTGGCGGGGAGGCAGAGGCACAGGTTGATATTTCATTTACAAAGAATCATATCGTGTTTGAATTTGACAGAACTGTTGTCGTGTCAAGATTGATCGAAGGAGAATATTTCCGTATTGAACAAATGCTTTCAAGCGATTATGAGACAAAAGTAAAGATCAATAAAAGAGAACTTCTTGACTGTATTGACCGTGCAACCCTGCTGATAAAAGAAGGGGACAAAAAGCCTATTATCATTGATATTCAAGATGAAGCCATGGAGTTTAAGATTAAATCACAGGTAGGTTCCATGGATGAGGAAATCATGTGCATTAAGGAAGGGAAAGATCTTCTGATCGGATTTAATCCGAAGTTTTTAATCGACGCGCTGCGTGTCATTGACGATGAAGAGGTGAATTTGTATTTTATGAACGCGAAAGCACCGTGTTTTATCAAGGATGAAGAACAGAGCTATATTTATCTGATTCTTCCTGTGAACTTTAACGCGGCAGTATAAAGGAGAATCATATGGAATTATTTCAGTTGAGAGCCGGAGAAGAATTTATCCGGCTCGGACAGGTTTTAAAAGCAGCCGGATTTGTCGAGAACGGCGGAGAAGCGAAAGAAGTTATCCGGGAAGGTATGGTCAGTGTCAATGGTGAGATCGAGACACGAAGAGGAAGAAAGCTGTATAAGGGCGATATTGCCTCTTATGATGGGAGAGAGGTACAGGTGACCGTATGAGTAGTCTTTAAGGCGTATTTCGGCTTATATAGGGCTCTACGGTTGAAATAAAGCGAAAAAAAGTGTAAAATAAATTAGATAGGAAAGTTATGGTAATCAAATCGCTGAAGCTGAAAAATTACAGGAATTATGACCTGTTAGATATTACCTTTGATCCAGGTACTAATATCCTGTACGGAGATAACGCCCAGGGAAAAACTAATATTCTTGAAGCCTTGTATATTTCAGGGACAACGAAGTCCCACAGAGGAACAAAAGACAGGGATATCATACAGTTTGGACATGAAGAATCCCACATAGAGACAACAGTGGAAAAAAGAGGAATTAATTTTCAAATGGATATTCATTTGAAAAAGAAGAGTCCGAAGGGGATTGCTATTGATAAGATTCCGATAAGGCGCGCAAGTGAATTATTCGGTATCGTTCACTTTGTATTTTTTTCACCCGAAGACTTGAATATTATCAAAGAAGGACCGGCGGGAAGAAGAAGATTTATCGATCTTGAGCTGTCTCAGCTTGACAGGATATATCTAAGTAATCTGTCAAATTATAACCGGGTCGTTAATCAGAGAAATTCTCTTTTAAAAGATATATACGGACAGAAAAATCTGATGGAAACTCTGGATATATGGGATATGCAGCTTGTCTCATACGGAAATAAAATACTGGAAAGAAGAAAAGAATTTATAAGACAAGTAAATGAAATAATTTCTGATATACATTTTAAATTAACAGGCAGAAAAGAGCGTATCAGTTTATCTTATGAGGAGAGCATCGGAAATATGACTTTTGAGGATGCTCTTACAAAATATAGGGACAGGGATATCAGAATGAAGAGCACTACGTCAGGTCCCCACAGAGATGATATCTGTTTTACGACCGATAAGGGACTTGACATCAGAAAGTTCGGCTCTCAGGGACAGCAGAGGACAGCGGCTCTTTCGTTAAAATTATCTGAGATAGAGCTGGTAAAAAGAGCGATCGGGGATACCCCTGTACTATTGCTTGACGATGTATTGTCTGAACTGGACAAACATCGGCAAAACTATTTATTGGACAGTATTCATGATATACAGACGATAATCACATGTACCGGCTTAGATGAGTTTGTGAATAACAGGTTTTCTATCAATAAAATATTCCATATCAAAAATGGACATGCAGAAAACGCAAATTAGGAGGTTATTAAATGGGTGCATCAAACACAGAATTTGACGCTGAATATGGAGCGGACCAGATCCAGATCTTAGAAGGTCTGGAGGCCGTGAGAAAACGACCGGGTATGTACATCGGAAGTACGTCCACAAGAGGACTTCACCACCTTGTTTACGAGATAGTTGATAATTCGGTAGATGAGGCTTTGGCAGGATACTGCGATGAGATACAGGTTGATATCAACAAGGATAATTCCGTGACAGTAAGTGATAACGGAAGAGGTATCCCGGTAGGTATCAATCATAAGGCCGGACTTCCTGCTGTAGAGGTCGTGTTTACGGTACTTCATGCAGGCGGAAAATTCGGCGGCGGGGGATATAAAGTATCCGGTGGTCTGCACGGAGTAGGTGCATCCGTTGTAAACGCTCTTTCCGAGTGGCTTGAAGTTGAGATATTCAGTGAAGGAAAAATATATAAACAGCGTTATGAACGTGGAAAAGTAATTTATAAACTGAAAGTATCAGGAGAATGTGAACCGGAACGTACAGGGACAAAAGTAACATTTTTCCCTGACGCGGATATATTTGAGGATACGGTCTTTGACTATGACATATTGAAGCAGCGTTTCCGTGAGATGGCTTTTCTCACAAAAGGCCTGAAGATCGTCTTAAGAGACTGGAGAGGCGAGGAACTAAGAGAACACGCTTTCCACTATGAAGGCGGCATCAAGGAGTTTGTCACTTATTTAAACAGAAGCAAGACTCCGCTCTATGAGCAGATCATTTACTGCGAAGGAATGAAAGACGGCGTTGCGGTGGAGATTGCTATGCAGCACAATGATTCCTACAGCGACAATACGTACGGGTTTGTAAATAATATTACAACTCCCGAAGGCGGAACGCATGTAGAGGGATTCCGTACCGCGTTGACGAAAACATTTAATGACTATGCAAAGAAAAATAAGCTTATAAAGGATAATGAGCCCAAGCTTTCCGGAGAGGATATAAGAGAGGGTTTGACGGCGATTATCAGCGTCAAGATAGAAGATCCCCAGTTTGAGGGACAGACGAAGCAGAAGCTTGGAAACAGCGAGGCAAGAGGAGCTGTAAACAGCATCTTAAGCACACAGCTTGAGATATTCCTTGAGCAGAATCCTAATGTAGCGAAGATGACAGTGGAAAAATCCGTGATGGCGCAGCGCGCGAGAGAAGCCGCAAGAAAAGCAAGAGACCTGACAAGAAGAAAATCAGCTCTTGAGGGAATGTCTCTTCCGGGTAAGCTGGCAGACTGCTCTGACAAAGATCCTGCAAACTGCGAGATCTACATCGTAGAGGGAGATTCCGCCGGCGGTTCCGCTAAGACGGCAAGAGACCGTTCGACACAGGCGATTCTTCCGCTTCGCGGAAAAATCTTAAATGTAGAAAAGGCTCGCCTTGACAAGATCTATGCAAACGCAGAGATCAAGGCTATGATCACGGCATTCGGAACAGGAATCCATGAAGATTTTGATATTTCCAAATTAAGATATCACAAGATCATCATCATGACCGATGCCGATGTAGACGGCGCCCATATCAGTACCTTATTATTGACGTTCCTTTATCGTTTTATGCCTGATCTTATTAAAGAAGGATATGTATATCTGGCGCAGCCGCCGCTTTACAAGCTGGAAAAGAATAAAAAAGTTTGGTATGCGTACAGCGATGAAGAGCTGAACAATATCCTCATTGAAGTAGGCCGCGACAACAACAATAAGATCCAGAGATATAAAGGTCTGGGCGAGATGGATGCGGAACAGCTATGGGATACGACAATGGACCCACAGCACAGAGTCCTTCTCCGAGTGACGATGGATGAGGAGACGTCGTCAGAACTCGACCTGACCTTTACAACTCTGATGGGAGACAAGGTTGAACCACGACGCGAATTTATCGAAGAAAATGCAAAATACGTGAAAAATCTGGATATTTAGCAATTTACCGACTGGAGGCAGGAGCGGAAGCAGATAAAGCAAAGGAACAGGAAATAAAGGAGACAGATAATGGAAGATAATATTTTTGATAAAGTCCACGAGGTCGACCTGAAAAAGACAATGGAGACTTCCTATATTGATTACGCGATGAGCGTAATCGCGGCCCGTGCCCTCCCTGATGTAAGGGACGGACTTAAGCCGGTGCAGAGAAGGATACTCTATTCTATGATCGAGTTGAATAACGGGCCTGACAAGCCGCACCGTAAATGTGCGCGTATCGTCGGTGATACGATGGGTAAATATCACCCCCATGGAGACAGCTCTATCTATGGGGCATTGGTAAATCTGGCCCAGGAATGGTCTACCAGATATCCACTTGTTGACGGTCATGGAAATTTTGGCTCCGTGGACGGTGACGGCGCCGCGGCGATGCGTTATACAGAGGCGCGTCTGAGCAAAATATCTATGGAAATGACCGCGGATATTAACAAAGATACAGTTGATTTTGCTCCGAACTTTGATGAGACGGAGAAAGAGCCGACTGTGCTGCCGTCCAGATTTCCGAATCTGCTTGTAAACGGCACGTCAGGTATTGCGGTTGGTATGGCGACTAATATTCCCCCGCACAATTTAAGAGAGGTTATCGGTGCGGTGGTGAAGATCATCGATGATCAGATGGATGAGAACGGAGAAACTACCATTGAAGATATCCTTCAGATCATCAAAGGACCTGATTTTCCGACAGGAGCGGAGATCCTGGGAACAAGAGGCATCGAAGAAGCTTACCGCACAGGACGCGGAAAGATCAGAGTTCGTGCCATAACAGATATTGAACCAATGCAGAACGGAAAGAACAGAATCATCGTGACCGAGCTTCCGTTTATGGTAAATAAAGCAAGGCTGATCGAGAAGATAGCAGAGCTTGTGAAAGATAAAAAGATTGACGGTATCACAGACTTAAGCGATCAGTCCAGCCGCGAAGGAATGAGAATATGCATTGAGCTTCGCCGCGACGTAAATCCGAATGTTATTTTAAATCAGCTTTATAAGCATACGCAGCTTCAGGATACATTCGGCGTGATCATGCTTGCTCTTGTAAATAATGAGCCCAAAGTAATGAACATTCTTGATATGCTGAATTATTATCTTCAGCATCAAGAGGAAGTTGTTACAAGAAGAACGAAATATGATCTGAATAAGGCAGAAGAAAGAGCTCATATTTTACAGGGATTACTGATCGCTCTTGATAATATTGACGAAGTCATCAAGATCATCCGCGGATCTAAGACCGTGCAGATCGCGAAAGCGGAGTTGATGGAAAGATTTGAACTTTCAGATGTTCAGGCCCAGGCTATCGTGGACATGCGTCTGAGGGCTCTCACCGGTCTGGAAAGAGAGAAACTGGAAGCAGAATACGCGGATCTGATGAAAAAAATCGAAGAGTATAAGGCGATCCTTGCAGACCGCAGACTCCTGCTCGGTGTTATCAGAAAAGAGATCCTTGTAATTTCCCAGAAATATGGAGATGACAGAAGAACATGTATCGGATACGATGAGTTCGATATCTCCATGGAAGACTTGATTCCGAGAGAAAATGTCGTTATTACAATGACAAATCTGGGATATATCAAGCGTATGAGCATGGATACGTTCAAGAGCCAGAACAGAGGCGGCAAAGGTATCAAAGGAATGCAGACGTTGGAAGATGATTATATCCGCGAGCTCTTTGTGACGACAAGCCACCATTATATCATGTTCTTTACAAATACAGGACGTGTATACCGTCTGAAAGGCTATGAGATTCCTGAGGCGGGAAGAACGGCAAGAGGAACGGCGATCATTAACCTGCTTCAGCTTATGCCGGATGAAAAGATCACCGCCATGATTCCTATCTATGAGTATGAGGAAGGCAAATATTTATTTATGGCCACAGAGCGGGGACTTGTGAAGAAAACGCCCATCCGTGAATATGCGAATGTGAGAAAGACAGGACTTGCGGCTATCATTCTTCGTGAAGAGGACAAACTTATCGAGGTAAAAGTAACGGACAACCAGCAGGATATCCTGCTTGCTACAAAATACGGACAATGTATCCGTTTCAATGAGACAGATGTGAGATCTACAGGAAGGGTTTCCATGGGTGTACGCGGCATGAACCTAAGCGACAATGACATGGTCATTGGAATGCAGATGAGCAGTCAGGGAAAAGAAATTCTCATCGTATCTGAAAAAGGTATGGGCAAGCGAACCGGCATGGAGGAATTCACCAGGCAGAACCGTGGCGGCAAGGGCGTGAAGTGCTATAAGATCACAGAAAAGACAGGAAATGTCGTGGGTATGAAGGCTGTGGATGAAGACAGCGAGATTATGATTATCAATACGGATGGAATTGTGATCCGCATGAAGTGTTCGGACATATCACAATATGGAAGGATTACTTCCGGAGTGAAGCTCATTAATCTGCCGGAACATCAGAAAGTTGCCAGTGTAGCAAAGGTAAGAAAAGCTTCTGCTGAGATTGACGGACAACAGGTAGAGATATCAGAAGAGGCTGAAGAAACAAAAGAAGAATAAAAAGAGATTAAAACTCCGAATAAAATATTCTTTACTTTCTATAGCTTGATTATGTTACAGACATGCGCTAAAATAATGTTAAGGTTGAAAAGTAGAGACTGTTTTGATATAAATCCTGTCAAATTACAGAAAGGGGGAGTATATAAATGAAAGATGAAAAAAATGTAAAAAACAATGGATCTGACAGCTTTCTCTTCTCACTGTTCCGTAGACTCGTGAGCATGAAAGGACATGAACAGTCTGATGATCCGGAAGAACAGGAAAAATCGGAAAAACCGAAAGATGTTGAGGCGGCGGCCCCGGAGACTGAATATGATATACCGGATATTCTTGATACACCGGTAGAAAACCAGCTCTTTTTTTACCATATGAAATGGAAGGGGCTGACGCAGACAGAAGGGGCTGTTTCCCTGCGGGATTTTATCTATGATGAAGATATCCCCCGGGACGATGTTTTAAAATGGATGGAAAAGGCGTCAAAAAGAGCGGAAGAACTGATTGAAGCGAGAAACAGAAGAATGGAGATTGACGCGGAAGAGGACAGTCTTGATGCGGAACTGATGATCGTAACGCCCCGGGATGGTCTGTCTGCGTGGTGTTTTGTCTTTCCTGCTCTGAGCGGCGGCAAAAATCTTTCAGACGTTGATGTTCTGTCGGAGATCACAGCGCATGGGATCATGACAGGCATCCAGCAAGATCGGCTCGGTCTCGCCCTGAAAGATGAATTCGGAATGAAATGGTTTCGGATCGCACAGGGCACTCCTCCGGTGCATGGGACCGACGCTTTGCTGACGGAGCATTATTCTCACACTGCCGGAACCCCACAGCTTATTGAAGATGAGGAAGGCAATGTTGATTTTCATGAGCTGAACTGGGTGATTAAAATCAACAGTGGGGATGAGATATGCAGGTTTACGCACGCTACAAAAGGCGTGGATGGCAAGGATGTATTCGGCAGGGTAGTCAAGGCCAGGAATGGAAAAGAAGTGAGGATTCCAGACGGGAAAAATACAATAGTAAAAGAGGCGGAAGGCAGAGTAATCTCAGGAGCTGACGGGCTGCTCTCCTACAGAAATGGAAAGTTCCATATTGCTGAACTTTTGGAGATCAGGGGCGACGTCGCTACAGCTACAGGTAATATTGACGCTCAATGCGATATTCTGATTCATGGAAATATCTTGAGCGGGTATACAGTAAAATCTCTGGGGAACATAATAGTAAAAGGAATGGTAGACAGGAGTACGGTGATAGCCGGAAAAGATGTCTATATTGCATATGGAATGGCAGGCGGCGGCACAGGGACTCTTGACGCCGGAGGGACAGTACGGTGCAAGTATCTGGAAAATGTCAATGTCCGTGCGACAGGCGATGTGATTACAGAAAGCATAGTCAATTCATTTGTGAGCTGCGACAGATCTATTTTTGTCAATACCGGGAGAGGCGCCGTTATTGGCGGAAGGCTTCTGGCCATGGATAGGATCGAGGCGAAGATTATTGGCAACAGGGCTCACGGAAATACGATCCTGCTGATTGAACCCAGCGTTCATTTCCAGGAGATTAAAATGCAGCTTGGCATTGAATATGCCAATATCAGCAGCAGTACTCAGAGAGAGGAAGAAGAGCAAAGAAAAGAAACACTGAAAAAGCTTATCGAAGAGATGGAAGAACGCGAGAAACTGGTAAAAAACGGACAGATCATAGCTGATATTATATATCCCGTTGCAGAAGTGTCGTTCCAGGGATTGTCCAGGACGATAGAGAGAGAGGAAAATTCGGTACGTCTGTTCAGAGACTCTGAAGGGGTCAAAGTAGGCGTGAAATAGAGTATTAAATAAATGAGGGGCGGATTCAGGATACTTTTAAGTGTCCTGGAATCCGCCCCTTTTATTTGATACTTTTTGCTGTCAGACAGCTGCTGTTAGGAACGAAGAACAGTCGGGAGAAAAAAGTCGCTCTGAGGATGTGTGCGCAGATGATCCAGGCACGCAATGACTTCAGCCAGTTCAAGAGGTTTACAGAGGAAACCTGACGCTCCGATTTTTTTGGCTTCTAACACTGTACTGTTATACACCATGGAAGTAAGTATGATGATACGAGCCTGAGGATTTTTTTCCAATAGCTTTTTTGTTGTCTCCAGACCGTCGATTCCCGGCATAACAACATCCATTATAACGATATCAGGCTTGTCTTCCCCAATATGCTTCAGAGCGTCCTCGCCCGTTGTGTAGTGGGAAACGATTTCATAGTCATTCTGGGCGCGCAGAATGAACTGAAGCTCTTTTACTGTCATATAAGAGTCATCGACGACCATAATTTTCTTATTCATATATCAAACCTCCCAGCAGATAATTAATATCCTTTTAAATATTATAGCTAATAAAACGGTTAAGTGCAATAATCTTTCTGAAAGGATAGGAAGTTATTTTACAAATATTTTGAGTAAACAAGGTGAGGATAACTTCAGAAAAGAGCATATCAGACGTGGAAAATGTGTTGATAATCAGGAAAAGCTTGTTGAAATCGGAAGTGACAGGAATAAAAGCTTTTTTTCAAGAATAGGATAAATCAAAGATCACGATTATCCGAAAAGGAAGAAACAGAGTTGGGAAAGAAATGTATGTCAGTGGTAATCAATTTTTTCATACGGGCAATGGTCGGAATGGCGCTTATTTTTTTTATCAACCAGTATGTGGTCCCGCCTGATTCTTCAATTAATGTAGGTCTGAATCCCGTGACCTTTTTGACATCGGGAACCCTTGGTATTCCGGGCGTTGGACTGCTTTATGGAATTGTGTGCTATCAGATTTTGTGATATTTTTACAAAAATTGGCGGATTAAAATTTTGCTATGGACAAAATAAAATCCGCCGTTTATAATGCGTCTTACACAGCAGGAATCGTCTGCTGGATCACCAAGTTTTGAGGGAGACGCGGTGAAGTCGGTATGCCGGAGAAGGGAAAGTCCGGCAGTCAGATATCTTTATTCATGCTGCAAGTATCCGCAGCAAAATTCAGATTATGCAACGAGAAAGATCAAGAGGTGTATCGGGCATTTTTATTGTCTGTGATACAGAGAAAGAATATGCTGAACAGCTTTTCAGAATACTGTCAGAGAGATTGGGGGGAATCTATCAGTTTCATCTGTTCCATGATGTGGGGAAGATGGAAGAATATCTTGAAAATTCTTATGCCGAGGTACTTCTTTTAGGAGAAGAGTATGAAAAAAAGATCATACAGGAGGCATGCGCCGGACAAAAGATAGTTCTGACCGGAGATTCCACCGGTGAAGATATATACGGTTATCCTTCCATATTCCGCTATCAGTCCGCTGATAAGATAATCGGAAAAATAAAAAAGATCCTCAGAAGAGAAGAGAAAAAAGGAAGAACACGGATCAGGGACGAGCCTTTGAAAAGAAATATCTCTTCGGTTAAAGGACTGATCGGGGTATACTCGCCCATACACAGGATAGGAAAGACGAGATTTGCCATCCAGCTGGGACAGAAGATGGCAAGGCATATTCCCGTGCTTTATATCAACATGGAGGGATATTCAGGCGGAGATTATTATTTTCATGGCGGAACAGATAAAGATCTCGGAGATCTTCTATACTGTATAAAGCAAGAGCGGGACGACTATGGATTAAAGATCAGCACAATGACAGGACAGGCAGGAAAAATGGACTATATTATGCCGATGAAAAACGAGCAGGATATGCGTGAGGTCAGCCGTGACGAGTGGATAAGCCTTTTGGATCTGATTATGGAAAAATGTATTTATGAGGCGGTCATACTCGATCTTGGAGACGCCGTTAATGGGCTTTATGATATTTTGAAAAAATGCAGCAAGGTATATACCCTCTACATCAACGATGAAACAGCACAGGCAAAATTAAAGCAGTATGAAGAAAATCTAAAAACGGCAGGGTACGCTGACGTGTTAGATCATACAGTGAAAAAGCATGCGGGTGTAAGCAGAAAAAGAACAGAACAGATCGGGGTTGTGTAATGACAAAGACAGAACTCTTATATGAACGGGTCATGCTTCGAATGGACATGACAAAAGAAACAGGGGAGGAAGAACTTCAGGAGATCATCCGTCAGGTACTCGAAGAGGAGGAAAAAAACGAATATCTTCCGCTCAGTGAAAAGATCAGGCTGAGCAGGGAATTGTTTAATGCTTTTCGAAGACTTGATATCCTTCAGGATCTGATCGAGGATGATAAGATCACAGAGATCATGGTAAATGGAACAGAAAATATTTTTTATGAAAAAGGAGGGCAGCTTTTTGAGAGTAACCGGCACTTTTTCTCAGAAGAAAGATTATGTGATGTAATCCAGCAGATCGTAGGGGAAGCAAACCGGTATGTGAACGAGACATCTCCGATCGTAGATGCGCGTTTGAAAGACGGATCCCGCGTCAATGTAGTTTTAAAGCCTGTGGCAGTAAACGGACCGATCATGACGATCAGAAAATTTCCGTCGGAGGCGATTACAATGAAGCAGCTCGTCCGCATGGGAAGTCTGACGCAGGAGGCTGCGCTATTGATCGCGAAGCTGGTATGCGCCAAATACAACATTTTCATAAGCGGGGGAACAGGAGCAGGAAAGACGACATTTTTAAATGCAATGTCTGATTATATACCAAAAGAAGAGAGGATCATTACTATAGAGGATAATGCAGAGCTTCAGATACAAGGTGTTAAGAACCTTGTCCGTTTGGAAGCACGCGGGGAAAATTTGGAAGGAGAAGGCGCGGTAACAATACGTGACCTGATAAAATCCGCGCTTCGTATGCGGCCGGACAGAATCATCGTCGGGGAGGTAAGAGGGGAGGAAACAGTGGATATGATCTCGTCTGCCATGTTAAACGGGCACAGTGGCTCCATGTCCACGGGACATGCCAATAATCCTTCTGATATGCTACACCGGCTTGAAACAATGATGATGATGGGCATAGACCTGCCTCTCCAGGCGATACAAAGACAGATCGCGTCAGCGCTTGATATTATAATTCATCTTGGCCGTCTCCGGGATAAGACCAGAAAAGTATTACAGATCGAAGAAGTGCTCGGATACAGCGGCGGGAATATTCAGACAAAGACATTGTATGAGTTCAGAGAGGAGGGAAGCAACAATGAAAAAGTTAATGGATGCCTTGTGAAGGTCAGTGAACTTACTTCCCGGGAAAAACTTGTGGCTACAGGATATCAGGAAGTATGAGTATGCCGCCGGTATCATTCAGGCGACAGGTCTGACAGGCCTGATGCTGTATGTATTTTATGAATCGTTTTTACCCGCGCCTCTTTTCATCCCGGTATGGATTGTATATTTAAAAAACTGGATTGAAGATATATCTAAGAAAAAGGAACAACAATTCAGGGAGCAGTTCAGGGACAGTATTCAGGCAATAGCGACCGCGCTTAAAACAGGATATTCGGTTGAAAATGCAATTCGGGAGGCAGGAAAAGATATCTCGTCCATGTATGAAAAAGATGCGCGTATCAGAAAAGAATATGATACGATGTGTCATCAGCTTGATATGAAGATGCCGGTAGAAAGCGTGCTTTCAACGTTCGCTGAGCGGACGGGACAGGAGGATGTGGAGGATTTTGTTAATGTGTTTGCAGCGGCTAAAAGAAGCGGCGGCGACAGCATCTCTATTATACGGAACGCGGTCAGGATTATCAGTGAAAAGATAGAAACAGAAAAGGAGATACAGACGATGATTGCATCCGAGAAGCTGGAATTTAACATTATGTGCGCTGTGCCGTTTACGATTATCTTATATATGAAACTGACCTTTGGGGAATTTCTGAGTGTTTTGTATGGAAATCCGGCAGGCGAGACCGTTATGACAATCTGTGTGTGCGTGTATATGGCGGCTTATAGTTTGGGAAGAAGAATTGTCCGTATAGAGGTATAAAGGATGAAAAAATTAAAAAACAAAATAAAAGAGCATCCGGTGTATATAAAAGCCGGGGTGATCGCGCTTGTATCTGTCTTATGTACTGCCTGTCTGTATATTTCGGACAATCAGAGGAGTGTAAGGACAAATAAAGACGGGCAGCCGGTGCTGAAAAGAGGAGAGTACGGAGAAGATACGGTCCAGGAAATGAAAGTCCTGATAGGAGAAGATAAAGAAGAGGAAAACATCAATATCTCTGTTACAGGCAGGGAGTATACATCCACAGAGATGAACCAGGTGTTCGCACGCGCCGGGGAAAAGCTGGAAACATACATACTTGGAGAAAATGAAAGTCTTGATGAAGTGAGATATGATCTGGATCTTATTACAGAATTTCCGGACAGTGGGATAAGTGTTTCCTGGGAGCTGGACAGATACGATGTTATGGATATACAGGGGAATCTCAGGGAGGAAATGCTGACCGCGGAAGGGACAACTGTCAGGCTGACGGCAATATTGAGTTACGGGGAAGATCAGGAGATTCGCGAATTTTATGCCAGAATATTCCCACCTGTAAAGAGCCGGGAAGATAGGATCATGGTGGAGCTTGATCAGGCGATCTCCCAATCAGATGAAAAGACAAAGTCTCAGGAGTACCTTGTACTCCCGGACAGCATAGACGGCCAGGAGATACAGTGGCGCTACGGTACGGAGACGAGGGCAGCAGCACTTCTTGTACTGGGGATCGGAGCGGCATGTATGATGGTAGTATCTGAATCACAGAGGAAGAAAGAGGCCGAGAAAAAATCCATCCGCCAGATGAAGCTTGATTATCCAAGGATCATCAACAGGTTTAACCTGTATATCCGGGCCGGCATGACGATACGAAGAGCCTGGTTTTGTATCGCACAGGATTATGAAAATAAAAAAAAGACAGGAGAAGAAAAGGGAAAAAGAAAGGCGTATGAAGAGATGGTGTCTGCGATGTACCGGATGCAAAGCGGAGCGGCAGAAGGAGAATGCTATGAAAATTACGGAACCAGATGCGGTATATCCGCATATAGAAAGTTTGGTATGATGCTGTCGCAAAATCTTAGAAAAGGAACAAAAGGGCTGACAGAATTTCTTGGAAGGGAAGCGGAGGACGCGTTTGAGGAACGTAAGAACCTGGCAAAGAAAATAGGAGAGGAAGCAGGAACAAAACTGATGATCCCTTTGTTCCTTATGCTTATCATCGTTTTTGCAATGGTGATAGTTCCGTCGTTTTTTTCTATTCAAATGTAAGTATTTGAAGTTGATAAAAGAAAACACAGCAATAAATTTTCACAAAGGAGGATAAAGATTATGAAGAAAATAGCAGTCAGGGCAAAGAATAAAGCCGCGTCTATAGGAATGGGTTTCAAAAATTTTATTTTCCGCTACAGATATGTGTCCGGAATTACGGTGATTGAGCTTGTGCTTATCCTTGTTATTGTCATCGCATTACTTTTGATTTTCAAGAGCCAGCTCATCAATCTGATAAACACCATCTTCGACAAGATCACATCGGAGAGTTCTGGTATCTGATATGAAAAAAGCCGAGATCACCGTATTTTTAAGTCTTGTGTTTGTGCTTGTGGTCTCCTTTGTATTAGGAATACTTCAGATAACGGTCATCCATATATCAAAAAACTTGAGCCGACTTGCCACGGACAGGGCAGTGTTCTCTGTATTTGGAGAATATCAGATACAGCTTTTTGAGGATTACCATGTTTTCGCAATCGACGGAAGTTACGGATCAGGCGGGTTTTCCCAGGAAAAGATAATTGGGAGGATGCATTACTATGGAGGAGATGGAACAGATCATGAAGTCACAGGCATACAGTTTCTTACCGACAACGACGGACAGGCCTTTCGCGAACAGGTATTGACATATATGGAGGAGACATATGGCATCGGGCTGATCCGGGACTTCACAGGGCTGACGGGTGAGTGGAAAGAGCAGGAGATACAGGCGGAGCAGATCGAGAAAAAAGAAGAAACTATGCTGGAGGAGCTAGAAGATCTGAAAGAATCAACAGGGACCTTAGAAGGAAGTCCGTTTACCTGTGTGGAGCAGATTGAAAACGCGGGGATACTTTCTGTTGTCATGCCAAAGGATATGGAACTCTCAGGAAAATCTATATCTCCTGACAGACAGTCCTCCAGACGCGGGCTCCATAAGGGAAACGGGAATTTCCCCGCACGGCAGGCAATGGATGGGATCAGCGAAAAGCTTTTGTTTAATGAGTATGTTCTGGACAGCTTCACCAACGCGGCGGGCGGTGAGGAGAAAAACCGGTCGCTGTCCTATGAGGTTGAGTATATCTTGACAGGTAAGGAGTCTGATAAAGAGAACCTTGAGTCTGTACTTCTGAAACTGTTTTTTATACGGATGGCCCTAAATTATGTATATCTACAGGGAGATTCAGAGAAGCAGGCTGAGGCTGAGGCCCTTGCGCTTACCATCTCGATTATTCTTCTGATACCGGAAGGGATGGAAGTATTAAAACAGCTTATTCTGCTGGCATGGGTGACAGGAGAGAGTGTGGCTGATATCAGAACGCTCCTTTCGGGAGGGAAAGCGCCTTTGGTCAAGACAAAAGAAAACTGGAGTCTTTCTCTTTCAGAGCTCCTTACCCTGAGAGGCGGAGCCGAGCAGCTTCAGGGAACAGATGAGCAGGAAGGAATTTCCTACAAAGATTATCTTAGGATTTTCTTGTTTCTGGGAGATTCAGATGAAGTAACAATGCGGTCTTTGGACCGTATTGAGGAAAACCTTGCAAGTGAACATGGTCTGGATAATTTCCGGGCGGATCAGTGTGTCACGAAAATAGAGATGAAAAATGTTGCCATGTTGTTTGAAGAACTGAAATATACATATCCCGTCTGTTTCGGATATGAGTGACAACTGCTAAAACAGCAGATATATTTAGTTATCTCCGGTGCAGATGCCCTTTTATCCGCTTATCCCTCTTGCGGAACTATTGAACATGTATACCACGGTTTTAAAAAGAAAGGAAGATCGGCTGCGATGATAATGCGAACGAATAAAGATAAATCCCTAATGAAATTAAAAAGGGCATCTGCACCGGAGATAACACAAAAAGGAAGCGTCACTATCGAGGCAGCGTTCGGAATACCGCTTTTTCTCTTTGCAGCGCTGTGCCTTATATGGATGATCGAGATGCAGAGTATACGGATCAGTATAATAAACGCCGCGCAGAGCGCTGCAAAAAGTGCTGCGGAAAACACGGCAATCCTTCCCGTTCTTAATACAGTGAAGCTAAAATCAGATATTATATCCTTAATAGGAACGGAGCGGGTCGGCAGAAGTATCTTAAGAAGTTCGGGGATATCCTGCAATGGATCTTATATGTCTGTAAACACAGGGGAAATCAATATAAAGGTTTCTTATCAGGTAGAGCTTCCGCTCCCTTTATTTGGAAATCTGTCCGCAAAACAGGAGGAGGCTTTTAAGCTGAGCGGGTGGAGAGGGTACAAAAGGAATATGGCGGGGGGCTCAGGTGGAGCGGGTTCGGACATCGTCTATGTGACGGATAACGGATCAGTCTATCATAAGGATTATCAATGTTCTTATCTGCGGCTTTCTATCCGGTATGTCCCTTACTCCGGGTTGTCGGATCTTCGCAACGGAAACGGCGGGAGGTATCATGCGTGTGAAAAATGTGTCTATGGTTCGGCGATGGCGGGAGTTTATATTACAGAAGATGGCGGGAAATATCATAATTCCCTGAGCTGCAGTGGATTAAAAAGGACAATACATGCCTTACGTCAATCAGAGGCCGGAGGGTTAGGAGGATGTTCCAGATGTTCAGAATAGGGATAACAGTAGGATTTATAGAAGATAACCGATGGATTTTATGTCAGGTGTTGTTTGCAGGATATATGGGAATTCTTGCGGTAATGGATATCAGGAAAAGAAGGCTCTCCCTTTTATTCCTTCTGTGCGGAATGCTTTTTATTATTATACAAAGTTTCTGCGGCAGGGAAATCTCACCGGGAGTTCTGGCGTCAGGCGGCGCAGTAGGAATGATCTTTCTCTTAATCAGCAGGATAACAGGGGAGGCTCTGGGGTATGGGGACAGTATCCTGATCCTGATCATGGGCATCTTTCTTGGATTTTGGGAGATTCTTTATCTGCTCATGGGTGCATTCTCCATGGCGGCATTTTTTTCTGCGGCTATGCTTGTAAAGACGCGGTTTAACAGAAAATCTTCATTTCCGTTTGTTCCTTTTCTGACAGCAGCATATATAGGAGGGATGTTGCTTGGAGGATATTAAGAAAAAATGGGTAAAGGGAAGTTCAGTGGTGGAGATGTCTTACATCATGCCTTTGTTTTTGGGATTGTTTGTGATCCTTATGCATACAGTGTTCTATTATCATGATAAAGCAGTCATAAACGGGGCGGCAGCGGAGACAGCGGTACTTGGAGCGCAGGAGAATAGAAATAAAACAGTCGATTATGATTTAGAAGGATTTTTTTATGACCGGACAAAAGGAAAATTGATCTATATGACAGATGTCGATGTGTCGGTCGAACCGGGAAAACAAACGGTCACAGTGACAGCAAAAGCCCGAAGATCATTTATGAGGCTCAATGTATGCCAGAGAGCGGTTATTGCCAGACCTGAGAAGAAAATCAGACAAATGGAGCGGATCACATGAAAATAACGTATGAGAATAAATGGGAAAAAGCAGTTCTCCATGTAGATCTGGAGACCCCATATAAAGAAGACTACCAGATGCAGATGCTGGAGCGCAATACGATTGGCAGCCTGCTTAAAGTAACAGGGAGCGGCAGGAACGGACAGAGCAGATATAGCTTTCATACGAGAGATTTTGTGAGTATGGAAAAAGAATACAGCAGACAGGAGATGAAGAAAGATGATGTAGAGCAGTTTACGATCCAGTTGATGGCAGCAGTCAAAGAAGTGAGGGAATACCTGCTTGAACCCGATCAGATTCTCCTTGCGCCCGAGTTTATTTTTGTCAGAGACGGAATGTACCGCTTTTGTTACCTTCCTCGGACAGACCCGGTAAATAAGAAATCTCTCTGTGTTTCGTTTCATGAGCTGACAGAATATTTTATCAGGAAGCTGGATCACAGGGATACAGAGGGCATTTTTCTGATTTACAAGCTTCACAGAGAAACATTCAAGGACAGTTATGACCTCGGAAAAATATTAGAAGCATACCGGGACGAACAGTTTGTACGCAGAGAAAAAGAACAAAAAGAAAGAATTGATGAGAGCAGTACATTGTCAGAGGGTGCAGTCTTTTGTGCAGTCGAAGAAGATGACAAAGAAAATAACGGAGAAGAAAAAATAGAAAATGGGAAAAACAGGAGGATCAAGAGGGGAAGATGGGGGCAGTGGCAGGATCTTATCACGGAAATGGATGGACAGGAAACGAAGTGACATTTATAATAAAAATAGATCATAAAAGAGAAAGGTGATTTATTGTGAGAGAAAAGACGGAGGCTATGTGTACGGCCATATTGATCTTTATAAATGTAGCTGTGTTTTTAGTTCTGTCTGTATTTGGGAATACACAAGACACACTGTTTATGCTGGATCATGGGGCGGCATACGAGCCGATTGTCGTCCAGAAACATGAATTTTACCGGATCGTTACCAGTATATTTTTGCATTTTGGTATTGATCATCTCTTAAATAACATGGTGCTGCTCGGCGCTCTGGGATGGAATTTAGAAATAGAAATCGGGAAGATACGCTTTACCCTGATCTATTTGCTCAGCGGAATCGGTGGGAATATTATATCCCTGTATCACGGGATACAGACACAGGAATATGCTGTCTCTGCAGGAGCGTCCGGAGCAATATTCGGACTTATGGGCGCGCTGTTCTATGTAGTGATCGCCAACAGAGGACGGCTGGGGAGACTGTCCGGCAGAGGGATGGCATTTATGGTCGCACTGAGCCTCTATTTTGGCCTGACGAGCAGAGGAGTGGATAACTGGGCGCATGTAGGCGGACTTTTATGCGGAGTTCTTCTTGCTGCCATACTCTACCGGCGGAAAACATGTTGCATCAGTCCGGAAGAGTGACAGTGAATATAGTTCCTGTCTCAGCAGATGATTCAGCCCGGATCGTTCCTCCGTGGGCTTCGATGATCCGCTTTGCCGATGAAAGCCCCAGTCCGGTTCCGTTTTCTTTGTATGTCACAAAGGGATCGAATATGGTTTCCATAATATCTCTGGGGATTCCACATCCGTCGTCTGCACACCGGATAACAATATTGTCTTTTATTTTTTCAGCGGAAAGAAAAATATGTCCTGTACCGTTTGTAGCTTCTCTTGCATTTTTTAAAAGATTTAAGACCACTTCTTCAAGTTTGATCTTATCTCCTGTAAAATCTGCTATTTCGGGTGAGATTTTAGAAGAAAATTCAATTTTATAATTCCTCGCATCCAGAGTGATAGCAAAGGATACCGCTATATTTTTGAGAAGCTGGCCGATAGAAAATACGGAGTAATGGAGTGTCGAACTGTTGTTAAAGGAAGAAAGGTCGTTTAACAGGCTGCACATAAACTTCATATCTTCCATAGTCTGATCCCAGTTGTGGAAACTCCGTACTTCGGGATGCTGCTTTTCCATTATCTGAAGCGAAGAAGAGACAAGTGTCATAGGATTGCGTATTTCGTGGGCGATCATGGAAACCGCTGTGTGATGGTTCTCTAAAAGCTGGGAGATGATGTGTTTGACATCTTTATTTTCTTCCATCAGTTGGTTCATTTTATTGATATCTATATTGCTCAGCATGGCAAGTCCTCGCTTTCCTTTAGATCCGTCAGAAGATCATTTTCTTATTACTTAGTCTAGCACGGCAGTTATATGGCTTCAATAGAATCAATAAGACAGCTTTCGACAAGACCGGGCTTCTATTTTTCCAGAAAATGGTCTATACTACTATCATAAATAATCGGAAGGAAAGAGGGATTATTATGAAAGAAAAAGATTGTATATTCTGTAAGATCGCGGCAGGTGAGATTCCATCAGCAACGCTTTATGAAGATGACGACTTCCGAGTGATCCTTGATCTTGGACCGGCATCAAAAGGACATGCGCTGCTTATCCCGAAGGAGCATTACAGGAATCTGTATGACCTGGATGACGAGAAAGCGGCAAAAGTTCTGCCGCTTGCGAAAAAGATGATCAGTAAGATGACAGACGTTCTTGAATGTGACGGATATAACATCGTACAGAACAATGAAGAGTGTGCAGGGCAGACGGTATTTCACTTCCATATGCATATGATTCCGCGCTACAAGGGCGATAAGGTGAGGCTCGGCTGGCATATGGGAGAACTTACGGATACAGATAAAAACGAGATATTAGAAAAAATGAAATAAACCGGAGATATTATGTGGACAGGTAATCGTGAATTTAACGAGATCTATGAGAAGTATAAAAATCTCGTCCTGAAAACGGCATACATCAATTCAGGTGACAATTACGATGCGTCACAAGACATAACTCAGGAGACATTTCTGAAACTTTATACAGATTTTGAAAAGCTTAAAACCGGAAATATCCCTGCGTGGCTGTATACGACTGCTCAACGTTCCGCGTTTAATCTTAACAAGAAGCGCAAACGTGAGATATTGACAGACGGCAATGAGATACGCAGTGAAAATGAATCAGTCGGTCCAAGCGCTGAAGCAGAATACATGGAAAGCGAACTGAATCTGAAAAGAGGCGAATTTCATGAGCGTATTCTTGAAGGACTGTTGGAAAAGAATTCGAGATGGCATGAGGCGATTATCCTCGTTTACTATATGGAAATACCTCAGGCGCAAGCAGCAGAGATGATGAATATAAGTCTGGGAGTTCTTCATAGCATGCTGCACAGAGCAAAGAAGTGGATTAAGAATACATATGGCGCGGAATACGAGGAGATGAAACGGAAAGAATAAAACAGGCGCTGATAAAAAGCGCCTGTTAAAAAGGATGTATTTTGTTTATTGTCCGGCCGTTTCGCCGGAAGCCTCCCCGATCAAAGAGATGATCGTATCAATAGAATCCTGCTGACCGGAATCTCTCATAGCGTCAATGAAAGCGCCTCGTTCCTCGTAAAGCGTATGAACAGCCGGGACAAGAGTTTTTTCAGAGAGATCTTCCTCTTCAAGGACCATACTAAAGCCCTGACGCTCAAAAGAACGCGCATTAAGGATTTGATCTCCGCGGCTTGCTTTTGCTGAGAGCGGGATCAGAAGATTCGGTTTACGAAGTGCTAATAGTTCGCAGATCGCATTAGCTCCGGCTCTTGAGATCACAATGTCTGCGAGGGCGAAAATGTCACGGAGTTCATTTTTGATATATTCAAACTGGCAGTAACCTTTAGTATCTTTCAGAGAGTCGTCGGTCTTGCCCTTTCCGCACAGGTGGATAATCTGGAAATCTTTTAAAAGTTCCGGAAGACTCCGGCGTACTGCATTGTTGACCACTACCGAGCCAAGACTTCCGCCGATTACAAGGATGACAGGTTTATCCGCGGAGAATCCACACATATCCAGAGCGGCGATTTTATTCCCGGAGAGAAGCTCCTGACGAATGGGAGAGCCGGTGAGCACAGCCTTACCTTCCGGGAGAGAACCCAGCGTTTCGGGAAAGTTGCAGCAGACTTTCGTTGCCGAAGGGATCGCGATTTTGTTTGCAAGGCCAGGGGTCATGTCAGATTCGTGAATGATCACAGGAACTTTGCACCGTTTTCCGGCAAGAACGACAGGTACGGATACGAAGCCGCCCTTTGAGAAGATCACATCAGGTTTTAAGTCCCTGATAAGTCTGCGTGCTTCACCGAAGCCTTTAACTACGCGGAACGGATCTGTGAAGTTCTGTACGCTGAAATAGCGGCGCAGTTTTCCGGAGGATATCCCGTGGTAAGGAATCCCAAAAGGTTCAATAAGATCCTTTTCGATGCCGTTATATGAACCAATATATTGAATGTCATATCCCAGTTCCAGGAGTCTGGGTATCAGGGCGATATTAGGCGTAACATGTCCGGCAGTACCACCGCCGGTAAGAATGATTCGTTTCATAAAAAAGTAACCTCCAGAAATTCAGACTAAACTAATTTCATCTTAACCTTATTTGGTGAAATGTCAAGGAAAAATATAGGACAGAAAAAGGTGCAGAGAATGACAAAACTCAAAAGATTATCGCTAAAAGAAGAAGTTGACAGAAAAGCCGCACAGATTGAAAAAGAAGTTACGGAAAGGGAAGATCTTGAGGCCATCAAGGTCTCAGATGATATGGAAGCTTCTCTTTTTAATAAGATACAAGAATATGAGTACGACAAAAAGAGAAAGAAGGTATACCGCAGAAAGAAGAGGCGCTATATTGCCGCCGCTCTGGCCGCTGTGCTGGTTCTCGTATTCGGGAGCGCGATAACAAGTGTCGGAAGCAAGTCATACTGGAAGGTGCTGTGGGACAGGATCGCGGGAGAGGAGAAAGCAACATTTATAAACGTGGAAAATATGGAGGTACAAGAGACAGAGGATCTTGATGAAGTACAGATATATAAAGAAATAAGGGAGGAGTTAGGAATTTCACCGGTAAGGTTAGTATATATCCCTGCAGAGATGTATTTGGAAAAATATGAATTGGATCAGGACCAGAAAAAAGCGGTTCTCTTATATGTATATAATGAACAAATAATAAAATATACAATGTATATGAATGATACGGACTCTTCTTTCGGACAGATAGAGCCGGATAAGATTACTGATCAATATGAGATACAGACATCCCAGGGGATTACAATTCAAGTAAAGGAGTATCAGATTGAGGATCAAAAGTCATACAGATATATTGCGGAATTTGAATATATGGATGCACAGTATGAGCTGAAAGGTGAGATGGATAGGAAAGAATTTGATAAAATTTTGGAAAATTTGACATTTTATAAAAATATCGCGTAAGTTTTTTCTGTCATGATTGTTTACTTTATAGAAGCGCTGATAAAGCAAAATAGATAAAGGAACGAGAAAAGATGAAAAAACGTATTATTTCGATCACAAGTTGTTTAATGGTTTTTTGTATGATCATGAGTGTATCTATTGTCAATGTAAAGGCATCCGATGAGAAGATGGTGGATGGGTCGTATCTTACTACGGATGAGACATCTACGGGATATTCCAGCTCAAGGACAAGAGGCGTTTACCTGATGGACGGAGAGTGTTCCATTTCCAAGGCCGGAAGAAACCGCGTGTATGCATATGCTTCAACTACAGCAAATACAGAAGTAAAGTATATGGCAACTATTGTATATGTAGAGCGCTATATGGAAGATGTAGACGCATGGGGCCAGGTTGACGCCTGGATGGTAGAAGAGGAAAACGACTACTATATGTCCACAGCGAAGACAATCACTGTGGACAGGGGATATTATTACAGAGTCAGGGCAAATCATCTTGCCGGAGATTCATATCCGTTTGATGAGACTGCTTCTGTTACAGATGGCATATTAGTCCCATAACAAGCATATAATTTAACAGCGCCCTCCTTTCAGCTCTGAGAGCAGCCGCCGGAACAACGCCACGGAAACCATAAAAAAATAAATTTTAAAAATTTGAGAAACCTGTTCCGAGAAACACCACAAATCATGGCGGTACATACGGCGGCTGCTCTCAGAGCTGAAAGGAGGATTTTTTTATTTTTATTCTATATCATTGTTCTATAACTTATCAAGATATATTTCTAAAATATAACTTTAATGAAAACTTCATAATTATAAAGAGGGCGGCCGGTTATTTCCCGACTGCCTCTTTTAATGCCCGGGCGAGCTGATCCGGACAGGACGTAGCCTTAAATCCGCACTTGATCCCTTCGATGCGGGAGATCGCTTCGTTTACATCCATTCCTTCGATCAGACGGGAGATGCCTTGGAGATTTCCATTGCATCCTCCGCGGAAAGACACATTTGTTACCTTATTATCTACGATGTCAAAATGGATCTGCTTTGAACAGACTCCGGCTGGCTTATAATCCATATTTATTTCCCTCCTTGATCAAGAAGAATTATACCAGAGCAGAAGAGAAAACACAAATTTTTGTGCGTCATGATCTGCAAATATATGCCCGGATGCGACATTTCACAAGGAGGTGAGAGGCAGTCAGAATTTCTAAAAGAGCGGTCTTTTCGAACGCTTAGCGGAAATATTTCTAAGTTTATTATGAAGATATGAATGAAAAAGATACCGCAGAAAATCCATATGGAATTGATACTCTGAATGTAGAAATATGTAGAACGGTTTTTGCGGACAACCTCCGGCGGATGTTCTATAATGTCCACAAATAATAAAACAAACAGGAGGGTTCACTATGTTAGAGGGATTAGCAGCAGATACGGGTATCATCGTCTATTTGATGGCAGGTATCGGAGCGCTTGGGATTCTGGCAAAAATCATCAACCATGCCACCTTGCGCAGACTGGTAAAAGCGGCGGGAAATATGCCGAAAAGTACGCATAGACTGATAAAGCTTGTGAGAGCAAAATATGAACACGCATGTATGATCCATGATTCCGTGGAAAATATTGATGCGTTTGTGGAAAAATACATATATGAATACAGAGGTTTTTTATTCCGTATTCACACATGGAGGCAGATTGAAGTTCTGTCTGTCTGGTTCGCCGGCATATTGGCAACAATAGGGGCATGGCTTGAATACAGCTCTTTTGGGATGACAGAAGCGGTATACCAGTACCTTGCGGCAGGTATTGGAGAAATTGTGCTTTTATCGGTTATCATACGATTGTCCGATGAGCCGTATAAGGTCAATGCCGTGAAGATGTATATGGCGGACTATTTAGAAAATATATGTGCATTCCGCTTGAGAAAGCAGAGTCAGAGAGAGCGTGAACGTGAGTTTATTGATGTGATATCATCAGAAAATGCCGGAAAGAATGCCGCACAGTCCGCTGCGGATGGTCAGGGACGCCGATCGGATAACGCCGGCGAAACGACACAGGGACGTGCAGGAAAATCTGCGCTTTCTTTAAAGAGGCGTCAGGGACGTTCGGGAGATGAGCCGGGAAGCAGTGTCCGGCGTCAGAATGCAGACACGATGGAAGCATCTGCATTGCGAGTCCAGGCCGGGGCTGAGGATGACAGCGTATACGCTCCCGGCGGCAGTGTATCAAACAGAGCAGGTGCCAGAGTATCCGACAGTGCGGGAAGCGGGGCGATAAAGGGCGCGGGCAGGACTTCCGATAGTGCAGACAACAGAGTATCAGAGGAGCTTTCTATTAATATTGAGGGAGAGCCAAGAGCTGTGAAGAAGGGAGATGTCGTAAGGCAGCAGGTGCGCAGTGATGCTGTGGAAAATGTATCCGAAGAGGAGAGGACTGCGCTGAAAGAGGAAGCGATCCGTCAGATATTAGAAGAATTTCTTGCATAGTTCGAAGTGCGGGTCATAATAAAACGACTGATGGCTGTCATCGAATCCGCAAACGCTTTTGCTTGAATAAGGAATATAGATTTGGTAAAATGTTCATGGCAATATCTGAAACCGGAGCAATACCCCGGTATTCGGAATATGTCGGAGTATGATAAAGATATCAGGTAATAAACGGTATCAAAGAATATCAGAGAGGAAGGATAACAATGAGCAAAGTGACTTTTGACTATTCTAAGGCGTGCGGATTCGTACAGGAGCACGAGATGCAGTATATGAGCGAGCTTGCCGCTCAGGCAAAGGACAAACTGGTGGCAAAGACCGGAGCGGGAAATGATTTCCTTGGATGGATCGATCTTCCGGTGGACTATGACAAAGAAGAGTTTGAACGTATCAAGAAGGCAGCAGAAAAAATCCGCCGGGATTCCGAGGTGCTTCTTGTGATCGGTATAGGCGGCTCCTACCTTGGGGCAAGAGCGGCAATCGAATTTCTCGGACATTCTTTTGCCAACATGGTGTCAAAAGAGATCCGCAGATCTCCGGAGATTTATTATGTCGGAAACAGCATCAGCAGCACTTATGTCAGGGATCTGATTGACGTGATCGGAGACCGTGATTTCTCTATCAACATGATTTCCAAATCCGGGACAACAACAGAGCCGGCGATTGCTTTCCGTGTATTTAAGGAAATGCTGGAGAAGAAATACGGCAAGGAAGAGGCCGCCAAGAGAATCTACGCGACAACAGACAAGGCAAGAGGAGCGCTTAAAAATCTTGCCACAGAGGAAGGATATGAGTCCTTTGTCGTACCGGATGACGTGGGCGGACGTTTCTCTGTTCTTACTGCAGTCGGACTTCTCCCGATCGCAGTGAGCGGCGCGGATATCGATAAGCTGATGGAAGGAGCGGCGGCAGGAAGAAAAGAGGCCCTTGAAAATGATTTTGATAACAATGACGCTATGAAGTACGCTGCAGTCAGAAACATTCTTCTCCGCAAAGGAAAGACAGTTGAGGTACTGGCAAACTATGAGCCCAGTCTTCACTATGTATCTGAGTGGTGGAAGCAGCTCTATGGGGAGAGCGAGGGAAAAGACCAGAAGGGTATCTTCCCGGCATCCGTAGATCTGACCACAGATCTGCACTCCATGGGACAATTTATCCAGGACGGCAGCAGAATCCTCTTCGAGACAGTTCTCAATGTTGAGAAGTCAAGGGGAGAGATCATCATTAACGAAGAGCCGGTAGACCTGGACGGACTGAACTATCTGGCAGGAAAGACGGTAGATTTCATCAACAAGAGCGCCATGAACGGTACAATCCTTGCTCATACAGATGGAAATGTCCCTAATCTGTGTGTAAACATTCCGGAGCAGAACGAGTATTATCTCGGCCAGTTATTCTATTTCTTTGAGTTCGCCTGCGGCGTGAGCGGATACTTACTCGGCGTGAATCCGTTTAATCAGCCGGGCGTTGAGAGCTATAAGAGAAATATGTTTGCACTGCTTGGAAAACCGGGATATGAGGAAGAGAGAGAAGCTCTTCTTAAGAGACTGTAATCTTACAGAGGAAAATGTACCGCGCGCTGCGGATTACTTTTTTATATTATTCAGTTTAAAGAGGTGCAGCCAATGGCTGTGCCGCTTTTTACTATAATGCGGTTAATTTTACTGTTGTTTCCATTTGCATTGTCTGACTGATGCGGTAAAATGGATACATACATCTAGGAGGAAGGTAGAAATGTACGTAGCAATAGTAGACGATTCATTGACGGACATCGAATATCTGTACGAGAATATCTGCCGTTACTGCAATGAACATAAAGCGCATATGCAGGTCGATTGTTTTGACGATGAGCAGAAATTTTTAAATTCATTGAAAACGAGACCATATGATCTTGTGATCCTTGATATTTATGTGAACAGGATCAATGGGGATAAGCTGGCGCAGTTCATCAGAGAAAAATACCCGAAAAGTCAGATTATCTTTACTACGGCGAGCCGGGAATACGCGGTGAAAGCCTTTAAGGTGCGTGCGCTGGATTATCTGGTGAAGCCGTATAAATATGAGGAGCTTGAGAGCGCTCTGGATCATTTTGAGGAAGTATATGATAAGTTCATCCATTACATTGAGCTGAAGGAGGGGCGTCAGTATACGAGGATACTGATCTCGGATATCATGTATGTGGACTATCATAATCATTACATACAGGTCCATACTACGTCTAATGTGGTGAGATCTTATATGTCTTTTGACAAATTTGCTCCCATGCTTCAGCAGTACCGTCAGTTCTTATGGTGTTACAGGAATTGCATGGTCAATATTGATTACATTGATTGTCTGGAAGACAAGGACTTCGTGCTCACAGACGGAAAGAGGATTCCTATCTCAAGGGCTATGCATAATGAAGTCACGCAGGCATATGCCAATTATATGTTTGAATACGTCAACAAGGGGTCCTGACCATGACCATAACAATAAACTATTGTATCAATATTGTGATCTATGTCCTGACCATTGTTGTTGTGCTTTACAGCGCTTTTAAAGATAAGATAAAAAAACCTTTCTGGAAAACGCTGCTGATGTCTCTGGGCTCTTTTCTTTTGCTAACGCTGGTGGGAGCAGCGGCATTTGTTCATATCGGATCAGGCGGGGCAGGACAGTCTTTCATGACGCTTACCACATCCGCGGTGGGCTTCTGTATTCCGTATATAGCACTGGAGTATACTCTGGGACAGTGCGTCTTTATCTCGGCAATCATCAAATGTTATGTGGATGATCTCATTCTTCTGGGCAAGGTGGTGTACTATCTGGCTTTAGGAGAGATGCCGGATTCGTACATGGATTTTCCTGTGTGGCCGCTTCTGGCCGGCGCTGTCATATCGTTCCCTCTGATAATGATATTTTATAAAAAGCTGATGCGTCCGGCGCTGGATGACAGCGGTTTTCTTGCGTCATGGAAAACCGCATGGATACTTCCGTTTTTCGCGAACGGTATGTATGCATTGTATATGCAGCCTGTATTTATAGAAGGTACCTCATTTCCGGGATTGGAGTTCAGCTTTGTTCCGTTCCTGTGGGTCGTGCTGACCTTTTCCAGTTATATTATCCTTTTAAGAGCACTGGTGGAGCGCAGCAGGAGCGCGAAACTGCACGAGGAACTTCACATATCGGATATCCAGGTGACAGCTCAGCAAAAACAGCTTGAGCATCTGCAGCAGCATATCGAAGATACGGCAAAGGCCAGGCATGATATACGGCATTTTCTTGTAGCTTTACAAGGCTTTGCAAACGAAAAGGACTTCGAGGGGATGTTGGAATATCTGGAAAAATGTATTGTGATCATTGATAACCAGACGCCGGAGATCTATACGAATAATCTGGCGGTGAACGCAGTATTGGGATATTACAAGCAGATGGCTGAAAAAGAAGAGATAGAAGTAAAGTTCATTGTAGAGCTGGAGGATGAGACGAACGTAACAGATACAGACATGTGTATTATTCTTGGCAATCTTTTGGAAAATGCTTACGAGGCGTGTGCAAGACAGAAAGAGGGAAAGCGCCATATCACGGCGAATTTACGTCAGACCGGCGGAACACTTGTTATTATCGTAGAGAACAGCTATACGGGAACCGTGCGTAAGAAGGACGGCGTGTTCCTGTCCTCAAAACAAAAAATGCGAAAAGGCATCGGGATCACATCCGTGATCGACGTGACTAAGAAATATCACGGTATCTCTAAGTTTGAATATGACGGCAGGAGATTCAAAGTTTCTCTGCTTTTAGGAAGCGGGAGTGATAAATAAGGGGTAAAGGGATAGGATACGGGGGATGAAATTCCTTGTTCAGCCCCGATAAATGGAGTATAATAATAAGCAGTCGGAGAACCCGGCTGCTTATTCAGATCTATTCTATAGTTCAGTCATACATATGGCGCGGGCTGAATGGAAGAGAGATTGGGCAGACCGGCAAGATAAAGGAGGAAGAGTGATATGTTACGAATCGGAATGTTGACAAGCGGCGGCGACTGTCAGGCCCTGAACGCGGCGATGCGCGGAGTTGTAAAGGGAATCTGCTCCAAACGCGACGACGTGGAGATATACGGATTCAAGGATGGATATAAAGGACTGATCTATGCCGATTTTAGTATGCTTACATCGAAAGATTTCTCAGGCATCCTGACAAGAGGGGGTACGATCCTGGGCACGTCGAGACAGCCGTTCAAGCTGATGCGTGTGCCAGATAAGGATGGGCTTGACAAGGTAGAGGCTATGAAACATACATACCACAAGCTGAACTTAAACTGCCTTGTAATCTTAGGCGGCAACGGAACGCATAAGACGGCAAACCTTTTGAGAGAAGAAGGATTAAATATCATTACTCTGCCAAAAACGATTGACAACGATCTGTGGGGAACAGACATGACGTTCGGATTCCAGAGTGCGGTGGATATTGCCACAGATACGATTGACCGTATCCATACGACAGCTACATCACACAGCCGTGTATTTATTATCGAGGTTATGGGTCATAAAGTAGGACACGTTACACTGCATGCGGGAATCGCGGGCGGCGCGGACATCATCCTTCTCCCGGAGATCCCCTATAATATCAAGTCCATTAAGAAGGTGATTGAAGGGCGTTCCAGGGCAGACAAGCCGTTTACGATCCTTGCAGTAGCAGAGGGAGCAATCTCTCAGGAAGACGCGAAATTAAAAAAGAAAGACTATAAAGAAAAACTTGCAAAGAGGAAGTACCCGTCTATCGCATACGAACTGGCAGAACAGATAGAGAGAGAGACAGACAAGGAAGTACGCATCACAGTGCCGGGGCATACTCAGCGGGGCGGCGGGCCGTGTCCGTATGACAGGGTGTTTGCTACGCGGGTGGGCGCAAAAGCAGCCGAGCTGATCTTAGCAGAAAAGTATGGGTACATGGTTGCCATGAAGGGCGGAGAGACGATAAAAGTGCCGCTTGAAGAGGTGGCAGGCAAGTTAAAGACTGTGGATCCAAAATGCGGCCTTATCAAAGAGGCGCGTATGACGGGCATCAGTTTTGGAGACGAATAATAGAAAGACAGAGACAGAAGAGGTGTAACACATGTCATATACGGCACTTTACAGAAAGTTCCGCCCATCGGAGTTCGGGGACGTCAAAGGGCAGGACCATATCATCACGACATTGCAGAATCAGATTAAAGCGAACCGTATCGGACATGCGTATTTGTTCTGCGGAACAAGGGGAACGGGCAAGACGACGGTGGCGAAGATATTTGCCAGAGCCGTGAACTGTGAACATCCCGTGGACGGAAGCCCCTGCGGGGAATGTAAGATGTGTGAATCCATTGCCGCAGGGACTTCCATGAACGTGATCGAGATCGACGCGGCATCCAACAATGGCGTGGACAATATCAGAGAGATCCGGGAGGAGGTAACCTACCGTCCGACAGAAGGCCGGTATAAGGTCTACATCATCGACGAGGTGCATATGCTCTCCATAGGGGCTTTCAACGCGCTTCTTAAGACACTTGAGGAACCGCCTGAGTATGTGATCTTCATTCTGGCGACGACAGAAGTGCACAAGATACCCATCACCATTCTCTCACGGTGCCAGCACTATGATTTCAAACGTATCAGCATCGACACGATCACAGACCGGATGAGGGCGCTTATGGACACAGAGCATGTAGACGTGGAGGAGCGGGCGCTGAAATATATTGCAAAAGCGGCGGACGGATCAATGCGGGACGCCCTGAGTCTTCTGGATCAGTGTATCGCCTTTTATATGGGACAGACCCTCACTTATGACAATGTGCTGGAAGTACTGGGAGCGGTGGATACGGATGTGTTCAGCCGGCTTCTGCGCAAAGTCGCGGCGAGAGATGTGCCGGGCGTGCTGGACGTGGTGGAGGAGCTTGTGATGCAGGGGCGCGAGATGAGCCAGCTTTCTGCTGATTTTACGTGGTATCTGCGGAACTTGCTTCTCGTAAAGACTTCTGATAATATAGAGGATGTTCTGGACGTATCGACAGAAAATATGGAGCAGCTCAAGGAAGAAGCACAGATGGTGGAACCGGATATGCTGTTTCGCTATATCCGCATTTTCTCGGAGCTGTCAGGGCAGTTAAAATATGCCACACAGAAGCGGGTTATGCTGGAAGTGGCGCTCATCAAGCTGTGTACTCCGGCGATGGAACCTGATCAGGATTCGATCCTGGACCGTATCCGTGCCGTTGAGGACAAGGTGGAGCAAAGCATCATATCCGCAGCAAATGTCCAAGAGAGGATTGTCTACGTGAACGGGGACGGTTCGGAGGGCGCAGAGTATTCCTCCGGCCGGGCCGTGAAAAAACCAGAGCTTTCCAATGCGGTTCCGGAGGATGTGCAGGAGGTTGTGAAGAACTTCCGGTCCATTGCAGGCGAGACTTCCGGGATGATCCGAAGTTATCTGAAGAGGGCAAGATTAAGCCTTGGCGGCGATAACCGTCTGCTTATCGTACTGCCGGATTCTTTGGCGGCGGGCGTGGTCGGAAGGGAGGATCACGTAGAAGAGCTGGAGAAGCTGATCGAAGAGAGAATCGGCAAGAAGGTGGAGATAGAAGTGCGCCACGTTGAGGAGGGCAGACATTTTGAGGACACATTTGTTGATATAGAACAGAAAATTAATATGGAGATAACAGTGGAGGATTAGTATGGCTAAGCGTGGTGGATTCCCGGGCGGCGGAATGCCGGGGAATATGGCAAACTTGATGAAACAGGCGCAGCGTATGCAGCGTCAGATGGAAGAGCAGCAAAAGGAGATCGAGTCAAAAGAGTTCACAGCGGCAGCGGGCGGCGGGGCAGTGGAAGTTACTGTATCCGGCAAGAAAGAAGTCCTGAAAGTAAAGCTGGCTGAGGAAGTCGTTGATCCTGAAGATATCGAGATGCTTGAGGATCTGATTGTGGCGGCGGCCAATGAAGCGCTCCGCCAGGTGGAAGAGGAGACCGGAAGCGCGATGTCCAAGCTCACAGGCGGGCTCGGAATGCCGGGGATGTTCTGATGGATTACTACAGTAATCAGATCAGCCGGTTGATTGAGGAATTCTCAAGACTGCCGGGTATCGGGAGCAAGTCCGCGCAGAGACTTGCCTTCCACATTATTAATATGCCGGAAGATCAGGCGGAAGGCCTGGCGCGGTCTATCGTGGAGGCCCGCAGAAATGTCAGGTACTGCAAAGTATGCTGTACCCTGACAGACAGAGAGATCTGTCCTATCTGCAGTAATCCGGACCGGGATAAGCAAACCATTATGGTTGTGGAGACGCCGAGAGATCTCGCCGCGTATGAAAAGACCGGGAAGTACAACGGTGTGTATCATGTGCTTCACGGGGCGATCTCACCGATGCTGGGAATCGGTCCGGGAGATATCCGCTTAAAGGAATTGATGGAGCGGCTCCAGGGAGACGTTGAGGAGGTTATCATTGCGACTAACTCCAGTCTTGAAGGTGAGACGACGGCAATGTATATCAGCAAGCTTATCAAACCTGCAGGCATCAAGGTCAGCAGGATCGCCAGCGGAGTTCCCGTGGGCGGAGATCTGGAGTATATAGACGAAGTTACGCTCCTGCGCGCGCTTGAAGGCAGGACGGAGCTGTGAGGGAACTTAAAAGGGAAAGAGGAACATGCCGCGCTCTTGCTGATTAAGAGGGCGGCATGTGCTGCAAGAGAGGTTTTATGGCAGGAAAAAAGGTGACATCATCAGATGTGGCAGAGCGGGCGGGAGTGTCTCAGGCTACCGTGTCGATGGTGCTGAATAAGAAATATAATGTATCTTTTTCTAAGGATGTCGTCCGCAGAGTAGAAGAGGCGGCGGCAGAGCTCGGATATGTGCTTCCCAGGAGAAAGAAGCGCCAGGAGGAGCGAAGGGAAAAGCTTCTTGTGGTCATCAGCCCGAATCTGACGAATCCCTATTATGTTATGCTGCTTCAGGGAATCGAATCCCGGGCTGCCGAGCAGGGCTTTGGAATCTTTGTATGCAACACTCAGAGGGATCTGAAGCTGGAGGAGCGGTATCTTAAGATGATCTCTTCACTGAATCCTCACGGTATCATCTACATGTGCAATCCGGGCCAGTGTTTTATGGGACAGGTAGAAGAGATTTCGAAAAAGGTTCCGGTGGTGGTTATAAACAACCAGGATGAACGGCTGAATGTGGATGCGGTAGACCTTGACAATTCGAAGCTGGGACGGCTGATGGCAAGACATCTGCTGGAGCTGGGACACAGGGATGTCGCATATATCGCGCCGCCTCTCACTGCAAGGCAGAAGCAGCGTTCCAGAAGGGTAGAGGGATTTTTAAAGGAGTTTAAAAATGCAGGACTGGGCGGGCACGTAGCGATTAGGGCGGCGGATGAGCAGATTGACAAGGATGTGCCGGGAATTGATTCGGAATACCGGATCGGATATGACCTGACGAGGGAGCTTATGGAAGAGCGGCAGGATCTGACTGCCATCGTAGGACTGAATGATATGATCGCCTTCGGTATTATGGATGCCCTGCATGATATGAAATATAAAGTTCCGGGAGACATATCTGTAATGGGATGCGACAATACACTGTTCGCGAAGGTGAAAAGAGTGTCACTCACTACCATTGAACATTTTGTGATCTATAAAGGGATGGACGCCTGTGATATCATCATGAAAAAGATTCAGTCCCACACAGAAAACGATACACAGAGATTGAGCCTGTGAGCATCTACCACGTGGAATATGAGCCCAAGGTTGTTGTGCGCGGAACAACCTCTTATCCCAAGTCTGAAAAAAGAAAAATTAATAAAAATGTACCATAATATTAGTAATAAAAAAGTATAAGGTTTGTGCTATGAAATAAGAGATATTTTTAAAATACAAGAAATACTCATGAATATTGAAAAATACAATTATGAAATATTAGTTAATATAAATTAAATTCCAGTAATAAAATTGATTATAAGTTTATTTTTTGGATTTATAATTTTTGCTGCTGTTGACCGGTGTTTTTTTGGTGGATATAATCAGGGCAGAGATAAGCGCTTTTTATATTTAAAGGAGGAACACAAAATGAAATTCTTTATCGACACAGCAAATGTTGACGACATCAGGAAAGCAAACGACATGGGCGTGATCTGCGGAGTTACGACAAACCCGTCTCTCATTGCAAAAGAAGGCCGGGTATTCGAAGAGGTGATCGCAGAGATCGCGTCTATCGTTGACGGACCGATCAGCGGTGAAGTGAAGGCTACGACAACTGATGCGGAGGGCATGATCAAAGAAGGACGCGAGATCGCCAGGATACATCCGAACATGATTGTTAAGATTCCGATGACAGTTGAAGGGCTTAAGGCTGTAAAAGTCCTTGCGGCTGAGGGGATCAAGACAAATGTTACTCTGATATTTACTGCGAATCAGGCGCTCCTTGCGGCAAGAGCCGGCGCTACATACGTTTCACCGTTCCTTGGACGGCTGGACGACATTTCTGTGAGAGGCGTTGATCTTATATCCGAGATCGCGGAGATCTTTGCGGCAGCAGACGTAGAGACAGAGATCATCGCGGCGAGCGTGCGAGGCACGATCCACGTTACAGACTGCGCGCTTGCAGGGGCTGATATTGCCACAGTGCCGTACAAGGTGATCGAGCAGATGACACATCATCCGCTTACAGACGCGGGAATCAAAAAATTCCAGGAAGACTACAGGGCAGTCTTCGGAGAATAAAGTTCAGCCGAACTTGATTTATCATATTATTTTTATTAAGGAGGCAATCATGGACAAGTTAAAGTTGATGAAAACTGCAAATGAGATCCGCAAGAGCATTGTGACCGCAGTTCACAGCGCCAAAGCCGGACATCCGGGCGGATCTTTATCTGCGGCAGATATCTTTGCATATCTGTATTTTGAGGAGATGAATATTGATCCGGAAGATCCGAAGAAAGCGGACCGTGACCGTTTTGTCCTGTCTAAGGGACACACAGCTCCGGGACTCTACTCAACTCTGGCTGAGAGAGGATATTTCCCGAAGGAGGATCTTAAGACACTGCGCCGCACAGGCTCCTATCTTCAGGGCCACCCGGATATGAAACACATCCCGGGCGTGGATATGTCCTCAGGTTCTCTTGGACAGGGAATCTCGGCGGCAGTCGGAATGGCGGTCGCGGGTAAGCTCTCCAATGCGGATTACAGAGTGTATACGCTGCTCGGAGACGGAGAGATCCAGGAAGGACAGGTGTGGGAAGCTTCAATGCTTGCGGCGCACAAGAAGCTGGACAACCTTGTAGTCATTGTAGATAACAATAATCTTCAGATCGACGGAGCCATTGATGAGGTCAACTCTCCGTATCCGATCGACAAGAAATTCGAGGCATTTAATTTCCATGTGATTAATATTGATGGAAATGACTTCGATCAGATCGACGCTGCGTTTAAAGAGGCAAAGACAGTGAAGGGACAGCCTACGGCAATCATTGCAAAAACGCTCAAGGGCAAGGGGGTTTCTTATATGGAGAATCAGGCCGGATGGCATGGAAAAGCTCCCAATGACGAGGAATATAGGATCGCTATGGAAGATCTGGAAAAGGCAGGTGAAGCGATATGTCAGATGTAAAGAAGATCGCAACAAGAGACAGTTATGGAAATGCGCTGGCCCAGCTTGGAACAGAGCATGAGGACGTGGTCGTACTGGACGCTGACCTTGCGGCAGCGACAAAGACAGGCGTGTTTAAAAAAGCACACCAGGAACGATTCATTGACTGCGGCATCGCAGAGTGCAATATGATGGGCGTAGCGGCAGGCCTGGCGGCCGCAGGCAAAGTGCCGTTCGCAAGTTCATTTGCAATGTTCGCGGCAGGACGCGCGTTCGAGCAGGTGAGAAACTCCATCGGGTATCCTCATTTGAATGTAAAGATCGGCGCGACCCATGCCGGCATCTCTGTCGGCGAGGATGGAGCGACACATCAGTGCAATGAGGATATCGCGCTGATGCGCACGATCCCGGGGATGGTCGTTATCAACCCGTCTGATGATGTGGAGGCTAAAGCGGCGGTTCGCGCGGCGTATGAGCATGAAGGCCCGGTGTACTTAAGATTCGGGCGTCTTGCAGTTCCGGTGATCAACGACAGACCGGATTATAAATTCGAACTCGGCAAAGGCGTTGTGTTAAGAGAAGGAAAAGACGTGACGATCATCGCCACAGGCCTCCCGGTGAACAACTGTCTTGAGGCGGCGGAAAAGCTGGCGGCAGACGGTATCGAGGCGAAAGTCATCAACATCCATACGATCAAACCTCTGGACGAGGAGCTGGTCGTTGCAGCGGCAAAAGAGACAGGGAAAGTCGTTACCGTTGAGGAACATTCTGTCATCGGCGGACTGGGAAGCGCAGTGTGCGACGTGCTCTCTGAGAAAGCGCCGACACAGGTGATAAAGATCGGCGTGAACGATACGTTCGGGGAATCAGGGCCCGCAGTTGAGCTGTTGAAGAAATATGGACTGGATACGGACAGTATCTATGAGAAGATAAAGAACTTCATCGGATGATAATATGTGGAAATAATTAATATCTTGAGTTTCCGCAAACTTATAGGTTGATTATAGAAGAGAGCGTATCAAACATTTCATGTGATACGCTCTCTTTTTTTATATCATAGGAACAACATCTGGCATGCCGCTCCCACTATATTATAATAACCGCAGTGTCTCGAGCAGCCCGCAGTATTTATCAGTTAATACAATGATCCAGCCTTCTTTTGTGCACGGGAACCGAAAGAAAGTAACCGGCCACATATGGCTGAGGATGACGTCTTTTTCGGTAGGATTAAGTGAAAAATATTTTCCTGCGTTTTTAAGCGCCCGTTTTGGATGTGTCAGTCCGTGGAGCCGCTCTCCGGTCAGTCTGCCATGAGTGTGCCAGTCATAGAGGAACATATCGTGGAGCATTCCGGCTCTTGCTGCGGAACGGTAATCCAGATGGAGACGGCGGCACCATTTATAATTATAAAATGCGACGTGCAGACAGTGGTCGTAGCAGTTTGTTCTCCCGTGGTGGGGGTACTGTCTCATCCGGCGGACGGCCGGATGGCGAAAAATATCAGATATATGTGAGCAAAAGGCATTTCGTTCAAAGTGCCTTTTTTGATCTGCTTTTCTTTTAAATAACATGCGTATCACCCTCTTTATGTGTTTGCTTTTATAAATCATAACATTTTTTACATAGAAAAAGAAGGGAAAAATGTGTAAATTATACGCGTTCTTTTGTCGAACTTATCTGACATCAACTGATAAATTCAGCTAATTCCATGTGCTATGCTTAGAAAAAATTTCAAGCAGAGGTGAATATAAATGGAAAGACAGTTACCGAAAAATGTGCGTCAGATCGGCAATGTAAGCGATACGCCGAAGATTTATGTAGAGGATTATGTGGATACATTTTTTACCCAGTTGTGCGAAAAATGTGAGAAAGCAGGAAAGGGGCCCATGGGCGCGTTCCTTGTGGGTGATATCCAGTCAGGAGACAATGAAGAATATGTATACATATACGGAGCGATCCAGATGCATGACCTGAAGATGTCGGGCAGTGAGTATGTACTGGATGAAGATGCGTGGAAACATGCATATGAGGACTGCAAGCAGTATTTTGAGGATGGAGAGATGCTGGGATGGTTCGTGGCACATCCGGGTGTTCCGCTCATTCCGGAGGCATCTACAGTCAAGCTGCACAAGAAATCATTTCCCAAAAAGAACACTGTCTTTATCATGAAAGACCCGGTGGAAAAGGAAGAAACCTATTATGTGCATAAAATGAACGACCTTATGGAGATCGGAGGACACTACACGTATTATGAGAAAAATCCGTGTATGCAGAATTACATGATCTCCAGTCGAAAAAAAAATGGGGTATTTCCCACAGAGACTGTTGAGGACAGAGCTGCGAAGGACTTTCGTGATCTGGTTAGAAAACGGGGGGAACATCAAAAAGGAAGAAAAGCAGGAAGTCTGATGTACGCGGCAAGCGCCTGCCTCGTGCTCGTCCTGATCGTGATGGGGGTCTCTCTTATTAATAGTTTTGACCGTATGCAGTCTGTGCAGAATACGTTAAATTCACTGGCGGGTGAAACGGATAATATCGAGGCGAGAGAGACAAGCGGCACAGTAACCGCTGTGACTGAGGAGCAGACAGGAAGCGGACAGGATGGACAAGCCTCAGACAGCGCAGAAGATGACAGCACAGATGTTTTACAGGATGCAGCGGATGCAAAGGGAGCGGACCGTGTATCCCAGACGACATCAGACGCTGATACGAATGGACAGGCCATTTCTTCTTCCGGGGAGAATGGAAGCGATGGGGTGTATATTGTTGAGGAAGGCGATACACTTGCCATCATCAGCAAAAAAATGTATGGCGATCTCTCCCACGTAGATGCAATCTGCAAGATGAACGGGATCGAGAACGGGAATCTGATTTATGTCGGACAGAAATTGATATTACCATAAAATCGTGGTATAATGATCGCGCAAAGCGCGATCTATGCCGCATTTGCGGTATACCCCGGTATTTGGGGATTATACGGGAGCCGCCGCCTGGAAAGAAAATATCCTGCGGTGCAGGGAGCCTGCTGGACCGCTGTTTGTGTGAAAACAGAAAATAAGGGGAGTTATATGTCGCAAAAGAAAAAAGTACGTTTTAAGATCCTGGCTGCCCCGGATGATCTGAGCGAGATAAAGAACAAAGTAAAAAAGTTCCGCATCAGAAAGATACGGCGGCTTCTTGTTCCGGCGGTACTTATCCTCCTTGCCGTGTGCGGCACTTATCTTCTTTTGAAGAATCAGACCTATACACAGGCGAGGACAACACGGGAATATCCGGCTGATATTTCGGATACGAGCAGTTATACCCGGTTTGAGGACGGAATTGTCCGCTATAACAGGGACGGGGTCGCCTTTTTAAATAAAAAGAATGAAGAGCAGTGGATACAGCCCGCACAGATACAGAATCCGATTATAGTGGTCAAAGAGAAAGCGTTTGCCGTGGCGGATAATGGCGGAAATAATATCATGGTGTTTACGGAGGAGGGACTCAAAGGAGAGATCGAGACCACACTTCCGATTGAGAAGATCACAGTTTCGGATCAGGGAATCGTGAGTGCGGTATTAAAAGATGAGAGTTCTCCGAAGATTATTTCTTATGACGCTACCGGAAATATCCTTGTGGAGCAGAAAACGACGGCCGGGACAACCGGATACCCGGTGGCGCTGGAAGTGTCGGATGACGGACGGATGCTGGCGGCATCTTATCTGTATACAGAAGGAGCGGTAATTAAATCGAGGGTAGTCTTTTATAATTTTGGAGAGACAGGACAGGGTAAGACGGACAATATTGTTTCTTCATATGAGTATGACGATACGGTAGCGGCAGAGATCTTTTTTATGGGAGAGGATCGTTCGATTGTGGTAGGGGATAATAGCTTTATTATTTACAAAGGAAAGGAGGAGCCCCAGAAGGAAAAGGAGATCACGGTCGGCCAGGAGATACAGAGCGTGTTCCATTCGGATCAATACATCGGGTTTGTTCTTCTGAACCGTGATAAATCAGGGTATGAGCTCCGGCTGTATAACCGCTTAGGAGAACAGGTCCTGAACAGGGATATACCGGCAAAATACGATAATGTGAAAATCGACGGTGACGAGGTCATAATGTTTGACGGAACGAAATGCTGTATCGTGACAGCGACCGGGATTATCAAGTTCAACGGAGATATTAAGATCAACGCACTGGAAATGTTCCGCGCGTCGGGACTGAACAGATACTATGTGATGAGCGTGGATGAATTGAGAGTGATTTATCTGACGAAATAGGAGATATTATGAATAATTGGCTTTTGATCATTGTTGTAACAATATTTGTCATCTGTATAGTGGCGGGATATATAAGAGGCTTCTTAAAGCTTGGAATTTCTCTTCTTTCAACAGTCCTGACACTTGTTCTTATATTATTTCTTTCTCCGTATGTGGCGGATGCGCTGGTGAAGTTTACACCTGTAGATGATTTCATCGAGAAGAAAACCATGGAAGCATTCGTGCCTGAGATCACGGAAGAGCAGCTTGCACAGTTGAAGGTAGAGGGAACTCCGCTGGAAGAACTCAGCCGGGAGCAGCTTCAGAACCTGAATGATCTGAACTGGGAGATGTACGGTATCACGGTGGAAGATATCTTGAATATCATCGGCGAGATTCCGAAGGATATTCAGATCAGCCAGATCGAGAACGCGCCCATGCCGCAGTTTCTTAAAGATGAGCTCATAGAGAACAACAACAGTACCATTTACTCGGAGCTGGGAGTCCAGAGCTTTCCCCAGTATGTGGCGACATATATATCAAGACTGATTCTGAATCTGGTCTCGTTCCTCGTGACATTCCTTCTGGCGATCATTATTGTAAAAGCGCTGATGTTCGCGGTAAATATTATCGGAGAACTGCCTGTGCTCGGCGTGGTCAACCATATCGCGGGCGGTGTGCTCGGACTTGTGCTGGCGGTTGTGATCGTGTGGCTGGGCTTCCTGGTTATGACTCTTGCTTACGCGACAGAAGCAGGGGCGGCATGTTTTGAAATGATGGAACAAAGCAATATCCTTAGATTTATGTATGAGACCAATCCACTACTCATCCGGCTTCTCGGCTTCTGAGAGATCAACTGCCAAAAAACTATTGACACTTTCCCGGGAATATGGTATTTTAAAAAAGTTCTCGGGAACACTTTGGGGGATTAGCTCAGTTGGGAGAGCGCCTGCCTTGCAAGCAGGAGGTCACGAGTTCGACTCTCGTATTCTCCACGTAAAGCTTAAACACTATATAAAGTAAAGAAGGGGCCGTCTGCTCATGC
>CAJFQC010000012.1 GCA_904418845.1 uncultured Ruminococcus sp. | reverse complement strand
GTTACACTTTTGGTTACACCTGTGTGGATGATGTGCAAAAACCCCCTTTCTATGCGGTTTAGAAGTCACCGATCGGGTTCGAATCCCCGCACGCTCACTATAAATAAAGGCGGAAATCCTTAGGATTTTCGCCTGTTTTCGTTTTATTCCCCGCCAGGACCATCGCGGCGCGGCACTTCATCGGGAATCACGTTTGTAGCGTTGTCCGGCGGCGGGAGTATGATCTCGGGAGTGGTCTTTCCCTGATCCGTGCTGCCGTCTTTGCCGTCGTTCTTCTTAGGCGGGCAATATTTTATCTCTTTCATAACTCTGCCTCCTTTGTGGGATTAGCGCCGGTATACATAGACATGTTTGGATACTGGCACCAGTGTTAGTTAGTATGCGGATAAAAGCGGATAAATATGCAGGCTATTTTTTGATTGAATCTTACAGGGAATATGGTATGATAAAAAAAGCCGGTGGTATGCCGGCTGAGAGGAGGAAAATATATGTAAAAAAGCACGATTGCTTTGTTTGCTTATAAGATAAACTATGAATGTGATCAATGTGTGTCGGTAATATAAAAATGAAATTAAGTTTTGAGAAAGGAGAATGAAATAAAATGAAGCCATCATTAACTTTCAGAACACAGAAAATGAAAGCAGCATCTCTGGGGAAGGAAGATTCTGTGCCAAGTCTGGTCGGAGACCTGATCATTCAGAATGAGCTTGACTTTCATGTTGGTGAGGAGGACGAGCTGTACGGCGGCTACGGCAGAGTGATGAATTCATATCCCTACCGGAAGTTTTCCTGTTATGACCGTAAATTAAAAGATACAGATGTAAATACTGCTGTTCTGGAAAATGATTATTTGAGGGCAGAGTTCCTTCCGGACCGGGGCGGCAGACTGTGGAGCCTGTGGGATAAGGAGAAAGACAGAGAGCTGCTTTTTAAGAATCCTGTACTGCGCTATGGCAATCTCGCGGTCAGAAATGCATGGTTCAGCGGCGGTGTAGAGTGGAATATCGGCATCATCGGGCATACGCCGCTTACAACTTCAACATTGTTTACGGCAGTGCTCGAACTGGCGGATGGAACACCCGTGCTGCGGATGTATGAGTACGAAAGGATAAGGCAGGTCACTTATCAGATGGACTTCTGGCTGGGAGAAGAGGATCATTATTTAAATGCACGCATGAGGATCGTTAATTTTAGTAATAATGTAGTGCCGATGTACTGGTGGAGCAATATTGCAGTTCCCGCGTCGAAGGAAGGGCGGATCATCACTCCGGCAAGCCAGGCGTACACCTCCAGCAAAGGGTTAGTTTATAAGGTGGATATTCCCGTTGCGGCGGGTGTGGACATTACGCATTATGATAATATCCCGGAGTCGGTGGACTATTTCTTTGATCTGGGATCACGTGCGCCCAAATACATTGCCCATGTGGATGAGGGGGGATATGGTCTGCTTCAGATGTCAACGGATAGGCTGCGCGCTCGAAAGCTTTTTTCGTGGGGAAAGAAAGCAGCTTCTGCTCACTGGCAGGAATTTCTTTCCACAGCGGATGGCGGAAAATATGTGGAGATACAGGCAGGCCTTGCTAAAACACAGTATGGATGTCTTCCGATGTCGCCTCATACAGCATGGGAATGGCTTGAGCGATACGGAGCAGTAACCTTGTCGGAGGAAGAACGAAAGAAGGAATTCAACGAGCTGAGAGATACGGTGACAAGAAAAATATGCGCCGACCCGGCATTTCAGGAAATGGATCAGGTGCTGAAGGATAGTAAAGAGATGGCACATCAGCGTGCGGAGGTAAGGATAAAAGGAAGCGGATACGGAGCAATGAAAAACCGGGAGTGCGCGCTTAACGGCAGGCCGCCTATATCAGAGCATCTGGATTTTGGCGCTCCGGAGGAAAAGCAGGAAGTGTGGCTGCGTTTTCTCGAGAACGGCGGGCTCATCTGCCCTGACCCGAAGAAAGTGCCCAGACTTTATCCCAATGATGAGAGCATCTATGAGAAACTAAAGGAGACGATCAAAAACCAGAATAAAAATAACTGGTATGCACATTACAATCTGGCGCTGTATTATTTCCAAAAAGGAAAATATAAAAAGGCATACAAGGAGTTTGAGGCATCGGCATCTATTAAGAAAAACGCGTGGGCATACCATGGTATGGCCTCATCGGCTGTTATGCGCGGTCAGAATAAAAAGGCGCGCAAAGCAATGAAAAAAGGTATCCGCCTGAGAGGAGAGGATCTGTCCTATTTAAAAGAGGGCTTCCGTATTCTTCACATGAGCGGCGGCTATGAGGAGATATGCCGGATTTATGACAGCCTTAAAAAGCGCTTTCAAAAGGATGGAAGGCTGTGCTTCTACTATATCCGGGCACTTCATGAAACAGGAAGAAGCGAGAAAGCACGCCGGCTCTTAAACGCGGACGGCGGGCTGGAAGTGAGTGATGTCCGGGAGGGAGAGCTGTCCTTGGGCGAGCTCTGGCTGGAGCTGGAGAGAATGGCAGGACAAGAACCGGATCAGGTGCCTTACCGGTTTGACTTTCACTCAGCCTGATTTGCGGCGGAACGCGGACTTTAAACCATATTCTCCTGATAGATTGATGAAAAACATTATAGACAGCAGCCGGGCAGGATAAATGGAAAGGAAAACAGTCTGTTGACAGAGTATTTATATCAAAAGCTGAAGTATTACGCGGCATCAGGGCACTATGGATTTCATATGCCGGGACACAAGAGAAATAAAAGCCTGACAGGTGCAGGGCTGCCTTATGATATTGATATTACGGAGATCGAGGGATTTGATGACCTGCATCATGCGGAAGGAATACTAAAACAGGCCGAGGAGAGGGCTGCGAAGGTATTTCATGCGGAAGAAACCCATTATCTCATCAATGGGAGCACAGCAGGCATCTTAAGCTCGGTGCTGGGGAGCACGAAGCGCGGAGATAAGGTGGCAATGGCGCGAAACTGCCATAAGTCTGTATATAATGCGGTGCTTATGAACGAACTGCGTCCGATCTATCTTTATCCGCAAATCAGAGGAGATACCGGGATAAATGCAGAGATTACAGTCCGTGAGGTAGAGAGAGTGCTGACAGAGCACCCGGATATACGGGTGGTTGTGATCACGTCACCTACTTATGATGGAATTGTATCTGATGTGAAAAACATTGCCGGCGCTGCTCATAAAAAAGGGGCTGTGCTCATTGTTGATGAAGCGCACGGGGCACATTTTGGCTTTCACCCGTACTTTCCAAAGAATGGGAACCAGCAGGGGGCGGATATTGTGATCCACAGTCTGCACAAGACGCTTCCCGCGCTGACACAGACAGCGCTTATGCACATGAATGGAGAGATCACGGACAGGAAACGGGTTCGGAGATATCTACATATGCTTCAGTCAAGCAGCCCATCCTATGTGCTGATGGCGGGGATCGACGAATGTGTCCGTGTACTGGAGGAGAGCGGGGCGGAGCTTTTTGACCAATATGTCCCTCTTTTGGATAAGACGAGAAAAAGGCTGGAGGGCCTGCACAGTCTGGAGCTGATAGAGACAAAGGATTATGACCGATCTAAGATTCTGATTTCCACACGGAAATGTGAAAATAGAAAGATATTTACAGGAAAAAAATTATATAGTATTTTAAATAAAAAATATTTACTTCAGATGGAAATGGCAGCTTCTTCTTATGTGATCGCCATGACATCTCCGGCAGATACAGCCGAAGGAATGGAGAGATTAGCGTCTGCATTGGAAGAAATTGACAGAGAACTTACAAGATGCAAAAGAAATGAAAGAAGTAATTCGTGTTTGCAAAATTACAGAGAAGATGCGAATGAGCAGATCTATCCTCCCTCTCAGGCCGTTGAGATTGCAGAGAAAGCGAGGGGAGAAAGTATTCCGTTGGGAGACTGCACAGGCAGGGTGGCTCTGGAATATGCATATGTGTATCCTCCAGGTATCCCGCTGACTGTGCCGGGAGAGAGAGTCTCAGCAGGGACTGCCGGGACGTTCAGAAGATATGAGAAGGCAGGGCTTCGAATTGAAGGGACAGGAGTGCCGGGGATGATAGAGGTATTGATAGAAAGAGAATAGATGTTAAGAAGACAGAAGATAGCGAGGAATCAACTGATGGGGAAGATCTATTATGTGATGGGGAAGAGTTCTTCGGGAAAGGATACGATCTACAAGATGCTGTTAGAGCGCCATCCGCAGTTTCACACGGTCGTGCCGTACACCACCCGTCCTATTCGGGAGGGAGAGAGAGACGGAGTGGAATATTTCTTCGTTGATGCCGCAGAGCTTTGTGAAATGCAGGAGGCGGACAAGATTATTGAGATGCGTTCCTATAATACAAAGTGTGGAATATGGACATATTTTACGGCGGACGACGGACAGATCGATCTGAACAGATATGACTATCTGATGATCGGAACGCTGGTATCTTACCGGGCGCTCAGAGAGTATTTCGGTGAGGAAAAGCTTGTTCCGGTCTATATAGAGGTGGAAGATGGGCTGCGTCTTTCAAGAGCGCTGGAGAGAGAACGCAGACAGGCAGAGCCAAAGTATGCAGAGATGTGCAGACGGTTTCTTGCGGATTCAGAGGATTTCTCAGAGGAGAATATAAAGGCGGCGGGGATCATGCGCAGGTTTAAAAATACAGAGATGGAGAAATGTGTCAGTGAGATTGAAAGCCATATAGGGGTATGACTTTACGCGAGATTATGCTATACTATAAAAGTACACCCTTTTGAGGGAAAATGTTATACAATAGAAGTGGTACTAGAGGATAACGGATATCCCACGGAGAATTTCTATATGGCAGGTGATAAATATGAGTAGTTTTAAAGATGTAGTCGGTCATAAAAACATTATAAAATACATTCAGAACGCAGTGACCGCCGAGGCGGTTTCTCACGCATATATCCTGAACGGAGAGAGAGGATCGGGCAAGAAGCTGCTCGCGAATCTGTTTGCCATGAGTCTTCAGTGTCAGGACAGAGATAAAGACGGGGATGCCTGTGGGAAATGCCAATCGTGCAGACAGGCGCTCAGCGGAAATCAGCCGGATATTATTCGTGTGACGCACGAGAAGCCGAATACCATCAGTGTGGACGATATCCGTGAGCAGGTCAATAATGATATCGTAATCCGTCCGTACAGCAGCAAATATAAAGTTTATATTATCGCGGATGCAGATCTGATGAGCGTGCAGGCTCAGAACGCGCTCCTTAAGACGATCGAGGAGCCGCCGCAGTACGCGGTCATTATGCTTCTTACAGAAAACGCGGAGACACTTCTGCCGACGATACGTTCCAGATGTGTGATGATGAAGCTGAGAAATATCAAGGACCAGCTTGTAAAAAAATATCTTATGGAGCAGCTTGAGATCCCGGATTATAAGGCGGATGTGTGCGTCGCTTTCGCACAGGGAAATATGGGAAAAGCCATCATGCTGGCGAATTCCGAGTATTTCAATGAAATTAAGGAAGAGGCTGTGCATCTGCTGAGAAATATCGATGAGATGACTGTGCCGGATTTGGTGGAAGCGGTAAAGCGCTGCATGACATATAAGCTGGATATCAATGATTATCTGGATATTATCGCTGTATGGTACAGGGACGTGCTGATCTACAAAGCGACGAAGAATGTGGACAGAGTCGTATTTTCCGATCAGATGAAAGCGATCAAAGCAAGGGCAAGCAAGAGTTCCTACGAAGGGATTGAGAATATCCTCGACGCCATAGAAAAAGCAAAAGCAAGAATGAAAGCCAATGTCAATTTTGAATTGACGATGGAACTGCTTTTACTGACAATAAAGGAGAACTGACAAAATGACGAAAGTGATCGGAGTAAGATTCCGGACGGCGGGCAAGATCTATTTCTTTGCTCCGGGAAAGTTTGACATAAAGCAGGGTGACAATGTCATCGTAGAGACGGCGCGCGGCGTAGAATTCGGGCGGGTGGTCAGCGGTCCGAAGGATGTAAAAGATGAAGAAGTGATCCAGCCGTTGAAATTTGTTATCCGCCTTGCAAATGACCATGATCGAAAAATAGTAGAAAAGAATAAGCAGAAGGAAAAAGAGGCATTTAAGATCTGCCTTGAAAAGATCCGCAAACATGAGCTGGATATGAAGCTCATCGATGTGGAATACACTTTTGACGGAAATAAAATATTATTTTATTTTACAGCGGATGGGCGTATAGATTTCCGTGAGCTTGTAAAGGATCTCGCAGCAGTGTTCCGTACAAGGATCGAGCTGCGGCAGATCGGTGTCCGCGACGAGACGAAGATACGTGGCGGCATGGGAATCTGCGGCCGCCCGCTTTGCTGCAGCACATATCTGACAGAGTTTTCGGCAGTGTCCATCAAGATGGCAAAGGAGCAGAATCTGTCACTTAACCCGACAAAGATATCGGGAGTCTGCGGAAGGCTCATGTGCTGCCTGAACAATGAAGAAGAGACATACGAAGTGCTCAACAGCCAGCTTCCGTCAGTGGGAGATACCGTGACAACAAGCGACGGCCTGACAGGAACCGTACATTCTCTGAGTGTCCTGCGCAGACGGGTGAAGGTCGTGGTGAACTTAGAAAATGATGAGAAAGAGATTCGCGAATACCAGGTGGAGGAACTGAAATTCAGACCCCGTAAGAAAAAACAGAGAATCTCCAAGGAAGAGATGAAGAAGCTGGAGGCCCTGGAAAGGGCGGAAGGAGCGTCAAAGTTAGATGATAAGTAACAGAGATACATCGCTGGTAAAGCCGGGAGAGCGGCTGGATGATCTGCAGATCGGAGGACTGGAGCTGATCCAGGACCCGGGGAAATTTTGTTTTGGCGTGGACGCAGTGTTTCTCTCGGATTTCGCAAAAGTGAAGCCGGGAGAGACTGTGCTGGATATGGGAACAGGAAACGGGATCATCCCGATCCTGCTGTCTGCGAAAACACAGGGGAAGAAATTCACCGGGCTGGAAATACAGGCTGAGACAGCAGAGATGGCAAGACGCAGTGTGTTTTACAATCAACTGGAGGACAAGGTGGAGATTGTGACAGGAGATATCAAAGAGGCGGCAGAGATATTTAAGCCGGCCTTTTTTGATGTTATCACCACCAATCCCCCTTATATGCTGGCTGAGCATGGATTGAGGAATCCTGACGACGCGAAAGCGATGGCAAGACATGAGGTGCTCTGCTCTTTGGAGGACATTTTGCGGGAGAGTATGCGTCTGCTCCAGGATAAGGGAAGGTTCTATATGATCCACCGTCCGTTTCGTCTGACGGAGATCCTGATCAAGATGAATCATTATAAGATCGAACCCAAGCGGATACAGTTTATTTATCCACATATTGATAAAGAGCCGACCATGGTGCTCATAGAGGGCGTGCGCGGGGCGAGACCGCGTGTGACGATAGAGCCCCCGATCATCATCTGCGATAAATACGGACACACGGCTCAGTAGAAAGCTCCGACAGAGATAAGAAGCGGCACGGGAGCCGTGAAAGAGAATATATTCAGGAGGAAGTGATGACAGGAACGTTATATCTGTGCGCAACACCGATCGGAAATCTTGAGGACATGACGTTCCGGGCAGTGCGCATCTTAAAAGAAGTGGATCTGATTGCAGCGGAAGATACACGCAACAGCGTGAAGCTTTTAAATCATTTTGACATCCATACGCCCATGACAAGCTATCACGAGCATAACAAGTATGATAAAGGAAAGAGGCTGACAGAACAGCTCCGTGAGGGAAAGAATATTGCCCTTATCACGGATGCCGGAACACCGGGCATATCTGATCCGGGAGAGGAACTGGTGCGCATGTGCCGTGACGCGGGGATCACGGTGACAGCCGTCCCCGGGGCAGCAGCCTGTATCACTGCGCTGACTATATCAGGGCTTCCTACAAGGAGATTTGCGTTTGAAGCATTCCTGCCGGCAGATAAAAAGGAGAGGGCAGCTGTGCTGGAAACACTCGAAAAGGAGCAGAGGACTATCGTTATGTACGAGGCTCCGCACCGGCTGGTGAGGACATTGAAGCTTCTGTCTGAGCATCTGGGGGACCGCCCGGTGAGCGTGTGCAGAGAGCTTACGAAACGCTATGAGACAGTATATGAATCCACCCTTGCAAAAGCAGCGGAATATTATGAGAAGAATGTACCGAAAGGGGAATGTGTCCTTGTAATCGGCGGGATCAGTCGGGAGGAGATCGAAAAGGAAGAGCGTGGGAGATGGGCGGAAATGACCGTCGAGGAGCATATGGAATATTATCTTTCACAGGGGAAGGATAAAAAAGAGGCGATGAAGCAGACCGCGAAGGACCGGGGGATGCAGAAGAGGGAGATCTATAACTATCTGAATAGAAATGAGCGAGAGCGTAAATAACGGCGGTGCTTAATGCACTGCCGTTATTTTTCCGTCTTTCATATATACAGTTTTTTTCTTTAAGCCTGTAACTTCCTCCGGCTTGTTTGTCACATAAAGTACAGTGATCCCCAATTCCGCATTGATTTCCAGAATATCACCCAGCATCTCCATGCGCCTGTCCTGGTCCTGACGGGCAAAATCTTCATCTACAAGAAGGACCTTCGGGTGGAAGACGACAGCTCTTGCGAGGGCAACTCTCTGCCTGTCCGAGCCGGAGAGCGTCTTGATCTTCTTGTCCAGAACATCAGTGATTCCGAAAAATTTCGCCGCTTCCTTTACACGACTGTCTATTACAGTCCGGGGAAGATTGCGAAGACGCAGTCCAAGCGCTATGTTGTCATAAACATTAAAATGACGGTACAGCGTGTAATTCTGGAATGCCATCGCAAGATGCCGGTCACGCGGAAGGACGTCATTGAGAAGTTCTTCGCCGAGATAGATATTCCCGGAGGTAATATCCTCCAGGCCGCCGATCATGCGAAGAATGGTTGATTTCCCGCATCCGCTGGGTCCGTGAAATACGATGAACTCACCGTCCTCTATATAAAGGCTTACATCATCCACAGAGACGAAGCCGTTTGGATATGTCTTTGTCAAATGTTCAAGTGTTACGCTTGCCATAAAGATGCCCCCATACTTCTTGACACATTTATGTGCCTAAGTGCTTTTATGTATAGATATTTTACCATAAAGAGGGGGAGGGAACAATCTTTCTTTTAGAGTGTCTATCCGCACATCACCCCGGCGAGGACCACGCTTGCCGCAAGGCCGGCAAAGGTAGAGAGCAGCGCCCCTGCGAGTGTGTAGCGGGAACGCTTTACTCCGGCAGTCATGAAGTATACACTCATAGTATAGAAAATGGTCTCCGTGCAGCACAGCGAGATGGAAGCGATCAGACCGAGGCGTGAATCAGTACCGAATTCCTTGTAAATATCAAGAAGAAGTCCCGTTGCGGCGGAAGAGGAAAACATTTTTACAACTGTAAGCGGGACGAGTTCTCCGGGAAAACCGATATAAGAGGAAAATTGCCCGATGACTGCAGAGAGGAAGTCGAGGAATCCTGATGCGCGTAAAATCCCTACTGCGGCCATGAGGCCGATAAGTGTGGGCATGATGCGGATGACTGTAAGGAATCCGTTTTTTGCTCCCCGGATAAATGTTTCATACACATTGACATTTAAAAGCAGTCCGTAGATTACGATGCTCAGCACGATAAAAGGGACAATAAAATTGGAGATATAAACTAAGATCTGCAATGTATCTCTCCTCAATAAAATGTGCGGTTTATCCAGATTATATGCAGATACAGCGTGGAATATCGCAGCGGGCGGGGTCATAAGATACAACAAAAGTATTTCAGGAGCATTTATGCGTTCTTCTGTGTCTGATTACATAAAATCCGTTTATAAAAATCAAAAGAAGTGTATAGGTTTCCCGGCAGTTTTATTATTTCTTGTAATTCCGGCAATATTAGCGGGATGCCAGGTAAAAAATGACAGTGATGAAAACGCGAGGTTTGAGGCGTATACGCAGGAGCTATTTTGCAGGGAAGTGTCCTCAAACACAGTAAATCTTCACTATACGCTAAAAGAGCCGGAGAAATACGGAATAGAGACAGCCCCGGTAACATTTGGAACATTTGGCGCGGAGGCGGAGACAGTGAAAGCTTCTGCGGAAAATATACGGCAGGCGCTCCTGGGGTTTGAGTATGATGAGTTGGATACCGAAAATAAACTTACCTATGATATTTTAAATTATCAACTTCGAATGATGAAAGAGAGCGCAGACTATATCCTGTATGAAGAACCTCTCAGCCTGGTGGGCGGAGTGCAGACTCAGCTTCCGGTAGTCCTGTCAGAGTACCGGTTTTACGACAGGCAGGATGCGGACATCTATCTGGAGCTTCTTGAGACTACAGGGGAGTATTTTGACAGCTTGATCGAGTTCGAGAGGGAGAAGGCTGCCGCTGGACTGTTTATGGCGGACTATGCGGCGGATACCGTCATATCCCAGTGTCAGGCGTTTCTTGATATGGGGGAGGGGAATTATCTGTATTCTACATTTACAGACAGGATTAATAAGTTAGAAGATTTAACAGAGCAAGAAAAAAGTGATTATATACAGGATAATGCGCTTGCCATAAATGATTATATTTTTCCTGCATATGAAAAACTGATTTCTTCTGTAGAGGAGTTAAGGGGGAGCGGAAAGAACGAAAAGGGACTTGCATATCTGCCAGAAGGAACAGATTACTATGAACTGGCGGTCAAATCTTCTACGGGGTCAGACCGATCGGTGGAAGAGATGGAGGATCTGGCAAGGCGCCAGATATCGGCAGATCTGGACGCCATGGAACAGGTGCTGGGCATCAGCACAGGAGAAGCGAAGGAAGCAGCCGCTTCTATGGGACAGGAAAACGCGGAGATGATATTGGGCTATCTGAAAGAAGGAATAGGGACGGCATTTCCTGAACCGCCGGATACAGTACTCGAAGTAAAATATGTGGCGGCGGAAATGGAGGAGCACTTAAGCCCGGCTTTCTATATGATACCTGCTATTGATAATACACAGGAGAATGTCATCTACATCAATCAGGCACACATGGGAAATGATCTGACGCTTTTTACCACATTAGCGCATGAAGGGTATCCGGGACATTTATACCAGACTATTTATTATGAGAACACGGACCCGGACCCAATCCGCAGCATGATGGACTTCGGGGGTTATGTAGAGGGATGGGCGACCTATGCTGAGATGGCAAGCTATTACCTGACGCCCCTGTCAAAGGAACAGGCAACACTCTTACAGAAGAACAGCTCTATTATACTTGCACTGTATGCCCTTGCGGACATGGGAATCCATTACGAAGGATGGAGCCGCATGGATACGGTGGCATTTTTCAAAACCTACGGGATCACGGACGCGCAGACCGTGGAAGATATTTATGAGCTGATTATCGGTTCTCCGGGTAATTATCTGAAATATTATATCGGCTATGTGGAGTTCCTCGAATTGAAAAAGCAATGGGCAGAGGAAACGGGAGAGGAGTTTTCCCAGAAAGAGTTCCACGAGGCGGTTCTCGGGGTAGGACCGGCGCCCTTTGGGGTCGTGGAGGACTATATGTGGAAAGTATTCGAAGAGAAATAAGGTAAATAATATCAGGGGAGATATGACGGAACGGAAAGGAGCGGAGGCGATATGCTGAATTATCTCTGGGCGGGGATGATTCTTACAGGAATCATCTTCGGAGCTTTCAACGGAAGGATGGAGGAGATTACGAACGCGGCGCTGGATTCATCAAAAGACGCAGTGACGCTGTGTATCACGATGATAGGAGTTATGGCGTTCTGGTGCGGGATCATGGAGATCGCTTCACGCGCAGGAATCATAGAGATGGCTTCCAGGCGGATGAGGCCGCTGATCCGTTTTCTCTTCCCGTCTTTGCCGGAAGAGCATAAAGCATGTGGACATATCACGACGAATTTTATTGCAAATTTTCTCGGGCTGGGATGGGCGGCAACGCCCGCCGGATTAAAAGCCATGGAGGAATTAGGGAAGCTGGAAGAGGACAGAAGAAGAGGGATGGCCCCGGGCCCTCCGAGAAAAAAAGGGATGGCCGGAAATGAAATGTGCACCTTCCTTATTCTTAACATATCTTCCCTGCAGCTTATTCCCATCAATGTGATCGCTTACCGCAGCCAGTACGGAAGCGTGAATCCGGCGGCGATCGTAGGAGCGGGTATTGTGGCAACCGCGGTCAGCACAGGGGTGGCTGTGGTATTCTGCAAGGTGATGGACAGAGGGAAATGATCAGAGTGTCAAAATTTTATGATAATCCTATGATATAAAAAAAGTGCTTGCATTTCTATTTTTCATATGCTAATATAAAAAGCGGTCACTGCAAAGGCAGTGACCGTTTCATGGCCCCGTGGTCAAGCGGTTAAGACATCGCCCTTTCACGGCGGTAACACGGGTTCGATTCCCGTCGGGGTCAGTTACTTGGTACCTAAAAGTCAGGCACTAAGTAATATACCGAGGCGCAGTAGCCAAGTGGTAAGGCGTGGGACTGCAACTCCCTGATCACCGGTTCAAATCCGATCTGCGCCTGTCAAAGAGTCTGGGACATCAGTTTCCCAGACTCTTTTGTTCTTGAGAAGGCATCTGTAACGTTGAGCTTTGCGTAAATCTGTTGTTTACGGACTCATTGGACAGTGTTATAATATCAATCATAAAACATGTATAAGGAGTTTTATAATGGAATTGACAACAGTTCGTGAATTATTTAAGAACAGGGAAGCATATCTTGACAAAAAGGTCACAGTCGGCGGCTGGATACGTAGTATCCGTGATTCCAAGACATTTGGGTTCATGGTAGTAAATGACGGTTCTTTTTTTGAAACACTGCAGATTGTATATCATGACAGTATGGACAACTTCGCGGAAGTTTCCAAGCTAAATGTAGGCGCGGCGGTTATCGTGACGGGGACTCTCGTGGCTACGCCCCAGGCAAAGCAGCCTTTTGAGATTCAGGCGGACGAAGTGCAGATAGAGGGCGCGTCCGCGCCGGATTATCCGCTGCAGAAGAAGCGCCACAGTTTTGAATATCTGAGGACGATCTCCCATCTGCGTCCGAGGACGAACACATTCCAAGCAGTGTTCCGCGTGCGCTCGCTTGCGGCTTACGCGATCCACAAGTTCTTCCAGGATAGGGGCTTTGTGTATGTGCACACTCCGCTCATCACGGGAAGCGACTGCGAGGGTGCGGGCGAGATGTTCCGCGTGACAACTTTAGATATGGAAAATGTGCCGAAGAATGAGGATGGTACAGTAGATTATGCACAGGATTTCTTTGGGAAAGAGACAAGTTTGACTGTCAGCGGCCAGTTAAACGGCGAGACTTACGCACAGGCGTTCCGCAGCATTTATACTTTTGGGCCGACGTTCCGCGCGGAGAACTCCAACACGACGAGACACGCGGCTGAGTTCTGGATGATTGAGCCGGAGATCGCGTTTGCTGATCTTGAGGACAATATGGATCTTGCGGAGGCAATGCTCAAATACGTTATCAACTATGTGCTGGAAAATGCTCCGGAGGAGATGAACTTCTTTAACTCCTTCGTGGACAAAGGACTTCTCGAAAGACTGAAAAACGTGGCGGATTCAGATTTTGCCCGTGTGACATATACAGAAGCGGTCGGGCTTCTTGAGAAAAACAATGACAAGTTTGAGTATAAGGTATCATGGGGATGCGACCTCCAGACAGAGCATGAGCGCTATCTGACGGAAGAGATATACAAGCGCCCGGTATTCGTTACAGATTATCCGAAAGAAATCAAGGCGTTCTACATGAAGCAGAACGACGACGGAAAGACCGTTGCCGCTGTGGACTGCCTCGTGCCGGGGATCGGTGAGATCATCGGCGGAAGCCAGAGAGAAGACGACTATGAGAAGCTTTCCCGGCGCATGGAAGAGCTGGGGCTTGAGAAAGAGGATTACGGCTTCTATCTGGATCTGAGAAAATACGGTTCCACACGACATGCGGGCTTCGGACTCGGCTTCGAGCGGTGCGTGATGTATCTGACGGGAATGTCGAATATCCGCGACGTGCTGCCGTTCCCAAGAACAGTGAACAACTGCGAGCTGTAAATGGTCAGGCAGGATGTAAAGTAAAAGAGTGAAAAACGCAGGAGGGTGCGGCAGGTTTATGCGGCGTCCTTTTCTTTTATAAATTAGATTCAGGATGCGGGAGCAGAAAGGGGAGCATATGAGATTTATACACATCGCCGACGTCCACCTGGGCGCGCAGCCAGATGCGGGCCCTTTGTTCAGCAGGGACCGGGCACAGGAAATATGGGATACATTTGAGAGCGTGATCCGCGTGTGTGAGACAGAACAGACAGACCTTCTCCTTATCGCGGGAGATTTGTTTCACAGGCAGCCCCTTGTAAGAGAGTTAAAGGAAGTCGATTACTTCTTTTCGGAATTGACCCATACAAAAGTGGTGCTCATCGCAGGAAATCATGATCCTATCACAAAGGATTCCTATTATAAGACCTTTCAATGGAGTAAAAATGTATACACTCTTTTTGGAGAGTCGCCGGAGTATGCCGATTTCCCGGAACTCGACACGGCTGTATATGGATTCAGCTATCACAAGAAGGAAATACGTGAACCACTGTACGACAATCTGAGAGGGGGCGGCGTAAGGTCATTTGAGATTCTGCTGGCTCACGGAGGGGATGACAGCCATATTCCGGTCGACAAAAGAGCGCTGTCAGCTTCGGGATTTGACTATATCGCGATGGGACATATCCATAAGCCTCAGGCACTTGAAAAAAATCATATTGTCTATGCCGGAGCGCCGGAGCCTGTGGATAAGAACGACACAGGGGAGCACGGGTATGTAAAAGGTGAGATTACTGAATCGGGCGTCAGGATAAAATGGATACCCTGCGCGAAGAGGAGGTATATCCATCTGAGGCTGCCTGTGGAGACGGGGGATACTACAGGCAGTCTCAGAGATGAGATATCGCGGCTGACGGAAGAATACGGAAGTGGGAATATCTATAAGATCATCCTTATGGGAGACAGGAGCGCGGACATTCTGTTTGACACAAAGAGGCTGATTAGCGCGGGAAATATCACAGAGATTGTGGATGAGACATTTTCGGCATATGACATTCCTCGGCTTTACGAAGAGAATCGGAACAATATCCTCGGACGGTATATTGAACACTTTTCGGGATGTGAAGAAGGAGGCGTGGAGTACGAGGCGCTGTGCGAGGGAGTAGAAGCACTTCTGAGCAGCAGGGGATAGGAAAGCAGAGATTAAGACAGTATAAATAGAAAAGAAAGGAGCGGCAGGCGTGGTCATAGAGGAGTTATATATTAAAAATTTCGGAAAACTGGCAGAACGGCACTTCTATCTTCACGACGGGATACAGGTCATAAGCGGGGAGAATGAGTTTGGAAAATCCACTCTTCACGCATTTATCCGCGCCATGCTGTTCGGATTAGAGCGGGGGAGGGGGCGCGCCGCGGCGAAAGATGATTTCACACGGTATGAACCGTGGGACGCTCCGGGGAATTATGCGGGGGTTATGCGGTTTTCCTGCGGAGGGCGCGTCTTTCGGCTGGAGAGAAGTTTTGACCGTTATACAAAGAGGGCTTCTCTTGTCTGCGAGGACGACGGAGAGGAATTATCCGTGGAGCAGGGCGATCTGGACATGCTGCTGGGCGGTCTGACGCCGGGAGTGTTTGACAGTACAGTATCAGTGGGACAGCTTCAAGCAGAGCCGGGGCAGGAGCTTTACGATGCTATGGAGAATTACACGGCAAATTATTTTGAAAGCGGGAGCGGGGAGATCGATCTTGCCGCGGCGTTTCGTCTGTTGAAAGATAAGAAACGAGGCGTTGCAAGAGCGCTCAAAGCGGAGGAGGCTGTGTGGGAGGCTCAGAGGGATAAGCTGCTTACAGAGATCAGTTATCTGGAGCGGGATATCGAAGAACTGCGCGTGGAGTACATCCAGAGAGAGGAGAGGCTTGCGGATGTCGAAAGTGGCGGCAGGAACATGGAAAGTGACAACAGGAATGCGGAGAATGGCAGCAAGAACCTTATCTTTACCGGGATCGGAGGACTTTTTGCCGGTGCTGTGGGATTTCTGTGGAGCAGCTTTCTCGGCAGTCGGCCAGAGGCAGTGAACTTCATGCCGGTTGGGGCGATTGCGGGCGTGGCGGCGCTGATCGGATTACTATGTCTTGCCGGAGGCTGTGTTATGTGGTTCCAGGAACGGAGAACAGATCGCCGCCGGGACAGTCGGCTAAAAAAAGCAGGCGTGAAGCCGGCGCAGGATGAAATGAGAAACCGTCTTCTGTGGGAGATGGAATACCTGCATTCTGAACAAAGAGAGAAGAAGATCCGCCGGGATAATATAAGGGAAGAGTGGGCGGAGTGCGAGATGAGCGATACTCAGAAGAAGCTTGGGAAAAGCCTGCGGGCGCTGGAACTGGCGGAGGAGACCTTGCAGCAGACTGTAAAGGAGACAGGAAATGCGGGTGCAGAATCTATGAAGAAGAAAGCTTCCGATATCTTTGCACAAATCACGGAAGGGGCGTACAGCCGAATTGAACTTGACGGTGAGAGGCGGCTGTTTGTGTGGAACGGCATCAGACGGATTCCGGCGGAACGGTTGAGCCGGGGAACCATTGAGCAGGTCTATCTGTCAGTGCGTCTGGCCGCGGCCGATCTTCTGCTGGAGGAGTATGTTCCCCTCATTTTTGACGACGCCTTTGCGTTTTATGATGACAAACGGTTGGAATCTGCGTTAAAATGGTTGAGCAGAAAGGGGAAACAGGTTATAATATTTACCTGTCAAAACAGGGAAGAAGAGATTGTAAAGAAATTAAGAGGGTAGTATACTCATGAAAATAACATTGCCGAGAAAAGTAATCATGATCATTAATAATCTCCGGCTTCACGGATATGAAGCCTATGCCGTGGGTGGATGTGTGCGTGATTCTATACTGGCTAAGCGTCCGGAAGACTGGGATATCACAACGTCAGCGCGTCCGGAGGAGATCAAAAAGCTCTTTCGCAGGACCGTGGACACGGGGATTGAGCATGGGACCGTCACTGTGCTTATCGGAAAAGATGCCTTTGAGGTGACCACATACCGGATCGACGGAGCTTACGAGGACAGCAGACATCCAAAGGAAGTGCGGTTTACCAATCGTCTTGAGGAGGATCTGCGCCGCCGTGATTTTACGATCAATGCCATGGCGTATAATGACGAGGTTCGCCTTGTGGATGTGTTTGGGGGAATGCGGGATTTGAACCACCACCTGATCCGGTGTGTGGGCGACGCAAGGGAGCGTTTTTCGGAAGATGCCCTGCGTATCCTGCGTGCAGTGCGCTTTTCCGCCCAGCTTGATTTTCCCATTGAGGAGGAGACGGCAGAAGCTATAAAAGAACTGGCGCCTACCCTTGAAAATATCAGTGCGGAGCGGATACAGGCAGAACTTGTAAAGCTTCTCGTATCCGCCCACCCGGAGCGGATACAGGACGCGTATGAACTGGGGATCACGAAGATCATCCTGCCCGAGTGGGATGCCATGGTCGGGGTAGAACAGAATACTCCCCATCACAAGTATGACGTGGCTCAGCATACGCTTCATGCTCTGAAAAGCGTGAAGCGAGATAAGATCCTGCGCCTCACCATGCTCTTTCACGACATGGGAAAACCGTCCGTAAAGACGACCGATGAAAACGGGTGCGATCACTTTAAAAGACATGCACTTGTGAGCGAGGAGATTGCGCGCAAGGTCATGCACAGGCTGAAATTCGACAATGATACTATTAAAAAAGTGAGCCGTCTCGTCTGCTACCATGATTACCGCATGGCGGCAACGCCAAAGAATGTACGGCGTGCGATGAACCGGATCGGTGTGGAACTTTTCCCGTATTATCTGGCAGTCCGCATGGCGGATGCAAAGGCGCAGAGCCCGTATAAAAGAAGGGAGAAGATCGAGAATATCATTGCCATACGGGAGATCTACCAGGAGATACTCTTAAACAAAGAATGTATTACCTTAAGACAGCTTGCCGTGAGCGGCAGAGAGCTTATGGACCTGGGAATGCAGCCGGGCAGGGAGCTGGGAAGCATGCTCAGTGAGCTTTTGGAATACGTGATTGATGATCCTGCCAGAAATGAGAAAGAAATACTGTGTAGCTATGTGAAAGAAAAACTCAATCTGTAATCATACTCAGGCTGTCCCCATCATACACTAGATTATCGAAAGACGATAGAAGTCTGACAGGGGGCAGCCATGAGAGAAGAATACGGACTGGAAGTGCTGGAGAAATATAATATAGAAGTAAAAGGCACCCGAAAAATAAGGGGTGCGTTTTTTTGCGATACAAATGAAGGGACGATGCTGTTGAAAGAAACAAGGATTTCCGCGCGGCGCGCCCTTTTATTATATCGTGTCCTAAGCTTTTTGGAGATAAGGGGAAATGTTAAAGTTGATACTCCTGTATTTACAGAAGAGGGAGAACTGCTCGTGACTTCCCGGGAAGGCATTACTTATATGCTGAAGAAATGGTATCAGGGACGGGAGTGTGATATCCGTCAGGAGAACGAGGTCGTCCGCGCCGCCCGGCAGCTTGCCCTTCTCCACAGGGAACTGGACGAGGTATCCTCTGACGCGGCGGAGGAGGAATTTCCCGAGGGAAAAAGTCCGGTGGAAACGATTCGCAGTCACAACCGGGAACTGAAAAAGGTGCGGACATTCATCCGAAGCCGGGTGACAAAGAATAAATTTGAGTATTTGTTTCTGGAGAACTTTGATAAGATGTACGGTATGGCGGAAGAAGTTATGCTCAGGATGGAGGATTCCGGGTGCGGAAAGCTTTATGAGGAAAGCGTAAACGGGACAAAGCTCGTTCACGGAGATTATAACTACCATAATCTCCTTATACTTAAAGATGAGATGGCTGTGACGGATTTTGAGCGGATACATGCGGATATTCAAGTGAATGATTTATATTATTTTATTAGAAAAGTTATGGAAAAACATCACTGGAAATTAAAAAGTGGACAGAAGCTTCTCGAAGCTTATGAGGCGGTACGCCCTCTGACTTCCAAGGAGCGGGAGTATCTTGGGCTTTCGCTTGCCTACCCTGAAAAGTTCTGGAAAACCGCAGGTAATTATTATCGTTCTAATAAGGCGTGGATACCGGAAAAGTATGTCGAAAAGCTGGAACTTGCAGTACGCCAGTGCGAAGAAAAGTATGAGTTCCTTGAAGAGATATTTTCCTTGAAGATGTAGAAGAGTTTTATTGCCGTCCGGCGGGAAACATGGTATATTTAAACTAAATTTGTGATTATGCTGTGATTATGCACAAATAATCAAAAAGAGAATGTCAGGAGTGGTAAAAATGTATCAGGAAGAGTATAAGCGTTGGATGGCAGCAGATCTTGAGGATGCGGATCTGAAACCGGAATTATCTAAGATCGAGGGAAATGACGAAGAGATAAAAGAACGTTTTGCAGTTGCTTTAAAGTTCGGCACGGCAGGACTCCGCGGAGTCCTGGGAGCAGGAACGAACCGTATGAACATCTACGTTGTGCGTCAGGCTACACAGGGACTGGCGAACTGGGTAAAGACACAGGGCGGTACACAGACTGTAGCTGTCAGCTATGACAGCCGTTTAAAGAGCGATGTGTTTGCCAAGACCGCGGCGGGAGTTCTCGCGGCAAACGGGATCAAAGTGCGTATCTACGACGCTCTGATGCCTGTGCCCGCACTTTCTTTTGCGACACGTTATTACAACTGCAACGCGGGGATCATGGTGACCGCCTCCCATAATCCTGCAAAATACAACGGCTACAAGGCTTACGGGCCGGATGGATGCCAGATGACAGATGACGCGGCGGCGATCGTATACGAGGAGATCCAGAAGACAGATGTGCTTACAGGAGCGAAATATATGTCCTTTTCTCAGGGGGTTGAGGACGGGCTGATCCGTTTTGTCGGCGATGACTGCAAGAGGGCTTTCTATGACGCGATCGAATCCCGCCAGGTTCGTCCGGGCCTGTGCAGCACCGCGGGACTTAAACTGGTATACAGTCCGCTCAACGGATCAGGTCTTGTGCCTGTGACACAGATATTAAAGGATATCGGGGTGACAGATATTACAATTGTTCCGGATCAGGAGTATCCGAACGGTTATTTCACTACATGCAGCTATCCGAACCCGGAGATCTTCGAGGCGTTGGAGCAGGGCCTGAACCTTGCGAAGGAGATAGGTGCGGATCTGATGCTGGCGACAGATCCGGATGCGGACCGTGTCGGCATCGCAATGAAGTGCCCGGACGGCTCATATGAGCTGGTAAGCGGAAATGAAGTGGGAGTTCTCCTTCTTGACTATATCTGCGCGGGCCGCATTGAGAAAGGCACAATGCCGGACAAGCCGGTGGCAGTGAAATCCATTGTGTCCACACCTCTTGCGGACGCAGTGGCAGAGCACTACGGAGTAGAACTTCGCAGCGTGCTCACAGGCTTCAAATGGATCGGAGACCAGATCGCGCAGCTTGAGCAGGCAGGTGAGGCAGACCGCTTTATCTTTGGTTTCGAGGAGAGCTATGGCTACCTTGCAGGACCGTATGTGCGTGACAAAGACGCAGTGATTGGTTCCATGCTTATCTGTGAGATGGCAGCTTATTACAGAAGCATCGGAAGCTCTCTGAAACAGCGCATGGAAGAGATCTATACACAGTACGGCAGATATCTTAACAAGATCGACAGTTTTGAGTTCCCGGGCTTAAGCGGCATGGATAAGATGTCAGGCATCATGCAGAGGCTGCGTGAGAATCCGCTGACTGAGATCGCAGGATATAAAGTGGTGTCTGTGACAGATTATCAGAAACCGGAAGAGACAGGCCTTCCGGCGGCAAATGTGCTGATCTATAAGCTGGAGAACAATGAGACTGTGATTGTCCGCCCGTCAGGGACAGAACCTAAGATCAAGATTTATTATACCACGCTTGGAAAGGATCTTGCGGAGGCGGAAGCAGAGAAAGAGAAACTTTCCTCAGCGTTAAAACCGGTAATGTCATAGGGAGTAGGGTCCTCTGTTGAACGGTAACAGTAAGAAGCCGTAAAAAACGGCGAAAAATCTTGACAAAGCCTGGGGAAACCGTTATAACAGTACATAAAGGCGGAAATATGCGGACGACAAGGCATAGCCCCCCTTTGTTAAAATCAAATTGTATGCAGGTACAATAAAGAGGAGGATTTACCTATGAACAAAACAGAACTGATCGCAGCAATCGCAGAGCAGGCAGAAATTTCCAAGAAAGATTCTGAAAAAGCATTAAAGGCTTTTATCGATGTTGTAACAGCAGAGCTTAAGAAAGACGAGAAAGTACAGCTTGTTGGTTTTGGAACATTTGAAGTGAGCAAGAGAGCTGCGAGAGAGGGAAGAAACCCGCAGACAGGCAAGACAATGAAGATCGCGGCATGCAAGGCTCCGAAGTTCAAAGCCGGAAAAGCATTAAAAGATGCTATCAACTAATCTTATCTTGTTATATTGATAAAAGAGTTGGAAAGGGTGTCCCAAAAGTTATTTTGAGACACCCTTTTTTCTCAGATGGAGGTGGAAAAATGCGTCTGGATAAATTCTTAAAAGTGTCACGCCTTATCAAAAGAAGGACCGTGGCAAACGAAGCGTGCGACGCAGGACGCGTCATGGTGAATGACCGCCCGGCAAAAGCGTCAGCGCAGGTAAAGGCCGGAGATATCATCGAGATAGGTTTCGGAACAAAAAGCGTTCGTGTAGAAGTGCTGAACGTTCAGGAGACAGTGAAAAAGGAAGAGGCAAAAGACCTGTTCAAATATCTTTAGGAATAAATAAAAACAACCTCTCATATATTTAAAAACAGAGTGGGAGGGAGTGCGGATGGAAGAACAGCGTATTGCAAAGACACATAAACTTGTGGTCAACAATCGGAAAACAGCTATGGTGACAGGAGTGCTTGATGTCCTTTCCTTTGACCTGAATGAGATCTTACTTGAAACGGAGCAGGGAATGCTGATGGTAAAAGGGACTGATCTGCATGTGAACAGACTGACCGTTGAAAAAGGGGAGGTCGATCTGTCTGGAACCATAGACAGCATTGCCTACTCTAATATTTCTCAGACAGGAAAGAGCAGCGAGAATTTCCTGTCAAAGTTGTTTAAGTAGGCAGCCTATGATACTGGGGATTGGAACAGAGGCAGACGTCTTTCTCTATGCCGGACTGTCGGGAATGACAGTCCTGTTTGCGTATAATATCCTAAGTTGTCTGCGTAAGATCATACCGCATAACTCTATAGCTATAGGAATAGAAGATCTTCTTTTCTGGATCGCGGCAAGCGGATATTTTTTCAACAGGATGTATGAGACGACCTATGGGAGCATACGATGGTTTTTCGTGCTCGGCGTGGCGTGCGGCGCCGGAATAGGAGAGCTTTTTCTCCGCCTTGCGGTAAAAATTTGGGCAAAGCTGAAGAAAGACCTTGAAAAGTATAAAAAAAGCGGATAGAATAAATTTCATATAGGGGAGAATAACACATTAATAAGCAGGGTGAGTATAAATGAATAAGACGAGACGCCAGGAGACTGGAAAAGCAAAGCGGAAGAAAAAAGGTCTGCGGCTCCGGTATTATAAGAGGAGTATTCTTCTGATCTGTGCGGTCCTCGTATGTCTTTCAGGGGCATTGGCAGTGAGTTCGGTGAGGCTTCAGGAGAAGAATTTACAGTACAAGGCCCAGGAACAGGAACTAGAGGCTCAGATCAGAGAAGAACAGAAGCGGACTGAAGAAGTAAAGCAGTACGAGGAATACGTCAAGACAGACGATTATATCAAAGACACTGCGGAAGATAAGCTGGGGCTTGTGGATCCGAACGAGATCCTTTTCAAACCCTCAGAGTAGATCGGCCTGTCAGGTAAGGCGCGGACGGGCACAGAACAGAGGATAGATAAACTACGAATGAAGACTCCGGGAGAGATACTCCCGGGGTTTTTTGTATGAAGTTCAGCGATGCACCGCACGGCGGGACTTGGAATAGAGAAAGGAAGACAATGGCATGAATAAGGGACAGGCGCTGCACGGCAGCCCCTATGTAGAACAGATTGAAAAATTTGCACATTCTTTGAGGCAGCTCTCAAAGACCTTCTTAGGACTTGAGGAAGCGCGGCAGGCATTTTCTTCGGAAGAAGTCGAAAACATGTTCACGCGGGTGCGGGAAAAGGTCTGCGGGAAATGCGAGAAGTGCGGATGGTGCTGGGGTGAGAATTTTGTGCACACATACCAGATGGGGTATGATGTGCTTTTCGCGGTAGACCACTACGGAAATGAACTGAATACGGAGACAAAGCGCAAACTGATGCAGCGGTGTATCATGGCGCCGAGATTTTTAAGGGAGATGCTGGAGGGCTTCCACGATGCCAGACAGAATATCATATGGGTAAATAGGATGGCGAGGAGCAGAGAGAGCTGTGCCATACAGTTTGACACTTTTGCAGATATGATGCAAAGTACGGCAAAGGAACTGGAGGACAGTATCTTTACGGACGAACGGCTGGAAAAAAAGATCACTGCACTCCTGCGGAAAAAAGATATCCGTGTCCTGTATACACATTTTTTTATGAACGGGGAAGGCAAGTATGAGATCCACGTTACCGCCCGGACGATGAAAAAAGAAAAAATGTCCTCAAAGGAAATTGCGCGCGCCGTGTCAGAGGCGGCTGGCAGACGGCTCGTGCTTTCGCCGGACTGTGCGCAGATGATCGGCCCTAAATATATGACTTTGGTATGCAGGGAAGGCCCGGCATATTACACCATGCAGGGGACCGCGCGCATCGGGAAAGGGTGCTCTGCTATCTCGGGAGATAATTTTGCCATGATGGACATGCCCGGTGGGAAAAGAGGAGCAGCGCTCTCAGATGGGATGGGGTCCGGCGAGGAGGCGTGCAAAGAGAGCACCCTTGTCATTGAGCTTCTGGAAGAGCTTTTAGCCGCGGGCTTCCCGGAAAAAACAGCGATACAGATGATCAATACCACACTCGTCATGGGAAGAGAAGAGATCCATTATTCTACGGTTGATATGACAGTGTTTGACCTTTATACAGGAGAATGTGAGATCATCAAGGCAGGAGCCTCATCCACATTTATAAAGAAGAAAGATTGTGTGGAGCACCTAAGCTCAACAAGTCTTCCCATTGGTGTAATGAACCATATCGAGATTGATTCCGTGAAGCGGAAGTTAGAGGACGGGGACTTTGTGATCATGGTGACAGACGGTGTGCTGGATGCGCTTCCGGTGGGAGAGCAGGACCTTCTTCTTGAGACGATCATACAAGGAACAGCGATGACAAATCCCCGGGAGATCGCTCATCATATACTGGAGCAGGTGCTGGCGTGGACGGGAAAAGAACCTGCGGACGATATGACTGTGTTGGCAGTGGGAATATGGGAAGTATAAGAAATCTTTGATTTTCGCAGAAGATTAGGGTATAGTTTACATATGATGAATAATGTGGAAAGAAAAGTAGAAGCGTTTATCAGAGAGCACGGCATGATAGAGAGAGATGACGTGGTGATTGCAGGTGTATCGGGCGGGGCGGATTCGGTATGCCTGCTTTTTGTACTCTGCACCCTGAAAGAAAAGATGGGGTTTCAGATCCACGTATGTCATGTGAATCACGGCCTGAGAGGAGCGGCTGCTGATGCGGATGAGGCATATGTGAAGTATCTCTGCGAAAAGATGAGTGTTCCATGCCGCTTTTTCCATGAAGATGTGGAATCATTTGCAAAAAAATGGAAACAATCTCCTGAGGAAGCCGGACGAACAGTTCGAAGAAATACTTTCGAGGCCATGTGCAGGGAAAACGGCGGAACAAAGATCGCGACCGCACATCACCAGGGCGACAATGCGGAGACTGTTATCTGGAACATGGCAAGAGGAACGGGGCTGAAAGGGCTGTGTGGTATCCGGCCTGTGGAAGGGATATGGATCCGGCCGATTCTTACCCTCACAAGAGACGAGACCGAGCGCTGTCTTCAAGAGAACGGAGTCCTCTGGTGTGAGGATGCGACTAATGCGGAGGACGACTATACAAGAAACCGCATTCGCCACAACATTCTGCCCGTGTTGGAGGATCAGGTGAATCGGGGCGTTTCCCGTCATTTGGAGGAACTGTCCCGGCAGGCGGAGGAAGTGTGGGACTATCTGGAGCAAGGAACAGACCGGGCGTGGGAACGCTGCGTTCGTGTCCGTAATAGCCATGACGGGGGGAATGAAGCAGGCTGTTCTTTGTATGTTGATGAAGATGCATTCCGGGAGGAAATGCCGGCTGTCCAGAAACAGTTATTAAGGCGTTGCATTTCCCGTGTGAGGGGAAAGGAGAAGGATATTGGCGCTGTCCACGTGATCATGCTGGCGGAACTTTTCGCAAAGCAGACGGGACGAAGCATTGATCTGCCCGGAAATGTGAAAGCAAAGAAAATGTATGGCGGGGTGTCGCTGAGCCGGGAAGAGAAGTGCGGAAGCGGTGTGCCGGCAGAGGGCGTCCTATTGCCAGTTCCCGGAACGGTCATTTTACCGGGAACAGAGAAGAGCGGAAAACGGCGGAGAATAACCTGCCGTTTCCTGGAAGACACGGATTTAAAACAGGCGGAAGAGTTCCCTCAAAAAAGCTACACGAAATGGATTGATTATGATATAATTAAACATAGTCTTTCGGCGAGAACACGGCGGAGCGGCGACTATTTTACCATAGATGAAAGAGGAAGCCGCCAGAAGCTGAAATCATTTTTTATTAACGAGAAGATCTCGCAGGAAGAGAGGAATAAGATGCTTCTTATCGCAGACGGGGAGCACATCGTATGGATTCCCGGCAGACGGATGAGCCGGGCATACCATATCAGCGGCACGACAAAGAAGATTCTTGAGATAAACATTACGGAGGAATGAAAAATGGCAGAGACGATCAGAGTTCTGATCCCGGAAGAAAAGGCTGACGAGAGGATCAGGGAGTTGGGAAAGAAGATCAGTGATGATTATGCAGGCAAGCAGATTCACCTGATCTGTGTGCTAAAAGGCGGCGTGTTTTTTATGTGCGAACTGGCGAAGCGGATCAGCGTGCCGGTGTCCATGGATTTCATGTGTGTTGGAAGCTATGGGGACGGTACATCCTCCAGCGGTGTGGTGCGTCTGGCAAAGGACTTAGATGAGAGCATCGAGGACAAGGAAGTGCTGATTGTCGAAGATATCATTGATTCCGGGAATACATTGTACTATCTCATGGATATCTTAAAGAAGAGAAATCCGGCGAGCCTTCGCCTGTGCACTCTTCTTGATAAACCGGACCGCAGGGTGAAAGATGTGAAAGTGGATTACTGCGGATTCGAGATTCCCGATGAGTTTGTTGTGGGATATGGGCTTGATTACGCCCAGAAATATAGAAATCTTCCCTACATCGGAGTGGTGGAAGGACTGGAATAGGAAGGAGTAGCAGCTTTGGATAATAACAAAAATTACAGGAGTGTCAGCTTGTCTACGGTTATCATGTTCGTGGTGATCGTCGCGGCGGCGCTCTGGATGGCAGGACGGATGCAGATGCACCGGCAGGAGATGGCATATACAGACTTTGTCACTATGGTAGAGGATAAGAACGTCACAGACGTCTATATCGACCTGAACAGCGCCGTGCCTACGGGTACGGTGTCCTTCATGCTGAAGGACGAAGAGGGAACCCGCGTGGTTAATGTCTCCGATGTAGAAGAGGTGAAGGATCTCTTAGATGAGAATGATGTGAAATACAGTTTGTCAGCGATACCGGAGGAATCTATTCTCACGGCAGTCCTCCTTCCGCTGCTTATCACGCTTGGCGGCGTATTCCTTATCTTCTGGCTGATGAACCGCCAGAACGGCGGTGCCAATGCCAAGGCGATGAGCTTCGGCAAGAGCCGTGCGCGGATGGCCGGACAGGATGAGATCAAGGTGACCTTTGCAGATGTGGCAGGTTTAAAAGAAGAAAAAGAAGAACTGGTGGAGATCGTTGATTTTCTCAAGTCTCCCAAGAAATACGTACAGCTCGGGGCGCGCATTCCGAAAGGTGTGCTCTTGGAGGGGCCTCCGGGAACAGGAAAGACGCTGCTTGCAAAGGCAGTGGCAGGTGAGGCGGGCGTTCCGTTTTTCAGTATATCGGGTTCTGATTTTGTGGAAATGTTCGTGGGCGTTGGCGCGTCACGTGTGCGCGATCTCTTTCAGGATGCGAAGAGAAACTCACCGTGCATCGTGTTTATTGATGAGATCGATGCCGTGGCGAGACGCCGCGGAAGCGGCCTGGGCGGCGGACATGACGAGAGAGAGCAGACATTGAACCAGCTCCTTGTGGAGATGGATGGCTTCGGCGTAAATGAAGGGATCATCGTCATGGCGGCAACAAACCGTAAGGACATACTTGATCCGGCCATCTTAAGACCAGGGCGTTTTGACAGAAACGTTATCGTAGGACGCCCGGACGTAGGCGGGCGCGAGGAGATCCTAAGGGTTCATGCGAAGAACAAACCTTTGGGCGACGACGTGGACCTGCGCCAGATCGCACAGACTACCGCTGGATTTACCGGGGCGGATCTTGAGAATCTGTTAAATGAGGCCGCGATCCTTGCGGCAAAAGATAACCGTGTGTATATCCAGCAGCAGGATATCCGTCATTCATTTGTAAAAGTGGGTATCGGACCTGAGAAGAAGAGCCGCATCGTGTCAGATAAGGAGCGCCGGATCACGGCATTCCATGAGGCGGGACACGCGATCCTCTTCCATGTGCTCCCGGATGTGGGACCTGTGTATAGTGTATCCATCATTCCGACAGGCGGGGCAGGCGGTTATACGATGCCGCTTCCGGAGAAAGATGATATGTTCAACACGAAAGGGCATATGCTCCAGGAGATCACGGTTTCTCTCGGCGGACGTGTGGCGGAGGAAGAAATTTTCGACGACATCACAACCGGGGCATCTCAGGATATCCGTCAGGCAACCGCGATCGCAAAGTCAATGATCACAAAATTCGGTATGTCTGAGCGTCTTGGCTTGATCAATTATGACAATGACAATGACGAGGTGTTTATCGGGCGTGACTTCGGACACACATCAAGAGGTTATGGAGAGAAAGTCGCCGGCACGATTGACGAGGAAGTGAAACGGATTATTGATGAGTGCTACGCGAAAGCGCGCAGCATTATCAGAGAATACCACGATGTACTGGAAGCGTGTGCAGAGCTTCTGCTTGAGAAAGAAAAGATTACGCGCGGCGAGTTTGAGGCGCTGTTTGAGAACAGAGAGGCAGAGGAGGCTTGAATATATGAACAGAGACGCTCTGTTCTGCGACGGAACGCAGGATTATGTGATCCCTGCGGAGCCGGCGGAAAATGAGAAGATATTGCTGCGGTTCCGTACAGCACACAATGATGTGGAGGAAGTGAATCTCCTCACGGGCGAGCGCAGCTACGCGATGTGGAAAGCGGAAACTCGCGGTGAATTTGACTATTACGAGATTGAATGGCAGTTAGGGCGGGAGCCTTTCCGTTATTCGTTTGAGATAAAAAAAGGGGAGCAGATCTGTTATTATAACCGTTATTCAGTCTCGGACCATAAAGAGGACTATTACGCCTTTACTGTTGTTCCGGGGTTTTCTACGCCGGACTGGGCGAAAGGGGCAGTGATGTACCAGATCTTCGTGGATCGTTTCTATAACGGAGATCCTGACAATGATGTGCAGGACCGGGAGTATATCTATATCGGAGCTCCCAGTGCAAAGATCAGGGACTGGGACCAGGTGCCGGCCGCGAAGGATATCCGCAACTTTTACGGCGGAGACCTGCAGGGTGTGATGGATAAGCTGGATTATCTCCAGGAGCTGGGGGTTGAAGTTATTTATTTCAACCCGCTCTTTGTATCGCCGTCCAATCATAAGTATGACATACAGGATTATGACTATATTGATCCTCATTATGGAAAAATCGTCGCTGACGGCGGCGAGGTACTTCCGGAGGGAGCGCAGGACAATATCGGCGCGACGAAATATCAGAAGCGGACAGGAGATATCCGCAACCTTGAGGCGAGCAACGAGCTTTTCGCATGCCTGGTAGCAGAGATGCATAAGCGCGGAATGCGTGTGATCATAGACGGCGTGTTCAATCACTGCGGTTCTTTCAACAAGTGGCTGGACCGTGAGAGGATCTACGAGCGGCAGACAGAGTATTCCAAAGGCGCCTTTGTGAGCGCGGACAGCCCGTACAGAGGATTTTTCCATTTCTTTGATGAGAGAGACGAGGCGTGGCCCTATAATCACAGCTACGATGGATGGTGGGGACATGATACTTTACCGAAGCTGTCCTATGAGGATTCGCCGGAACTTGAACAATATATTATGAACATAGGAAAGAAGTGGGTTTCGCCACCTTATAATGTGGATGGCTGGAGACTGGACGTGGCGGCGGATCTCGGATGCAGCAACGAATATAACCATATGTTCTGGAAGAGATTCCGGAAAGAAATAAAAAAAGCCAATCCGGAGGCAATCATTCTTGCGGAGCATTATGGCGATCCTGCGGAGTGGCTTCAGGGTGACGAGTGGGACAGCGTGATGAACTATGATGCTTTCATGGAGCCGCTGACATGGTTCCTTACGGGAATGGAGAAGCACAGTGATGAGCGGCGGACAGATCTGTGGGGCAATGCGGATAATTTCGTGGGCGCGATGCGTCACTTTATGGCGAGTATGCTTACGCCTTCTCTTCAAGTGGCGATGAACGAGTTGTCCAACCACGATCATTCCCGCTTTTTAACCCGGACGAACCACATTGTGGGCCGCGCTGAGCACGTGGGCGCAAAAGCTGCGGAGGAAGGCATAAACCATGCGGTTATGAGAGAGGCAGTGGTCGTACAGATGACGTGGATTGGAGCGCCGACCATCTATTATGGAGATGAAGCGGGGCTGTGCGGATTTACAGACCCGGATAATCGCCGGACGTTTCCCTGGGGAAAAGAAGACAAGGAACTCTTTGAGTTTCACAAAGAGATGATCAAGATCCATAAAGAAGAAAAACCGCTTCGGAAAGGATCAATAAAGCTTCTTTTTGCTGACAATAATGTTCTGGCATACGCGCGGTTTGAAGGTGATAAGCAGATCGTCGTTATACTGAATAACAGCAAAGAATTAAAAGAGGTGACTGTTCCGGTATGGCTGTGCGGAGTGCCGAAAGAGGGACGCATGGAGCGCCTCATCTATACATATGAGGAAGGATATACGACAGCGTATGATGAATATATCGTAGGCAGCGGCGAGATTGTCATCAATATGGGGAGGCACTCGGCGGTAGTGCTCAAGCCTGCCGGGACAATCAAGATCTAAATACAAGCGGGGAGTTCCAGAGGGGGACTCCTCATTCTTTCTGTATAGAACAGACAGGAGGGCGGATTTACAGTGGAGAAAACAGGAGGAGAGGAATGACAAAGAAAATAGCAGTCGTAAATGATTTGTCGGGATTCGGGCGGTGCTCCCTTACGGCAGCGATACCGGTGATAGCAGCTATGGGCGTGCAGCCCTGTCCCCTGCCGACAGCGGTATTGAGCGCGCAGACAGGTTATTGGAGTTATTTTATAGACGATTATACAAAAAAGATGGAAAACATCTACCGGGAATGGGAAAAGATGAATGTACAGTTCGACGGTATCTATACCGGGTTCTTGTCAGATATCGGGCAGATCCGGCAGACAGAACAGTTTCTGGACATTTTTTTCAGTGAAGGGACATTTCTCCTCGTAGATCCTGTTATGGGAGATAACGGGGCGCGGTTTGGAATCTTTTCAGAAGAATTCCAGTACGCCATGCGGGAGTTGGTGCGCCGTGCAGATATTATTACGCCAAATTTGACAGAACTGTGTCTGCTCGCGGGTGAGGATTGCAGACTTGCCGAAGCAGATGCCGGAGAGAAAAGTCAGATCATAAAAGCGGCGGAGCAGATGGCAGGAGATGTGATGGCAGCAGGTCCCATGGAGGCAGTAGTTACGGGGATTCGTTTCCGGGAAGAAGAGAACGGAAAGGAAATGGTGGGAAATCTTGCGGTCACTCGGGAAGGTGCGGAACTTTTTGCCACAGAGTTTGTAGGAGAGAGCTATTCCGGGACAGGCGACCTTTTCGCCTCGGTGATCGCCGGGGGAAAAGCCCGGAGATATACACTGGGAAACAGCGTCAGGCTGGCGCAGACGTTCGTGGGAGCGGCGATACAGGATGCAGTGAAAGAGGGCGTGCCGAGGAATGAAGGGGTAGAGTTTGAAAGACATCTGGGGATGCTGGCTAATGCGGGGCTGACAGTGTAACGGCATACAAAATTTTGGGTTTTGTTCTTTTTTATTTTGTCAGCACTTCAATCCCGTCTTCTTTTACGAGCACCATATATTCGATCTGTGCGGACAGTCCGTCATCGATGGTGTATACGGTCCACCCGTTATCTTCATCCACAAAGAAGTCAGGGCTTCCTTCGTTGATCATGGGCTCGATGGTGAACATCATGCCCGGAACAAGGAGCATCTCGCTGCCCTTGGGTGTTACGTAGCTTACAAAGGGCTCTTCATGGAAGGCGAGTCCGATGCCATGTCCGCCGATCTCCTCTACTACGGAGTATCCGTTTGCTTTAGCGTGGCTGTTGATGGCGTCCGCGATATCGCCGAGATGTCCCCATGGTTTTGCGGCTGCGAGACCGCGTTCCACACATTCTTCCGTGACGCGGATAAGGCGCTCCGCACGTCTGGAGATCTTACCCATCTTGAACATGCGGGAAGCATCTGAGAAATAGCCTTCGAGGATGGTAGACACGTCTACATTGATAATGTCTCCTTCCTGAAGAATGATATTCTCATCGGGAATACCATGGCACACTTCGTTATTGAGAGAAGTGCATACACTCTTTGGGAAGCCTTGATAATCAAGGGGTGCGGGGATGCCGCCGTGCTCTACTGTGAAGTTGTGTACGATGTTGTCGATCTCCGCTGTGCTCATGCCGATATGGATGTGTTTTGCTACCTCGTCAAGGACAGCTGTGTTAAGCGCTGCGCTCTTTTTGATCATCTCGATCTGCACAGGGGTTTTGAGCAGATCACGAGTGGGTACAATCTCCCCTCTCTCCGCATGTAAAAGTATTTTTTCTTCGATGGGCATATGGCATTTCTTATATTTCCTGCCGCTGCCGCACCAGCAAAGGTCATTTCTTTCCATGGATAACATCTCCTCTATCTTCTTCTATATTTCTAATGTGGTTTTCGTATATTTTATGCTCCTGATTCTTACGAAAAGAGACAGACCGTCCGGTCAGAATTTATGGATGAACAGACCGCTTCTAAGCTTGGGTTCAAACCATGTGGACTTAGGCGGCATGAGCAGCCCATGATCTGCAATCCGAAGAAGCTCTTCCATGGACGTAGGATGCATGGAAAAGGCGATTCCCCCGGATTCGTCCGCAGCCTGTTCCAGTGCGTTGAACCCTTTGATCTCCCCGATGAAGCGGATGCGGGGATCGGTCTTTGGATCATGGATGCCAAGGACTGGAGAAAGGATATGCTCCTGAAGAATGGAGACATCCAGCCCTTTGACCGGATCCCCTGATATCATATCGGGCTTTGCCTGAAGGCGGTGCCACATGCCGGCGGAGTACACACCGAATTCCCCCTTGCGAGAAGGACGAAAGGGTATGTTTTCTGTTACTATTATATTAAAGCTGTCTTTTATCTTATCAAAAAATTCACTGATTGTATACCCGTTTTTGTCCGTAACTACACGGTCATACCCATATATTGCCAGCTCGTCAGAGGGGAAGAGTACACTTAAGAAAAAATTATACTCTTCAGTCCCGGAACTCCCCGGATTGGCCGCTCTTCGGGATAGTCCGACCTTTACCGCGGAGGCGGCTCTGTGATGTCCATCCGCGATATAGAGGTGGTCTGTCTCTTTGTAAAGACGGAAAATATTCTCAATGTCCTCCGGGCTTTCAATCTTCCAGATCTGATGGCGGACAGCGTCGTTGCTCGTAAAGTCATACAAAACAGTACCCTGTTTTATCTTGTTTAATATGTGTCGAAGCTCTTCATTGGGACGATGGGTGAGGAAGATGGGGCCGGTCTGTGCGCTGCATGTATCGATATGCCGTATGCGGTCCTGTTCTTTCGCCTCGAGCGTGTTCTCGTGCCTTAAGATCACGCCGTTCAAGTAATCGTCGATCGAGGCACAGCCTACAAGTCCTGTCTGGGTTCTCCCGTTCATAGTGAGCGCATAGATATAGTAACAGTCTGTTTCCTCCTGAATAAAAGAACCGTCCTGTATCATGCCGTCTAAGACAGTCCGGGCAGTCTCGTAAACTTTTTCGGAATAGATATCAGTCCCTTCGTTAAGAAGAGTCTCGGCGCGGTCGATCTTCAAAAACGACATCGGCTCAGCCTCAACAATGCTGCGGGCTTCCGCACTGTTATATACGTCATAGGGGAGAGCGGCGATGGAAGGGGCCAGCTTTGGTGCCGGGCGAAAGGCCCGGAAAGGTCGGATGATACTCATAAAGTCTCCTTTTCTACGGATTTTACCACGGCAAAAGATGCTGGCGTGCAAAACCAGTCCTGTCTTTTGCCAAACATTTGCAACAAAGACATTTTAACACAGAAATCCATGTTCTGCCACCGCATGATCCGACAAAAACCGCTATTCCCCCTTGCCCAAGGGGTGAAAATATAGTAGTATTAAGACCTGAAGGAGAGATAAATAGTATGTGGTATTGGATAGTGATGATTGTACTTGCTGTCGGCAGTTTTTTAATGTTGGCAGTGTCCTTTGCAGGTATAAAAAGACGAAATGATATGGCGGTAAATGTAAGAGGCCGCAGATATGAAGATGAAGAAGATTATGACGAGCTGCGCCGCAGAACCGGACGGGAAGCGCCGCAGACACCTCAGGAACGCCCCCGCAAGAAAAAGAGGAGGCAGTGGAAGATCTTATTGGAGGATATTGACAGCTGGGATAAGTACACATTTACCTTTTATGATTCGGTCGGGATCGGAAGAGGAAGCGATGGAAGTATGTACGAGAAATACCTGCCCATCTTGGGAGACGGCAGGGTTTCTAAGATACACTGTGCCATCATTCACAAGGGCGACAGCCTGTATTTGAAAGATGAAGGATCGAGAAATGGCACTTTCTTAAATGGCGAGCGAATAGCTGGCCCTGCTGCTATCCAGAGAGATGATATTATCGGAATCGGAGAGACTCGCCTGGAGGTACAGAGGATACTGAGGGAGAGCGACCAGTAGGTAAAACGGCAGACCGGCCGGGAGTGCGGCAAGAGGGCTGCCTGACAGCCGGTTCTGTCACAGAACGGATCAGATGTGCATATACTAGGCATATAACGTCTGTCCGGGAGTGAATAGCATGAATGAAAGAATGCCTTATTATATGGCGTATCCGGTGCCATTTTCATATGATGATGAGAGAACAGAGAGAATGGATATTGAATACTTAAGGAGCATGTATCCGGATCTGCCCAAGCGCCTCCTTCCCTATGTGGAGGAAGAGTGCGACCGAATGGAATATGAGAACAGTATGGTGTACGACCAGTACCCGGATAAGCTGCAGCTGAAGCTGATGTGCGGACGGATATGCGACAATGTGTGCCGGCATGAGCGGCTTAACATCAGTGCATCAGACAGGAGCAGCGGCAGGGAGAGTGATCCGGGCGCGGATATAGAAGCGCAGTCCATAAGGGATCTTGTGGAAGTGATGCTTTTTCAGGAGATCTACCGGCGCAGGTGCGACCACCGCAGAAGGTGCAGACGCTTATTTTGACGCGGGCGTGCCGCACTTGCATGGCTGAAAAGACTTTAGGAGACAGAAGGAAAGAAACAGATGAAAAAAAATCTTATTTTTATAGGCATGCCTGCGGTCGGAAAGAGCACGGTCGGAATTGTAGTGGCAAAACGGCTGGGCATGCGGTTTATCGATACAGACCTTCTCATTCAGGAACAGGAAGGCAAGCTGCTTCGAGAGATTATTGCCGAGGTGGGGGAGGAAGGGTTTTTAAAGATTGAGAATCAGGTGAACTCTTCCGTAAAGGCGGAGAATTCCGTGATCTCGCCGGGCGGGAGCGTGATTTATTGCAAAGAAGCCATGGAACATTTTAAAAAGATAGGAACGGTAGTATATTTAAAAGCTTCCTATCAGACAATAAAAAAGCGGATACGCAACCCGAAGAAAAGGGGTGTCGTGCTGCGTGAGGGGCAGACTTTCAGAGATCTGTATAATGAGCGCATTCCGTATTTTGAAAAATATGCGGATATCACGGTGTCTGAGGAGGGGTGCCGTATTGAGGAGACGATAGAAAATGTTCTGAAAGCGGTAAAAAACCGTAGAAACGAGACGAGAAAAAACCGCAGGTTCCCAAAAAAACTTGACAATCAGGCATAGTTCAAAGTAAAATAGGACTTTGGATAAGACAGAATTAATAAGTCAAAAAGTACAGATATGAAAAATAGAATCTAAATCGAGGTGCGAAATGGAGCAATATATCATCAAAGGCGGGAATCCGCTTGTAGGCGAGGTCGAGATAGGCGGTGCGAAGAACGCGGCCCTTGCGATCCTTGCAGCAGCGATTATGACAGATGAGACAGTTCTGATCGATAATCTGCCGGATGTTAATGATGTGAATGTAATGCTGGAAGCGATCAGTGGGATCGGAGCCATGGTGCAGCGTATCGACAGGCACACTGTGAAGATCAACGGCAGTACGATCGGCGATTTCAATATCGAATATGATTATATTAAAAAGATTCGTGCTTCTTATTATCTGCTCGGCGCCCTGCTTGGCAAGTACAGACGCGCTGAAGTTGCCCTGCCGGGCGGTTGCAATATCGGAAGCAGACCAATTGACCAGCATCTGAAAGGTTTCCGCGCGCTTGGAGCGGATGTGGATATTGAGCACGGAAAGATCGTTGCGGAGGCAGATAAACTGCGCGGAACCCATCTGTATTTTGACGTGGTGACAGTGGGTGCGACGATCAATGTGATGATGGCGGCGGCAATGGCAGAGGGCACGACCATCATGGAGAATGTGGCGAAGGAGCCTCACGTGGTTGATGTGGCGAACTTCTTAAACAGCATGGGTGCAAATATCAGAGGAGCGGGGACGGACGTGATCAAGATCCGGGGTGTCAGATCCCTTCATAAGACGGAATATTCTATTATACCGGATCAGATCGAAGCAGGAACATTTATGTTTGCCGCGGCGGCAACAAAAGGGGATATTACGGTCATGAATGTGATTCCCAAACATCTTGATGCCACTATCTCAAAGCTGATAGATATAGGATGTGAGGTTGAGGAGTTCGACGATGCAGTCCGTGTTGTCGCAAAAGGAAGGCTTTACAGCACTCAGGTCAAGACGCTTCCGTATCCGGGATATCCTACGGATATGCAGCCTCAGATCGGAGTGGCGCTTGCACTTGCAAATGGAACGAGCACTATCACGGAGAGTATTTTTGAAAACCGTTTTAAATATCTCGGAGAGTTGGCGCGCATGGGAGCACAGGTTAAGGTAGAGGGTAATTCTGCTACGATTGAAGGTGTGGAGAAGTTCTCGGCAGCACGGGTGAGCGCGCCGGACCTAAGAGCGGGCGCGGCCCTGTGTATTGCGGGACTTGCAGCAGACGGCATCACGATTGTGGACGATATCACTTATATTCAGAGGGGATATGAGCGTTTCGAGGACAAATTAAGAAGTCTCGGCGGCATGATCGAGAAGGTGGCCAGCGAGAAAGACATCCAGAAGTTCAAGCTGAAAGTTGGATAATATCGTATAAAAGGTATTGACATTTTGTCTTTTCCAATGTAAAGTTTCTGTAGGAGCAAATATAATAATAAAACTTTCTCTTATTCAGAGCAGTGGAGATACAAAGGATCTGTGAAGCTGCGGCAACCCCTTATTTTGATAAGGAAGGTGCCAACCTGAGCGAGTGATCGAACAATAAGAGGATTGTTGAGATACATTGACAGTCCGCTTGTGCGGGCTGTTTTCTGTATCTCAGGAAAGTCTTCGGACTGGCCTGTGATACGTTAAGCCCTTCGGACAGGGCGGCAATCCAGAAGAGAAAGTTATGCCGCAGAGACTGCGGCGGTTCAAGGAAAGGAGATACAATGGAGAAGTTATTATTTACGTCAGAATCAGTGACAGAAGGACATCCTGATAAGATGTGCGACCAGATCTCAGATGCGATCTTAGACGCTCTGGTGGAGCAGGATCCTATGAGCCGTGTGGCGTGCGAGACATGCTGTACGACAGGAATGGTGATGGTCATGGGAGAGATTACTACAAAGGCTTATGTGGACATCCCGAAGATTGTGCGCGAAACAGTGCGTGAGATCGGATATACGAGAGGAAAGTTCGGGTTTGACGCAGATACATGCGGTGTGATCACTACGATCGATGAGCAGTCGGCAGATATTGCGTTAGGAGTTGACAAGGCGCTAGAGGCGAAGGAGAATAAGATGTCAGAGGACGACATCGAGGCGATCGGAGCAGGAGATCAGGGAATGATGTTCGGATATGCTTCTGATGAGACAGAGGAATACATGCCGTATCCTATCGCTATGGCGCATAAACTGGCGCGCCGTCTGACAGAAGTGAGAAAGGCGGGAACGCTTTCCTATCTTCGCCCGGACGGAAAGACACAGGTGACGGTAGAGTACGATGAAGCCGGAGAGCCGAAGAGACTGGAGGCTGTCGTTCTTTCTACACAGCATGACCCGGAGGTGACACAGGAGCAGATCCATGAAGATATCAAGAAGTATGTATTTGATGCTGTCATCCCGGCAGAGATGGTAGATGATGAGACAAAGTTCTTCATCAATCCGACAGGCCGTTTCGTGATCGGCGGCCCTCATGGGGACAGCGGACTGACAGGCCGCAAGATCATTGTGGACACATACGGCGGCATGGCACGCCACGGCGGCGGCGCTTTCTCAGGAAAGGACTGCACGAAGGTGGACCGCTCCGCGGCTTATGCGGCTCGTTACGCTGCCAAGAATATCGTGGCTGCAGGACTGGCAAAGAGATGCGAGATTCAGCTCTCCTATGCCATCGGAGTAGCACAGCCTACATCGATTTCCGTGGATACATTCGGTACAGGCAAAGTATCCGACGATAAACTGATAGAGATTGTAAGGGAGAATTTCGATCTCCGTCCGGCAGGCATTATCCGTATGTTGGATCTTCGCAGACCGCTCTATAAGCAGACAGCAGCTTATGGACATTTCGGACGCCATGACCTGGATCTCCCCTGGGAGAAGCTGGATAAGGCTGATGAGCTGAAAAAATATTTATAAGATACTGAAAATAAAAAGTCAGACATCCGTTTTCGGGTGTCTGACTTTTTTGAGGGTTTGCCTTGATATAAAGAGAGGAACATTGAAGCAGGAAAAAACAAATGGATTTCTATTTTATCTGTTGCTATAATGGAGAAGTAACCGTATATTTTTGAGGATAAACCGTATGAAAGGAGCGCCTATGAAACTCAGAACAAAACTCATCATTGTATTTACTGCTGTTATGATCCTGCCGGGAATGTTCACCTCTGTGGCGATGCAGACGTTCGCGCCGGAGCGTGTGAATGAGATGCAGCAGGTGTATCTCACGGCGGTGTTTCTGACCACAGGACTTCTTGTATACTGGATCTACCGCAGTATCTCTGTTCCTTTGGCGAAGCTTCAGAAGGCAGCGCGCAACATCCGTGAAGGCAATCTGGATTTTGAGATCCATCAGGAGTCAGAGGATGAGATTGGACAGCTCTGCCAGGACTTTGAGGAGATGCGTCTGAGGCTGAAGGCCAATGCTGAGGAGAAGGTGGAGTTTGACCGGGAGAATAAAGAGCTCATCAGTAATATTTCCCATGATCTTAAGACCCCGATCACGGCAATCAAAGGCTATGTGGAGGGAATCATGGACGGCGTGGCCGATACGCCGGAAAAGATGGACAGATATATCAAGACCATATATAATAAGGCTAATGAGATGGACCTTCTGATTAATGAGCTGACGCTCTACTCCAAGATCGACACGAACAGGATACCCTATAATTTCACGACCATATCGGCGCGGGATTATTTTGAGGACTGTGCCGAGGATCTCCATATGGAGCTGGAAGCAAAAGGAGTAGAATTCTTTTATCGGAATGAAATGGAGGAGGACGCCAAAGTCATCGTGGATCCAGAGCAGCTTCGAAGGGTCATTAATAATATCGTGTCAAATTCTTTGAAATATATGGATAAACCTAAAGCAAAGATCACGATGGATTTAAAGGATGTGGGAGACTTCATCCAGGTAGAGCTGGGCGATAACGGGAAAGGGATCGCTTCCAAAGACCTGCCGTATATCTTCGACCGCTTTTACCGCACCGATGCCTCGCGGAATTCCTCGAAGGGCGGCAGCGGCATAGGGCTTTCGATTGTAAAGAAGATCGTGGAAGAGCACGGCGGCAATATCTGGGCAGCCAGTGAAGAGGGCGCTGGTACGACAATGTATTTTGTAATAAGAAAATATCAGGAGGTACCGATTGATGAGTAAGCGTATTTTGATCGTGGAAGACGAAGAGAGTATTGCAGATCTGGAGAAAGACTATCTGGAGCTGAGCAATTTTGAGGTGGAAGTGGCGAATGATGGAAATGCCGGGCTGCAGAAGGGGCTTGATGGAGACTTTGATCTCATTATCCTGGATCTGATGCTTCCGGGAACCGATGGTTTTGAAATCTGCCGTCAGATCCGTGACAAGAAGAATACCCCCATCATCATGGTGTCCGCAAAGAAGGACGACATCGATAAGATCAGAGGGCTTGGCCTGGGGGCGGATGACTATATGACGAAACCGTTCAGCCCGAGTGAACTGGTGGCTAGGGTGAAGGCGCATCTTGCCCGCTATGAGAGGCTGATAGGAAGTACTGTGGAAGAAAATGAAGTGATTGAGATCCGTGGTTTGAAGATCGACACGACCGCGCGGCGCGTCTGGGTCGGAGGCGAGGAGAGGTCATTTACGACGAAGGAGTTCGACCTGCTGGCCTTTCTTGCGGGACACCCGAATCATGTGTATACGAAGGAAGAACTGTTCCGTGAGATCTGGGACATGGAATCGATCGGGGATATTGCCACGGTCACAGTGCATATTAAGAAGATCAGAGAAAAAATCGAGTATGATACGTCTCATCCGCAGTATATCGAGACGATATGGGGTGTGGGATATCGGTTTAAGGTATAATGTGAAAATTTTTTGGCGTTTTCTTTACTTTCCGCTGCTTGCCAATCAAAAAAACGCGTGATAGTATAGAGTATGCCCTTGCATAGTATACAGATGGGAACAGATGTAAAGTTCCAGGGCATAATTATAAGGAGATCATATATCATGGACGAACAGAAGAAAAGTGCCCGAAGAATCAGACTCAATACGGTACAACTCGTTGCGCTTGGTTTTTTTGGAGTGATATTTTTAGGCGGAGTACTTTTATGGCTGCCGTTTTCTAACCAGAAGCCCATCGAGTTTATAGACGCGCTGTTTACATCTGTCACTGCAGTGTGTGTGACAGGTCTGGTGACAGTCGTTCCGGCAGAACAGTTTACAGCGGTGGGACAGGTCATCCTCATGCTCCTCATCCAGATCGGCGGTCTTGGCATCATCGCGTGTACCTCCGCGTTTTTCCTCATACTGAGAAAACGAATCACGATGAAAACGAGGATTACGATACAGCAGGCGTACGGTCTGGACACATTGTCCGGATTAGTGAAGTTTATCATACGGATCCTCAAAGGAACCTTTTTGGTTGAAGGGATCGGGGCAGTGCTTTTCGCCTGCAAATTTGTGCCGGAATTCGGCTTTATTAAAGGTGTGGCATACGGAATTTTCCATTCTATATCTGCATTCTGTAACGCCGGGATCGATATACTGGGGAGCACAAGCTTTATGCGATATGTGACGTCCCCTCTGATCAGTTTCACGACGATGTTCCTCATCGTGACAGCGGGTCTTGGATTTCCGGTGTGGCATGATATTGCAGTGAATGTCAAGAAATGTAAGGGGCAGCGGAAACGGCCGCTTAGATGGCTGTTTACAAGGCTTCAGCTTCAGAGTAAAGTTGTCCTTACGATGACAGCCGGTCTGCTTGTTATCGGAACGCTGGGGTTTTTTCTGATAGAATATAATAATCCTGAGACCATGGGGGCGCTGAGTCTGCCGCAAAAGCTGATGGCGTCCATGTTTCAGTCTGTGACGACAAGGACCGCGGGATTTGCATCAGTGCCTCAGGGCGGTCTTGAGGCGAGTTCGAAGCTTCTCGGATGTATCCTCATGTTTATCGGAGGGTCACCGGCAGGAACCGCAGGCGGCATTAAAACCACGACGGCCGCAATGCTGCTGCTGACAGTTGTATGTGTACTCAGAAACAGACGGGATACGGAGTGTTTTGACAGAAAGATCGACACCGGTATTGTCAAATCAGGTATTACTATCGCCTTGATCACGTTTATCTTTTTATTCTGCGGAATTGCGGCTTTGACATTATTTGAACCGGACGTAGATTTTCTGAATCTGATGTATGAGGCGACTTCGGCGATGGGAACCGTGGGTCTCTCCGCGGATCTTACGCCACATCTTACAAGAGGAAGCCATGTTGTGCTGATGATACTTATGTACATAGGGCGTATCGGTCCGGTTACGATGGCGCTGGTATTTGCGGGAAAATCAAGTAAGAGCGAGCAGTTCAGGGAACTCCCTGAAGAGAATATTATGATCGGTTAAGGAGGAAGACAGGATGGAAAAGCAGTTCGCAGTGCTGGGACTTGGAAGTTTTGGATACAGTGTCGCCATGACACTGGAACAGATGGGATGCGATGTATTAGTATTAGATGATTCCTATGAGAAGATACAGGATATTTCAGATAAGGTATCCTATGCGATCAGGGCAGATGCCTCTGACCCGGACGCGCTCCAGGCGCTGGGCGGAAGGAATCTTGACGGGGTGGTGATCGCCTTGTCTGACAACCTGGAGGCCAGCATCATGTCTACAATGATCTGTAAAGAGATGAAAATTCCACTTGTGCTCGTTAAGGCAAAGGATGAACTTCAGGGGGAGATCTTAAAGCGTGTGGGCGCTGACCGGATCGTATACCCGGAGATCGAGATGGGAAGCCGTGTGGCAAAAAACCTTGTGGCGAAAGAGTTCATGGACTGGATTGCCCTGTCTAATGATTACAGTATGGTGGAAGTTGCTGTGCCGGAACGGTGGGTAGGAAAGAATCTCATGGAGCTTAAAGTGCGTGACCGTTTCGGAATCAATGTAGTTGGGATCATTATGGACGGCAAGGTGGATGTGACGCCAGATCCGCAGGAGCCCCTGCCGGAGAACGGTATTCTCATTGTGATCGGCTCCAATGAGATCCTTGAAAAATTTGATTCTAAAAAGAAATAATAAGGAGAAGGCTCCAGCTATGATTACGAGTACGTCAAACGCGCAGATAAAAGAACTACTCCGGCTTCAGAAGAAAAACCGCGCAAGGGAGGAAGCGGGAGTATTCATTGTGGAAGGGACGCGCATGGCAGCTGAGATCCCACCTGATCGGATTGTGAAGCTGTATGTGTCAGAAAGCTATGCTGCGAAAGAAAAAGCCGCTGCTGTGAACGTATCTCACGGGACTGGAAAAACGCTGTCCGGCAGTCTGCTGAACGCGGGACATACATTTCAGGAAGAGGTGCTTGCGGATTCGGTATTTGCCCGCGTGTCAGACACAAAGACGCCTCAGGGAGTGATGGCTGTGGTAAAACGGCAGGAGTATACGATGGCGGATATACTGCGCGTAAACTCAGATGAGAGGAAAAATATATCAGACGTACATCAGACGCCAGGAGAGCCGCATGTTCTTGTTCTTGACAATCTGCAGGATCCGGGGAATCTGGGAACGATATTCCGGACCGCTGAGGCTGCGGGAGCGACAGGACTGCTTCTTAGCAGGGATTGTGTGGATATCTATAATCCAAAGGTCATCCGCTCTACTATGGGAGCGGTTTTCCGTCTGCCGTTTCTATATACAGACGATCTACCCGGAGCGATCGGAGAGTTGAAGGCAGCAGGAATACGGGTGTACGCCGCTCACCTTGAAGGAGAAAATGCTTATGACAAGGAGGACTACCGCAGCGGCTGCGCGTTCCTCATCGGCAACGAGGGGAACGGACTTCGTGACGAGACGGTAAGATGCGCGGATTGTCTTATACGCATTCCTATGCAGGGGCAGACAGAATCATTAAACGCTGCTGTGGCGGCAGCAGTTCTTATGTTTGAGGTGGGAAGACAGCGGAGGAGCTGAGATACGAACAAAGAACCGGATTGCCGGATCAGTCTGTTAAAAAAGAATGCTTACAAAGGATAATGTCAAAAAATGGAATGTACCGTACAAGTACATTCCATTTTTAAGTTCAGCTTTTTCGCATGGTGTTTTGATCTTAGAGCGTATCTCCGCGCTCAACATATCCCGGTTTATCCGGCGCCGCGATGCCTCTTTTGCCGCGGACCAGCTTTGCGTGTTTGTCGACGACAAGGTTCTCAACATGAACGTTTTTCCCAATGATGACGTCTGCTGAGATCACGCAGTTCTTAACGATAGCTCCCGGCTTGATGACACAGCCTCGTCCGATGATGGAGTTCTCAACAGTGCCTTCGATCAGGCATCCGTTCGAGATTACGGAAGACGTTACCTTACTGCCCTCAAAATACTGTGTCGGGCAGGAATCGTTGGTGCGTGTATAAATGGGCCACTCTGGATCAAAGAGATCTGAAGCGTGTTTTAAGTCGATCAGAGTCATGTTTGCGTGGTAGTAGCTGTTGAAATCTGTGATCGCTGCAAAATATCCGCGGTGCGGTACTGCGCGGATATCCAGTTCCGCGCACTCTTCATCGACGATATCCGAGAAGGTGTATATGGAAGAAGTCTTGTGCGCTTTGTTTACAAGCTCAAGGAACAGCTCTTTGGTCATCACATAAGTGTCCATGAAGATATTGCGGTTCTTTGCAGTACCGTGGTTGGGCTCGATGGAGAGAACACCCTTCTGCTTGTTGATGTTGAGCGTTCCGCAGTTTAAGAAGTTCTCCTTTGCATTATCCACAGAATGGTACATCAGGGAGATATCCGCGCCGGATTCAATGTGCTCCTTGAGGAACTTGCTGTAATCCGCTGTGTAGATCATGTAGCTCGGCGCAAGCACCACATATTGCTGTGGAATCCTTTCGATGCAGTCGAGATTTTCAATATATGCTGCGATATCCGTGCTGTACAGGTCTCCGATCTGGTTGCGCTCTGTATACATGATATTCAGACTGCCGCGCTTGGAATTGATATTATAATGGCGGCCTGTTCCGAGGTGCTCTGTCAGTGAGCGGGGCTTTCTGCGGACATAGACCTGAATGTTATCGATCCCACTGTTGCTCATGTTTGAGATCGGGAAGTCAATGGTGCGGTATCTTCCGAGAAAAGAAAATGCGGATACCGGGCGGTATTTCTGAAGACCGTCCACCTGAATATGGTTGCCGGCGAAATTGATGATTCCTAAAGCCTTACTCATGTTTATTCTTCCCCCTTTATACGTTTTGCGACAAGTTCGATGTTCTCGCTGTCCGCGCTGCCGACAACAGCTTTCCTGCCGATCTTAATGCCGTCAGCTACAAGAGCCCGGGTGACAACTGCACCTTCTGCGACCTCTGCACCGGGCATCAGAACGCTGTCGATGACTTTGGCGCCGGCCGCGACTTTCGCTCCGGTAAACAGAACAGAATTCTTGACTTCACCGTTAACCACGCAGCCCTGTGTAATGAAAGCGCGGTCAATGACAGCTTCTGCGCCTATGTACTGGGGAAGTGCAGTTACGTCTTCAGTGTAGATCTTCCATGAATTATCATTTAAGTCGAGCGCATTGTTCTTATCCAGCAGGTCCATGTTCGCCTCCCAGAGTGAATCAATGGTTCCAACATCTTTCCAGTAGCCTTTGTACTTGTAAGCAAACAGTCTGCCCTCTTCATTTAAGAGAGCAGGGATAATGTCTTTACCGAAGTCATGACTTGAATTTGCATCCTTCATATCTGCCATCAGCATCTTGCGCAGCTGCTTCCAGTTGAAGATGTAGATGCCCATGGAGGCAAGATTGCTCTTCGGGTGTTCCGGCTTCTCTTCGAACTCTACGATACGTCCGGTGGACTCGTCCGTATTCATGATGCCAAAACGGCTTGCTTCTTTCATCGGCACTTCGATGACGGCGATTGTTGCGTCAGCGCTGCATTCTTTGTGATATTCAAGCATCTTCGCATAGTTCATCTTGTAGATATGGTCGCCGGAGAGGATGAGAAGATAATCCGGCGAATAAGAGTCGATAAAATCAATGTTCTGAGAAATGGCATCAGCTGTTCCTCTGTATACATCGAGGTTAGCGTCAGATTTCTCGCGGGGCGGAAGAACATAGACTCCGCTGTCTTTTGCGTCCAGTCCCCAGCGGCGTCCCGCTGCAACGTAACTGTTGAGAAGAATGGATTCGTACTGTGTCAGAACTCCTACGACGTCGATTCCGCTGTTGGCACAATTGCTCAGGGGAAAGTCGATGATACGGTATTTTCCGCCATATGAAACAGCAGGCTTTGCCACTTTTTTAGTCAGATCATGGAGTCTGGATCCGCGGCCGCCGGCTAAGATCATAGCTAACATGTTGTTTTGCTTCATAATGAGCCCTCACTTTCATTCTTGGTGCCTTATATTATACAATCTTTTTTGGTACATTTCTATACTTTATATCCATAAAATAAGAGGTTTTCGTTAAATAAATATAGAAATTTCTCCGGGCACAAAAGATCTATTTAGTGACGGTAAGAAAAGCATATGACAGTTTAATGAAAACTACTCTTTGACAGCGAGTTTCTTTTGTGCATTTTTGTAATTGACAATAAAAATTTATCCGCATATACTGATTGTTAGTCACCGAACAAATTATATTTTGGACATTATCAGAGAAGGAAGTGAGAGTATGTGCATCCAGGCGGAGAATGATTCAGGACATGATGTGGGAAGGCTGATCAATATGATCTCCCACCAGCTTAAGAGACAGATGAGAACACATGGAGACGAGGACGCTCTGACAAATATGCAGAAACTTGTGCTTCATCGCATTATGTTTGAATCACTTGAGCATGACGTGTACCAGAAGGACCTTGAGAAGGAATTTCAGATCAGACGTTCCACGGCGACGGGGATACTGCAGCTTCTTGAAAAGAATGGGTTCATTTACAGGGAGCAGGTGAAGGAGGACGCGCGTCTTAAGAAGATCGTACCCACTGAAAAAGCGATCGGCCTGAGAAAGCAGATACTCAGGAATATCCGGTATATGGAGAAACTCTTAAGAGAGGGCATCCCGGCGGAAGACATGGAGGTATGTATCCGGGTGCTGGAGAAAATGTCCGCGAATTTGTTAGGGAATGAGAAAAAGAAAGGAGATAATGAATCATGAACAGGAAACTACTCCGTTCAGTCCGGGAATATAAGCGCGAATCCATTCTTACACCGCTTCTTGTCGTGATGGAAGTATTTATGGAAGTGCTCATCCCGCTGTTGATGGCCAACATCATTGATATCGGAATCATGGAAAGCGATATGGGCTACATCGTGAAAACAGGAGCGCTGCTCGTTCTGCTTGCCATGGTTGCGCTTGTATTCGGCGCGAAAGCGGGAAATCTAGGCGCCGTCGCGTCCGCCGGATATGCAAAGAATCTAAGGCATGACATTTTTTACAAGATACAGGATTTTTCTTTCGGGAATATCGACCATTTTTCCACGTCGGGTCTGGTAACAAGACTGACCACAGACATTACGAACGTGCAGATGGCGTATATGTTCACGATCCGTCTGCTCGTAAGAGCGCCGATCATGATCGTGCTTTCCCTGATCATGACTCTTACGATAAATGTGAAAGTTGCGGTAATGATCCTTATTACCATCCCGATCTTAGGCGGCACGCTGATCTTCATTGCGAAGAAAGCTCATCCGCATTTCATCAAGGTGTTTGATGAGTATGATATCCTGAACAACACCGTGCAGGAAAATGTCAACGCGGCCCGGGTGGTTAAGGCATATGTGCGTGCGGACTACGAGAATGAGAAGTTCGGGAAGATTTCGACCATTGTATATAATCTGTTTACCAGGGCAGAGAAAATCGTAGCATGGAACAACCCGGTTATGATGTTCACCATGTATGTGGTAGTCCTCGTTATGGTATATATCGGCGGTGAGGATATCGTGTTCGGCAGGATGCAGACAGGAGAGCTGACCAGTGTGATTGTGTACGCGCTCCAGATTCTGATGTCACTGATGATGGTATCCTTTGTGTTTGTTATGATCATGATCGCGGAGGCTTCTTCTGACCGTATCAAAGAGGTGCTGGATGAAGTTCCAGAGATGGAGGACGGCGCGGACGCGCTCACAGAAGTTGCCAACGGGGACATTGATTTTGAGAATGTAAGCTTCAGCTATGGCGGAGAGGGCGGGAACCTTTCCTTAAAAGATGTGAATCTGCATATCAAGAGCGGGCAGATCGTAGGTATCATCGGAGGAACGGGAAGTGCGAAGTCCACTCTCGTACAGCTTATCCCAAGGCTCTATGACGTGACGAAAGGAGCTGTAAAGGTAGGCGGCCATGATGTTCGCGATTACAGCCTGAAAGCGCTTCGTGACCAGGTATCTGTAGTGCTCCAGAAGAACGTGCTCTTCACAGGAACGATCAGCGACAATATCCGCTGGGGCGATGAGAACGCGTCTGATGAAGAAGTACAGAGAGTATGTAAGCTGGCTCAGGCGGACAGTTTTATCCAAGAGTTCCCGGGCAAATATAACACAATGATCGTGGAGGGCGGAAACAACGTCTCCGGTGGTCAGAAGCAGAGACTTTGCATTGCGAGAGCATTGCTTAAAAAACCAAAGATCCTCATTCTCGACGACTCCACCAGCGCGGTGGACACAAGAACAGATGCCCTGATCCGTCAGGCGTTCCGGGAGGAGATCCCTGATACGACAAAGATCATTATTGCGCAGAGAATATCCTCCGTGGAAGACGCGGATGTGATTATTGTCATGGATGATGGTAAGATCAACGGTATCGGTACGTCAGAAGAACTGCTCAGGACCAATGAGATCTACCGGGAAGTATATGAATCCCAGGTGAAGGGAGGCGCGTACAATGAGTAATCGGGAACAATCCGTAAAGGGAAAATCTGCCATTAACAAAGGAACGCTCAAGACGGCGAAGCGTCTGCTCAAATACGTGACATCGGGGTATAAGATCCAGTTTATCGTAGTAGTGATCTGCATACTCATCAGTTCCGTGGCTTCGATCTCTGTATCTCTGTCACTGAAGTTTCTGCTGGATGATTTCATTATTCCGCTGATCGGACAGAAGAACCCGGACTTTGGAGAGTTATACATGGCGCTCGGAGTGCTGGCGTGCATTTTCGCGTTCGGAGTTGTGGCGTCCTTCCTGTATAACAGGCTCATGGTCGTGATCGGCCAGGGCGTGTTAAAGAAAGTCCGTGACGAGATGTTTGAACATATGCAGACACTTCCGATCCGGTACTTTGATCAGAACACAAACGGTTCTATCATGAGCCTTTATACAAACGATACAGATACCCTGCGGCAGATGATCAACCAATCCATCCCGCAGGTGCTGATGTCCTCGCTGACTATTGTGGTCACGTTCATTGCGATGCTCGTCTTAAGCCCGATCCTGACTGTGCTGGCAGTCCTCATGATCTTTGTGATGACTGTGGTATCACGATTTATCGCAGGAAACAGCGGGAAATACTTCATCCGCCAGCAGCTTGATCTGGCGAATGTGACCGGATTTGTAGAGGAGCGTATGACCGGGCAGAGAGTGGTCAAGGTATTTAACCACGAGAAAAAGTCAGAGGAAGAGTTCGACAAGCTTAATGAGAGCCTCTTTGTCAGCGCGTCAAGAGCCCATACATTCGCAAGCATGATGGGACCGATCATTGGAAACTTGGGAAACCTGCAGTTTGTGCTGGTGGCGATCTTCGGCGGGCTGCTCTCCGTGTGGGGAATCGGAAACATCACCCTTGGCGTCATGGCGTCCTATTTACAGTTTACGAAGAGTTTTACACAGCCGTTTATGCAGATTGCGCAGCAGTTCAACTCCATCATCATGGCGCTTGCAGGAGCGGAGCGTATCTTCAATATGATGGATGAAGAGCCGGAGGTGGACGACGGTTACGTTACCCTGGTAAATGCGAAGAAAGATGAGAACGGCGACATTACAGAGTGCGAGGAGAGAACAGGACTGTGGGCATGGAAGCATCCGCATCAGGCGGACGGCACGGTCACCTATCAGGAGCTGAAGGGCGATGTGCGCTTCTATGACATGACATTTGGATATAATCCGGACCATATGGTGCTCCATGAGCTGACACTGTACGCGAAGCCAGGACAGAAGCTTGCGTTCGTCGGCTCCACCGGAGCGGGCAAGACGACGATCACCAATCTGATCAACCGTTTCTATGATGTGGCGGACGGAAAGATACGTTATGATGATATTAACATCAATAAGATTAAAAAGGCAGACTTGAGACGTTCGCTTGGCATTGTGCTCCAGGATACGCACCTGTTCACAGGAACTATCATGGAGAACATCCGCTATGGCAAGCTGGACGCGACGGATGAAGAAGTGTATAAGGCGGCAAGGCTGGCACATGCGGACGGATTTATCAAGATGCTGCCAAATGGATATAACACTCACTTGAGCGGAGACGGTGAAGAGCTCTCCCAGGGACAGAGACAGCTCCTTGCGATCGCGAGAGCTGCCATCGCAGATCCGCCGGTGCTCATCCTCGATGAGGCGACATCCTCTATTGATACGAGAACAGAGAGCATCGTCCAGAAAGGTATGGATAACCTGATGAAAGGGCGTACAGTATTCGTCATTGCCCACAGGTTGTCAACTATCCGTAACAGTGACGCCATCATGGTGCTTGAGCACGGACGCATTATCGAGAGAGGTACCCATGATGAGCTGCTTGCTCAGAAGGGAACATACTATCAACTGTATACAGGAAAGCTGGAACTCTCATAAAAGAGCAGATGCATAAATGCGGGTATATAGTACGAGATCTGATGCAGGCGCGTGTGTATAGTAAGATGCGATAAGTAACAGAATATGCGATAAGAGTAAGAATGAGAGGTCAGCGGCAAAGTGCCGCGGGCCTCTTTGCCGTTGACGGAGTATTGATCCCTCGGCCCGCAGCCGGGCTGATTCTTTTAGCGGGTTTTATTAATGAGAAGTCTACATTAAAAAACCGGAGCATGTGCCCCGGTTTTTAACGTGTGTAACGGAGAATCTTACAATTTCTTTCCTGTCAGCATTTCGTAACCTTCAAGATAGATGTTGATGGTCTTCTGCACGACATCTTCTGGAAGTGTCCAGTCATTGTCAGGATTCGCCTTGAGCCAGTCGCGGGCAAACTGCTTGTCAAAGGACGGCTGGCTGTGTCCCGGCTCATATCCGTCGGCCGGCCAGAAGCGGGAGCTGTCCGGTGTGAGCATTTCGTCGCCGATGACGATATTGCCGTCCTCATCCAGACCAAACTCGAACTTTGTATCTGCTATGATGATGCCGCGTGTCAGTGCGTAGTCCGCGCATTTCTTGTAGAGTGCGAGCGTACAGTCGCGAAGCTTTGCGGCATATTCATCTCCCTTGCCCGGGAAATGTTTCTCCAAGTGTGCAACGCTCTGTTCGTAAGAAATATTTTCATCATGGTCACCGATCTCAGCCTTTGTAGACGGGGTGTAGATCGGCTCCGGCAGCTTGTCGGATTCTTTTAATCCTTCGGGCAGTGTAATGCCGCAGACAGTGCCGTTCTCCTGGTAGCTTGCCCAGCCGCTTCCCGTGATGTAGCCGCGCACAATACACTCGATGGGGAGCATTGTAAGTTTCTTACACATCATGCTGTTACCGTCAAACTGCGGCTGACGGAAGAACTCCGGCATCTCGTTCACATCTGTTGTGATCATGTGGTTCGGCAGGATGTCGGAGGTCATGTCAAACCAAAATTTAGACATCTGTGTCAGTACAGCACCCTTCTTTGTGATCTTGTTTTTTAGGATAACGTCAAAGCAGCTGATCCTGTCTGTCGCTACAAGGATAAGGCTGTTGCCGTTGTCATAGATCTCACGTACTTTTCCTTCTTTGATCGGTTTCATTTCATGTACCTCGTTTATTCTTAGATTCAATGTTTCCTTTAATAGAATAGGCACAAACGATGGGAAAGACAATAGTTTTTTGGGATTTTTCTAAAAAAATTGAAAATGTGCCGTACTTGCAAAAGGATTAAAAACAGAAGGAAAGAGCCCCTGTTCCCCGATATGATAAGTCCGGCGCAAAGGACGCGGGTCGAGAACTTGTCAGAGGGGGTGGTTTCGGGTATAATGGTCACGTATATATGGAAACATGCACGACAGCTTACTTAATAGCGGGAAAATGCCGCGTGGGGGCTGTCAGAAGATCAGGAGAGAACATATGATAAAAGTAGAGGAATACAGAGGACACATCCGGAACTGGGAGGAACTGTGCGAGAGGCTGGAAATATCTCTTACACTTTCGAGAGAGGAACGTGAGGAGCAGATTCTTATCCGCGCTTATGAGACGTGGGGATATGAGATGGCGGACCACATGCACGGCATGTATGCGTTTGCGCTGTGGGACGAAGATGAAAAGAGATTGTTCTGCTTAAGAGATCCGTTCGGCACAAAACCGTTTTATTATTATGAGACAGCAGACGGCCGGCTCTTATATGGTACAACCATACGCGGGATCATGGAGCAGCCCGGCTTTGTGAAAGAGCTGAATGGGGAAATGCTTCAGATATATTTAAGTCTTACTTATGCAGCAGGTGAGAATACATTTTTCCGCGGGCTTAAAAAACTCATGCCGGGACGCCGTCTGATCTGGCAGGACGGGAAAATGAAGATAGAACGTTACTGGACGCCCACCTTCCATCCGGAGGAGGGCAAGTCTCTTGAGGATTGGGCGGACGAGATTCATACGACTTTAAAGGAGATCATGCCGGAAGTAAAGACCGCGGACGAGACGGCGGAGTCTTTCCTGTCCGGCGGCGTGGACTCTTCTTACGTGCTGGCAATGTCTGACGTGGAGATGACGGATTCCTGCGGCTATGAGGAGGAGCGCTTCGACGAATCCGGGCTTGCGAAGCAGACAGCGGATATATTAGGAAGAAAGAATTCCAGATGTCTGATTACCCCGGAGGAATACTTCGGGATCGTGCCCTATGTAATGTATAACATGGAGCAGCCGCTGGGTGACGCGTCAGCAATCGCGTTTGCTATCGCGTGCAGGGAGACCGCAAAACATACAAAGATCTGTTACTCCGGCGAGGGCGCGGATGAGTTCTTCGGCGGCTACAATATGTACCGCAACGCGGAGAGATATGGTGAGAATCTGAAGACATTTTATGTCGGAAATACGAATATCATGAAAGAGGAGGAGAAGCAGCGCATCCTTAAGAACTATGACCCGGATGTCCTGCCTGTTGAGGTGGCACGCCCGATCTATGAAGAGACGGAAGGGCTTGACCCGCTTTCCGTCATGTCTAATGTGGATATCCAGATCTGGCTGGAAGGAGATATTTATCTGAATGTGGATAAGATGGGCCTTGCGGCGGGACTTGAGATCCGTATGCCGCTGACAGACCGCAGGATCTTCGACATTGCTTCAAGGATGCCGTCCAAGTATAAGGTGAATGAGGAGCAGAATAAGGTTGCCCTGCGCACGGCGGCGGCGAAGGTCCTTCCGGAGGAGATCGCCTTCCGCAAGAAGCTGGGATTCATCGTGCCGATTCGTATCTGGATGGCGGACGACCGCTACAATCAGGATGTGCGCGAGAAGTTTAACAGTGACATGGCGGCGCAGTTCTTCAACATAGATGAGATCAATGCGATATTTGACGACTATGTGGGAGGAAATTCCGATAACTGGAGGAAAGTATGGACGATTTATACATTCCTTGTATGGTATGAGGAATATTTTGTGAAGCGGTGATGCCGTGAAAAAGAAGAGCGCGGGTGATAAGGAAGCAGAGGCAGCATGGATTAAGGTGGAGATGTAAGCGACGGACGATTTACAGGCGCAGATCAGGAGATTTAAGATATGATAATAGATACACACGCACATTATGATGATGAACAGTTTGACACGGACAGAGAGAGTCTTCTTGCGGAAATGGAAGTCGCGGGGATCGGGCTTATCGTAAATGCGGGTTCCACCATTTCTTCATGGGATAAGATACAGAAGCTGACAGAGGACTATCCGTTTGTATACGGGGCGATCGGAGTACACCCGGATGAGGTGGGCTCACTTGATGAGAAGCAGTTCGCGCGGATGTCTTCTCTGCTGGAGAAGGACAAGATCGTCGCCGTGGGCGAGATAGGTCTGGACTACTATTGGGATAATGAGAGCCATGACCTCCAGAAGGAATGGTTTATCCGACAGATTGAACTGGCGCGTGCGAAAGATATGCCGATCATCATCCACAGCAGGGAAGCCGCGGCGGATACAATGGAGATCATGAAAAAATACGCGGCGGGGATGAAAGCGGTCATCCATTGCTATTCCTACTCTGCAGAGATGGCGAAAGAATATGTGAAGATGGGATACTATATCGGTGTGGGCGGCGTAGTTACCTTCAAGAATGCAAAGAAACTTAAACAGGTCGTACAGGAAATCCCGCTTTCTTCCATCGTGCTTGAGACAGACTGCCCTTATCTGGCGCCGGTCCCCTGCAGGGGAAAGAGGAACTGTTCGCTGTACCTTCCTTACGTGGCGGAAGAGATTGCAGCGCTGAAAGGGACGGATGTGGAAGAGGTCGTGAGGCAGACAGAGATAAACAGTAAGGCTCTATACAATTTTCTTGACATTAGCTCAATATAGTATTATTGTATTATTTAACTAATACATAAAGATGAAAAGGAGCACAGTTATGGAACCGCTCATCCGAGTTCAAGACTTACATAAGATCTACAATCCCGGTGAGAATGAAGTGCGCGCTCTGGATGGCATCAGCCTTGAGATTGAAAGAGGGGAATTTGTCGCCATCGTTGGTCATTCCGGCTCCGGGAAATCCACCCTCATGAATATGCTCGGCTGTCTGGACATCCCTACGACCGGGAGCTATTTCCTTGATGGGCAGGATGTATCCCGCCTGTCTGACAATCAGCTTTCAGATATCCGCAATAAAAAGATCGGATTTATCTTTCAGGGCTTTAACCTGATCCCCAATTTAGACGCTCTCGGCAACGTAGAGCTTCCGCTCATTTACAGGGGAATGGGGCGGCAGCAGAGGAGAAAGGCAGCTATGGAAGCATTGGAGAGGGTCGGGCTTAAGAAGCGGATGAAACACAAGCCCGGAGAGCTTTCAGGCGGACAGCAGCAGAGGGTAGCCGTTGCAAGAGCTGTTGCCGCACAGCCGCCGATTATTCTTGCTGATGAGCCGACAGGAAATCTGGACAGCCATTCCACCGTGGATATTATGAATATCCTGAAAGGACTTCACCGGAGCGGCCGCACAGTCATTATCATTACCCATGACGATGATATTGCGCGTCAGGCATACCGGGTCGTGCGCATTATGGACGGACGAATAGAAGCTGATTATCTGAACAGCGAAAATTATACTGGCAGCGAAGAGATTGTTGATAAAGAAACAAATATTGACAGTGAAAGAGAGGACATCTGATATGGCATCAAAAGAGCGAAACACCCGGAAACAGACTATTTCTGAAAAAGCTGCGCCGTCTTCGGGCACTCCCAAAAAGAAGCTCCCTGCATGGGTGATCCTTCCTATACTGGTGGCCGTGATTTTCCTTGCATGGGGTATCTCTCTGCTGGCAGGCGGACAGAAGGAAAGCGGGACCGGAACTGTTCTGAACGTGGCGAAGGCACAGAAAGGCACAGTAAAAGAGACCTATAATTCTAACGGTACGATCGAGAGTGAAAACACAAAGACATATTATTCCCCTGTCACAGCACCGATTAAAGAATGTAAGGCTGTGGTAGGGCAGCCGGTCAAATCAGGAGATCTTCTTATCACATTTGATACGACAAATCTGGAGCGGGATAACGAACAGGCGCAGCTGACCCTTCAGTCCAGCCTCAATACTTCCAGGGCCACAAGGGCGCAGAACGCCAGGGCGATCGATGCGGCGAACGCCGCATCCGCTCAGGCGGCAGAACAGGCGAATGCGCTTGCGGACGAGGCCAACGCACTGGCAGAACAGGTGGACGCAGCCTATGCCCAGTATCAGAGCAACCAGCAGACGGCGGCACAGCAGACAGAGCAGAACGCCCCCAGGATACAAGAGATCCAGACACAGATTCAGGGATACGAGGGAACGATCGCGGCGGCTGATGAGACCATCGGTGCTTATGAAAGAGGGTACGCAGGACGCCAGGTAGAGATCAATGAGGCTTTGGAGAATGTGAAAAACGGCACGGCGGATGCAGCACAGCAACAAATTGTGACAGACACAGAGAATTATGAACAGGCATTAGAGACAAAGAAGGAGACCCAGGTTCTTCTTGATGAGGCGAATTCTTCCCTTGCCGCTCTTGAAGTTCCCGCCGCGGACGATGCCGGGTATGCGGAACTGCAAGCACAGTATGAGGCAAAATATGCAGAATGGCAGGCAGCATATCAGGCTGCCGGAGCTACGGCTGCGGAGACAGGGATGACTTCTTCAGAATTAGAGAATCTGGACATCAGTGATAATCTTGCGGAACTTGCCGCCCTGACACCGGAGGAACTGCTCGAAAAGGGAAAGGAAGGCATGAAAGCGGATATGAACGGTGTGATTGCGTCTGTGGACGCACTCCAGACGAACTCTGCCGCACAGGGTGCAGCGCTCTTCACGATCGCAGATACAGAGCATGTGCGGGTAAAGATCGAATTATCTCCTGATGATTATGACAAAATGAAACCGGGGCTTGAAGCCGAGGTTACTCTCGCCGGAAATACATACAAGGGTACGTTGACTGATGTTGACAAGATCGCAGTTCCAAATGAAAAAGGAACGCCGGTTATCGGCGCGCGTATCCGCATTGAGAATCCTGATGAAAATATCTGTATTGGCGCTACGGCAAAAGTCAATATGACAGTCGCTGAGGCAAAGAACGTAGTGGTTGTCCCCACCGAGGCGGTCAATGCATCTACTGACGGCGATTTTGTCTATGTGATCGAAAATGGAGTGGTAAAAGAAAAACCGGTGCAGATTGGCACTGCTTCCACTACGCAGGTTGAGGTTGTAGAAGGACTCAAAGAAGGGGATCTGGTAGTCAATGATCTCAATGTAGATATCCACCCGGGCATGAAAGCTGTTGCAAATGAAGCCGGAATAGAGTAAGCTAATAGGGAGGATATGATCCAATGGGACAATTTCTTGAATACATAAAAATGGCGCTGGATAATATCCGCTCCAATAAAGGCCGGTCCTTTCTGACAATGCTCGGCATTATCATCGGTATTTCCTCCGTGGTGACTATTGTTTCCATCGGAAACGGGCTGAAAAACGACGTGGTGAACGCTGCCAATGAGCAGACAAATACAGTCACTGTCCAGGCGAACGCCGAGGAGATAACGGACACAGAGATTATTACCGGAGATGATATTGCTTTTTTGGAGACCTCTATGAGTGATTCCGTGGAGAGTATTACCGCAGCATTGATGTATAGTGGAAAATGTACGACACGCAAGGGCTCTTTTGATGCCTACGTAACAATGACCACGCCGGATTATGAAAACGGACAGTACACATCTCCGCTTGTAAAAGGGAAATATTTTTCAGATACAGATCTGGCAAACGGAACCCCGGTCTGTGTGATTGATGAACTGACCGCCTTATATCTTTTCGGAAATACAAATGTCATTGGCATGAGCTTTGAACTTGCCATTGACAGCGGGATACAGGAGGTTACGATCGTCGGGATCAGGGAGACTTCGGCGGACATGTTGGAGGTCGAGCAGACCTATCGGGCGATGGGGATGGGCGAATCGATTTCCATTGAGGCGCCGTATACGCTTGCGGAATCTTTCGGAACTCCCATTGATGGTTTCTCTTCCATATCTCTGACGGCAAAGAATGGAGATGAGGCAAATAGAGTGGCTTCCACGGCAGTGAGGCTTCTCAATGCCCGGCATCAGAACCTTGGAGAGAATCCTTTCATGCAGCAGAAACCAGTCAATTTGTCCGATATGCTGGGAGCTGTTATGGACGGAGTTACCGCGTTTGTAGCGCTTGTGGCTGCGATCTCTCTTGTCGTGGGCGGTATCGGCGTTATGAATATCATGCTTGTCTCTGTCACAGAGAGAACAAGAGAAATCGGGATCCGCAAGTCGCTGGGCGCAAAGACAGGTTCTATCATCGCACAGTTTCTGTGTGAATCCGCCATTATTTCAGGGATGGGCGGCATCATAGGAATTCTGCTGGGAGGCGGACTCACTGCACTGATCAGCTTTCTTGAGATCGGCGGCATCAAGGCATCCCTCTCACTCCCGGCTGTCATCACCGCCACACTCTTTTCCTGCGGCGTGGGGATCGTTTTCGGCATCTATCCTGCCCGCAAGGCGGCACGCCTAAGTCCGATCGAAGCACTGCGGCGCATTTAAATGCACCGCTGCTTATAAATCATCTTATGAGGAGGAATCTATCATGAAAAGAAGTAAATTATTAACTGTGGTATCGATCATCATCATTGTATTCAGTTGTCTGGGGCTGCTCGCCAACCTTGCGATGATGGCAATGTCCGGAACTATGGAGTCCTATCTGTCGGGCTATAATATCGCTATGCCGACAACGGGGGATTATGTGATTGCCATAGTCTCTGGCATTATTCAGCTTCTTGCCGGAATCATGGGTGTGATGTACCGTTCTAAGAAATCTGTTCTTATCATCGGAGCGCTGTACTGCCTGGCGATTCTTGTAAATGTCATTATGTCCTGCGTATCGGTTGGCTTTTCGTTTACTTACGTATTTAGTTTTATCCTTCCGATCCTTTATATGTGGGGCTGGTATCAGTCAGAATAATACCAAGGCATTTTGGATATCTTGCTGAGGAATTACGAGGCTGACAGATGAAGAGTACAGAGTATGCAATATTGAAAGACTGCATACTCTGTACTCTTTTGGCTTACATTTTTCCACATCTTCAGCCAATGGAAAGGAATGGTAAAAACATATGAAACAGCCGACACTTGGCAATCCGCAGAACACGATCGCAGTTCTGCAGAAATATAATTTTGTATTCCAGAAAAAATTCGGGCAGAATTTTCTTATAGATACTCACGTTCTGGATAAGATCATCCGCGCGGCAGAGATTGATGCAGAAGACATGGTATTGGAGATCGGACCGGGCATCGGTACGATGACCCAGTATCTCGCGTGCGCGGCAAAGAAAGTTATCGCTGTGGAGATCGACCGGGCGCTCATCCCAATCCTTGAGGACACGCTGGATGGATATGAGAATGTGCGTATCATCAACGAGGATGTGCTCAAAGTTGACATCGGAAGACTGGCGGCGGAGGAGAACAGCGGCAGACCGATCAAGGTGGTGGCGAATCTGCCGTATTATATCACCACGCCTATCATCATGGGCCTTTTCGAGAATCACGTTCCCATAAAAAGCATCACGGTCATGGTTCAGAAAGAAGTGGCGGACCGTATGCAGGTGGGACCGGGGACGAAGGATTACGGCGCGCTCTCTTTAGCTGTGCAGTATTACGCGAAACCGTATATCGTGGCAAATGTGCCGCCGAACTGCTTCATGCCCCGCCCTAAAGTGGGATCGGCTGTGATCCGTCTCGAACGGCATGAGAAGCCCCCTGTGGAGGTGAAGGATGAGAATCTGATGTTCCGTCTGATCCGCGCATCCTTCAACCAGAGGAGAAAGACACTGGCGAACGGCCTTAAAAACTCCCCGGAGCTGGATTTTGAAAAAGAACAGATCGAGGAAGCGGTTTTGTCGCTTGGAAAAGGCGCGTCTGTGAGGGGGGAAGCGCTGACACTTGAAGAATTCGCGGCGCTGGCGAATGTACTGGCTGATTAGCTGTGTCCGATAGGGCTGAACACATTCAGCCGCGCCATAATATATGACTGAACTAGTTCATATAATTTTAATAGTATGTTTATTGTTTAATTATCCAGTTTTTAGTATAATATAAAGGTCATACAACGAAAAAAGAAGGAGGAAGGTCACATGGCGAAGGATATTGACAGCATTTTTTTTGATATTACTCCTGAGATTGAAGCACTCGCTCAGAAATGTGAAGAAAATAATGCGATTGATAAGGAACTATACACAAAGTATGAGGTGAAGAGGGGATTGCGTGACCTGAACGGAAAAGGAGTCCTTGCCGGACTTACGAATATTTCCGATGTCTGCGCCTCCAAGGTGGTAAACGGTGAGACGGTTCCCTGCGAGGGAAACCTGTATTACCGAGGATATAACATTAAGGATCTGGTAAAAGGATTCCTTGCAGCGAAGCATCCGGGATTTGAGGAGACAGCGTATCTTCTTTTGTTCGGTGAACTCCCGAATAAAAAGGAGCTTGAAAATTTTCAGGAAATGCTTGCGGACCGGCGGATGCTCCCGCCGAATTTTGTGCGTGACGTTATCATGAAGGCTCCGAGCCGTGACATGATGAACAGCATCACGAGAAGTATCCTGCAGCTTTATTCCTATGATGAGAAGGCGGATGATACAACGATCCCGAACGTGCTCCGCCAGTGTCTGAATCTGATCAGCCAGTTCCCGATGCTTATGGTATACGGATATCATGCATATAATTACCGCAGAGGAGAGGACCTGTATATTTATGCACCGAAGAGGGAGCTTTCCATGGCTGAAAATATCCTTATGATGCTGCGTGAGGACAGGCAGTATACAGAGCTTGAGGCAAGGATATTGGATATGGCTCTTGTGCTCCACATGGATCACGGCGGCGGTAACAACTCTACTTTTACAACCCACGTGGTTACTTCCTCAGGAACGGATACGTATTCTACGATAGCTGCCGCTATGGCGTCTCTCAAAGGGCCCAAGCATGGCGGAGCTAACATCAAAGTGACACAGATGTTTGAGGACATGAAGGCAAATCTGACTGACTGGACTGACGAGGGCCAGATCAGGACATATCTGGAGGCGCTCCTTGACAAGAAGGCATTTGACAAGAAGGGCCTGATCTACGGAATGGGACACGCGGTTTATTCAATCTCAGACCCCCGTGCAGATATCTTTAAGAAATTTGTAAAGCAGCTTGCAAAAGAGAAACATCACGAGGAAGAGTATGCGCTCTATGAAAAAGTAGAGCATATGGCTCCGGAGATTATCGGGGAGAAGCGAAGAATGTATAAAGGCGTCAACGCGAACGTAGATTTTTACAGTGGACTGGTATACAGCATGCTGGATCTTCCGCCGGCATTATATACACCGATCTTTGCGGCGGCGCGTATTGTGGGATGGAGCGCGCACCGGCTGGAAGAGCTCAAAAATGTAGACAAGATCATTCGTCCGGCGTATAAGCCGCTCGCACCATACCGAGAATACATAAATTTGGATGACAGGTAAGTGAGAAACATGAGAGACGAGTTTTATTTCCCATCAAAGGACGGCAACACAGAGATCCATACTATGGAGTGGAAACCCGAAGGAGAGGTAAAGGCTGTTCTTCAGATCTGCCACGGAATGGTAGAATACATTAAACGATACGATGAGTTCGCACAGTATCTCTGCGATCAGGGCTGGTATGTCGTGGGAAATGACCATCTCGGGCACGGGAAATCCATTCAAGCGAAGTCTGAGTATGGTTTTTTCAATGCAAAATATGGAAATGCCTGTGTGATAGGAGATATCCACACATTACGCCAGAGGACAATGAAGAAATATCCGGATGTGCCGTATTTCATGCTCGGGCACAGCATGGGCTCATCGCTTCTGCGTCAGTATATTCAGATGTACGGAAACGGCTTAAGCGGAGCAGTGCTGATGGGGGTTGTGTCTGATCACAGAAAGTCCCAGCTTTTGATGGGAAAACGTCTCTGTCATCTGCTGGCAGTCTTCCGCGGCTGGCATTACCGGAGTAAATTTGTGGATAAGATGGTAAACGGGCCTTTTAATAAAAAGTTTAGGCCTGCGCGCACCCGGGCAGACTGGGTGACCAGCGACAGGGAACAGCTGGAGGCTTACGTGTCAGATCCGCTCTGTTCCTTCATGTTCACAGTGAATGCGTATTACAGTATGTTTTCAGGTATGATCAGTATGCAGAGAAAAGAGAGCGTATACATGATTCCAAAGAATCTTCCGCTTCTGTTCGTATCCGGCGCGGACGATCCGGTGGGGAACTTCGGAAAAGGTGTCCGCAAGGTTTATGAGAAATACCGCGCGGCAGGGATACAGGATGTGTCGTTGAGGCTTTATACAGGAGACCGCCATGAGATACTGAATGAGACAGACAGGCAGCAGGTGTATGAAGATCTGGCTGCATGGCTGGAAGAACATATGTAATAGGGTTATTTTTAAACATTCAAGAACCCGTCAGTAAAACTGACGGGTTCTTGTCGTTCTATGAGTTATCTAAAAGGAATGAGAGTAAAGTACGGCACCATCCAGTACCTGAACTTTATGAGGGGGAGATAGTTGTTATTAACTATCTAAGTCATAGTATAGAGAGTAATTGTGACAAAAGTATGAGTGAATTATAAAAGAAAAAGAAAATCTATAAATCAGCGCTTAAAAAAGTCTTAAGTACAATTTCTTTGTTCCGTTACGGGCTTTTCAAACTCCCTGTGGGATGCCGGGCGTGTGTTCCTGGATCACAGGGATGCGCAGATGAAGAAAAATAAGCGACTAAAATAATCCAAAGTATGGTAAACTGAAGAAAAATTATCATAAAGGCAGGAGTAAAAATGGAAGACACTATGAAGAAGCGTTCTCCTGAAGAGGAACGCCGGAGGATGGAAGAAGGAAGACTATACTTACCGACAGACGAAGCAATCATGGAGGAACAGACAGGCTGTCTTGAGCTGCTTTATAACTATAATCAGACGCGGCCTTATGAGGGACAGAGGCGTCAGGAACTGCTTAAGAAGATGTTCGCAGAGATAGGAGAAGGCAGCTGCATAGAGCCGCCTTTCCACGCGAACTGGGGCGGACATCATACACATTTTGGCAGACAGGTGTATGCGAATTTTAATCTGACGCTGGTGGATGATGCGGATATCTATGTGGGAGACTGCACGATGATCGGCCCTAACGTAACGATTGCCACAGCCGGACATCCGATCCTTCCGGAACTGCGTGAGGAGGCATACCAGTATAATCTGCCTGTTCATATCGGAAGAAATGTCTGGCTCGGGGCCGGCGTCATCATTGTGCCGGGAGTGACGATCGGAGACAATACCGTGATCGGTGCGGGAAGCGTCGTAACAAAAGATATCCCGGCAAATGTCGTGGCTGTCGGTAATCCGTGCAGGGTTATGCGTGAGATCGGAGAGAGAGACAGAAAGTATTATTACAGAGACAGGAGGATTGATTTGTAAAAACTGTCCGCAGTTTGTCCAAAGAGGATTCCGGGCAAATCTAGGAACAGCAAAACCTGTCGGCCGCAAGGGCTGACAGGTTTCGTGTTTATTAGCTATCTGAAATATATTTTGGAGGAGCATTTCCATTTAAAAAGAAACAACTTCTGCTATCTGCATATCGGCAGGAAGAGCTTCACCGCCGAAACTTACAGTTTCAAAAGACATGCCTGCGGCGCTGATGCCGGGTGTGGGAGGGGCGCTGATTACAGGTGGAACTCCGTAAAGCGCCCGGAGTTTTTCTCTTCCTAAATGATGTTTTTTAAATCCTGGTATTTCAAGACTTTCAAGTTGTCCCTCTTTTCGTATCGCGCCATCTCTGAGCTTTCGGGACAACTGGCGCCGTTTTAATTCTAGCTGAGCCTGCAGTTCTTTCTCTCGCTGATCTTGTTCCTGCGCCCGTTTTCTCCGAATATTTGTCAGTTTTTCCTGATCAAAACTGTATAATTTTGTTTGTCCTCTCAACAATAGTTTTTGTAAAGCCCTCAATGCTTTTTTTGCTTTTAGACGTTCTTTCTCATCGCCAAAGACTGACATTATTTTTAATGTGCTGATATTTCTTCTTGTCTCCTGCATAACGGTCTGAACTTCTGTTTTTGACTTTGCGTGCGCAAGGCGCGCATAGGCGCCTGCGGTTCGATAAGGGTTAGAAGAAAACAGAGCAGACTTTTGCACCATTCGTTCTGCTGGTGATGGAAGCATATCTGCATTCCAGCTTGTTGTGTAACTGCTGTCTGCGACGCCGGGAAAAGGCATCTTTTGATTGCTGTCAGATTTTTTAGTTGCGTATACCGCTTTATCGGAGCCAAGTAAAACCATAGTTCCAGATTCGTAGGAGCCCAGCTGCTTTGCAGCTTCCACGAGTGCCTGTGTCAGGCGCTGATAGCTTTCCTCTCCGGCATATAGGCTGTCCATGAAGTCCTGAGACAAGAATATAAGATATCCGTCGCCCATTTTACCGGCTGCCTCTGCAATAATATCTCTCTTCGCAGTGTTGCCTTCCGGGGGAATAAAAAACTGTATTTCAGGGCAGGTTCGTTTAAGCTGTTCTAAAAGTGTCTTAAAAGACTGCTTTAGGTCATTTTCCATACAGGCAGTTTCATGTATGTCCGCCGTATCGGTATTTGCTGTTACTGTTTTTCCCGCCTCATTTGCATACACAGATTTTTTGGCGGATTTTATTGATTCTAAATGAGATACGCGGTCTGTTTTGCTCAAAGCTATGTTTCCGACTTTCATACAATTCCCCTTTCCCTGAATAATCTATATATCTATTATCGACTTATTAATCTCTGCCATAAGGCACATGATTTCATATCTCTTATTTTGCCGGAAATCTGTGCATGGCAGTTTTGGAGATTATCAGCCTGATCCGGTGACAATAATCTGCCGAATCATCACCTGTGTATTTACCGCAAGGTTTAACACGCATGAGATTTGAAAAGGCGGTCGCAAAGTATAATGAGGAACCAGATTCGGAATTAATTGAAGCAAGCAGAGAAAATCCGGCTGTAAATCATGCAAATGAAACGTTTCTTGAGAGAATGTATAAAGAACGAGCTTTACAAGAAGTATTGCGTAGGGATGAGGAGTACCGGAAAGCGGATGAAGTGACAAGACAGAAGATTAAGGAAATAGATCAGATTGAAATGGATAAAAAGGAATGCGAGATAATTGACAGGGCACTGCCGGCTACAAATGCGAGAAATGCAGACTATGGAAGAGCAGCTTATAAACAGAGGGTTAGCTTTAGGATTAGTATTTGGTTGAATCCTAAAATTGAAAGATAAAGATGAAAAATAAATTTAGTTGATAGAGCAAGATAAATGCGAATTGACCGAGCAGAGTGGGGGATGCTTTCTGAACGGTAATTCAAGAAGATGACAGCTCGATAGATTTGGATTTTGGTGGATGGATTATTTCATATGGAGGTACTTATGTCAGAAAATAGGAGTTTCTTAGAGAGCGGCGGACTTTTGATTACACCTCCACAACAAGAGCCGCCTATGATGCACATGTTGGTTATGGACTCTTTAAGTAATTACAATAAGGGGGAATCTATAAAACCAGGAAATATAAAATTGAATATTCGTCATCTTATAGAACTTTTACCTGATATAACAGCGGCTACTGTGGAAATATACATTAAGTTAATTAGCGATTTGGAGAAAATTGACAGCCTTAACTGTCCATTTAATGAGTGAAACAATGAACCATCTACATTATGGACACAATTTATCAAAAGTGTCGGTGACGGTAGAAGTATTGATTTTGTATCCGAAATTGGATAAATGCAACATTTTTTTAGAAAATCATCTGACCGAGATTTGACCGAAGCGGATTTTGTGAGGAATATAAAATGGCGAAAACCCGCTAACCACAAGGGATAACGGGTTTCGTGTTTTATAAGTTATCTAAAGGAATGAGAGACTATGCTGTTAAACCATAACTTATCATAATGTGTTACAACGCCCGAAAATACGGGCTTTTTTTAATTCGGTTATATCATAGTTTATCATAATTTGTTGCCCGAGGGTGCCCCAAAAGTGCCCCAAAGTGCCCCGGATCAGAAGAGTGCATTTCTTTGTTTGCCTATCCATTATCTAGCGTTCCGCAAAGCGGATGCACAGAGCACCGGGAACCCATGGGGCAGTGGGGTGTCTGTGCAAGCGTCCTGTCTATAAATCAGAAAATCTCCCCCAACACACTACAGCATAGACTAACTTGATTCCCCTATGGGAGACGGGCAGA
>CAJFQC010000011.1 GCA_904418845.1 uncultured Ruminococcus sp. | reverse complement strand
CGTGTAATGACCTTTGAAATCATAGCCTACCATGTGTGGGGTGAGGAATATGTTGAAAATGGACTTACTGCAATCCATAACATAATGAGTCGGTTGCGGCAAAAGCTCAAAATATCCTCCGATATTCCAGACTATATTATCAGTGTGCGTGGTGTTGGCTACAAATTTGATGTCATACAGCAAAAGAAGTGAAATTACAACATCCTGATTAGCTTCTGGTAAGAAAGTGAACGGAGGCTGATTACTATACCCTATATAATGTCCCCGTAGTAACTGATTTGGGGAAGTATAAAAGTATGCCGTTTTAATCTATTTGTGCTCCCCGGATATGGGGGCAGACATGCACATTTGGAAATTTCAATATTTCTACAGAAAACGACAACGATATAGACGAATATCTTTTAGTGCCGCAGCTCAAAAGGCTGCGGCGCTTTTTGTATCGACATATTTTTATCTTTTCTCCCTAAAATCTGCAAAATGCCCCTTTGAGCGCATACCTGAAACAAAACAGGTACGCGCTCTTTTCATATCTGCGGATAGGTCAAGCCTGACTAATACTGTTGTTGTAGAAAGCAGTCCTAGATGCCGTTCCCCACCCCTCTGATTTCGATTTTGCTTATCACCTAAAAAATCGAAATTGGAGGAATTACCCATGAAAGAAATCAATCTGCGGGATTATTACCCGTTTTATACAAATGATGTGATAGTTGAAGTGCCGGACGAGGTTGCTGATCTGCTTCGGGAATATAAATTGGCTGAAGCTGCTTATATCCTGCGTACATACCGGCATAAGGCATATTTTTCCCTGGATTACGATGTCAACGTAGAGCGTGATGCTCTGGTGATTGTTTTGACGCCGGCTGAAATCATGGAGCAGAAAGAGGAAAATGCCCGGCTGTATCAGGCCCTTGCTGCCCTTCCTGAGAAACAGCGGAACCGGATATACGCGCATTTTTTTCTTGGTATGAGTAAGTCAGAGATTGCAAAAGCGGAAGGTACGCATAAGAGCCGAATCACCCGCTCTATCAATGCCGGTCTGCGAAACCTGGAAAAATCTCTAAAAGAAATTTCCTGACAGACGGCAACTTTACCCTCAAAAATGAAATGAATAATAGAGGGACATATTCGGTGGACAAGTCCGCTGGGTGTGGCCATGCAGCAATGCTCCGGCCCATCCCAAACTGTGAAATGTCATAACTGCCGTACCCTCGCTGCTCTTTGACAACTGAATATACGTTGCTATAGGTACGTCATTCTGTGTTTCGAGCGGCAAATGGGGCGGCGCAAAGACAGGCAGCCAGGGAGGTGATGAATCAGGCTGTCCGAGCGATCAACGCAACTCATTGACCTGGCTGTGGCAGGCTGGGCGCGATGACAGCACAGATTATAATGGTACTTTTTCACAATCCCTCACAGACTTGAAGGGAAGTCCCTGCGGTGTACGCTTGCTCTGGCAAAGCGGCGGCATATGCGGGGCTATGATGCGGTGAAGCTAACCGCAGCCTATAGCAACCCCGCTTTGTATATTCAGAGCTGCCGGGGGGCGTGGCAAATACGGCAAGTAAAATCGAAATCAGATACAATAGGCCGGACCTGTGTAATTGTATACAGGTCCGGTTTATGTTTTTGCGAATAAACGAGGTAATTATTGGAAAGAATTGAAGGTGAAGGTGGTGATTGAAAGTGACAAGTAATGAAATGAAACAGCCGATTTCCCCCGAACAGCTTGTAGATATTCGGGATGTGAAAATTGATCGTTCACTCCCAACAGAAGAAAGAATCAAATCTTTTGTTGAGCAAATTAAAAATCCGTATCAATTCAAGGTTGGAGATACTGTTGTACGGGTAGCGTTTGCCAATACACAAAACACGATAACCGACAATTTCCTTAATATGATTGCCTCCATGTGAGACAAGTTCTGGAAGAAATTGGCGCTATTTTTCTTAATGACAGCGTGGACTTTCGCTGGTGTTCATGTTATAATGAGTGTGGACAAAATCAGCGAAACTCCGGTTGCTTTACAATAAACAACGGGAGTGGCGAATTATGCAAAAAATATTAGATAAGAAGTATCATGCCGCCATCTACCTAAGGTTATCAAAGGAAGATGGCGACTTTTCTGTTTCCGGCGAAAAAAAAGAAAGTAACAGTATTGCAAATCAGCGTAAGTTGATTATGGAATACCTGAAGAAACATCCTGAAATAGTTTTAGTACAAGAATTTTGTGACGATGGTTATACCGGCACAAATTTTGACCGTCCTGAATTTCAGAAAATGATGGGACAGGTTAAAGAGAATAAGATCAACTGTATTATCGTGAAAGACCTCAGCCGTTTCGGGCGTGAGTATATCGAGATGGGCAGATATATTGAGAAGATTTTTCCTGCCCTAAATATCCGGTTTATAGCGATCAATGATAATTACGATTCCGCTATGGCACATGAGGCGGGAAATGAAATCATTATCCCGTTCAAAAATCTAATCAATGATTCTTACAGCAGGGACATATCCATTAAAGTCCGTTCTAATTTGGACATTAAAAGACGGAACGGAGAATTTGTAGGAACGCATGTGGTTTACGGCTATCAGCGTTCAGAAGAAAATAGAAATCAGCTTGTGATTGACCGTGCGGTTGCTCCGGTTATTCAGAATATTTTTCGGATGAAACTGGACGGGTTCAGCCCCGAACAAATTGCGGATAAACTGAATCAGAACGGAGTACCTTCGCCATTTGAATATAAGCGTCTTTCCGGCTCTAAGTATAAGACAGGATTTAGACGCCAGGTACAGACACAATGGAGTGCGGTTGCAATTTACCGTATTCTTAAAAATGAGATGTATATGGGTACGTTGGTACAAGGCAAATCATCTACCCCTAACTATAAAGTAAAAAGCCGGACCCAAAAGGATGAATCCGAATGGAGCCGTACAGAAAATGCTCACGAGGCGATTATACCGGCGGCTACTTTTGATCTTGTTCAAAAACTTATGCTTGAGGACAGCAGGAGCCCTTCTGGTGACAGCGCAGTGCATTTGTTTTCGGGCAAGGTTTTCTGTCAGGACTGCAAAAGCTCCATGACACGTAAAAAAACGAGGTCTAACGGTAAAGAGTATGTGTATTTCATTTGTACGGCGAATAAACAGGATAAAAATGTCTGCAATCCTCACCGGATTACCGAGCAGGCCATATATGATGTAGTGCTGGCTCTGATCCAATCGCAGGTATCGCTCGCGTTGGATTTGGAACTGGCCTTAAAAGAACTGAATGGTATTTCATGGGAAAGGCGTGAGCTGGAGCGGATTCAAAGCAGAATCAGCCGGCAGGAAGAACTTATTGAATACAACATGAAGATGAAAGCCTCAGTATATGATGATTTCAAAAGCGAATTTATCACTTTGGAAGAATATCAGATTTTCAAGGGAGAATTTGATAAGAAAATTGCCGAGGCAAAAGAAACGATTTCCCGTTTGCAGGGCAGCCGGAATAAGGTAAACGCAGGTCTTACAGAGCAGCAAAGCTGGCTGGCACAGTTCCGGCAGTATGAAAATATCCAGGAATTGAATCGAAGGGTCGTAGTCAGTTTTGTAGAACGCATTGAAATCTCTCTGAATAAAGAAGTATGCGTTACCCTAAACAATGCAGACCAATTCCAGGCCATTATAGACTTCCTTAACGAATTTCAGGAAAAGGAAAACGCAAAGAAGATTGTTTCCTTAGTAAAGGAGGTGGGGTAAATGGCAAGACCTGCAAAACGGCGTCAGCAGGCCGAGGTAAAAGCTGTTCAGCATGAGGTTCCGTCAGAGATATATAAGACAGCGATATACACCCGACTCTCTCGTGAGGACAATCTGGATCAGTCGGATTCTATTGAGAACCAGATTGCTTTATTGGAAGATTATATCGCTGGTCGTCCTTATCTGCATAAGGTAGGCGTTTATATAGATAACGGTTTTACCGGTACGAACTTTGACAGACCGGAATGGCAGCGGCTTATGGAAGATGTCAAGGCCGGTACCATTAACTGTATTGTTGTAAGAGACCTTTCAAGACTTGGCCGAAACTATATTGAAACAGGAGACTTTCTCGAAAAGATTTGTCCTTTTTTGGGGATTCGTTTTATTGCGGTAAACGACAATTTCGACACGGAAACGGTTGAAGCGAATGGAGCATTGTCTGTGTCGCTTTCCAATATTATCAATGATTACTATGCGAAAGACATTTCCCGCAAAGTATCTTCTGCTTTGAAAAGCAAGATGGAGAATGGAGATTATATTGGGAAGTGGGAAAAATATGGGTATCTGAAATCCCCGGACAATAAAAATCAACTGATTGTGAATCCTGAAACGGCTCCTGTTGTTCAACTGATTTTTCAATGGCGCAGCGAAGGCATGAGCTATATGGGAATCAATAAGAAACTGAATGATATGGGGATTCCATCGCCCGGTCAGTATAAGGCGAACAGGGGAATTGTTACCAACAATAACCAGAAGCCGCGGACGATTCTCTGGAATAAGCACATGGTTACAGAAATCCTAAACGATATGGTTTATCTGGGACATTTGGCGCAGCGAAAAGGGACGCAATGCCTGTATGCAGGGGTTCCGTACACACGTACCGATGAAACGGACTGGATCATTGTTGAAAATACCCATGAGGCAATCATCGAACAGGATTTATTTGATAAAGTACAGCAGATCAACGCTGTGGCGTCTGCAAAGGCAAAAGCGAATAGCGGAAAATACGACCATTTGCCAAAAGCCGTGAATATCTATGGAAAAAAGTTTACCTGTGCGGATTGCGGCGCTGTTATGAAGTTGGTTCGGTCATTCAGTACCAAAAAGGATAAGGTATATTTTACCTTTAAGTGTCCGACCTATGCCGAGCATGGAACCAGAGCGTGCAATGCGAAAAAAATGCGAAAGGCTGATTTGGACGATGTAGTTTTGACGGCAATTAAAAAACAGCTTGAAGTTTTTTTGGATATGCAGGAGGTCCTTCATCAGCTTCTTTCCGTTAAAAAGTCCATGAACCGGCAATCCGGCCACATAGATGAATGTAAGTCTCTCAGGGCAAAGATAGAACACAAAAAAGCACTTTTCAGCGGTATGTACCGTGATTTAAGAGAAGGGCTTTTGTCTCAGGAAGATTATGCGCAGACCCGTGAGGTCCTTCTGAAAGAGATTACCCAGTTAGAAAAACAGTTGGGTGAATTGGAGGAAACACTGAATCAAAATGCAGAACACCTAAGGGGAGAAAAGAAATGGGCTGCACTTGCTAAAAAATATTATGATGCTCAGGAAATCACCGCAGAAATGGTTGACGCAATGATTCTTTCCATGAAAATGAACGAGGACAGCTCTCTTGACATCAAGTTTAATTATATGGATGAATTTAAGGCAATCATGGATAAGGTAGAAACACTAAGGAAGGAGGTTGCATGACATGAAGAAATGTATCGGGATTTATCTGCGTTTGTCGCAGGAAGATGTGGATAAAAGAACCAACATGGCAAAGGATCAGAGCAACAGTATTGTTGCACAGAGGCAGATTATTCAGCGTCATATAGCCTCAATCCCTTCCCTGACAGCATTTGAGCAGATGGAGTTTTGCGACGATGGTTTTTCGGGAACCAATTTTGAAAGACCGGATTTTCAGAGAATGATTGCTCTGATCCGTGAGGGGGAAATCGGCTGCGTTATTGTGAAGGACCTTTCGCGTTTTGGACGTGATTATCTGGAAGTCGGTGATTACCTGGAGCATATTTTCCCGTTCCTTGGCGTTAGAATGGTGTCGGTAAACGATCACTATGACAGCGACAACTACTTAGGGAATACGGCGGGTATGGATGTGGCTTTTCGTAATTTGATATATGACTATTACAGCAAAGACCTGTCAAAGAAGGTAAAGTCTGGAATGAGGGTAAAACAGAAAAACGGAGGCTATGTATCGTGCTGTCTATATGGCTATAAGGTGTTGCCAAATCAAAAACACAAAATGGTGATTGATCCTGAAACAGCGCCGATTGTTCGCAGAGTATTTATGGATATAATTGCCGGTAAAGCAACAAGCCAGATTGCCAGAGAACTTAATGCCGAGGGTATTCCTACACCTCTGGAATATAAAAATATTACCCGTAAATGCCAGGACACAGAGCAGCCCCGAAAGCCCCGCTGGACCCATCAAAGAATCCTTGAAATGCTTGGCAATATGAAATACACGGGCTGTATGGTAAATAACACCCGTGAAAGCCGGTTTATCCGGGATAAAGTTCAGCGCAGGACATCTCGTGAGGAATGGATCATCAATGAAAATACCCATGAGCCTATTGTCACTCGGGAAGAATTTGACGCGGCGCAGGCAGCCCTCAGACGGAACCCGGCTTTTAAGAGAAAAAAGAGCAAAACCGAAAGTTTTCCGTTTTATTGCGCGCATTGCGGACACAAGCTGGGAAAGACCGTTGGGCTGGATTTCCATTTTTACTGTGTGACCTCTTACTGGTCGGAAAATGAAACTGACTGCCAGCAGGTTCGGTGGGACAGAAAGGACATAGAGGATGTTATCTTTGAAGCGTTGAAGGCACAGATTTCCATTATGAAAATAGAAACAAAAGCCCGGCAGCAGGAAACAGTTTCAAAAGGAACACAGCTTATGCAAAAGCTGAAAGTCCTGTCGGCGGAGCTGGAGGCCGGCGATACGCAGAAGATACAGAGTTATATGGACTACCGCGAGGGGCGTATCACGAAAGAAGATTTTATTGCCCTCCGATCAGAACGCGAAAAACGCCATGCTGAATTAAAAGAGCAGATTCAGCAAACGGAATCAGAATACGAGCTTTGGACAAGTGCCGAAGGTCAGACGGATAAAACGATGGCTATTGCGGAGCAGGCAAGCGCTTTGGACGATGAAGCCCTAAAAGAAGTTATGTATGATGCCGTTGAACGGGTGAATGTGGTTGACAGAGAGAACATTGAGATTATCTGGAAATTCAATGACCTCTTTGCGGAAGTATAAAAAGCCAGTCTGCCGGCTGGCTTTTTCCCTGCTGTATCATGTCGATTTTGGTCCTAAAATGACACAATGGGTCAGCAGGTAATTTTCGCATAGTACATATGCCGAAAGACCGGAACATATTGATATTGCGTGCTTTTGTGCGTGAGTAAAATTTTTTTTGGAACCTGGTTGACACAATAAGACGATCTGGGGCGTGTCGTCATCCCAAAAGAGATCAGGAGGACGCTCCGTATCAGGGAGGGAGATCCACTGGAAATATTTACAGACAGAGAAGGAGAGATCATACTTAAGAAATATTCTCCTATCGGGGAACTGGGAACCTTGGCGAAGCTGTATGCAGAAAGCCTTTCCCAGACATTGGGATGTACGGTGTGTGTTACGGACACAGACCAGATCGTGGCAGCATCAGGCAGCGGAAAAAAAGACCTTCAGGACCAGTTCATCGGCAGAGATTTCGAATATGCGCTCAAGGAGAGAAGCCAGATCCTTGCGTCGGCAGGAGATTCTTCTTATATCAAAGTAACAGCGGATATGAAGGATTATAAAAATGAAGCTGTCTGCCCGATTATCTGCGAGGGAGATGTGATCGGATCTGTGGTGCTGCTCAATAAAGATGAAAAGAAGAAATTCGGAGAGGTGGAGCAGAGAGTGGCTTACAGCGCGGCGGATTTCCTCGGGCGGCAGATGGGATAAAATTGCTCTGATGGATACAGCGGCGGCAGACTTAAAGCACGGCTTTCTGTCATAATCTCTGACGGACAGACATATGATTTACAAGTGAGGACAAAGAGTAGCGTTGGGGATCAGTCCGGCGCGGAGAGAGTATGTTTGGACCGGGAGGGAGAAAATGGAGAAAAAAGCAGCGGGACGGCGGGGAATCGAACAAGCGGCAGTGCATATGGTAAAGGCGCTTTTATGCGCGTATGTGGTGACAGGAGTTATGCTCCTTGTGTTGACGCTCCTCCTATATAAAATGGGGCTGAGTGAGGAAAATGTGAATGCGGGGATCATACTGACCTATGTGATATCCACATTTTCAGGAGGATTCGTAATCGGAAAGCTTATGGGGAGGAGAAAATTTCTGTGGGGACTGTTTGCCGGAGTTCTATATTTTGTGCTCCTGCTCCTGATATCCCTGGGAGTGTATCATTCTCTGCAGGGAGCGATGATGAATCTGCTGACTACATTTTTTCTGTGTGCGGGCGGTGGGATGCTCGGCGGCATGGTGAGTTAAGCCCGTCTTCTCCTTATGCGGACATATAGCAGTCTGCCTTGACGCAGGCGCGTGAACTGTAAAGACAAAAAGGGGGTTTTCAAACTATCTCCTTCTGTGCTATAATGATCCGAGCAATATGTTGTAGATTATCAGGAGGATATGACATGAAACACATTAAGACATTAAATACACAGACATTAAACAATACAATGAAAAAGGGCGGATGCGGCGAGTGCCAGACATCATGCCAGTCAGCATGCAAGACATCCTGCACAGTGGGAAACCAGACCTGCGAGAACAGAAAATAGTCCTATTGCATCGACAAAAGAACAAGGAAGAAGGCAGCGGTCTTTCAAAGCCGCTGCCTTAACTGTGTTACAGTTCAGGCAGCGGTTTTGCGAATAACGCGGGCTGGACTTAGAAAGAGAGGTATTTTTGTGATACATCTGTATCAGAATAACGGATATAATATCGTCCTTGACGTAAACAGCGGCGCTGTGCATGTGGTGGACAAGGCCGCCTATGACGTGATCAGGGCGCTGGAACAGCAGAACGAATTCCACACGTCAGGGACGCTTAGAGATCCCCGGACGGTTTCCTATCTGGAGGAGAAGTTCGGAGATACATATGAGAGGGGCGATATACACGATATTTTAGAGGCAGCCGCAGAACTGACAGAGCAGGGAAGGCTGTTTACAAGAGATGTATACGAGGATTACATCGACGAAGTGAAGCAGAGGAAGACCGTGGTAAAGGCACTGTGCCTTCACATTGCCCACGACTGTAACCTTGCATGTAAATATTGCTTTGCCGAGGAAGGGGAATACCACGGGCGCCGCGCTCTTATGTCCTATGAGGTGGGAAAGAAAGCGCTTGATTTCCTTATCGCCAACTCTGGAAATCGCCGCAATCTGGAAGTGGATTTCTTCGGAGGGGAACCGCTGATGAACTGGCAGGTCGTAAAAGACCTGGTAGCATATGGGAGAGAGCAGGAAAAACTTCAGGACAAGCATTTCCGTTTCACTCTCACGACCAATGGCGTGCTCTTGAACGATGAAGTGCAGGAGTTCGTGAATAAGGAAATGGATAACGTGGTCTTAAGTCTTGACGGGCGAAAACAGGTCAACGACAGAATGCGTCCGTTTCGAAACGGGAAAGGAAGCTATGACCTGATCGTGCCGAAGTTCCAGAAGCTTGCTGAGAGCAGGAATCAGGAGAAATACTATATCCGCGGTACATTTACCCGGAATAATCTGGACTTTTCCGAGGATGTGCTCCATTTCGCGGAGCTGGGATTCAGGCAGATATCCATAGAGCCTGTTGTAGGGGAGGATACAGATACTTACGCGATCCGCAGGGAAGATCTGCCGCAGATATTTGAGGAATATGACAGACTGGCGAAGATCATGGTGGATCGGGAGAAGAATGGAAAAGGATTTAATTTCTTTCACTTTATGATTGATCTTGAGGGCGGTCCGTGTGTGTCCAAGCGTCTCTCCGGCTGTGGTTCGGGAACCGAGTATCTTGCCGTGACCCCGTGGGGTGACTTATATCCGTGTCATCAGTTCGTGGGGCAGGAAGAATTCCTTATGGGAAATGTGGACGAAGGGATCACAAGGCCCGGAATTGCCGACGAGTTCCGCGGGTGCAGCGTATATTCCAAGGAAAACTGTAAGAAATGTTTTGCCAGATTTTACTGCAGCGGAGGCTGTATGGCAAACTCGTATAAATTCCATCACACGATCAACGACACTTATGAGGTCAGCTGTGAGATGGAGAGAAAGCGCGTGGAATGCGCGATCATGATAAAAGCGGCGCTGGCAGACGAATAAGGCTTAAGGCACAGATGGGGAAAAGGCAGACAGAAAAAACCGGATAAAAGACATAAAAAACAAGAAAGGAAATAAATGTCATGAAAAAGAGTAAAGGAATATTGAGCCTGATCCTTGTGGCAGCGGTGACGGTACTTCTCGGTGTGACGTCGATCCGAGGGTTGAATTCCGAAGGCATGGGCGCAGCGAAGAACATTAACCTCGGTCTTGACTTGGAGGGCGGCGTCAGCATCACCTATCAGGTAAAAGGAGATACGCCGTCTCAGGAGGACATGGATGATACTGTCTATAAAATGCAGAGACGTGTGGAGCAGTACAGTACGGAAGCCCAGGCATATCAGGAGGGCGACAACCGTATCAGCATAGAGATCCCGGGAGTTCAGGATGCGAATGAGATCCTTGAGGAGCTGGGACAACCGGGATCTTTATATTTTATCAAACATTATGACAGTGAAGAGAATGAAAACTATTCTCTTAACTCAGATGGTGAGTATGTGCTGAATAAGACGATCGATGAGCTTCAAGAGAGCGGCTCCATCGTATTGACAGGCTCCGAGGTTGATTCGGCTTCGGCGGGATCACAGGAAAACCAGACTACAGGCGCTGTGCAGTATGTGGTGGAGCTGTCTTTAAATGACGAGGGGACAACTGCTTTCGCAGAAGCAACCCAGGAAGCATACGATAATGGAAATGATTCCATCGCGATCTATTATGACGGAGATCTGATCAGCGTGCCGAGCGTAAATGCAGTTATTTCGGACGGCCGGGCAGTCATACAGGGGAATATGACCTATGAGGAAGCGGAACAGATGGCTTCTACCATCCGTATCGGAGGTCTGAATCTGGAACTTGAGGAGATCAGCTCCAAGGTGGTGGGTGCACAGCTCGGTGAAGAGGCAGTAAGCACGAGCCTTCTGGCAGGAGCTGTCGGTCTTGCCATTGTGTGTGTATTCATGATCTTCGTGTATCTGCTGACCGGTCTTGCTTCCAGCATTGCCCTTTTGATCTACACAGGGCTGGTTCTTGTACTGTTAAATGCGTATGACATTACTTTAACTCTCCCGGGTATCGCCGGTATTATCCTTGGTATCGGTATGGCGGTGGACGCGAATGTCATCATCTTCGCTCGTGTGAAAGAGGAACTTTCCATCGGGGCGTCTGTGCAGGCCGCTTTGAAAGCCGGATTCCATAAAGCAATGTCTGCGATCTTAGACGGTAATATTACTACTCTGATCGCCGCGGCAGTGCTCTGGTTCCGCGGCAGCGGTCCGGTAAAAGGTTTTGCTCAGACGCTGGCGCTTGGTATTGTGGTATCCATGTTTACGGCGCTTGTCGTGACAAGACTGATTGTATATGCGTTCTATGCAGTTGGTATCCGCAACCCGAAAGTGTATGGCCGCGCGAAAGAACCGAGGAAGCCTATTGATTTCCTGGGGAAGAGAAAGGTGTTCTTTACTATTTCCATTCTGCTGTGTGTCAGTGGATTCGTAGGCATGGGCATTAACCAGGCAAGAGGCGTGGGGGTAATGAATTACAGCCTCGACTTTGCAGGCGGTACCGCGACTACAGTGACATTTGACAGGGAATACACTCTCGATGAGATCGACAGCCAGATGATACCGGAGCTGGAGGATATCACGGGAGATAACAATATCCAGGTACAGACCGTGAAAGGCTCGAATCAGGTCGTATTCAAGACTCAGACACTGGATCTGGCGAAACGCGAGGCATTCGAGGCATATATGCAGGACGAGTTCGGCGTGACTGAGGAACTCATGACAGAGAATATCAGTGCGACAGTCAGCTCCGAGATGCGTACTGACGCGACTGTGGCGGTCATCATTGCCACCATCTGTATATTGCTGTATATCTGGTTCCGTTTCAAAGATATCCGTTTCGCGACCAGCGCGGTGCTGGCTCTGGTGCATGATGTACTTGTGGTGCTGGCGTTCTATGTGATCGCGAGAATATCTGTCGGCAACACATTTATCGCATGTATGCTGACCATTGTCGGTTACTCCATCAACGCCACCATCGTTATCTTTGACCGTATCCGTGAGGAACTTAAATTAAAGGGGACAGACGGAGATCTGAAAGAGCTTGTAAACCGCTGTATCACACAGACACTTACAAGAAGTATCTACACATCCCTGACCACATTTATCATGGTGGCAGTCTTGTATGTGATGGGCGTAAGCTCAATTAAAGAATTTGCCCTGCCATTGATGGTAGGCATCATCTGCGGAGCGTACTCTTCCGTATGCATCACCGGAGCACTCTGGTATGTGATGAAAACGAGGGGCGCAGCCGGGCAGACATCTGTGAACGCAGCCGGCGGGAAAGCGGTATCTTCTGGCGCGGGTACAGGTGTGTCGGGAACGCAGGGCTCGCAGAGCGCACCGGGCGGCGCACAGAAAACAGGCGGCAGATCCGGTAAAAAGAAAAAGAAGAAAAGAAAACAGTAAGAGATAAATGCAAGAGAGGTCCCGGGAGACGGCAGACGCGTGCGTTTGCCATTTCCCGGGTTTTTTGGTATTCTTTACACAAATGATGTGAAGACAGTCTGGGGAGGATGGGACATGGAACGATGGGTCGTAGCTATGAAGAAAGCGGATTTTTATGCGATAGGGGAGAAGTATCATATTTCTCCGATCCTTGCGCGCCTGATCCGTAACCGGGATATCATCGGGGATGAAGATATCGACTTCTATCTAAATGGAACTATCGCGGATCTGTATGACGGCATGCTCATGAAAGACATGGACCGCGCTGTTGAAATATTATCGGAGAAGATCCGGGAGGATAAGCCGATCCGGGTGATCGGGGACTATGATATCGACGGAGTCAATGCCACCTACATCCTGCAAGAGGGACTGTCGGGACTGGGCGCAGATGTGGACACGGACATTCCCGACCGCATCAAGGATGGGTACGGGCTCAATAAAATGCTCATTGACCGTGCCCTTGACGACAGGATCGATACGATTATAACCTGCGACAACGGGATCGCGGCAGCAGAAGAGATTGCCTACGGAAAGAAGAACGGTCTGACGATTATCGTGACAGATCATCATGAAGTGCCTTATGTGGAGATGAATGGGGAGAAAGAGTATCTTCTTCCGCAGGCGGACGCTGTCGTAGATCCGCACCGTGCGGACTGTGGATATCCGTTCAAGGGCCTGTGCGGCGCGGCTGTTGCATACAAACTGGTGGAAGCCCTTTACAATGTGATGCAGAAGGATTCCGATGATATGGATTATCTCATGGAAAATGTTGCTATTGCCACAGTGGGTGACGTCATGGACCTGGTGGGTGAAAATCGTATCTTCGTAAAGCAGGGGATGGAGATGCTGAAACGCACGCAGAATCAAGGCTTAAAAGCGCTCATTGAGTGTACGGGCATCGCTGTGGAGCGGCTGAACACCTATCATATCGGCTTCATCCTCGGCCCCTGTATCAATGCCGGCGGAAGGCTGGATACAGCGAAGCGCGCGCTGGAGCTGTTAAACGCACGAACGAGAAGAGATGCGGTCATGCTGGCGGAGGATTTAAAAGCCCTCAATGACAGCCGCAAGGAGATGACAGAGCGGGGAGTGGCGGAGGCGGTACAGATGATTGAGACCACTTCTCTGAAAGACGATAGGGTGCTTGTGGTCTATCTGCCGGACTGCCATGAGAGCATAGCGGGGATCATAGCGGGCAGGATAAAAGAACGGTATTACCGTCCGGTCTTTGTGCTGACAAAGGCAGAAGAAGACGTGAAAGGCTCGGGACGTTCTATCGAGACGTATGATATGTTCGCTCAGATGTGCAGATGCAGGGAGCTTTTCATTAAGTTCGGCGGGCATAAGCTGGCGGCAGGTTTTTCTCTTGAAGAAGGAAATATACAGAGGTTCCGTGAGACGATTAACGTCCTCTGTGACCTGACGGAACAAGACGTGCAGATGAAAGTATCCATTGATATGCAGCTTCCGTTCCCGTATATTACGGAAGAACTGATAAAAGAACTGGAACTGCTGGAACCGTTCGGTAAAGGCAACCAGAAACCGCTCTTTGCAGAGAAAAACCTAAGAGTGATCAGTCCGCGGATCTTCGGGAAGAACAGGAATGTGCTGAAGTGCCGATTGGAAGATGTGAACGGGAATCAGATGGAGGCCGTGTATTTCGGAGATGTGGAAGCATGCCTGAGAGCGATGGAAGAAAAGCCGGTCATGTCATTTACATATCACCCGTCAGTGAATGAATACATGGGGAGGCGGAGCGTGCAGGTGACGATCATAAATTACCGGTAGATGAAACAGCTATACAGGTCTTGTTGAACAGTGCGGCCGTATCCGGCCGCACTGTAAATGAATGCTGCGGAGCAGAAAAATATTTGAAAAATTGTGTAGAAATGCTATAATAACTCTATTATAGGCGTATGCGGGATGTCTCATTTATCGTAGATGCACCCGTTTGAACAGAAGAAAAGAATGAGAAATGAGAGGAGGGGAGATCGACATGGCAGGAACTCTGGAATACGAAGAATTGAATAAGGATCTTGAGATCGTGGACGGCCATGCCGTAAAAGCCCCTGAGGATTATCAGGATCCGGAGCAGCTCCATCAGGCGCTCGTGGCCCGGGTGAGAAAGTACCATCCGTCTGCGGATATCTCAATGATAGAGAAAGCATATCAACTGGGGAAAGAGGCCCATAAGGACCAGGTGAGAAAATCCGGTGAGCCGTACATCATTCACCCTTTGTGGGTGGGGATCATACTGGCTGACCTTGAGATGGATAAAGAGACGATCGTAGCCGGAATGCTCCACGACGCGGTGGAAGACACCGAGATGTCGCTGGATGATATTACGGAAGAGTTTGGAGAAGAGGTGGCGCTTCTTGTTGACGGCGTTACGAAGCTGGGACAGCTTAATTATTCTCAGGATAAGCTGGAGGTACAGGCGGAGAACTTACGGAAAATGTTCCTTGCCATGGCGAAGGATATCCGTGTCATCATCATCAAATTGGCAGACCGTCTTCACAATATGCGCACGCTGGAATTCATGACTCCGGCAAAGCAGCAGGAGAAAGCAAGGGAGACGATGGATATTTACGCGCCCATCGCCCAGAGGCTCGGTATTTCAAAGATTAAGACAGAGCTTGATGATCTTTCGCTGAAATACTGGAAACCTGATGTCTATTATCAGCTTGTGAAAGATTTGAACGCGCGGAAGACAGAGCGTGAGGAGTTCGTCCAGCAGATCGTGGCGGAAGTGTCCAGACATATGGAAAATGCCCATATCAAGACCAAGGTGTACGGGCGTGTAAAGCATTTTTTCAGCATTTATAAAAAGATGGTCAATCAGAATAAGACACTGGATCAGGTGTATGACCTGTTCGCGGTGCGTATCATCGTGGATTCTGTGAAAGACTGTTATGCAGCGCTGGGAGTGATCCATGAGATGTATACTCCGATACCGGGGCGTTTCAAAGATTATATTGCAATGCCCAAGCCGAATATGTACCAGTCGCTCCACACAACCCTCATGGGACCGTCTGGACAGCCGTTTGAGATACAGATTCGTACGGAAGAGATGCATAAGACGGCAGAGTACGGTATCGCGGCACACTGGAAATACAAGGAGGGCGCGGACTCTGCCAAGAGCATGGAAGCGCAGGAAGCGAAGTTAAACTGGCTGCGCCAGATATTAGAGTGGCAGAGGGACATGTCCGACAACCGGGAGTTCTTAAGTCTTCTAAAAGGCGATCTGGACTTGTTTGCGGAGGATGTGTACTGCTTCACTCCCAACGGGGATGTGAAAAATCTGCCGAATGGTTCTACCCCGGTGGATTTTGCCTATGCGATCCACAGTGCGGTGGGCAACAAGATGGTGGGCGCCAGAGTCAACGGTAAGCTGGTAAATATTGATTATAAGATACAAAACGGTGACAGGATCGAGATTCTGACATCCCAGAATTCAAAAGGTCCCAGCCGTGACTGGCTGAACATCGTCAAGAGCACACAGGCTAAGAACAAGATCAACCAGTGGTTCAAAAAAGAGTTCAAAGAGGATAATATCATTCGCGGCAAGGAACTGATTGTATCCTACAGCCGCGGCAAGTCTATAGAGCTTCAGGATATCTTAAAGCCGAAGTACATGCAGATCGTACAGAAAAAGTACGGCTTCCGCGACTGGGACGCAGTGCTGGCGGCCGTCGGACACGGCGGGTTAAAAGAGGGCCAGGTGGTGAACCGCCTCTTTGAAGAATATGAAAAGGAACATAAAAAAGAGATCACGGACGAGACGATCCTTGAAAAAATCTCTGAGGCCAACAGCAAAAAGGTACACATTGCCAAGTCAAAGAGCGGCATCGTTGTCAAAGGCATCAATGACATGGCAGTCAGATTTTCCAAGTGCTGTAATCCTGTGCCGGGGGACGAGATCGTGGGATTTGTTACCCGTGGAAGAGGAATGTCTATCCACCGGACAGACTGTGTGAATATGCTTCATCTATCTGACGTGGAACGGGCAAGGCTGATAGATGCCGAGTGGGAAGATACAGCGGACACAGAAGGCGGCGGACAGTATCTGGCGGAGCTTAAGATGTACGCCAATGATAAGCAGGGGCTTCTCATGGATATTTCACGTGTGTTTACTGAGGCGAAGATTGATGTTAAGTCTATGAATATCCGTACCAGCAAAAAGGGGACGGCAACGATTGATACAGGATTTATCGTGAAAGGCCGTGATGAACTTAACAGCGTTATTGAGAAGCTGCGGCAGCTCCAGGGAGTGATCGATATTGAGAGGACAGCTGGATAGGGACGTCATAAGACAGGACTGACACAGGATAGGAGTTTCATATGAAGATAGGAAATTTTGTGCTTGGACCCGTGGGGACCAACTGCTACATTGCGGGCAATGAAGAGACAAAAGAGTGCTTTATCGTAGATCCGGCGGCGTGTCCGCCGGAATTCATAAGTTATATAAAAAGCGCGGGATTTACTGTAAAAGCGATTCTTTTAACACACGGGCATTTTGACCATATTATGGGTCTGGACGGGATGCTGAAAGAGTTTCCGGTTCCGGTCTACGCGCATGAAGCGGAGAAAAAACTGCTGGAGAACGCGCAGCTGAACGCCTCTGCTTCTATGTACGGGCAGGGATATACTTTTTCTGATGCAGAATATGTATCAGATGGTCAGGAACTTGAGATCGCGGGAGAGAAGATCCGCGCGATCTATACTCCGGGACATACGATCGGCGGATGCTGTTACTATATTCCGGAAGAAACTGTCTTGTTCAGTGGAGACACGCTTTTCAGGACATCCATAGGAAGGACAGATCTTCCTACGGGGAGCATGGGACAGCTTGTGCGGTCTGTAAAAGAAAAGCTGTTTGTCCTGCCGGAGGAGACCAGAGTATATCCAGGGCATATGGATGAGACAAGCATCGGATACGAAAAAAAATACAATCCGTTTTTATAAGGTGCAGGACATGATTGAGATCAGATGCAAAAAGAATAAGCTTACTTACAATGTATATCATATCACGAAAGCCTTCTTCCCTGAACAGGAGATCAGGCAGACGGTTGATGAGAAGCAAGAACCTCTTGTGGTGCTGGAACTTCCGGGAGGCTCTTGCTTTTCCCTTGCGTCTGCGGAAACTGAAAGTGGGCTGACGGAAGAGGAGGCGGCACAGACAGAGAAGCGTGCGGTTACCCGGAAGGTTTATCAGTTTCTTTCTGAAGCGGCGGGAAGAGTGCTTGCGTGGGGCACGCTTACCGGAGTGCGTCCGGCCAAACTGGTCATGCAGATGGTGGAAGAGGGGAAATCGTTTGAAGAAATCATGGATTTCCTTGAGAACGAGTATTTTGTCACACGGAAGAAAGCAGAGCTGGCATATGAGATCGCATGCAGGGAGCGCGAACTGCTGGCAAAGCTGGAACATGGGGAAGTGCAGACGGATATGTCCAGACATAATACAAAGGAACAGAGTATTTCCCCTGTTTCAGACAGTCGCGGAAAAACCGGGAGTCCGAAGTGGGCGGCAGAAAAAGGGTTCAGTCTGTATGTGGGAATTCCCTTCTGCCCCAGTGTATGTTCTTACTGTTCCTTCAGCTCCTCGCCCATCGACGTGTGGCGGGATCATGTGGACAGCTATCTCGATGCCCTTGCAAAAGAGATCTGTGCGCTGGGAGAGGCGGTACAGGGGAAATCCCCTGATACGGTATACATCGGCGGAGGCACTCCGACTACACTGGAACCAGAGCAGCTCAGGCGTTTGCTGGCTGCAGTGACGGAGAATTTTGATCTGAGTAAGACTGTAGAGTTCACCGTGGAAGCCGGACGGCCGGACAGTATCACTGAGGAGAAGATTCTTGTGCTGAAAGATTTCCCTGTTACGAGGATATCTATCAATCCCCAGACCATGCAGCAGAAGACGCTGGATCTGGTAGGACGGAAGCACAAGGCGGAAGATATAGAGGAAGCATTCTCCATGGCACGGCGGCTGGGATTTGACAACATCAACATGGATCTCATCGCAGGACTGCCGGGGGAGACGGCGGAAGATATGAGAGATACTCTCTCAAAGATCGAGGCTATGCAGCCGGACAGCCTGACCGTCCATTCCCTTGCCATCAAGAGGGCGGCAAAGTTTGGACAGGAAGGACGAAGTATGGATCTTCATACCGAGATCTCCCAGATGATGGACGACGCGGCGGACAGCGCCGGGCGGATGGGGCTGAAGCCTTACTATCTGTACCGACAGAAGAATATCGCGGGAAATTTTGAGAATGTAGGCTATGCAAAACTTGACAAAGCAGGAATATACAATATACTGATTATGGAAGAGAAACAGACCATCCTTGCAGCGGGTGCGGGAGCTTCGACAAAGATCCTGCTGCGTGAACCTGTCAGGACGGAGAAGGGCAGGAAGACTGACCTTGTCCATGTGGAAAATGTCAAAAACATTACGGATTACATCGGCCGTATCGATGAAATGATAGAACGAAAACACCACATAGGTGTATGATTATGCCGTGAGAAGCACGGCATGTAAGCTGAAAGGAGAATTGTTATGGCGTTGAAGAAAAAACCGATCACAGGTATGAAGGATATCATGCCCGCGGAGATGGAGATCAGGGATTATGTCATCAGTCTGATCAAGGACACATATAGGAGCTTTGGCTTCTCGTCCATGGAGACTCCATGTGTGGAACACATCGAGAACCTGTGCAGCAAGCAGGGCGGTGACAATGAGAAACTGATCTTTAAGCTTTTAAAGAGGGGCGAAAAGCTGAAGATCGACGAGGCGAAGGAAGAGGCAGACCTTGTGGACGGCGGACTGCGCTATGACCTGACAGTTCCTCTTTCCAGATATTATTCCAATCACGCAAACGAGCTGCCGTCACCTTTTAAGGCACTCCAGATGGGAAATGTATGGAGAGCAGACCGTCCCCAGAGAGGACGCTACCGCCAGTTCATGCAGTGTGATATCGATATCCTGGGGGAGCCGTCTAACTTGGCGGAGATTGAGCTGATTCTGGCCACGACGACACTTCTGGGAAAACTGGATTTTCAGAACTTTACCATCCGTATCAATGACCGCCGTTTCTTAAAGGCAATGGCAGCTTACAGTGGATTCGAAGAGAAGGATTATGACAGTGTATTCATCATGCTGGACAAGATGGACAAGATCGGTATAGACGGCGTAGCAGTGGAACTGAAGGAGAACGGATATGCGGAAGAATCGGTGGAGAAGTATCTGGCGCTTTTTAAAGAGATCACGAACGATGTGGAGGGCGTCCGCAAGTGTAAGGAGAAACTGGAAGGCTGTCTCGCGCCTGAGGCGGCAGATTCATTGGAAATGATCATCACGAGTGTGGAGAGCCAGAAGGAAGCGCAGTTTAAGATGAGCTTTGACCCCACGCTTGTGCGCGGCATGTCTTACTATACAGGCACCATTTTCGAGATTTCCATGGATGAGTTCGGGGGCTCTGTAGGCGGCGGCGGACGCTATGATGAGATGATCGGCAAATTCACAGGCCAGAACACACCGGCAGTCGGATTCTCCATCGGATTTGAGCGTATTGTCATGCTCCTTCTTGAGCGGGGCTATCAGGTGCCGGCCAGCAGATCAAAGAGGGCGTTCCTGTTAGAGAAGAAGCTTTCACAGAACAGACTGTTAGAGGTGCTTGCTCAGGCGAGAGAAGAGCGTGCTGCGGGCCGCCAGGTCATGATCATGAATATGAAGAAGAACAAGAAGTTCCAGAAGGAACAGCTTGCGGAACAGGGATATACAGATATTACGGAGGTGTATAATGGCTGAATCAATGCATGATTTAAAGAGAACCCACTGCTGCGGTGAGCTTTCTGCGGCAAACGTAGGAGAGAAAGTGACCATCATGGGATGGGTGCAGAAGAACAGGAATAAAGGCGGTCTGGTGTTCGTTGACGTGCGCGACCGTTCCGGTATCATACAGATCGTGTGCGACGAGGCGAATACAGACACGGCGCTTCTTGAGAAAGCGGCTTCTCTTCGCGCGGAGTATGTGGTGGCAGTCGTCGGCGAAGTGGCAAAGCGTTCCGGCGCGGTAAATGACAAGATTGCTACAGGAGAGATCGAGATCCTTCCCAGTGAGCTGCGTATCCTATCCGAGGCCCAGACACCGCCGTTCCCCATCGAGGAAAATTCCAAGACAAAAGAGGATGTGCGCCTGAAATACCGTTATCTCGATTTGAGAAGACCAGATCTTCAGAGGAATCTGATGCTCAGGAGCCGGGTTATGACACTGACACGCCAGTTCTTTGCAGAGGAAGGCTTCCTCGAAGTGGAGACACCCATGCTCGGAAAGAGTACACCGGAAGGTGCGAGAGATTATCTTGTGCCGAGCCGTATCCATCCGGGCAGCTTCTACGGGCTTCCCCAGTCTCCGCAGCTCTACAAGCAGCTTCTCATGTGCTCGGGATTTGACCGTTATATCCAGATCGCGAGATGCTTCCGAGACGAGGACTTAAGGGCGGATCGCCAGCCGGAGTTTACGCAGATCGACATGGAGCTGTCCTTTGTCGATGTGGACGATGTGATCGATGTAAATGAGAGATATCTTGCAAAGCTTTTTAAAGAAGTGCTGGATGTGGACGTACAGCTTCCGATCCAGAGAATGACATGGCAGGAGGCTATGGATCGCTTCGGTTCCGACAAGCCGGATCTGCGCTTCGGCATGGAACTGAAAGATGTGACCGATGTAGTAAAAGGCTGCGGATTCGGCGTGTTTACAGGCGCCATTGAGAACGGAGGCAGCGTGCGGGGCATCAACGCCAAAGGGCAGGGCGCCATGCCGAGAAAGAAGATCGATAAGCTGACTGCATTTGTAAAAGATTACGGTGCAAAGGGGCTTGCATATATCGCGCTTCAGGAGGACGGAACAGAGAAGTCATCCTTCGCGAAGTTTATGACAGAGGAAGAGATGGCCGCTCTTATTGCGGCAATGGACGGAGAGCCGGGAGACCTGCTCTTGTTCGCAGCAGATAAGAATAAGGTTGTATGGGATTCCCTCGGGGCGCTCCGTGTGGAGCTGGCGAAGGAACTCGGCCTTCTGGATAAAAATGAGTTCCGGTTCGTGTGGATCACAGAGTTCCCGCAGTTCGAGTGGAGCGAGGAACAGGGACGTTTCGTTGCCATGCACCATCCGTTTACCATGCCCATGGAAGAGGACCTTCCATTCCTTGAGAGCGATCCGGGCAAAGTGCGCGCAAAGGCTTACGATATCGTACTCAATGGAAACGAAATCGGCGGAGGAAGTGTACGTATCTTCCAGGACGACGTGCAGGAGAGAATGTTCGAGGCGCTTGGATTTACAAAAGAGCAGGCGTATAGCCAGTTCGGATTTCTGCTTGACGCCTTCAAATATGGAGTTCCGCCTCACGCAGGACTGGCTTACGGTCTTGACCGACTTGTCATGCTCATGGCAAAACAGGACAGCATCCGGGATGTGATCGCGTTCCCGAAGGTGAAGGATGCGTCCTGCCTCATGACAGAAGCGCCCGGTATGGTAGATGAAAAACAGCTTGCGGAGCTGGGGCTGGAGACGAAGCCGGAAGAAGAATAGAAAGTAGAAAAGATAAGTGAAAATGAAAAAGCTATGAAATCTGGTTTTAGATATCATAGCTTTTTTTGCAGGGCAGAGCACTGTTTATAATTGACAATTTATTCATCCCATCCCTCGTAGAACCGGATATTCACGGAAATATTTCTTACGATATCACCCTCGTCAACTTCGATGTCACTGATATCCGATACATAGGGGAAGACGGGGGCATCTTCTTCGAGTTCTACGGTGATCCAGTTCCTTGCCGCTTCGTTGGCATTGTCAATAGCGTCGTCCAGTGTATCACCGTCCGCTTCGCAACACTCGAGATCCGGGAAAAACGCGTGATAACTGCCGTTTTCTTGCTTGCGGAATACCGCAGGATATATAAATTTCATAATGAGATTCTCCTTTATATAAAATTCTGCCGTTATCGCCGAATGTGTAAGGCTGTATGATTAAAACCTCAGTTCCGGCACTGTGGACAGTATAGAATAAAAATAGAAAAATGGCAAGACGTCTATTTTTGCCGTGTGCTTTTTTGGCTGTTTTGGAGCAATAGAACTCCCGCCATTAAAAGTGCAGGGAAAATGACTGCCATCTGAATACCAAATTTTAAATTTCCGCCCGCATGATCAGAAATGAACCCCACATAAGTGGGACCGCCGGAGCAGCCGAGATCTCCTGCCAGAGCCATAAGAGAGAAAAGAGCAGTGCCGCCTCCCTTTAGCACGGAGGCTCCAATGCTAAATGATCCCGGCCACATGATCCCCACAGCAAATCCGCAGATGCCGCAGCCGAGAAGACTCACCGCAGCGCCCGGGGAGAGGGAGATCAAACAGTAGGAGAAGATACATAGGATTCCACTGGCAATCATTGCTTTTTTCAGGTTCAATCTATCGCCGTACAGTCCGTAGAGCATGCGGGAGCTTCCCATGCATACGGCAAAAAACATAGGGCCGGAAAGATCACCCACAGATTTACTCACGCCAAGACCCTGTTCCGCAAAAGCAGACGCCCATTGGCTGACTGCCTGCTCACTTGCTCCGGCACAGGTCATAACGACCATGAGAATCCAGAAAGCCGGGCGTTTTAAAATAGTCATCAATGGCAGAGTCTCCTCATTTTCTGCTGTGAGAGTACAGAGGGGGACTTTACGGAATACAAAGAGATTGTATATCGGAACCAACGCCCAGATCAGTGTCATGATCTTCCAGTTTTCAAGTCCGAACAAAGCGAAAAAGACAGTGGATAAGAGGACCACAGCTACATGTCCCCAGCAGTAGAAGGAATGGAGAAGGCTCATTGTTTTTTCTTTGTGATCCGTGGGAAGCGCTTCCACAATAGGGCTGAGCATTACTTCCAGAAGACCGCCGCCCAGTGCGTATGTCGCGACGGATAAAAGCAGTCCGATAAAAGGATCCGGAAGCAGATCCGGAAGGAATGTCAGGCAGATAAGTCCTGCCGCGGAAGCGGCGTGAGCCAATATCATAGCTGCATGATAACCGATACGGTCCACAAATCCGACAGAAAGGCAATCTATACATAGCCTGTATAGCATGCGGTGAGTGTGCGTTCATAGGTCTGTTTCATAGTGTATGTCCCTTTCTGTTCAGTGTCTTGTCCAAAATCAATATTATATATGAGAAAAAAGAATTTGTATATATTTCTTAAAAAAGTTATTGACATTTAAAAACACTTATAGTATAGTATCTATTGTTCCGGTCAACGGAATACAAGAAATGCGACAGTGGCTCAGTTGGTAGAGTACGACCTTGCCAAGGTCGGGGTCGCGGGTTCGAGCCCCGTCTGTCGCTCTGGAGAAGCACTTGAGATTTCAAGTGCTTTTTTTATTCGTCTGTGCTATACTATGAACACCGACGCTGTGAATTTAAAGAATGATGGAAAAGAGGTATGGTATGGATAAGATTAAGATTGGGCTGTTAGGACTTGGAACAGTCGGAATGGGCGTGTATAAGCTTATCGGCATGCGTTCTGATGTTATGGAAAGGACGATCGGGGCGCAGCTTGAAGTTAAGAAAATCCTCGTACACAATATAGAGAAAAAAAGAGAGGGTGTTGCCCCTGAGCTTTTGACAGACGACTGGCGCCAGATCGTGCAGGATGAGGAGATCAGTATTGTTATCGAAGTGATGGGCGGGATGGAACCGGCAAAGACGGTTATCTTAGAAGCACTGAAAGCAGGGAAAAATGTAGTATCTGCCAATAAGGATCTGATTGCGGAAGAAGGAAGAGAACTTCTTGATACCGCTCAGGCGAAGGGGAAAGACTTCCTCTTTGAGCCGGCGGTGGCAGGCGGTATCCCCATTATCCGTCCTCTTAAACAGTGCCTTGCGGGAAATGATATCGATACAGTTATGGGGATCGTCAACGGCACGACGAACTATATCCTGACAAAGATGTTTGAAGAGGGCATGGACTTCGGGGACGCGCTTAAAAAAGCGCAGGAGCTGGGGTATGCGGAGGCGGATCCAACCGCGGATGTGGAAGGGCTTGACGCCGCGAGAAAAGTAGCGATCATGGCTTCTATTGCTTTCCATTCCAGAGTCATCTTGTCCGATGTGTATACACAGGGGATCACGAAGATCACGGCGAGAGACATTGCCTACGCAAAGGAATTTGACAGCGTGATCAAACTGCTCGGTGTGGCAAAGAATACAGAAGATGGTATCGAAGTCGGCGTTTACCCGATGATGATCAGCAGGGATCACCCGCTTGCATCTGTCAGGGATGCATTTAACGCTGTCTTTATCCACGGTGACGCAGTGGACGACGCGATGTTCTACGGGCGCGGCGCGGGAGAGATGCCGACAGCCAGTGCAGTCGTAGGAGACGTAATCGACGTGGCGAGGGATCTCAAGCATGGCTGCACAGGACGTATCAGCTGTACGTGCTATAAAGAACTTCCTGTCAAAGCATGGGGCGAAGTGAAAAATGCCTTTTTCATCCGTATGCAGGTGAAGAACCAGCCCGGTGTGCTGGCGGCGATCACCCGGGTGTTCGGGGAGCACAAGGTGAGTATTGCAAGGGTAGTCCAGGAACATACACAGCCGGAGACCGCAGAGCTCGTTATTGTGACAGAGAAGGTGAAAGAAAAATATATGGAGAGCGCGTTGAAAGAACTGGAGTCACTGGACCGTGTCTATGAGATCAGCAGCGTGATCCGGGAGTACGCCTGAATCGCAAAAGGGAGACGGAAAACAGCGATATGGCAGATGTGTGCGAAAGAGGAGAGAAGAATGGAACGGCACAGCAGACCAATGGGATTTTTGATCAAACAGATCAACAATGTGTTTGAAAAAGAATTAAATGAGAGATTAAGGGACACCGGGATCACCTCTTCCCAGTGCGCGGTGCTGGATTATCTCTTTCACACAAGCAAGGATGAAGTAAGCCAGCGGGATGTGGAGAAAAACCTGAATCTGAAGAATCCGACAGTGACAGGTATCTTAAAGCGTCTGGATGAGAAGGGATATATCCTCTGTGTTCCAAACGCCAATGATAAACGAAAGAAAAATATTTATCTCACAGAAAAGGCATATGACATCCAGCGGCGGATGGAAGCAGACAGAAGGAAATTGGATCGGGAGCTGACGAGGGGGATGACCAAGAGGGAAGTGGAAGCCCTCAGAAGAAATCTTCAGAAACTGTTATACAATATCGCAGAACCATAAAGGAGACGATCATGAGTTACGCCGACAAAATCTTTATTAATATGTGCAGAGATATCATTGAAAACGGAACAAGCACGGAAGGCGAGAAGGTACGCCCGGTGTGGGAGGATGGAACTTCCGCTTACACGATCAAACGTTTTGGTGTGGTCAACCGCTATGATTTGTCAAAGGAATTTCCCGCGCTGACCCTTCGCCGTACGGCGATCAAAAGCTGTGTGGATGAGATGCTCTGGATCTGGCAGAAGAAATCCAATAATGTGCATGTGTTAAGAAGTCATATCTGGGACAGCTGGGCGGATGAGACAGGCTCTATCGGAAAGGCCTACGGCTATCAGATGGGCGTGAAGCACCAGTATAAAGAGGGCATGATGGATCAGACGGACCGAGTGATCTATGACCTGAAGAATAACCCGTACAGCCGCCGGATCATGACCAATATTTATGTGCATCAGGATCTTCATGAGATGAACCTGTACCCGTGTGCATACAGCATGACTTTTAATGTGACAAAGGAAAAAGACAGCGACAGGCTCACGTTGAATGGTATTTTAAATCAGAGATCGCAGGACGTGCTGGCGGCAAACAACTGGAACGTGTGCCAGTATGCGGTACTGCTCCATATGCTGGCGCAGGTGTGCGATATGAAGGCCGGTGAGTTCGTTCATGTGATCGCTGATGCGCATATCTATGACAGGCATGTGCCCATGATCAAAGAGCTGATCTCAAGAGAGCCTCTTCCGGCGCCCACTTTCCGGCTGAATCCGGAAGTGAAAGACTTTTATGATTTCACACCGGAGGACGTGAGGCTGGATAACTATGAGACACATCCGCAGATCAAAGACATTCCGATTGCGGTGTAAGGAAAAATATTTTAAAGAAGGGATATGGATATTATTTATGAAAGCAATACTTTCAGCAGATAAGAACTGGGGAATAGGATACAACAATAAGCTTCTCGTTAGTATCCCGTCAGATATGCAATTCTTCCGCCGGACGACGACAGGTAAGGTAGTCATCATGGGACGAAAAACTCTGGAGAGCTTTCCGAACGGCCTGCCTCTTAAGAACCGTACAAATATCGTTCTGACAGGAAATAAGGGCTATCAGGTGAAGGATGCGGTCATTGTCCACACTTATGATGAATTAAAGGAAGAACTGAAAAAATATAATGCAGACGACGTCTATGTGATCGGCGGCGGGAGCGTTTACCGGATGCTGCTTCCCCAGTGCGATACCGTCCTTGTGACAAAGATCGACCGCGCTTTTCAGGCGGATACATTTTTCCCTGATTTAGACGCAATGGACGAATGGGAGATGACGGAGGAAGGTGAAGAGCAGACCTGTTTTGATCTGGAATTCCGTTTTACAAAATATGAACGCAGATAAGAGAAAGGGCAGGAGGTTTCTTCCTGCCATAGCTGTTATATGGATGTTCTGTGTAGCTTTTCTTACAGCAGGATGCAGCTTAAAGTCAGAGACAGATGGATTGAACAGGCAGACGCAAGGGCAGAAGACACAGGAACAAGGTGGACAGGATAAGGACAGCGATAAGATCAGTGTTGTGACAACGATATTCCCTCAGTATGATTTTGTGCGGCAGATTGCGGGAGACAGAGCAGAAATCCGGATGCTTTTGAAACCAGGTGAAGAGAGCCATTCTTACGAGCCGACACCGCAGGATATCATCGCTATTCAGGAGAGCGATGTGTTCATCTACACCGGAGGCGAGAACGACGTGTGGGTGGAGGATATCTTAAGCTCCATGCCGGAGTCTGACCGTCTGACACTGCGGCTTATGGAATGCGTTGACACGGTGGAGGAAGAGCATGTGGAAGGCATGAAGGAATCGCCCGGACATACGCACCATGAGGAAGACGGAGAGGGAGAAGAAGAGACCGGGGATGCTCACTCAGTACATGAGATTGATGAGCATGTATGGACATCCCCTGTCAATGCGTCTCTGATTGTGGAGCAGATCAAGGGGCTGCTTATTGAAGCAGATCCTGCCGGCAGGACGGTCTATGAAGAAAACACCAAGGCTTATCAAGAGAAACTCTCAGAGCTGGACGGGCAGTTCCGGGAAGTAACAGAGAATGCAAAGAGTAATCTGCTCATCTTCGGGGACCGTTTTCCGTTTCGTTATCTGGCGGACGAGTATGGGCTTGACTATTATGCGGCATTTCCGGGATGCGCGGGAGATACAGAGCCAAGCGCCGCGACCATGGTATTTTTGATCAATAAAGTAAAGGAAGAACATGTGCCGTATGTCCTGAAAATGGAGCTGAGCAATGCAGATATCGCCAATGGCGTGGCAGAGGCCACAGGAACAGAGGTGAAAGTGTTTTACAGCTGCCACAACCTGTCCGCGGAAGATTTTGAAAACGGTGAGACTTATCTAAGCATGATGCAGAAAAATATAGAGACACTGAAGGAGGTTTTAAACGGATGGCACTGATCAGATGTGAAAATGTTTCCATCGGTTATGAGGGGCAGACCGTGGTGAGGGAGCTTGATTTCTCCATCAATGCGGGGGACTATCTGTGCATTGTGGGAGAGAACGGATCTGGGAAAAGTACCCTTGTAAAGAGCCTTCTTGGATTAAAAAGCGTAGAAAAAGGACATATTATCTACGGGGACGGACTTAAGAAAAATAAGATCGGTTATCTTCCCCAGCAGACAGACGTGCAGAAGGATTTTCCGGCCAGCGTGTATGAAGTCGTCCTTTCTGGCAGACTGAACAGCCGGGGCCTGAAGCCTTTTTACACAGCGGCGGATAAAAATATGGCGACAGAGAAACTGGAACTTCTGGGAATCAGCGATCTGTCGGGGCTGTGCTTCCGGGACCTGTCCGGCGGCCAGAAGCAAAGAGTTCTTCTGGCCCGGGCATTGTGCGCCACAAAGACAATGCTCCTTCTGGACGAGCCGGTGACCGGACTTGACCCCATCGTGACAGCGGAGTTTTACCAGTTGATCCGCAGAATCAACAGGGAAGAGAAAATTGCGGTGGTAATGGTGTCCCATGATATCGAGAGTGCGGTGGAGGATGCCAGCCATATCCTTCATCTTCAGGAGAAGATGCTCTTCTTCGGAGGTGCGGAGGATTACAGAAAGAGCCGTGTGGGAAAGAGCTTCTTAAATGGAGCGGAGCACAGTCCGGCAAACGGAGGTGTAAGCAATGTTTGAAAATCTGTTTGAAATGCTTTCTTATCCGTTCATGGTGCGTGCCTTTGTGGTGGGCGCTCTGGTGGCGCTGTGCTCTTCTCTTCTGGGGGTGAGTCTTGTATTAAAGCGGTATTCCATGATCGGCGACGGCTTATCCCATGTGGGATTCGGCGCCCTTGCCGTCGCAGCTGCCGTGAACGTGGCGCCTCTGATAATGGCGATCCCCGTGGTCATCGTAGCGGCGGTTCTTCTTCTGCGAATCCGCGGAAACAGCCGGATCAAGGGAGATGCGGCGATTGCCCTGATCTCCACAAGCTCCCTGGCCGTGGGCGTCATGGTAATCTCCATGACAACAGGAATGAATACTGATGTATATAATTATATGTTTGGAAGTATCCTGGCTATGAGCGCGGAGGATGTGAGGTTAAGCATAGTTTTAGCGGTGGTAGTGCTGGCGCTTTATATCTTTTTCTATAACAAGATATTCGCAATCACCTTTGACGAGACATTTGCACAGGCGACGGGCGTGAAGGCGGATATGTATAATACGCTGATCGCGGTTCTGACCGCAGTGACGATCGTACTGGGCATGAGGATGATGGGAGCGCTTCTTATCTCTAGTTTGATCATCTTTCCGGCGCTTACATCTATGCGGGTGTGCAGGACATTCAAAAGCGTGATCATCAATTCAGCGGTGATTTCCGCGGTGTGTCTTGTCATCGGAATCACCGTATCCTATGTGTGGGCGACCCCGGCAGGCGCAAGTGTGGTCATGGCAAATATCGCGGCGCTTCTTGTCTATTCCATAGCGGGAATGCTGCGGAATCTCAGAAGAAGCTAGCGGTGGTTCATCAGGGACGGCACGCTGGCGGCGATTGAAGAGAAAGGAGCGGCATATGACAGCAGCGGCATCAGGAGCAGCGGCCGGTATGGCTGTTCTCGGAACATATTATTTTCTGAATAAAAAGACACGAAAAAAAAGCGCGCTTGTGTGCAAGGCGCTGGCCACGGCCCTTCCGGGCTTACTTATGCTGTACTGGTTCTTTTATGTGCAGGGCGGATCGGCCAGCGGAGCGTCGTTTATCTGGACGCTGGCGGCGATTGTCTGTTACATGGCGGCAGATGTACTCCTTGAGTGTAAGTTTATCGCGGGAGCAGTGTGCTTCAGCGCGGGGCATCTGTGTATGATTGTAAGTTTCCTGACAGAAGGAATCCCCGGGCTGTATGACGGGATAGCCGGTATGTTCTATTTTGACTTTAATACGTTGTTCCTTTTTGTGTTTTCTGCTGTAGTATTCATAAAGTGCGCGTTTGAAGCATTTCGGAAGTATTTCCCGCATCTGAAGGCGAAGGGGCTGTTTGTGTCTGCTGTCGCCTATATTACGGTGCTGAGCATTATGGCGGCGCTGGCAATAGTATCAGGTGTGATGGGATCATCGCGAACACCAGGCGTATCAGAAGCAGACAGCCTTGGAGGATTGACAGCGCTTATCCCTGCGACGGGCGGCGCTTGCTTTGTCGTGTCAGATATTCTTCTGGGGATAAACCGGCTTGGGAAAAAGCGCAGTTCTGTGCGAGGAGCGTTTGTACTGATCCTGTATTATGCGGCAGTGTATCTGTTTGCTATGAGAATATGGCTTCTATGAACAGTAACCAGAACAATGACCAAGGCTGCTGTGATTAAAAAACATCAAGAAAACATGATTGACAATGTTAATAATACACACTATAATGTACTTAAATTTCAGTTTCAACACCATAAAAGAAATGCAGCGCCAAGTAGGCTTCAACGTGATCCTACGTTACAGGGGAACGGTATCGGTATTGATCATGGATGCCCGTACCGGCAGAGCGCAGAGAAACTTTTCTCTGAATTTAGGTGGTAACACGGATGATACATTCGCCCTGAGCATAAGATGCTCGGGGTTTTTCTTTATTATTGACTGGTACTGGAGGAAAAAGGAGGTATAAAATTGAGACAGATCACAGGAAACAAATTACTGGTAAGAGCTTTGAAGGAAGAAGGAGTGGACACAATCTTCGGTTATCCGGGGGCGTGTACCATTGATATTAGCGATGAGTTGTATAAGCAGGACGATATCCGTATCATTCTGCCGCGCCATGAGCAGGCTCTGGTGCATGAGGCGGATGCTTACGCAAGGACAACGGGCAAGGTGGGAGTATGTCTGGTGACAAGCGGCCCGGGTGCGACTAATCTGGTCACAGGGCTTGCCACAGCGAACTATGACAGTGTTCCCCTTGTCTGTTTTACCGGACAGGTGGCAAAGCATCTTATCGGAAACGATGCTTTTCAAGAGGTAGACATCGTTGGAATTACCCGCAGTATCACGAAGTACGGGGTGACAGTACGTGACAGAAAAGATCTGGGACGTATTATCAAAGAGGCGTTTTATATCGCCCGTACAGGACGTCCGGGACCGGTGCTCATCGACCTTCCGAAAGATGTGATGTGTGAGCTTGGAAACCCGGAGTATCCGGAGACAGTGAACATCCGCGGATATAAGCCGAATACAAGCGTGCATATGGGACAGTTAAAGCGTGCCCTTAAGATGCTGAAAAAGGCAAAGAAGCCTCTGTTCCTTGCAGGTGGCGGAGTGAATATCGCCCGTGCGAACAAGGTGTTTACAGAAATAGTAAATAAGACCAATGTTCCGGTAGTAACAACGATCATGGGGCGCGGCGCAGTGCCAACGAATCATCCGCTCTTTATTGGAAATCTGGGGATGCACGGACAGTATGCAGCAAATATGGCAGTGGGAGAGTGTGATCTGCTCTTCTCCATCGGCACTCGCTTTAATGACCGTATCACCGGAAAGCTTCATGCTTTTGCGCCAAATGCAGAGATCGTACATATCGATATCGATACAGCGTCTATATCCAGAAACATCCAGGTGCACGTGCCGATCGTGGCGGATGCGCTGGAAGCGGTTACAAAGATGAACGAATACGTAGAACCGTGTGAGACAAAAAAATGGCTGGAGAAGATCCGGGGTTGGAAAGATGAGCATCCGCTCACCATGCAGAATAAAAAATATGTGACCCCTATGGATATCGTGCAGGAGATGAACCGGCAGTTTGATGATGCGATTATCACGACAGACGTAGGACAACATCAGATGTTTGTCACCCAGTATGTAGATATCACTGAGAAAAAACAGCTCGTTACCTCAGGAGGACTTGGGACGATGGGATACGGATTTCCCGCAGCCATCGGGGCAAAACTGGGCAATCCGGACAAGACGGTCATCGCCATCTCCGGAGACGGTGGTATGCAGATGAACATACAGGAGTTCGCCACCGCGGTGCTTGAGGAACTCCCACTTATCCTCTGCGTGTTCAACAACGAATATCTGGGAATGGTACGCCAGTGGCAGAAGCTGTTCTACGGAAAAAGATACAGCATGACTAACCTTCGTTCCGGGACACTGTTCCGAAGGACCAACGGAGAGGAGATGCCGGAGTATACGCCGGACTTTGTGAAGCTGGCAGAGAGCTACGGGGCAAAGGGAATTCGCGTGACGAAAAAGGAAGAGATCGCAGCGGCATTTAAAGAGGCAAAGAAAAATACAAAAACTCCGACACTGATTGAGTTTATCATTGATCCCGAGGATCTGGTCTATCCGATGATCCAGCCGGGCGGAACTTTGGAAGATATGATCATAGACTGTTAGAAAGGAGAGCGTGAAGATGGATAACAATATGAAAAAGAGGTGGATCTCCCTTTATGTGGAAAACCAGGTGGGAGTGCTCTCCAAGATATCAGGGCTTTTTTCGGGGAAATCCTACAATCTGGACAGCCTGACCGTAGGTATGACGGAAGATCCGACCGTGTCGAGGATGACGATCGCCACAGTCAGCGATGATGAGACATTTGAGCAGATAAAGAAACAGTTAAACCGGATGATCGAAGTAATAAAGGTTATCGATTTTACAGATATCTTTGTCAGAATGAAAGAAATCCTTTATGTAAAAGTGTTCAACTGTACTCCGGCGGCGAAGGTAGAAGTGTTCCAGATAGCGGAGACATTCAAGGCCAAGGTCATTGATTATGGACACGACAGCGTGCTCGTGGAGTTTGTCCAGACCGCAACGAAAAACGACGCGGTGGTGAAGCTGATGAAAGAAGAATTTAAGAATATCGAGGTTGTCAGAGGCGGAAGCGTTGGGATTGAGTCCATCAGCATGATGGAGAGATAATGTTGTTCCCGGACGGGAACGGTGGATGAAATTTGCAGACAAAAGATATTTTTGCTTGATCGCACCAGAGCGATAAACTTCTATTTGTGGAAGGAGGCCGTTATGGAAACATATATAAGCTTTGCGTCTGTCTATGATACATTTATGGATAATGTTCCCTATGAGGAATGGGGAGAATATATACACAGGATGCTGTGTGAATATGGAGTCAACGAAGGTATCATGCTTGATCTCGGCTGTGGAACCGGTACGATGACAGAAATCCTCGCGGGCTATGGTTATGATATGATCGGAGTGGACAACTCTGTGGATATGCTGGAACTGGCTATGGAGAAACGCAAAGATTCCGGGCATGACATCCTTTATCTTCTTCAGGATATGAGAGCGTTTGAGTTGTACGGGACAGTGCGTGCTGCGGTGAGTGTCTGTGATTCGGTTAATTATATTACTGAAGCGGAAGAACTCCGGGAAGTATTTCGTCTGGTGAATAATTATCTTGATCCGGGCGGGATATTCCTCTTTGATTTTAATACGGAGTATAAATACAGGGAAATCATGGGAGACTGTACGATAGCTGAGGAACGGGGGGAATGCAGTTTTATATGGGATAATACTTATTATGAGGAAGAAAAGATCAACGAGTATGACCTGACGCTCTTTATAAGAGAAGAACAGCCGGGGAAGCCATCTGCACACGGAGAGTTGTATAGGAAATTTCGTGAAACGCATTATCAAAGAGGATATACCTTAGAGGAAATGCAGCAGCTTCTTAAGGAGTCAGGACTTCTTTTTTTAGCGGCATATGATATGGATACAAAGGGAGAGGCTATGCAGGCAAGTGAGAGAATCTGTGTGATCGCGAGAGAATCCGGGAAGCAAAGGTACCTGGGGGATGACAAGAACATAAATGGGGAAAGACAGAAACAGGGACAGGAGACAGAGTGAAATGAGAGATTATATTGTGAGAGCTTCAGCGGCAAATACACAGATCCGTGCGTTTGCGGCAGTGACAACAGAACTCGTGGAGGAGGCAAGACAGCACCATGGGACAAGCCCGGTGGCAACAGCGGCGCTGGGAAGGCTTCTTACAGGGGGAGTGATGATGGGGAGTATGATGAAAAACCCCACGGATATGCTGACCATCCAGATCAAATGCTCCGGTCCCATTGGCGGACTTACCGTGACAGCAGATAGTCAGGGAAACGTGAAAGGATATGTGCATGAGACAGAAGTGATGCTGCCGCCGAAGAACGGAAAGCTGGATGTAGGCGGAGCGCTTGGACAGGGCGTGATGACCGTCATCAAAGATATGGGACTGAAAGAGCCTTATTCCGGACAGACGATCTTGCAGACAGGAGAGATCGCAGAAGATCTGACCTATTATTTTGCCACATCGGAACAGGTGCCGTCCTCAGTAGGATTAGGAGTGCTCATGGAGAAGGATAATACGGTGCGCTGTGCGGGCGGTTTTATCGTACAGGTGATGCCGTTTATCGAGGACGAAGTGTTGAATAAGCTTGAGCAGAATATCCAGAATATCAGATCTGTGACCTCTATGCTGGACAACGGGCACACGCCGGAGGAAATGCTCGCTCAGGTGCTTGAAGGGCTGACTCTGGAGATCACAGATACCATGTCGGCAAGATTTTACTGCAACTGCTCGAAGGAGAGGATCGAGAAAGCGATCATCAGCATCGGGAAGAAAGACATCCAGTCCATGATCGATGACGGAAAGGACATCGAGGTGAAATGCCATTTCTGTAACACAGCTTATAATTATACGGTGAATGAGCTGAAAGAACTGCTGAAAAAGAGCAGATAAACTGTAGGCCGCCATATAGACAGGCGGCAAACGGCTGTAGGACAGCACGCAGACAGACGGACAGAAATGATGGGAAAGCGTAGAAAAAGGTGGAGAAAAGATGAAACATGGATTTGTAAAGATAGCGGCGGCAACGCCGGATATCCGGGTGGCGGATGTAGAGTTTAATACGGAGAAAATATGCGAAGGGATCAATCAGGCCTGTGAAAACAAAGCCAAGATCATCGTATTTCCCGAACTGTGCGTGACAGGCTATACGTGCGGGGATCTGTTTACGCAGGATGTGCTTTTAAAAGCGGCAAGGGAATCGCTGAAAAAGATCGCGGAGCATACGGTGGATAAGGATATCCTGGCATTTGTCGGCGCACCGCTGGCAGTGCGGGGAAAGCTGTATAATGTGGCGGCGGCAATGAACCGGGGCAAAATCATCGGCTTTACGACAAAGACATTCCTGCCGAACTATGCGGAGTTTTATGAGATGCGCCAGTTTACCCCAGGACCGAAGGGCATGGGATATGTGCTGTTCGAGGGAGAGAAGATCCCGTTCGGACCACAGATCTTGTTTGAGGCGGACGGGCTGACGGATCTGACTGTATCAGCGGAGATTTGTGAGGATGTATGGTCTCCTGTGCCGCCCAGTATCCAGGCGGCTCTTGAAGGAGCGACAGTGATTGTGAACTGCTCGGCCAGCGATGAGGCCATCGGCAAAGATATGTACCGCAGAGAGTTGATCGCAGGACAGTCTGCACGTCTGATCGCGGGGTATGTGTATGCCAACGCTGGCGAGGGAGAATCCACCACGGATGTGGTGTTCGGCGGACACAATATTATCGCAGAGAACGGAGCAGTGCTGAAAGAGTCCGGCAGATACTGTAATGAGATCATTTATTCAGAGTTTGATATCCAGAGAATCATCAGCGAGCGGCGTAAGAATACGACATTTGCGGCAGAGCCACAAGGCGGATTTCTTAGAGTACCGTTTTTTATAGAATCAGAAAATATAGAACTTACCAGAACATTTCCCAAGAAACCGTTCGTGCCGTCAGATGAGAAAACACGCGCCAAGCGGTGCGAGGAGATTCTGACGATTCAGGCAATGGGCTTGAAGAAACGTCTGGCGCACACACATGCAAAGACAGCGGTGGTTGGAATCTCAGGCGGCCTGGATTCTACTCTGGCACTTCTTGTGACTGCCCGTGCGTTTGACATGCTGGGAAGAGATAAGAAGGATATCATTGCGGTGACGATGCCGTGTTTCGGGACAACGGACCGCACCTATAATAACGCCTGTGAAATGACGAGAAAGACAGGAGCCACTTTAAAGGAAGTGCCTATCGCTGAAGCGGTGAACGTGCATTTTCGGGATATCGGGCAAGATCCGGAGAAGCATGATGTGACTTATGAAAACGCCCAGGCAAGAGAACGCACGCAGGTGCTTATGGACGTTGCCAACCGCACCGGCGGTATGGTCATCGGAACCGGAGATATGTCAGAGCTGGCTCTTGGATGGGCTACCTACAACGGCGATCATATGTCTATGTACGGTGTCAATGCTTCAGTGCCGAAGACATTGGTCCGACACCTTGTGAAATACGCGGCGGACGAGACGAAAGACGAAGAACTGAAAAAAGTGCTTTATGATGTGCTGGATACTCCGGTGAGCCCGGAGCTGCTTCCGCCAAAGGACGGGGATATCGCCCAGAAGACGGAAGATCTGGTGGGGCCATATGAGCTTCATGACTTTTTCTTATATTATATGCTGCGCTTCGGATATGAGCCGGAGAAGATCCTGCGGCTGGCGGAAGCAACATTTGCAGGGGATTATGACAGGGAGACTATATTGAAGTGGATGAAAACATTCTGCCGGAGATTTTTCTCTCAGCAGTTTAAGCGTTCCTGTCTGCCCGATGGTCCGAAGATCGGTACAGTGGCGCTCTCTCCGAGAGGCGACTGGAGGATGCCAAGCGATGCGTGTGTAAATGTATGGATGAAACAGCTTGATGAGAGGTGATTACAGATGAAGTTGATAAAAACAGAAGATGCAGTAGGAAGCGTGCTCTGTCATGACATTACGCAGATCATTCCCGGAGTTGTGAAAGACGCAGTGTTCCGTAAAGGGCATATTGTGACAGAGGAGGATATCCAGGTGCTTTTATCTGTGGGAAAAGAGCACCTGTATGTCTGGGAGAAGGAAGAAGGGATGCTCCATGAAAATGATGCAGCGGAGATACTGCGTCAGGTCTGTCAGGGAGCGTTTATGAAAGCCTCTGAGCCGAAAGAGGGGAAGATCGAACTCACGGCAGAGTGCGACGGTCTTCTTAAGATCGACAGAGAGAAATTACAGGCAGTGAACGGGATGGGACAGATGGTGCTGGCTTCCCGCCACGGAAATTTTGCAGTAAAAAAGGGAGACAAGATAGTGGGAATGCGCGTGGTTCCTCTTGTTATTGAAGAGGACAAAATGGAACGCGTAAAAGATATCTGCGGGGACGCCCCCATATTTACGATTCTTCCGTTTCAGAAGATGAAAGCAGGGATCGTGACTACGGGAAGTGAAGTTTATCACGGCAGGATCGAGGATAAGTTTACACCCGTGGTAAAAGCGAAACTGGAAGAGCGCGGCGTGGAAATACTGGGAGATGTCCTGTGCGACGACAAGACGGATATGGTCACGGCGGCTATAAATGAGTGGATTGAAAAGGGCGCGGATCTGGTTGTGTGTACTGGCGGGATGAGCGTGGATCCGGATGACCGGACGCCTCTTGCCATCCGCAATGCAGCGGATGAGGTGGTTACATACGGGGCGCCGGTCCTTCCTGGAGCAATGTTCATGCTGGCGTATAAATACAAAGAAGACGGACAGAGTATCCCGGTGATGGGGCTTCCGGGCTGTGTGATGTATGCAAAACGGACCATATTTGATCTGGTGCTGCCTCGTGTCGTGGCAGGAGAGAAGCTCTGTGAAGAGGACTTTTCTGTGCTGGGTGAAGGGGGACTTTGCCTGAACTGTGAAGTGTGTATATTCCCGAATTGCGGATTCGGAAAAGGATGAGTTGAAAAACAAAAAGTCTAAAGTAAGTTATTTAAGCGCCTGACTTTGAAATGCCCGTGCGCCAGCGGCCCGGTGCTTCTCCGTATTTACGTTTGAAGATACGGTTAAAATAGGACAGGTTCTCAAATCCGCTCTGCTCCGCGATGTCAAGGACGGACATGTCCGAGGACCGCAGCAGGCGCTCCGCCATCGTAAGGCGGTAGTCGTTGAGGTAGTCGATGAAGCCCGTTCCCATATGAGATTTAAAAAATTTCATAAAATGAGACTTGCTGTAATAAGTCAGGGCAGCCATATCGTTAATAGTGATATGTTCGGAATAATGCTGCTCTACATATTTTAATATCGTTTTCATCTTTTCAAGAGATTTCGTCTGTGAGGCAGGCGCAGTCTCTTTTTTATTCCGGTTCGATATAAGGATGAAAAGGAGCTGGAACAGATAACCTTTCACAGCGAGCTGGTATCCTTCGGAACGGGTTGCGCAGAGCAGATCGATCTGACGGATGTATTCTGCCGCCGTCTGATAATAGGAAAGGGCAGGGGTCAAGTGAGTGTCAGACTGTATGGAACCAAGCATAAAAGGGGTGATAAACTTTACGGCACACAGATCAGAACTGCCGGAGATGAGAAGTTCCGGTTTGAAAATGATATTTTCGTATTCCATGGTATATGTACCGTCCTGCTCAATGGAATGAAGCTGACCGGGGCGGATGATAACGATATCTCCCGATGTGACAGGCATTTTTGAAAAATCTGCGGACACAAAGCCGCGCCCCTTTTTTATAACAATAAGTTCCACTTCAGAATGCCAGTGGAGGGGAACGGCAGGAAAATCGCGGGGAATAGAGCAAAGGTAAGTGTTGTAGGGAAATTCCGAAGTAGTATGCGGTTTTGTCTCGTGATAGTTCTGGTATTCATTGATATTCATAGCGATCCCCTTTACGCCGCACTGGCGTGCTAATTGCAGTTGCATTACTGTTTTGATAGTATTGTACAATAATGTGAAAGGATATTGCAAGAAAATCGCTGAAAATAGTATTAAAATACGAATCATGGAGATAAGATATATGGATGTTTTCAAAATGCCGCGATACGCGGTGATGCCGTAGATGAAAGCGGCAGGAAGAAAGGAGAATATCATTATGAAGATTCAGGCAAGATTAGAAGCATACCTAGGAAAGCCGGTATCACAGGTTTCCAACGAGGAAATCTACAACGGACTGCTGACCATCGTTCAGGACATGGCCGCAGAAAAGGAGCGCACAGACAGCAAGAAAAAACTGTATTATATTTCAGCGGAGTTCCTGATTGGGAAGCTGCTTTCCAACAATATGATCAACCTCGGCATCTATCAGGAAGTGAAAGAGATGCTCAGTAACAACGGCAAAGACATCTGCGAGATTGAGGAGGTTGAGCAGGAGCCGTCTCTTGGGAACGGCGGGCTTGGAAGACTGGCAGCATGTTTTCTTGATTCTATAGCAACGCTTGGGCTTGCGGGAGACGGTATCGGACTTAACTATCATCTCGGACTTTTCAGGCAGGAGTTTGAGGATCATCTTCAGAAAGAGACTCCCAACCCGTGGATCGGGGAGAAGTCATGGCTTAAAAAGACAGAAACGGTCTATCCGGTTGAGTTTAAAGGCCTGAAAGTTAATGCAAGGATGTACGACATCGAGGTGACAGGATATAACAACAAGACAAATAAGCTCCACCTTTTTGACCTTGATTCTATAGATGAGACGATTGTAGAAGACGGGATCGCATTTAACAAAGAGGATATAGAGAAGAACCTGACGCTTTTCCTCTATCCGGACGACAGTGACGAGCAGGGAAGGCTTCTGCGCATCTATCAGCAGTATCTCATGGTCAGCGCGGGAGCACAGCTTATCCTTGACGAGTGCACAGCGAAGGGAAGTAACTTATATGACCTGCCGGAATATGCGGTTATCCAGATCAATGACACCCATCCGACTATGGTCATCCCGGAGATGATCCGCCTGCTTGTTGCGAGAGGGATGGATATGGACGATGCGATAGGCGTTGTATCCAGAACATGTGCATACACGAATCATACGATTCTTGCGGAAGCGCTGGAGAAATGGCCGGTTCATTATCTGAAGAAGGTCGTTCCTCAGCTCATGCCGATCATTGAGATTTTAGATGATAAAGTGAGAAGAAAATTTGACGATGAGAGCGTTGCAATCATCGACAGGAACGATACAGTGCACATGGCGCACATTGACATCCATTACGGATTCAGTGTAAACGGTGTGGCGGCACTGCATACGGAAATCCTTAAAAACTCTGAGCTGAATAACTTCTACAGGATTTATCCGGAGAAGTTCAATAACAAGACAAACGGCATTACTTTCCGCCGCTGGCTCATCCACTGCAATCCGCAGCTCACACAGTTCCTGGACGAGACGATCGGGGAAGGGTATAAGAAGGATGCCGCAGAGCTTGAGAAACTGCTTGAATACAAGGACGACAAGAAAGTTCTTGAAAAACTGCTGGAGATCAAGCATAAGAATAAAGAGGCTCTCAGCCGTTATCTCATGGAGACGCAGGGAATCGAGGTCAGCCCGGATACGATCTTTGACATTCAGGTCAAACGTCTTCACGAGTACAAACGCCAGCAGCTCAATGCACTTTATATAATTGATAAATATCTGGAGATCAAGGCCGGGAAGACTCCGGCGACTCCTGTGACGGCGATATTCGGCGCTAAGGCGGCTCCGGCATACGTGATCGCAAAGGATATCATTCATCTGATTCTCTGTCTGCAGGATATTATCAATAACGATCCTGAGGTGAGCCCGTATCTCAAGGTTGTCATGGTGGAGAACTACAATGTGACAAAAGCCGGAAAGCTTATCCCGGCGTGTGATATCTCCGAGCAAATATCCCTTGCTTCCAAAGAGGCCAGCGGAACCGGGAATATGAAGTTCATGCTCAACGGCGCTGTAACTCTGGGAACAGAGGACGGCGCCAATGTGGAGATCCATGAAGCGGTGGACGATGACAATATCTTCGTGTTCGGAGCGTCCAGTGATGAAGTCATCGGGCACTATGCAAAGGCTGACTATGTATCCAGATATTACTATGAGAAAAATCCGGCGATCAAGGCAGCGATAGATTTTATCACCAGCGAGCAGATGCTTGAAGTCGGATGCGAGGAGAACCTGACAAGACTGAAAAATGAGCTTATTAATAAGGACTGGTTTATGACTCTGCTGGACTTTGATTCTTATAAAGAGACGAAGGAGAAAGCACTTAAGGCTTACGCCGACAGAGAGGCATGGGCGAAGATGATGCTTGCCAATATAGCGAAAGCAGGATTCTTCTCTTCAGACAGAACGATCGAAGAATATAACAGAGATGTATGGCATCTGTAAAATTTAATATGTTATAATCACAGTGAGCGTGCAGAACAGATGATGTGCGCTCACTGAAGCGTAAATAAAAATAAGGAGAAAGATAAAAATGAAAAGAGCAAGCGGAATCTTATTACCCGTATTTTCCCTGCCGTCAGAGTACGGGATCGGATGTTTTTCAAAAGAGGCCTATGAATTCGTGGATATGCTGAAAAAAGCAGGGCAGAGTTATTGGCAGATCCTGCCGCTTGGGCCGACTGGTTACGGGGATTCCCCCTACCAGTCTTTCTCCACATATGCAGGAAACCCGTATTTTATCGATTTAACGACCCTGATTAAAGAAGGTCTTCTTACCGAGGATGAGTGCAGAGGATATGATTTCGGAAACCGGGATGGCTGTATTAATTATGAGAAAATCTATCAGTTCAGATTCAAAGCGCTGGGAAGGGCATTTGAACGTTTCGGGAAGAATGAAGACTATGAGAGATTTGTAAGGGAAAATGCTTTCTGGCTTGATGATTACAGCCTTTATATGGCGATCAAGGATAAGAATAACGGAGTAAGCTGGATAGAATGGGATGAGCCTCTTAAAAAGAGAGGGGAGGCGGCGCTTGAAACAGCGCGCCGGGAGCTTTTCAGAGAGATCGAGTTCTACAAATTCCAGCAGTACCAGTTTGACAGACAGTGGAGAAAACTCCATGCATACGCCAATGAGCAGGGTGTGAAGATTATCGGTGACATCCCGATCTATGTGGCGCTTGACAGCGCTGACACCTGGGCGGCGCCGGAGATGTTTCAGTTTGATGAGAACAACGAGCCCACCGGGGTGGCAGGATGCCCGCCAGATGCATTTTCTGCTACGGGACAGCTCTGGGGGAATCCGCTTTATAAATGGGAGTACCATAAAAATACGGGATACGAATGGTGGATAAAAAGGATTGAATATTGCTTTAAGATGTATGATGTAGTGAGAATTGACCATTTCCGTGGATTTGACGAATACTATTCCATCCCGTACGGCGATGCGACCGCTGTAAACGGACACTGGATGCCCGGACCGGGAATGGACCTCTTTGAGGCAATCGAGGCGAAGCTCGGAAGGCCGGAGATCATCGCGGAAGATCTGGGATTCCTTACCCCTAGTGTATTGAAGCTGCTGCAGGACAGCGGGTTCCCGGGTATGAAAGTGCTCCAGTTCGCGTTTGACGCAAGAGAATCGTCCAACTACCTGCCTCACACTTATCCGACGAACTGCGTCGTTTATACAGGCACGCATGATAATGATACGACAAGAGGCTGGTACCACGAAGTAGGGAAAAACGCGCGTGATTTTGCCAAGGAGTACATGTGCAAACCGCGGCTGGATGAAGATTCCCTCGTCGGCGATTTTATCGCTATGGCGATGAGCAGCGTAGCTGATCTATGTGTGATTCCTATGCAGGATTATCTCAGCCTTGGCAGCGAGGCCCGCATTAATATACCGTCCACTCTGGGTGGAAACTGGACGTGGCGCATGCAGAGAGGACAGTTTAACGAAGAGACAGTCAGAGAGATCGAGAGAGTGACGAGGCTGTACGGAAGACTGTCTTAGAAATACGTTTATTGCATAGAAACAGAGACAGAATAAGAAAACAGAAAGTAAAACGGCGGGTCCGGTACATCAGAACCTCGTTCTGATGTACCGGACCCGTTGTAAGTTTTCAGCACTTGTGACATACTATGTGATAAGATATCAATAAGAATATTTGGACAAGGGGGGTGCTGATCATGAAGCAGCTTTATACCCGCTGGGGCAGACAACTTGACGCAGAGCGCGTGTTATGGGAATATCCGAGACCGCTCATGGTGCGGGAGAGTTATATCAATCTGAACGGATACTGGGATTATGCGTTTACAAAAGTGTTTCGCAGACCGGGGGAATACGAGGGGAAGATTCTCGTGCCTTTTTCACCGGAGAGCGTCCTCTCGGGAGTTTCCAGACAGCTCCGGCCGGACGAATATCTCTGGTACAGGAGAGAGTTTACCCTGGCAGACTGGGAGAAGAGAGCAGACAGGATGCGGCTTCTTCTGCATTTCGGGGCAGTGGACCAGGCGTGCGTGGTTTATGTGAACGGAGAAAGAGCGTGTTCACACACTGGTGGATATCTGCCCTTTGAGACCGATATTTCAGAGTATGTAAAAGACGGAAAGAACGAGCTGGTGACAGCAGTAAAAGACTTAAGTGAAACATCCTATCATGCGAGAGGCAAACAGAGGCTGAAGCGGGGCGGTATGTTCTACACCGCCCAGAGCGGCATCTGGCAGACTGTGTGGATGGAGGAAGTGCCAAAGGGATATATACGCGGGATAGAGACTGTGCCGGATACTGACAAAGGAACTGTGCATATCAAGGTGAGAGCAGCAGGAACAGACGGAGCAAAAGCAGAAGGCGCAAAGCATGGCGGCAGCAGATTGTCTGTAGAAATACAGGTCAGAAAGCCGGATATCTATACCGAGCCCCTGGAGATGCCGTCATCTGATCCGAAAGCAGAGCGGGAGCAGGGGGAGATATTATGTGCGTCGACAGGAGCGGCGGGGGAGTGGATAGAAGTCTCACTGCCGGGAGTTTTCCTGTGGACGTGTGACAAGCCGTGGCTTTATTACTTTACAGTCCGGATGGGCGAAGATATGGCAGAGAGTTATTTTGCCATGAGGAAGTTTTCTGTGGAAAAAGATGAAAAAGGGATTCCCCGTATCTGCTTAAACGGACAGCCACAGTTCCAAAACGGCGTGCTCGATCAGGGATACTGGCCGGACGGACTGTATACAGCGCCCTCTGATGAAGCGTTTATCTTTGATATTGAGGAGATGAAAAAGACCGGATTTAACATGGTGCGCAAGCATATCAAGCTTGAGCCCCAGAGATGGTATTACCACTGTGACCGTCTGGGTATGATCGTATGGCAGGACATGGTAAATGGAGGAGGCGAATACAAACATTGGGTTGTCACATATGCCGCTACAGTGGTCTCATGGAAAAATATTCTTGTGAAAGATGCATATCCGAGATTATTATCCAGAGAAAACAAGGCGGGTAAAAAGGAATTTGTCCGGGAGATGAAAGAGACCATACGGGTTTTGAAGGGACATCCAAGCATCGCTGTCTGGGTCATATTCAATGAAGGCTGGGGACAGTTCCAGGCAGAAGATATGGTAAAGATCGCGAGAGAGGCGGATCCTCACCGTCTTATCGATCAGGCCAGCGGCTGGTTCGACCAGGGCGGCGGAGATCTGAAGAGCGTACACAATTATTTCTTCAAATTGAAAGTGAAGCCGGAGAAGGAGAGAGCATTTGTGCTCTCGGAGATCGGAGGGCATACACTTATCAATGAGGAGCACAGCGCATACAAAAAACTGTACGGATATGGCGCCCATAAGGATAAAAAATCACTTGATGATGCATACAGGGATTTGATGAGAAAGGTGGAAGCCCTGATCCCGGAAGGACTCTGCGCCAGCGTGTATACCCAGTGGTCTGACATCGAGGAAGAGGTAAACGGGGTATATACTTATGACAGAGAAGTCAGAAAGATCGAAGAAGAGAAATGAGCCTCCGTAAAAGAGGCTCATTTTATCAGTGTTCCCAGCCAGTACAAAAGTCCCAGCCCCCAGCTTGTAAATATCCCGTATAAAATGACAGGTCCTGCAATGGTGAAGATCTTGCATCCGATGCCGAAGACCTGCCCTTCTTTTTTGTATTCAATGGCAGGGGCGGCGACGGAGTTGGCGAATCCGGTGATAGGAACAAGGGCGCCTGCGCCGCCCCATTTCGCAAGCTGCGGATAGATTCCCACTCCGGTCAGTATCACACTTAACAGGACAAGCAGCATGGAGGTCCAGCCGCTGCAGTCGTCTTTACTCAGTTTTTGAAGTTCACAATAATGATAAAAGACTTGTCCGATAACACAGATGGTCCCGCCGGTTATGAATGCCTTGAGCATATTGAGCCATACATTATGCTGCGGAGTTTTCTGCTTGACATATTGCTCGTATTGCTTTTCCTGTTTCATTTTCTGCACTTTATCCATAAGAAGATCTCCTTTTAATGCCAGTCTTGCGGGCCGGCATGATTCTTTTTCCATAGTATCTGGAATTCTGCCGGAAATATACCCGCATATTTCCGACAGACCTGCACACAATAATCTACAGAAACAGACAAGGTAAAAATCAAGAAGCGAGGAAAGATTATGGATCAGATCATAAAGGGAAGCCAGAGCCTTATATTCAGAAATGCTCCGTATATTATCAGCGCCGGGTCCGTGGTGGGGAGCAAAGAGGCAGAGGGGCCTCTGGGAAAATTGTTTGACATGACAAATGAGGACGACCTGTTCGGGGCGGATACATGGGAGGAAGCAGAAAGCGTCATGCAGAAAGAAGCATGTATACTTGCTATAGGAAAAGCCCATGTAGACGTGAAGAGCATCCGCTATCTGTTCGGGGGAGATCTGCTCCGGCAGGGAATCGCCACCTCAATGGGAGTAGAAGGGCTGCAGATACCTATGTTCGGGCTTTACGGGGCGTGCTCTACATCAGGGGAAGCGCTGGCGCTGGCGTCGATGAGCGCCGCGGCAGGGTACGGCGGATACATGCTGGCAGTCACATCCAGCCATTTCGGGAGCGCGGAGAAGGAGTTCCGTTTTCCACTGGGGTATGCGTCACAGAGACCACTGTCTGCGCATTGGACAGTGACAGGCAGCGGCGCGTTCCTTGTGGGAGCACAGGATAATGAATCACAGGGAGGAACGAAAAAAAGCCATGCCAGGATCACCGGGGTGACAGTGGGAAAGATCGTGGATTATGGGTTGAAGGATTCTCAGAATATGGGGGCATGCATGGCTCCCGCCGCGACAGATACGATCGTACAGAACTTTACGGATATGGAACGCACAGAGGCAGATTACGACCGCATCATCACAGGGGATCTTGGATATGTGGGTCAGTCCATCCTTTTTGATCTGGTAAGAGGCAGAGGGTATGATATCCGGGAGAAGCATATGGACTGTGGTATGACGATCTACGATCAGGAGACACAGGACACCCATGCAGGAGGAAGCGGCTGCGGCTGCGCTGCGGTGACGCTGGCGTCGTATGTGCTGCCGAAGATAGAAAAAGGGGAGTGGAAAAGAGTGCTTTTTGTGCCTACGGGAGCGCTTATGTCTACTGTAAGCTTTAATGAGGGCGCAAGTGTTCCGGGGATTGCCCACGGTATTGTGATCGAGCATTGCTGAGAGCGGTGCGGGCACAGCGTTTCTTTTACATGGACATCACTCGCTGCAGACGCGGGAGTGAGGCATACGCGTTTTATCTACGTATATAACAATAAAACAAAAATGATCAGAAAGGGAGAAACTTATGGATTATGTAAAAGCATTTATTATCGGAGGACTGATCTGTGCTCTTGTGCAGATCCTGCTTGACCGGACGAAACTGATGCCGGGACGTGTGATGGTGCTTCTCGTGTGCACCGGAGCTGTGCTCGGATTCTGCGGGATATACAAGCCGTTTCAGGAGTTTGCGGGTTCTGGGGCGAGCGTGCCGCTCCTGGGATTCGGCAATGTGCTGTGGCAGGGAGTGAAGGAAGCCATTGACGAGAACGGATTTATCGGCGTGTTTATGGGAGGCTTCAAGGCCGGCGCGGTAGGGATATCCGCAGCGCTGATATTCGGATATATTGCTTCTTTTATATTTGAGCCGAAGATGAAGAAATGATTTACCGAGATGAGGATAAAGAAATAGCGCATGACTTGACATAGAGTATTCTGAAATGATATTATGTGTGTCGTAATCGTAACGAGGGGAAGTTTATTTTGGGGCAAGAGGGATCAGAGTGTTTTATTGAGTGATAAAATTTTCTAAAGGAAACAGAAGGTTTTATCACTTTTTCTTTTTCCCGGATATGAGCCGGATAACAGGATATGCAGAAAGGGAGGAAACAATAGTATGTGTGGAATCGTAGGTTTCGTAGGAGAGCAGTCGGCAGCGCCGATCCTGCTTTCAGGATTGGAGAAGCTGGAATACAGAGGATATGATTCAGCGGGAATCGCCGTTCGTAACGAGAAGAACGGAAAGATAGAGGTCGTGAGAGCCAAGGGACGCCTCAAGATCCTGTCAGAAAAGACAGACGGAGGAAAGGCGGTACGGGGTACATGCGGTATCGGCCATACACGCTGGGCTACTCACGGAGAGCCGTCGGAGAACAATGCTCATCCGCATTGTACCGAGGATAAGTCTGTTGTCCTTGTACATAACGGGATCATCGAGAACTATCAGGAACTAAAGGAAAAGCTCCTTAAATCAGGATATACATTCTATTCACAGACAGATACAGAGATTGCCGTAAAGCTGGTCGACTACTATTATAAAAAGACAGGGACCCCGCTTGAAGCACTGACGCGCGCTATGCTGCGAATCAGAGGCTCGTATGCGTTCGGTGTGTTGTTCCATGACTATCCGGGCAAACTTTTCGCGGCAAGAAAAGACAGCCCGCTCATCATCGGGAAGAACGAGGCAGGCGCGCTTATTGCTTCCGATGTTCCGGCGATCCTTGATCAGACGAGACAGGTTTATTATATAGGGAATATGGAGATCGCGGAACTGTCCGGTGATGAGATCCATTTCTACAATATTGACAGAGAAGAGATCCACAAAGAAATGGTGGAGATCAAATGGGATGCCGAGTCTGCGGAAAAGGGCGGGTATGAGCATTTCATGTTAAAAGAAATCCATGAGCAGCCGAAAGCAGTTCAGGATACAGTAGGTGCATACGTAAAAGACGGGCAGATTGATCTTTCAGAAGTAGGGCTTACAGGCGAGGCGCTTGCAGGTCTGGATAGGATCTATATTGTGGCGTGCGGATCGGCATATCATGTTGGTGTGGTGGCAAAGTATGTGATGGAAGAACTGGCGGATGTTCCGGTTGAGGTAGATCTTGCATCTGAATTCCGGTACAGGAATCCGAAGCTTTTGAAAAATTCGATGGTCATCGTGATATCCCAGTCCGGAGAGACGGCAGACAGCCTTGCCGCCCTGCGTCTGGCAAAAGAGAAGGGAGTGCCGGTGCTTGGTATCGTCAATGTAGTAGGGTCCAGCATTGCCCGTGAGAGCGATTATATCCTTTATACCTATGCAGGGCCGGAGATTTCCGTGGCAACTACAAAAGCATATAGTACACAGCTTATTGCCGTATATCTTCTTGCCGTACAGATGGCGTTCGTCAAAGGACGCATCAGTGAGGACAGATATAAAGAACTGATCGGGGAATTGGAACGGCTGCCTGAGAAAATTCAGAGGACACTGGATGATAAAGAACGTATCCAATGGTTTGCGAGCAAATATGCTAACGCGAAGGACATCTTTTTCATCGGGCGTGGTATTGATTTTGCCATCAGCCTCGAAGGAAGCCTCAAAATGAAAGAGATCAGCTATATCCATTCTGAGGCATATGCCGCAGGTGAGCTTAAGCATGGTACGATCAGTCTGATCGAGGACGGAACACTGGTAGTAGGCGTTCTTACTCAGCAGGCGCTCTTTGAGAAGACGCTGAGCAACATGGTTGAGACCAAGAGCCGCGGCGCCTACCTTATGGGGCTGACGCTTTATGGAAATTATAATATCGAGGATAATGCGGATTTCTCCGCTTATGTCCCCAAGACAGAGCAGTATTTTACCACCAGCCTTGCCATCGTGCCGCTTCAGCTCATGGGATATTATGTGAGCGTGGCCAAAGGTCTGGATGTAGATAAGCCAAGGAATCTGGCAAAATCTGTAACGGTTGAATGAGAAGCCTGTTTTTAATCATATAAATAAATTTAGCGCCAAGAGCCAGGTCTGTGTAAGGCCTGGTTCTTATTTTACACAGATTTAACATAAGCCTGATTTTACATTTTACATTTCTTTTTTAAGATGAATACCGTTGACGGAAAAAGTGATTCGTTAGCATGGCGGGAAAGTTCGCCGGGCATAATAACCCTAATTCGAAAAAGGAGATTATTGATCATGAAAATGAAAAAGTTTATCGCGGTATTATCTATGGTAAGTATGATGGCAGTTGCAGTAGTTGGATGTGGCAGCAGTGACAATGGAGATGACAGCGGTTCTGGATCAGACGCTGGTTCGTCTTCAGCATGGGATGCTTCAAACCAGATTACAGTTGTGTCACGTGAGGATGGTTCCGGTACAAGAGGCGCTTTTACAGAGCTGTTCGGAGTTGTTGAGGAGGTTGACGGCGAGGATGTTGATATGACAACACTCGACGCACAGATCACAAACAACACATCTGTTATGATGACAACAGTGGCGGAGAATGAGTACGCGATTGGTTATATCTCCCTTGGTTCTCTCGATGAGACAAAGGTGAAGGCTCTTAAGATCGATGGAGCAGAGGCGACAGCAGAGAATATAGAGAATGGTTCCTACACAGTTTCCAGACCGTTTAACGTAGCAGTGAAGCAGGAGCTTGACAACGAGGTGGCAAAAGACTTCATGAACTTCATTATGAGCACAGAGGGGCAGGAAGTGGTAGCAGAAGAGGGATACATCCCGGTATCAGAAGTTGCAGCATTTGAAGGAACACAGCCTGAAGGAAGCGCGGTAGTCGGCGGATCTTCCTCAGTATCTCCGGTTATGGAGAAACTCATCGAAGCGTATGCGTCAGTGAACCCGAATGCGAAGATCGAGCTTCAGACATCAGATTCTACAACAGGTATGACAAATGCGATCGAGGGAAGCTATGACATCGGTATGGCGTCCAGAGAACTGAAAGAGGATGAGGCGGCTCAGCTTGAGGGCACAGTGATCGCTACAGACGGTATCGCAGTGATCGTAAACCTGAACAACACAACAGACGATATGACAGTAGATCAGGTGAAGTCCATCTATGTTGGAGATGTTACAACATGGGATGCGATCTAGTCAGAAACACGACAGAAAAGCCAGAGTTTAAATAACTTTCCGCTTTGAATTTATGAGCCGGGCAGATGTAGGATATATCTTCCCGGCTCATTAGGAGGAAAAAATGAAATCAAAAGCATTGACTGAGAAAATCATGCGCGTCGTATTTTTTATTGCTGCATGTGCTTCCATATTAGCGGTGGCTCTCATCTGCATCTTTTTGTTTGCAAACGGAATCCCTGCGATGAGAGAGATCGGATTTGTAAAATTTATCACGGGGGATATTTGGCGTCCGGGAAATAATCTGTTCGGGATATCCACTATGATCGTGGGAAGCCTCTATGTGACGGCAGGGGCCATCGTCATCGGCGTGCCGATCGGAATTCTCACATCCGTTTTCATGGCGATGTACTGTCCGAAACAGATCTACAGACCTCTTAAGGCTGCCACTGAGCTTCTGGCAGGTATTCCGTCCGTTGTATACGGTTTCTTCGGTCTTGTGGTCGTTGTGCCGATCATCCGTCAGATGGGACAAAACCTGCGCGCGGCGGGAGTGGTAGAGAAAGCGGGAGACGGAAACAGTATCCTGACCACCTCTTTGATCCTGGGCATGATGATCCTGCCGACTATCATAGGTACGACAGAGAGTGCCATGCGGGCGGTGCCGTCTCATTATTATGAAGGAGCGCTGGCTCTGGGAGCAACAAAGGAGAGAAGCATCTTCCGCATCATCATCCCGGCGGCGAAGTCCGGTGTGATCGCGGGGATCGTCCTTGGCATCGGACGCGCCGTCGGAGAGACCATGGCAGTCATCATGATTGCCGGGAACCAGCCGAGGTTCGCGGAAACTATTCTTGAGGGAATACGTACACTGACGGGAAATATCGTAATCGAGATGGGTTATGCTACCGGGCTCCACAGGGAGGCTCTGATCGCAACGGGCGTGGTCCTGTTTGTGTTCATCCTGATCATCAATTTCAGCGTTGCCCTGCTGAAGAGGAGGACAGACCATGAGTAATAAAACAACAGCCGGCGATAAGCTGAAGACATACTTAAAGCATCCGGGGTCTCTTATCATGATGATACTGGTGATGTTGGCGGCAGTCATTACCTTTGCAGTGCTGCTTTTTCTTATTGTATATATCCTGATGAATGGTGTTCCGCACTTAAAACCGTCTCTGTTTGCGTGGGAATATTCCTCGGAAAATGCTTCGGTCATGCCGGCGCTTGTGAACACTATCGTAATGACTCTGCTCTCCCTGCTGATCGCAGTTCCATTCGGAATCTTTTCTGCGATCTTCCTTGTAGAGTATGCAGACAGAGGAAATAAATTTGTGGGGGTTATCCGCCTGACGACTGAGACTCTCTCCGGTATTCCTTCTATTGTATATGGTCTGTTTGGCATGCTGTTCTTCGTCAATACATTGGGATGGGGCTTCTCCCTCCTGGCAGGCGCATTTACCCTGTCTATCATGATCCTTCCACTTATCATGAGGACGACGGAGGAAGCTTTAAAGGCAGTTCCCGATTCGTACCGGGAGGGAAGCTTCGGACTGGGGGCGGGGAAGCTGCGCACAGTGTTCCGTATCGTCCTTCCGTCTGCGATCCCGGGCGTGCTGGCAGGCGTCATTCTCGCGATTGGACGTATTGTAGGAGAGACGGCGGCGCTGATCTATACAGCCGGGACTGTGGCACAGATTCCTTCGAGCGTCATGGGATCAGGACGTACGCTGGCTGTTCATATGTATAACTTATCCAGCGAAGGTCTGTATATGGATCAGGCATATGCAACGGCAGTTATCCTGCTCGTCCTTGTAGTGGGAATCAATGCACTGTCAAGTGTGATCGCAAAGAAACTTACGAAGGCATAGAAAGGTAAAGAGAAATGGGAAAGATCAGTATTAAAAATCTTGATTTATTTTATGGGGATTTCAAAGCCCTTAAAAACGTAAATCTGGAGATAGAGGCGAACAGGATCACCGCGTTTATCGGACCTTCCGGCTGCGGAAAGTCCACGCTTTTAAAATCCATCAATCGTATGAACGATCTGGTGGAAGGATGCCGTATCGAAGGCTCCATCGAACTGGACGGACAGAATATTTTCAAGGGTATGGATGTAAACCTGTTAAGAAAACGTGTGGGAATGGTATTTCAGAAGCCCAATCCGTTCCCCATGAGCATTTATGACAACATCGCCTTTGGACCGAGAACACATGGTATCCGTTCCAAGGCAAAGCTGGACGATATCGTGGAGAAATCGCTTAGAAGCGCGGCGATATGGGAGGAGTGTAAGGATCGTCTGAAAAAGAGCGCTCTCGGCATGTCCGGCGGGCAGCAGCAGAGGCTCTGTATCGCAAGAGCGCTGGCAGTAGAACCGGAAGTTCTCTTGATGGATGAGCCCACTTCAGCTCTTGACCCGATCTCGACTTCCAAGATAGAAGACCTTGCGATGGAACTGAAAAAAGACTATACTATTGTCATGGTTACGCACAACATGCAGCAGGCTGTCCGTGTGTCTGATAATACCGCTTTCTTCCTCCTTGGCGAGGTCGTGGAATACAATGATACAGAGAAATTGTTCTCTATCCCGTCGGATAAGAGGACAGAAGATTATATCACAGGGAGGTTTGGTTAAATTATGCGTAATAAATTCGATGAACAGCTTCATTTTTTGGATAAACAGCTTACACATATGGGAGAACTTTGTGAGGCGGCGATCTCCAAGGCGACAGACGCACTCAAGCATGGAAGTATCGAGGAGGCAAAGTTGGTTATCTCTGAGGATGAGGAGATTGATCAGTGCGAAAAGGATATAGAGAGACTTTGCTTAAAGCTTCTTCTTCAGCAGCAGCCGGTTGCGAAGGACTTAAGAAGAATATCTGCGGCGCTGAAAATGATTACGGACATGGAGCGTATCGGAGACCAGACAGCGGATATTGCGGAGATTATTATTTCCTCCGGCAGCAATGCAGCCGAGGAGATCCATGTGATCGGAACCATGGCTTCTGAAGTAAGCCGTATGGTGCGCAACAGCGTAGATGCATATGTAAACAGGGATCTTGAGCTTGCGCGCAGCGTTATGGAAGCGGACGACGGAGTGGATAAATACTTTGAGGAAGTCCGCGATGAGATGATTGAGTTCATCAAGGAAGAGAAGGGCAAGAACGGAAAACGGATTTTTGACCTTATCATGGTGACAAAATATCTGGAGCGTATCGGAGATCACGCGACGAACATTGCCGAGTGGGTAGAGTTCTCTATCACAGGCGTACACAAGGACAGCGCTATATAAAAGGAGTACGGGAAATATGGTATTTTGCGTGGAGGATGACGACAACATCCGGGAACTTGTGATCTATACATTGGAAACAACCGGGCTTAAAGCGAAAGGATTTGCGGATGGCCCTGCATTTATGGAGGCTCTGGCATTTGAAACGCCGGAGCTTATCCTGCTTGATATCATGCTTCCGGGAGAGGATGGACTGGAACTGTTAAAGAGGTTAAAATCGTCCGCAAAGACCAAGAATATTCCGGTGATTATGGTAACGGCAAAGGGCTCGGAATATGACAAAGTTGTGGGACTTGATTCAGGGGCGGACGACTATGTGACAAAGCCTTTTGGCATCATGGAACTGGTCTCCCGTATCAAGGCGGTTTTAAGAAGAAGCGTCAGAACAGAAGAACGGATCGATATGGAAATATCCGGTGTCCATGTCAATGTCAAGAAGCATGAGGTTACAGTGGATGGAAAGGCTGTCGCCCTGACCCTTAAAGAGTTTGAGCTGTTAGAGAAGCTGATGCGCAACCAGGGCATCGTTTTGACGAGAGACCAGCTTCTCGCGGATATATGGGGGTATGACTTTGACGGAGAGACAAGGACTGTGGATGTGCACATCCGTACCCTGCGCCAGAAATTAGGTGAGAAAGGCGAGATCATCCGCACTGTGAGAGGCGTGGGTTACCGTGTTGGAGGGAACGCATGAAAAAGAACCGCACCAGCATAAGATGGAAGATACAAAAGAGCATGATGGTTATCCTTGCGGCAGCCCTCGTGCTTTCTTATGCGATCTTGTCTGTGATCCTCTACAATCGGAATCTGTCACTCCTTCAGGCGGAGCTGCAGCAGGAGGCAAAATATATTCGTACGGCCATCAATATTTCTGGTACAGAGTATCTGGAACAGATGGATTTGGTGGAGGTTCAGACAAGAGTGACCCAGATCGGCACAGACGGGTCGGTACTATATGATTCCCGCAGGGCGGATGGCACAGATAGTACGACAGAAAACCACGCCGGACGCCAGGAGGTAAAAGATGCTCTGTCAAAAGGAAGCGGTGAGGCAGTGCGCCATTCTGCTACCATCGGAAAGGATATGTATTATTATGCGCTTCTGTTGGAGGACGGGAGCGTGCTGAGGGTGTCAAAAGTGACAGACAGCTTAGTGAGCACAGGCATGGCACTTTTTCCTGTGATGGGGGCGCTGGCCGTCGTGATGGTGCTCTTCGCACTGCTGCTGGCAAAGTGGCAGACTGCCCGCCTGATTAAACCGATCAATGAACTGGATTTGGAACATCCTCTGGAAAATGAGGTTTACGAAGAATTGACCCCCCTTCTCGTAGCCATTGATAAGCAGAATAAGGAAAAAGAAGCAGTCTCCAATATGCGGAAAGAGTTTTCGGCAAATGTATCCCATGAGCTGAAAACCCCGCTCACTTCGATCTCCGGTTACGCGGAGATCATGAAAAACGGGATGGTGCGTCCGGCGGACGTGCCTGTATTCTCAGAGCGCGTATATAAAGAAGCACGCAGGCTTATTACATTGGTAGAGGATATTATCAAATTGTCTAAGCTGGATGAAGAATCTGTGGAATTGGAGAAAGAAAACGTAGATCTCTATGACCTGACACGGGAGATCATCAGCCGTCTCTCGCCTCAGGCATCCCAAAAGAATATTCGTATGGAATTAAGCGGTGAGCCGGTACATTATAACGGCATCCGTCAGATATTAGATGAGATGATCTACAATGTGTGTGAGAACGCAGTCAAATACAATAATGAAGGCGGACGGGTGACTGTCTGGGTGGGAAATACGCTGGACGGGCCGAAAGTCAGTGTGTCCGACAATGGGATCGGCATCCCCAAAGAGCACCAGGAGAGAATCTTCGAGAGATTTTACCGTGTGGATAAGAGCCATTCCAAAGAGCGCGGCGGCACCGGGCTGGGGCTGTCCATCGTCAAGCACGGAGCGCTGCTGCACGGTGCTAAGGTGAGTGTGGAGAGCGAGCCGGGGAAAGGCACAAAGATAGAGATGATGTTTGGGAGAAGCTAAAATTTGATTTTGGAGAGCGAAAATGAATTCTTTGATAGTATATGGGAGTCAATACGGAACAACAAAGAAATACGCAGAAAGGTTTGCAGAAATGACTAATCTGCCAATAATCGCTTATGAAAATATAAAAGATTTGAGAGGGTATGATCTTATAATACATTTTGGCGGCTTATATGCCGGTGGCGTAAAAGGTTTAAAAAATACCGTCAGGGCATTGAGAAAAAATGCAAAGCTTATAATTGTGACGGTTGGACTGGCTGACGTGTATGATGAGGAAAATATTCGCAATATAAGGCAGGCAATCGGTAAACAAGTGCCGGAAAAACTCTTAAGCAATACATCCATTTTCCATTTAAGAGGCGGCATTGATTATCAAAAATTAAATTTTAAACATAAAACAATAATGACGCTTTTGTATAACAAAGTAAAAAAATTGCCGGAAGATAAGAAAACAGCCGAGGTAAGGGCGATGATAGAGACCTTCAATTCTAAAGTGGATTTTGTTGATTTTTCTTCTCTGAATCAGATTATAGAAATAATCCGGTAAATTCCACACACCTATGAAATTTGAACAATAAACTCTGGGTTACAGAGGAGTTGGTGAATATAAAAAGATATGTTGCATTATTCAAATAAGAATCATTTACATGAAGCGGCTGGTCTATCCGATTAGCCGCTTTAATAATATTTGGTTACCGTATATTCGCAGGAAAAAAGATAAAAAAGTTTGAAAAATATCAACTTTGTGCTATTATACCTATAACACAGTTTTGAGGTGTTGAAAATGCCGCTTTGTAAGGAAGCGGGAAAACAAAGGAGAAACACGATGCTGATAGAAGTGGATTTTGACAGTGATGAAGCGATCTATATCCAGCTATGCAATCAGATCATCATGGGTATAGCGACATCGATGATACAAGAGGGAGATTCTCTTCCGTCCGTGCGCCGGCTTGCAGATACGATCGGTGTGAACATGCATACGGTCAACAAAGCGTACAGTATATTAAAGAGGGAAGGCTATATTAGTCTCGACAAACGTCGGGGCGCAGTGATCGCGCTTGCTGCCGACAAGGCAGGGCAGTTTGAGCAGATGAGACGTGAACTTAAGATCGTGCTGGCAAGAGGATGCTGTAAAAATATTACCCGTCAGGAAGTACACGCCCTCGTAGATGAAATTTTGGATGAATACAGTTCAGCCATGTATTGAGCAGAAGCAGGATATATGCCAGCCGATATCGCCGGCGGGAAAATGCATGAGGGAAGCGCCAGTCCATGAATAAAACAATGGCGGTTCAGGAGAAAAATAGCGGCAAAGCCGCAGTAAACAGGAGGATTTTATGATTTCATATACAAAACAGGCGGAGAGTGCCATCCGGTACGCCGCAAAAAAAGCGAAGGAGATGGGGCATCCGTACATCGGTACAGAGCACCTTCTCTTAGGTCTCAGAGAAGAAGTCTCGGGAGTCGCGGGACAGATCCTTGCACAGAACGGTGTGGAGGAGGAGAAGGTCATCCAACTGATGGATGAACTGATCGTGCCCAGAGATGAGGCGTTTGCCGGGAAGAAACCGGAGGAGAGCCCCCGGTTTAAATACATTTTAGAGAACAGTGAGAAGGAAGCCGGAAGATTGCATACCGCGGAGGTGGGTACAGAGCACCTCCTGCTTTCCATGATACGGGACGTGGACTGCGTGGCAACCCGCATCCTTATTACTTTGAACATCAATCTGCAGAAGATATTTCAGGACATCATGAACGCAGCAGGCGTGGATGCCAAGGAGTATCAGGAGGAAATACAGGAAGGGCAGAAAAGCGGCGGCTCTATGATGGAGCAGTTCTGTACGGATATGACGGCGCGAGCAGAGGATGGAAAGCTGGATCCGGTCGTGGGCCGTGAGGAAGAAATGTACCGTCTCATGCAGGTGTTAAGCCGCCGGACGAAGAATAATCCTTGCCTTGTAGGTGAGCCGGGCGTAGGAAAGACCGCGATCATCGAGGGCCTGGCCCAGCGGATTGCCGCAGGCGTCGTTCCGGAGAAGATGAAGGATAAACGCATCTATACGCTGGATCTGCCGGGGCTGATCGCAGGATCTAAATACCGCGGGGAGTTTGAGGAGAGGATGAAAGGTCTGATCTCCGAGGTGGAGACAAACGGAAACATCATCCTGTTTCTTGATGAGATCCATACAATGATCGGAGCAGGCGGGGCAGAGGGCGCGATCGATGCGTCCAGTATCCTGAAGCCCTCCCTGGCAAGAGGCGAACTACAGCTTATCGGCGCCACTACGATCACGGAATATCGGAAATATATCGAAAAAGACGCGGCATTGGAGAGAAGATTCCAGCCGGTATCCGTAGAGGAGCCGACGAAGGAGCAGTGCCTGTCCATTCTCCGGGGCCTGAAAGAAAAATATGAGAACCACCATAGAGTAGAGATTAGCGAGAAATGCCTGGAAACGGCAGTGCAGATGTCAGAGCGGTATATCACAGACCGCAATCTGCCTGATAAGGCGATCGACGTGCTTGATGAGGCGTGCTCTAAGGTAAGCCTTAAAGGATATAAAGTGCCGGATAACCTGACGGCACTTGAGGAGACTGTTAAAGAACTGGCAGTGCAGAAGGAAGAGAGCATTAGCAGAGGGGATTTCACGGAAGCTGCTCTCATCCAGAAGGAGCAGGAAGATGCAAAAGAGAAGCTGGAAAATATGAAGAAACGTTTCCGGAAGAGGACAGTGTCGGGACGCCCTGCCGTGACCGAGGATGATATCGCGGAAGTTGTGTCCGCGTGGACGAAGGTTCCGGTGCAGAAGCTGGCAGAGAGCGATACGGACCGCCTGAAGAAACTGGAGAGTATCCTTCATAAGCGGGTGATCGGCCAGGAGGAAGCGGTCGGCGCGGTTGCGCGGGCAGTCAAGAGAGGGCGCGTGGGGTTAAAAGATCCGAAGCGGCCTATTGGTTCTTTCCTCTTCCTTGGACCTACTGGAGTCGGTAAGACGGAACTTTCCAAGGCTCTGGCAGAGGCGCTCTTTGGAAATGAAGAATCTATGATCCGTGTTGATATGTCGGAATACATGGAGAAACATTCTGTAGCGAAGATGATCGGTTCACCGCCGGGATATGTAGGACATGACGAGGGCGGACAGCTCAGCGACCAGGTGAGGACACACCCATATTCGGTGGTCCTGTTTGACGAGATTGAGAAGGCACATCCGGATGTATTCAATATTCTTCTTCAAGTATTGGACGACGGACATATCACTGATTCCCAGGGCAGGAAAGTAGACTTCTCCAATACGGTCATCATCATGACGTCCAACGCCGGGGCTAAGGCTATCGTAGAACCGAAGAAGCTGGGATTTGCGGCAAAGGAGGATTCTGCAGGGGATTATAAGAGGATGAAACAGAATGTTATGGATGAGGTGAAAATGATCTTCCGGCCGGAGTTCTTAAACCGTATTGATGAGATCATCGTATTCCATGCGCTTGATAAGACGTATATGAAGAAGATTGTGACGCTCATGTGCCGGGATTTCACAAAACGACTGGCAGGGCAGATGGATATCCGCCTTACTCTTCGGGAATCCGCGAAGAATCTGATTGTGGAAAAAGGAACAGACGCAAAATACGGCGCGAGACCTCTGCGCCGCGCGCTCCAGACAGAGCTTGAAGATAAGCTTGCGGAAGCGATACTAAACGGCGAAGTAAAACGGGGAGACCACGTGGAGGCAGGAGCAGCGAAAAAGGAGATCCGCTTTATCGTGAGATAGTTTGTTTACTGCGGCCCGGCAGCAGGTTTCAGTATGGGGCCGGGTATGTTTTCGCCGAAGTTTTCACAGAGATTTCAGTGGAAAAAAAAGGGGTCTTATATTATAATATGGATATCGGAAATGAAGATAGATTTTTGAATCAATACTTAGGAGGAAGAACAGACATGGCAGCAGTGAAAGAACTATTGCGTGCAGAAAATGACGGAACACTTAGCTTTGGGGATTATACGCTCGCGGCAAAGACAAAAAAGGATGATTATGAGTTTGGGGGCGATATTTATAAAGTAAAAACATTTTCAGAGATTACGAAGCTTGAGAGGAACGGGATGTTCATATACGAATCTGTTCCGGGAAGCGCAGTCGAGAATTTTAAGGCAACAGAAGCAGAAATATCTTTTCACGTGTCCGCTCAGGGTGATGTGCAGTTCACTCTTGAGCTTGAGCCGGAGAGTGAGTACGAGGTATTCATCGGCGGTGAGAGCGCAGGAAAGATGAATACGAATTTGAGCGGAAAACTCAGCGTAAGTGTGGAGCTTACCGCAGATCAGAGCGTGCAGGTGAAGGTTGTAAAGTGCTGATTGCGTTGACATAATGCCGCCTGTGCAGGATACAGGTAAAGCAAAGAGAGATGAACAGGGGGGATTTTGTATATCCGCCCTGTTTTTCTGCCGGAACACAGCGGTATGAGAAAGGGAAAAGAATGGGAAAAGGAAAGAAAAGCGTGTTCTTCTGTCAGAACTGCGGACACGAGGAGAGCAAATGGCTGGGCCAGTGTCCGGCGTGTGGAGAGTGGAATACATTTGTAGAAGAGAAGATTGAGAGCGGCATCAGTAGAGGGAGTAACGCTTCAGCGCGTTCTGTCAGAGAATCTATCCGGGAGGCGAAGGTGGTGTCCCTTACAGAGGTGGCGGCGGACGATGATGTGCGGTGTAAGACCGGGATCGGAGAGCTTGACCGGGTGCTGGGAGGCGGAATTGTCCCCGGATCTCTCGTGCTCGTAGGCGGAGATCCCGGCATCGGAAAATCCACTCTGCTTCTTCAGGTATGCAGAGAGCTTGCGGGTCAGAAGAAGATCCTATACATTTCTGGAGAGGAGTCGCAGACACAGATCAAGCTGCGCGCCAACCGTATGGGGGATTTCGCGTCAGGGCTTCTGCTGCTGTGCGAGACCAATCTTGAGATCATCCGCGGAGTGATCGAAAAGCAGCGTCCGGGGCTGGTGATCATTGATTCTATCCAGACGATGTATAGTGAAGATATCTCTTCCACGCCGGGAAGTGTCTCGCAGGTACGGGAGTCCACGAATATTTTTATGCAGCTTGCGAAAGGAATGTGCATCCCCATCTTTATCGTAGGGCATGTGACAAAGGAAGGAACAGTGGCAGGCCCGAGGGTGCTGGAGCATATGGTGGATACGGTGCTGTATTTTGAAGGGGATCGTCATGCGTCCTATCGCATTCTGAGAGCGGTGAAGAACCGCTTCGGCTCTACTAATGAGATCGGTGTGTTTGAGATGAGACAGGCAGGACTTGTGGAAGTGGAGAATCCTTCGGAATACATGCTCAGCGGAAGGCCGGATAATGCGTCTGGTTCCGTGGTAGCATGCTCTATGGAGGGAACCCGGCCGATTCTGATCGAGATACAGGCACTGGTGTGCCGCAGTAATTTCGGGATGCCGAGAAGGACTGCTGCCGGGACGGATTATAACCGGGTGAATCTGCTGATGGCAGTTTTAGAGAAGCGGCTGGGTATGGCGCTTGGCAGTTCTGACGCTTATGTCAATATCGCGGGAGGTATCCGAATGAATGAGCCGGCCATTGATCTTGGAATTGTTATGGCGCTTGTGTCCAGTTACCGGAACCGGCCCATTGATGAGAAGACGATCGTGTTCGGCGAGGTGGGATTAAGCGGCGAGGTTCGGGCGGTCAATATGCCGGAACAGCGTGTGGCTGAGGCAAAGAAGCTGGGGTTTGAGACATGTATCCTGCCGGAAGTATCAGTGAAAATGGTAAAAGGGATCAAAGGGATCAAGATAGTCGGAGTCAAGACAATCAGCGACGCGGTAAATACAATATAGAAGTAAATGCGGCATAGAAATACACAAACAAATCAGACGATCATCAGGAGGAGTAAGTATGGAACCATATGTCAGGAAAGCGAAATATTATGAGACAGATCAGATGGGTATCATCCATCATTCCAACTATATCCGCTGGATGGAAGAGGCACGGATCGATATGCTGGAGCAGATGGGCTATCCATACAGGCGTTTTGAGGAGATGGGATACTTAAGTCCTGTACTCCATGTGGACTGCGAGTATAAGAAAAGCGTGAAATTCGACGATGAGGTGAAGATTGTTGTGAGTCTCCAGTCGTGCAACCGGCTGAAATTTACGCTCAGATATGATATTTACAATATGTCAGAGGGGGGAGTCCTAAGCACGTACGGAACCACGACACACTGCTTTCTGAATAAGGACGGACTGCCGGTACTCATGGATAAAGAGATGAAAGAGTTCTGTGAAATGATGATGCAAATGAACGAAGAAAAATGAGCTTTATCTGCTTAAAGTAGAACAACGCTTCAAATTTTTTATCTGAAGCAATGCAAAGAACCAGGGCCGGTTCTGCGGTGGGCAGAACCGGCCCTGGTTCGATAGAACGGATGGTGCTGCGGGAGACTCCGACAATCTCAGCTACGTTTTCTTGATATGCTTATATTAATTTTGGATAAACAGTATATAACAGTTGACAACAGTTATATACTGTTATATACTGTTTGGCAAGAGGAGGACGAATATGAAGATTATAATCAACAGTTCATCGATGGTACCGATCTATGAACAGATCATGGACCAGATCAAAGCGCAGATTACTGCCGGAGATCTGAAAGAAAATGATGCCCTCCCCTCTGTCCGGACTCTTGCCAAAGAACAGAAAATCAGTGCACTGACTGTCAAAAAAGCGTACGATAATCTTGAGGAAGAGGGATATACTGTCACTGTTCACGGCAAAGGCACTTATGTGGCATCTGCTAATACGGAGAGGATGAGAGAAGAGCAGAGAAAAGAAGTGGAGAGCGACCTGGAGCGCGCGGTGGAGAAAGGCCGCAGATGCGGACTTAAGGATTCCCAGATCAGGGAGTTGTTTGAATTGATCATGGAGGACTAGAAAATGCTGGAAATAAATGGATTGACAAAACATTACGGGGACTTCACCCTGAATTGTTCCATGAAAGTGGAAAGAGGAGGTATCACAGGTCTGGTAGGGGAAAACGGAGCCGGAAAGAGTACGACATTCAAGGCTATTTTAGGATTGATATCAATTGATGGGGGAACAATCAAGATTTTCGGAAAAGACAGAAAGGCTCTGAACGTTTCTGACAGACAGAAAATAGGCGTTGTTCTCTCGGATTCTGGGTTCAGCGGATATCTTACAATCAAAGATATTATTCCGGTGTTGGATAATTTGTATGCCGATTTTGATAAGGATAGTTTCATTAGCCAGATTCGGAAGTTCAACCTTCCGGATGACAAAAAGATAAAAGAGTTTTCTACAGGTATGAAGGCAAAACTTAAATTACTTGCGGCGGTCAGCTGTCATGCCCGGCTGCTGATTCTCGATGAACCGACAGTGGGGCTTGATGTGGTTGCCAGGGATGAGCTGCTCGGAATACTGAGAGAATACATGGAACAAAATGATAATAATTCTATCCTGATCAGTTCTCATATTTCCAGTGATCTGGAGACTTTGTGCGATGATGTATATATGATCCACGGGGGAAGAATCATTTTACATGAAGATGTAGACGTACTTTTAAGTGATTACGCTCTTCTGAAAGTGAGTGAAGAGCAGTATAATGACTTGGATAAGCAGTATATAGTGCGGACGAAAAAAGAACTGTATGGTTATAGCTGTCTGACGAATCAGAGACAGTATTATATGGAAAATTTTCCAACAGCAGCGATTGAGAAAGGAACAATAGACAATGTTATCACGCTGATGATAAGAGGTGACGAGTTATGAAGGGATTATTGATAAAAGATTTTAAATTAATGAAAGCTCAGAAGAATTTTTTCGCTGTGATTATTGTTATATGTTTCATTATGATTGGGACAATGGAAGGCGCAACATTTGCGATAGGATTCCTTGGATTTTCAGGGGCATTGTTTACGCTTAGTTCTATCAGTTATGATGAATTTGATAACGGAAATGCTTTTCTCTTTTCACTGCCGATTACAAGAAAGACTTATGTTTTGGAAAAGTATTGCTTTGGTTTAATTGCAAGCAGCTGTGCGTGGTTGTTTGGTGTGATTATAAGTATATTATTTACGGTGGCAAATAATTATGAATCCCCTGTGGAGCAAGTGCTTTCATCGGTTGTTCTTTTTTGGGTAGTGGCAATTATGCTGGCGATAATGCTTCCGATTGATCTGAAATTTGGAGGGGAAAAAGGGCGTATAGTTATCCTTGTAATTGCCGGCATCATATGCGTTCTTGGAATATTAGCGGGCAGGATTCAGAATGCATTGAAGATAGATGCTTCGGCAGTAATTAACAGGCTGGCTGCAATAGATGAAAGTGCGTTTCTTGTGGCAGTAGTGGTGATCGCATTGGCGGCGCTCGTGTTATCATATTGGATCAGTTGTAGAGTTATGTATAAAAAAGAATTCTAGAAAAAATACACAAAATACAGTTGTATCTCCTGTAAAAACCAGTATTCACAAGGATATATTTTATGTAAAGTGAAAAATAGTTTAGAAATTTATTCCTTTTTAAGAAATCCCCACTCTGAATGAAGCGGGGATTGTTGTTATAATGAAAGTAAAAAATATTGAGAAGGGACAGATACACGTAGGAAAAAGACTGTGACAGCATGTTATAAAAATAAAGCTAATGATGGAGGGTACTCTTTTGAAGAAAATAAGAGAGATGATTTCCTGGAACAGTTTAAAAGGCAAGATGCTGATCGCTTTCATTATTACCGCAGTCTTTCCGTCTTTTATACTGATATTATTTTCTTATATCAATACTGCACAGATTGTCAGAGAGAACGCGGCGGATATGATGCAGTCGAATCTCCGGCAGACAAAGAGTAGTCTGGGCGTATGGATGGATTCCTATGAGGACATCCTGTTTCAGGTATATATGAACGATGATATTGTGGCTATGGTGGAGCAGATCGAACAGCAGGAGGAGGTTGAGCTGGTATCCGGGCAGCTTCGCAAGACTCTGAGGGGGATGTTCTATACCAAAGAGCATATTAAATGTATCACAGTCATTACAGAGAGCGGGTATGTGGTGTTCTATGACCTGCTGACCGGATCATCGACCAAAACCTCATGGATGGGAAGCGCGGGGATGAGTCAGAAGGAGCTGTATGAATACTTTTCACAGGACAATGCGACTCATCTGCTGCCCACAGGCAGGGCAGGAGTATTTGCGTCTGACACATACTATCTCTTTCACATGGGGCACCGCATCATGGATTATCAGAATGTGGACAAGCAGCTTGGTGTGGTAATCGTGAGCATCGATGAGGAGATGCTGCAGGAAATCTACGCCAGCGATGGCAGCGGGGATACCTTCAAGTTTATGGTCAACACAGAGGGGAATATGGTTTCCTGCAGAGAGGAGGAGCTTCTGGGGACTCACGTGATCGACTGGACGGATGATATTGAGGAGAGAACGCACAGGTATGAACAGTATCTGCGTGAGCAGGAACTGGCCGGAGGCCGCAATGTGGCCGTAGAGGTTGTCAGTGAGGATAAGTTCGGCGGGGGATATCATCTGTGTGTCGAGCCAGGAAGGATTGATTGCCCAACTGAACGTACAACAGAGGATTATGCTGATTTTTATGGGAGTGACCGCAGCGGTTCTGCTGACATTGATCTATATTATGACGAAGAACCTTATGAGCTCCATCAACAGGCTTGTGAGGACGATGCAAGAAGCAGAGAAAGGCAGTCTGTCCGTACGAAGCGGGATTGATCCGTCAACGCCGACAGAGATACAGATAGTAGAGACGCAGTTCAACCATATGATGGATGAGCTTGAGATGTCTGTGCAGAAAGAAAAAGAAGCCATCGATTCTCAGCGCAGAGCTGAGATCGCCGCTCTGGAGGCGCAGATCAATCCGCATTTTCTGTATAATACACTGGATACGATTAACTGGATTGCGATTGATAACGATGAGTATGAGATCAGCAACGCTATCACTTCGCTGGCTGCGATCTTAAGATACGGGATTGACAACAGTAATGCGGAAGTGAAAGTCAGCAGAGAGACAGAGTGGCTGAAGCAATATCTTTTTCTTCAGCAGATCCGTCTGAAAAATACTTTTCAATGTGAGATCTGTGTGTCACAGGAAGTAATGGACTGGAAGATACATAAACTTTTGTTTCAGCCTTTTGTGGAAAATTCCCTGTATCATGGTTTTAAGGTGGAAAAGGATGTTTACATCCTGCGGGTAGAGATAGAACCCGGAGACGGGCAGCTTATGATTCGTATATGGGATAATGGGATTGGGATGTCTGAAGAGACAGTCAAAATGATAAACGGCGGAATATATCCAGAAAGCGGGGATAAGAACAGTATCGGAATGAAAAACGCTATCGGGCGGATCAAGATGTATTACGGAAAACAGGCGGATGTTAAGGTCAGCAGTGTTCAGGGAGTATATACGGAAGTTATGATACGGATACCCCAAATAACGGATTGACGGACGGGAGAAAGATTATGAAATTTTTGATCGTTGAGGATGAAATACGCATAAGAGAAGGAATACGCAGACTGTTGCCTAAGCTTGATGTGGAAAATGAGGTTGCAGGTGAGGCGGAGAACGGAGAGCAGGGACTTGCCCTGATACAAAAGGAGCAGCCGGATGTGATCATCACGGATGTGCGGATGCCTGTGATGGATGGTCTTGCTATGTTGGAACAGGCGTACAGGGAAGGGTGTACCGCGAAAGCGATTGTTCTGTCCGCGTATTCGGAATTCGAGTACGCCAGATCCGCGCTTCGTCTCGGTGTAACGGAATATTTATTAAAGCCTATTAACCTGAAAGATTTTTCTGGATCCATCGAACGAGTAAAAAAAGAGATGGAAAAAGACAGGAAAAACCAACCGGAGAAGATAGGTGGGCTGGATCAGATGATCCGAAATATCTTAAGTGGAGATATGGAGCTGGAGAATGAGGTGCTGGGCTATCTTAAAGACAGGTTCGGAATCGATAAGACCAGCTCTCTCGCACTTCTGGTTACTTATTTTGAGGAGTGGACAGAGAAGAACAGGGCGGATTTTTTAAGAAAGATAAGGATGATCCTGGCAGAAAGACCCGGCACTTTATATTGTATCCAGGAGGATGAAAAGCAGCGGGAGATCCGGCTGCTTCTCTACAATTATAAAGAAAGTGATAATATGAAGCGCTGGATACAGGGGCATTTCCTGGGAGAAAATGATAAGATGCACGGCGCTGCCATGGGCTGGACAGAAGTGGAGGATATCCGTTTTTTTAGAGAAAATTATGAAGCTGTGGAGCATTATCTGGAATGGACAATTCCGATGGGAGACGATGTCATCATCTCATACCCTGAAATCCTCAATATCCAGACAGAGCTATGTGTCTACCCGCTGGATATCGAAGAACAGATGAAAGCAGCAGTCTGTTCGGGAGATGAAGAAAAGACTATAAAAAGTCTGAAAAGGTTCCAGAGATATTTTCAGAATCAAAAGGTGTATTCGCCCCAGAACATCAAAGAATGTTATGTCAGATTTTTCTGGAGTATGATACATTTCCTGAAAGAAGCGGGAAGTCTTTCCTCTGAGGACATCGATCAGCGGGAGCTTCTGGATCAGATCACACGTGCAAAAACACGGCTGGGACTTGGGGATGTCGTAGCAAAGCTGCTTGAGGAGCGCAATAGCATTCGGGATGAGATCGGCAATCTGAATGTCAGGCGTGCAGTGGCGATGATCCACGAGTTCTACCGCACAGGAATCACTCTTGATGAGATTGCGGCGAGGCTTGGGATCACGCCGGAGTATCTGGGTACACAGTTCCATCAGGAGATGGGGATCAATTTCAGTGCGTATGTCAGGAGGTTTCGGATAGAGAAAGCAAAGAAACTCCTGCTGGGGACGGATATGAAGCTGTATAAGATCGCGGAGCAGACGGGCTACACGGATGCAAAGTATTTCAGCCGTGTGTTTAAATCAGAGACAGGGATACTGCCGGCCGATTACAGGAAAACACATCAATGATTCTTTCCTTAGAAATGTTATCCTTTTTAAGTTTTATATAATTTATTCGGCAGATATTCTGGGTTAAAATTCAGATATAGCAGAGGAACAGAAAAAAGGAAACAAGGAGGAAAAAAGATGAAGTTAAAAAAATTAGCGGCCATCGGGCTTGCGGCGGCAATGGCAACAGGGATGCTGGCAGGATGTGGATCATCAGATGGCAGTTCTGAGAGCGGAGAAAGTACAGAGGCAACGGCCAAGGATGTTACGATCTGGTACTACTGGGAGACAGAGGGGCATCAGGTAGCGCTTGATAAGATTATCGAGGACTATAACAATTCTCAGGATACATATGAGGTAACGGCAAAATACGTACCTTTTGCGGATTTTAAAAAGCAGCTTTCCATCGGCGCTTCGGCAGATGAGCTTCCGGATATCGCAATCTTAGATTCGCCGGATCACGCGTCCTATGCCACTATGGGAATCTTCGAAGACCTGACAGGAAAATTTGACGTGGACAGCTACTATGAAGGAGCAGTAAACTCCTGCACACTGGATGGCAAACTGTACGGTGTTCCTTTTGGTGTAAACTGTCTCGGACTTTACTATAATGAGGATATGTTAAATGCGGCCGGATGCAGTGTTCCGACTACATGGGATGAACTGATGGAGACAGCGGAGGCTGTGACGACAGATTCTGTATCTGGACTGGCATTCTGTAGTATACAGAATGAAGAAGGAACCTTCAATTTCACTCCGTGGCTCTGGTCAACGGGGGCAAGCTCCTATGAGATAGATTCTGAGGAAGGCATCAGGGCTCTCACTTATGCGAAAGAGCTGATTGATTCAGGAGTGATGAGCAAAGAATGTACCAATTGGACTCAGGGAGACGTTATGAACTAGTTTATCGCAGGCAACGTGGCAATGATGGTCAACGGACCGTGGCAGATCCCGACAATGCAGTCAGAGGCGCCGGACCTCAACTGGAATGTCACACTCATCCCGAAAGATTCCGAGTATGCGTCCTGCTTAGGCGGCGAGAACTATGCGGTAGTAAAAGGTGGAAATACAGAAGGAGCTCTGGCTTTCCTTGAGTATGCGACAGAGGAGGAACAGGTGAAATATATGATGGATGCTTTCGGATATATCTCAGCAGACCAGACCATCGCCGAGAGTCAGTTTGAAGCAGATTCACCGTATCAGCCGTTCGTAGAGGAACTGCAGTACGCACAGGCAAGAGGCTCGCTGGCAGACTGGCCGAGCGTATCCGACGCGATCTCTCTGGCATTTAATGAAGTGATGACAGGAACTTCCACACCGGAAGACGCGGCGGCAAAGGCGCAGGAGACGATCGACGGTATCGTAGAATAAGGAGATAAAAGGTGCGGAGTATGCGGAGCGTTCCGTATACTCCCTTTTTTGCCCTAAATGCGCTTTAAAAGAGATATTTTACAGATATGTGTAACAGTTCAGCCTGCTTGCAAACTGTATGGCTGAATTGTTACACGGATTTTGAGGAGGCGAAAATATTTTGCGTAAAATAAAAAAGTTTTTTCAGTATGACAATATAGGGTTGGTATTTGTGCTCCCCGCCTTTTTGTATATGCTGGGCTTTGTCGGTTATCCGATCTTGAGAAATATCATCCTCAGTCTTCAGGATGTCACAATGACCAATCTGGTGCACGGGCCGAAAAAGTTTGTCGGATTCCAGAATTATATCGAGCTTTTTAAGGATTCGGTCTTTAGGACTTCACTGACAAATACACTTGTATTCACCGTGTGCTGTCTGGTCGTTCAGTTTATCATCGGTTTCGCGCGGGCGATCTTTTTTAACAAGCGGTTTGCAATCTCCAAACCGCTCCGCGGTATCCTGCTCGTGCCATGGATGATACCGATCACTGTGACAGCGCTGATCTTTAAGCTGCTTTTTGCTACGGATATCGGAGTTTTGAACTATATATTAAAGAGTCTTCATATTATGTCAGAGAATGTCGAGTGGCTGACTACTCCGGAGACAGCGATGTTCGCACTAATCTGTGCCAATGTCTGGATCGGTATCCCGTTTAATATGATACTGATATCCACAGGACTTACCACGATCCCTAAAGATCTGTATGAGAGCGCATCCATCGACGGTGCGACAGGGATTCAGTCATTTTTTAAGATCACGCTCCCACTTCTTCGTCCTACTATCGAGTCCGTGCTGATCTTAGGATTTATTTATACATTTAAAGTGTATGATCTGGTCTATGTCATGACAAGCGGCGGGCCGGTCAATTCCACCCACATGCTGTCAACCTACTCTTACAAGCTGTCCTTTGAAATGTTCCAGTACAGCAAAGGCTCAGCGACTGCAAATGTGCTGCTGGTGATCCTGATGATTGTGGGTGTATTCTATCTGAGGGCGACAAAGGAGGAGAACGAATAATGGATGAAGAGAAGAGATTAAGTAAAAAGAAAAATGTGATATTCTGTATCGCTGCGGTTTTGATCGCATGCGTGCTTCTATTTCCTTTATACTGGACATTGATCACGTCTTTGAAAACAGAGACAGAGATCTTTCAGAATCCACCGACATTTTTTCCGGAGATCATAAACACAAAATCCTACGCGGCGCAGGTGGAAACCGGGGATTTTAATATGTTTAAATCCTTTGCAAACAGTATGATTATCTCTGTGGGTGCGATGGCGATCGCGGTGGTTCTCGCCGTACCCGCCTCATACGGGATCGCAAAGTACAGGTTCAAGGGCAGGAAAGCTATGCTTCTTACGTTTCTGGTCACACAGATGCTCCCGGTATCTGTACTCCTGACACCGCTGTTCATGTTGTTTAAAAATATGAATCTGTATAATACATGGGGCTCGGCAATCCTTGCGGATGCGACGATCGGGATTCCGTTTTCTATCTTGATACTAAAGAACTATTTTGCCTCGATACCCAAAGATATGGAAGAGGCGGCATACATAGACGGCTGTAACCGATTTACCGCATTTATCCGTATCCTTCTGCCTATCGCCAAGCCGGGGGTCGTGGTCTGTGCGATCTTCTCTTTCCTGTATGCCTGGGGAGATCTGGCGTATGGAATGACATTTATCATTGATCAGCAGAGCAGGCCGATCACAGCGGGAATCTTCAACTTTATGGGACAGTATGGTACAAAATGGAGTTATCTGACAGCATTTGCCGTTGTCACGATTATTCCGGTGCTGCTGATCTTTATCTTTATGCAGAAATATATCGTGGGTGGAATGACCAGCGGTGCAGTCAAGGGATAGAAATTTTTGTCTGCGGAAAGGAGAGACAATGTTAAGAACAGAAAACAATAAGGTCATATATCATTATGACGCGGAAGAACTGTGGATCGAAGGATGGGGAGCGAACGGGGTCAGAGTCCGTTCCACAAAAAACGCGGAAATGGCGGATGAAGACTGGGCGCTGAATTCCTCATGCAGGACTACAGCAGAGACGGAACAGACCGAAGACGGTGCGTGGATCCGAAACGGAAAGCTTCTTATGGAAGAATACTGGAGAAACCGCCGGGACGTGACGGATAGAAAGTGCAGCGCGATCGAGGTGGAGGCGAGAGAATTCCGTCCCAACATAGGCGGAGACTACCATCTGACCATGCGCTGGGAATCTCTGGATAAAGACGAAAAGCTGTACGGTATGGGGCAGTATCAGCAGCCTTATCTTGATCTGAAAGGACTTGATATGGAACTGGCGCACAGAAATTCACAGGCCAGCGTACCATTTCTCATATCATCTCATCAATGGGATACGGGCTTCTGTGGAACAATCCGGGGATCGGAAGAGCTGTTCTGGGAAAGAATATCATGAGCTTCGAAGCATTTGCCGCAAAGGCATTGGATTACTGGATCACAGTGGGGGATACGCCGGCAGAGATAGAGGAAGCGTACGCAAAAGATACCGGTACTGTTCCAATGATGCCGGAATATGGTATGGGCTTCTGGCAGTGTAAGCTTCGCTATCAGACGCAGGAGGAGTTGCTTGAAGTGGCGCGGGAATATAAGCGCCGATATCTCCCTCTTGATGTGATAGTCATTGACTTCTTCCACTGGCCAAAACAGGGAGAGTGGAAATTCGATCCGGCCTATTGGCCGGATCCGGACGCGATGATAAAAGAATTAAAAGAGATGGGTGTGGAACTGATGGTATCCATCTGGCCGACTGTGGACCGTAAGTCAGAGAATTATGAGGAAATGCTGGAGAGAGGATATCTGATCCGGACGGAGAGAGGATTCCGTGTAGGACTTGACTTTGAGGGAGCGACCATTCACTATGACGCGACGAATCCAGAAGCAAGGAACTACGTGTGGGAGAAAGCAAAAAAGAATTACTATGACAAAGGGATCAAAATATTCTGGCTGGATGAGGCGGAGCCAGAGTATACAGCGTACGACTTTGATAATTACAGATACTACAGAGGAACAGATCTTGAGATCGGAAATATTTATCCTGTGGACTATGCAAAAACCTTTTATGAAGGTATGCAGGCAGAGGGGCAGGAAAATATCGTCAATCTTCTCCGGTGCGCGTGGGCAGGCAGCCAGAAGTACGGCGCTCTGGTGTGGTCTGGAGATATCGCATCCAGTTTTGACAGTATGAGAAATCAGCTTGCGGCAGGTCTGAATATGGGGCTTGCGGGAATCCCGTGGTGGACCACGGACATCGGCGGATTTCACGGAGGAGACCCGGATGATCCGGCTTTTCGGGAAGTATTCATCAGATGGTTCCAGTGGGGAGCTTTCTGCCCGGTCATGCGTCTTCACGGTGACCGTGAGCCAAGACAGCCCCAGTATGGGACAACAGGCGGGGCAACCTGCTGCTCCGGCGCGGCGAACGAGGTATGGAGCTACGGAGAGGAAGTATATAAGATATGTAAGGAATACATGGAGCTCAGGGAAAAGCTTCGTCCGTATACACGGACACTGATGCAGGAGGCTCATGAGAAAGGCACGCCTGTCATGAGGACCTTGTTCTATGAATATCCACAGGACGCTGTCTGCTGGGAAGTGGAAGACGAGTATTTCTACGGACCCGATATTCTTGTCGCTCCGGTACTTGAAGCAGGAGCCAGGACGAGAAAGATCTACCTTCCGAAAGGAGATGTATGGGTGGATTGTAAGACGGGCAGAGAGTATGACGGCGGGCAATGGATCGAAGCAGACGCACCGCTTGAGTGGACTCCCGCGTTTATGAAAAAAGGATCAGGTGTTGGAATTTGACAGGCAATGAATGGAAAACAGGCGGTCAGACATATTACAATTAATATTTTGAGAGAAAGGAAAATGTTATGGCAAAGGAATCAGAAATTTTCTGGTTCCTTTTCTTAATTTTAGTGTGTTAAAATGCAAAAGTAATGCGTTTATACATAACACAGAAAAAGTGAATGAAAAAACAAAATTGAATGAATTATCTGAAATAAATAAAAAACTAAAAAAATGTTGACAATTACATTTGAGGATGATAAGATACCACTTGTCGCTGACGACGAGGGGAAACTCCAAGAGCAGTTCGGCTGGAGACGCGGAGGCGGAACGACCGGAGAATGACAGGAAAAGTACCTCAAAAGCCGATGAAAATAATGAACTGAAAAACAGGAAAAAGTTGTTGACAACGGTAAAGCGATATGGTAAATTATTATAGCTGTCGTTTAAAACTGACCGAAAGAGATATGGATACGACAGAAGAAAAAAGTTCTTGACAAACGTGAAGCGCTTTGATATACTATCAAAGCTGTCGTTTGGAAAGAGCGGCAGGAACCTTGATAACTGAACAATAGAC